>JBEHYX010000007.1:0-83011 GCA_048497945.1 Verrucomicrobiota bacterium | reverse complement strand
ACCGGCGACCTCGTCCTTACCAAGAACGTGCTCTGCCAACTGAGCTATCTGGGCAGACCAAATCACTGGCAAAAAACAAAGAGAACGACGAGGGAATGGGTCCCAAAAAGGCCCGTCAACTAGAATCTGTGGGAATTCCCCAAAAATCCTAGGCGCCCACCAATACACGATACCGACCCGGACGCAAACGCTCGCCCAGCCGGTAGGATTTCACGAGGTAGCTGCGCAGGAAATTATCCATCTCCTCGCCTCCCGATCCGCTCATCAGGAAGGGATCGCCCACGACCCCGGCAGACCCCACAACAACCAGAAATTCCATCGGAGCGAAGTCCGGGCGAGGTGCGTTTAATCCAATAAGTGGCTGGGAAATAATTACATCCCCTGTTTTTAGGTCGCTTACTTCGAGAAACCCCGAACGAATCGGGAGCGTCGACCGCTGTGAGTCGACCTGTCCCAGGCCCGCAAAAGGGGCTTCGTTGCCTTGGGCTAGGACGTCCGAGAGTTTCTCGGGGACGGGGGTCGTCTCGTTGCGGTAGGGCGCAATGTTCTGCTCCGCCACCGTGAGCTTGGGTTCGAAACTGCCGAAAACCTGGCCCGGCTGCTTGAGCGCGCCCTGCGGCAAGGGACGCTGGCCATAGTTGCGCTCGGTCGGGAAAAAGAGCGGGGTCGGATCGAGCAAGTCGGCTTTCTCCCGCAGCTCCCGGTCGCTGGCGGCGAGTTGGACAAATGACTTCGGAACCGGAGGTGCGACGACAGCCTGTGGTGCGGCCAGCTCGCGGCGGGTCCAAAAAAACCAGCCACCCACCGCGACCACGGCGATCAGGGCCCCGATCCAGACGCGCCGCTTGATGCGAATGGCCATCGGGCTCCCTTATTGCGCCGCGTTTTCCGGCGCGGGTTGCTCGGACGCGGCGACGACGTTGGCGAAACCAACCTGCCGGGCCATCTCGCACAAATCGAGGAACGCCTGCATCGAAACCTGCCGGTCCGCGCGCACGAGCATCACGGCCTTCGGATGCAGCTTGGCGTAAGCCTCCATGTGCTTCCGCAATTCCGTCAGCGTGTACATGCCGCCTTCGAACAGGATCACGTTGTCGCGACGGTAACTCACCACGACGGAGGCCGCGGGCGCCACGCCCGCGGAAATATTGCCGCCATTCGGCAGGACGACCGGCGGCTCCGCGTTACCACCGGTGTCGACGACGGTCCCGGGCGGCAGCACGAACCGCGACCCGAGCAGGCCGAAAAAAAGCGCGATCACCCCGACGCTCACCCAGGCGAAAAAATCCAGGTCGCGGGGCGGCGCGCTCAGGCGCGACTGCAGCTCGAGGGGGCGCGTGATCATTTTCCGACGACTCCCTTGTTGCGGTACTCGCGCAGCAGGTAACGCATCAGTTCGTTGCCCACCCACTCCATGTCCTGCACGAGCGAGCGCACGCGGCCGGTGAGGAAATGCCGGGCGAGGTGCGCGGGGATCGCGACCATCAGGCCCGCGGCCGCCGTGAGCAACGCCTCCCACATCCCGCCCGCCAGCACCGCCGGCGTGGCGTAGTTGCCGCCCTGGTTGAAGAGATAGAAGGTCTTGATCATCCCGAGCAGCGTGCCGAGCAGGCCGAAGAGCGGGGCGATCTGCGCCACGGCCGCGAGCGCGCTGATGCGCCGCTCGAGCACGGGCAGTTCCGCGAGCGCGGCCTCCTGCACGGCGAAGCGCATCGCCTGTTCGTCGTCATTGGCGTGCCGCAGGCCGGCCTTCACGAGCTTCGCCACGGGCCCCGGGGTTTCCTCGCACAGCGTCAGCGCCTCCATGAGGCGGTCCTTCTGCAGCAGGTTCTTGATGCCGTTGAGAAATTCGGTGGAGCGGATCTGCGAGCGGTGCAGGAACAGCGTGCGCTCGATGAAGATCACGACGGCCACGAAGCCGAGCAGGAGCAGCAGCCACATCACCGGGCCGCCTTTGGCGAAAGCACTGTAACTGAAGGCCGTCATCATGCGTGGGCGCGGATCATGCGAGGGGGAATCGGGGCGTAAATGCCAAAGCTCATGGGGTCGCGGCGGGGCGGAAGCGCGCGAGCTTGGCCTGCGCCTGCGCGGCGCCGCCGAGCTTGTTGTCGATGATCAGCTGGTAGGCGCGCTGCGCCTCGTCGAGCCGCCCGGCGTCCTCGTGGATCTGCCCGAGCTCGAGCAGCGAACGCGACAGCCAGTAGCGGCCGTTCGCGCCGAGCTTGGCGGCCTGGTTCGCGTCCAGCAGGAACGATTCCACCACCGACCAGAACACCGCCTGCGCCTTCGCCGGCTGGGTCCGCTTCAACGCATAGCCCCACATGAATCCCGCCTCCACGCGCAGGTCCACCGGCGCCGACGGCAGGTCGCGCAGGCGTTCGAAGATCGCCGCCGCGCTTTCGGTGGTGGCCGGACCCTGCGCGAACAGGCTGTTCGCCAGGGCGAGCTGCGCGGTCAGCTCCTCCGGATGGCCGGGATAATTGTTCACGAGGAATTCGTAGATCTGACGCGCCGCCGGGAAATCGTTCAGCTTTCGCAGCAGGTCGCCCTGCTTCATGCGCGCCCGGAAGACGAGGGCGTCCTGCGGGTAGTCGCGCACCAGCTGCTCCAGCAGCTTGTAGGCTTCCTGCAGCTGGCGGTCGAGACCCTGGCGTTCGAGCAGCAGCGCCGCCTGGTAGAGCGCCACCGGGGCATACTCGCTCTGCCGGTATTCCACCGTGTTCACGAAATTGATCAGCACGCGCTGCGCGCCGGCGAGGTCGCCCTTCTGCTCGAGGTAGCCCGCCTGCACGAGATAGGAATAGCGCGCGGCCTCCGTGGAGTGGTAATCGGCGCGCAACTTGTCCAACACCGCAAAACCCTCCGGGTCGCGGGCGAGCGCGAGCAATGCCTGCGCCTTCAGGAGCTGCGCATTGCTGGTCACGTTCACGCGCAGGTCGGCCGCGAGCTGGCCGGACTGGCCGAGGGACGCGAGCAGGTCGTCCGCCTGCTTCAATGCCGCCTCGGGCTGGCCGTTGTCGAGCGAGAGCTTGGCGCGCAGCCACAGCAGGCGGATGCGCAATTCCACCGGCACGCCGGCGGAGCTGCCGGCCAGGAGTTTATCCACGCGGCCGGCGGCGGCCTGGGTCTGGCCCTTCTCCTGCATCTTCTTCACGAGGTTCCACTCGGCCTGCCAGCGGTTCTCCGGATCGAAACCGGCGTCCGTCGCCGCGTCATCGAGTTGCTTCGCCGCGGCGTCGAGCCGGTCCGCGCGGATGTCCGACAGCACGCGCTGGAAAATCAGGATGCCGGCCTTCGCGGCCAGCGGCGCTTCGTGCAAGGCGGCCTCGTAGGCATCCGCGGCGTTGCGATAGTCCTCGGCGCGGAAAAACGCCTCGGCCAGCAGCACGCCCAGCTCGGCCCTCTCCCGCCCCGGCGCAATCGTGGCGCGCAGCTGCGCGATCACGTCCGCCGCCGTGCGGTAGCGCTTGAGGTCCCAGGCCACGGCCAGGCGCACGCCGAGCGCCGACGCCTTCAACGGCGATCCCGGATAGCGCTCGAGCAGCACACGGGCGTCCTCCTCCGCCGCGGCATAGGCCTTGTCGATCAGCGCGGTCTGGGCGCGCGTGAGCAGCAGGTCCTCGATGATCGGGTGCTGCGTCGGCGCGCCGATGAGCTCGCTCAGGTCGCGCCGCAACTGGTCGCGCTCCAGCTGCGTCTTCGCGCCGCGCACCAGCAGCTGCAGCGCCACGCGCTGCGTCTCCGGGCGCTGCGCGTCGCGCAGCAGCTGGCGGAATGCCTGGCGCCCGGCCACGCTGCCCTCGCCCGCGATCAGGCCGAGCATCAGGCCGAGCTGGTCCGCGGCGTCGCGCTCGGTCGCCGGCAGGACGGAAAGCTGGCGCTGCAGCATCGCCTGCGCCTCGACGGAGCGGCCCAGGCCGGCGAGCGCGGCGGCGTAGGTGCGCACCGCGGTATAGCCGGTGCGGGTTCCTTGGAAACGCTCCATGTTCCCGCGCAGCGTCGCGAGCTGCGTCTCGCTCACCTGCCCCGAGCGCAATCGCGATTGCTCATGGCCGAGCACGAAACGCGCGCGCTGCAGTTCCGATACCGCGGCGCGCTCCGCCTGTTCATAAAACCCGTTGGCCTGGACGATGCCCCCCTCGGCGTCGGTCACGCTCGCCTGGAGAAAGTACCACCACCCCTTGTCGGAATCCGAAAGCTCCTCGACCTTGCCCGCCGCCAGGGCCGCACGCGCCTGCGCGAGGCGCCGGTTGTTGACCGCCAGCAGACCGGCGCGCAGCTGGTAGGCGCTGTTGTGCGGGCCGTCGTAAGCCTGCAGGGCCTGCTCCGCCGCGGCGAGCTCGCCCGCGTCCAGCAATGCGGTCACGAGCGCGAGCCCGACCCGCTGCCGCAGCTCGGCCGGCGCGCTGCGATCGGCAAGGATCTCGCGGTAGATTCCCGCGGCGGTCGCGGGAAAGCCATTCTCCAGCGCGCTGTCCGCGCGCTTCTCGCGCACGATCGCCCCGCCCGGCACGGTCAATTCGACCGCGCTGTCCGGCGTCAGCGGACTCGGGCTGGCCACCTGCGCGCCGAGTCGCGCCGCGGCGAGGCCAAGGAGGAGCAGGAAGGGGCGCACGGGCAGCTTCATCAACCGTCGCATCGTGCAGTTCGCGTCTTCGCGTGGCAAGCGCCGCCTGTTCGAAAGTGTCCGGGGTGGTGTAACATGATATTTCTCGCGCCGCTCCGGTTGTTCGGACACATCTCAGCCCGTTCGGTTCAACTTCCCCACCCATGAAAATCGCCCTTGTTCTCCTTGTTGTCCTCGCCGGCTTCGCCCTCGTCGTCGGCCTGTGGTTGATGGGCGCCTACAACGGCCTCGTCACGCTGCGCAACCGCTTCAAGAACGCCTTCGCGCAGATCGACGTGCAGCTGAAGCGCCGCTACGACCTCATCCCGAATCTCGTCGAGACCGCCAAGGGATACCTGAAGCACGAGCGCGAGACGCTCGAGGCCGTCATCGCCGCGCGCAACACCGCCTACGCCGCCTCGAAGGCCGCCGCGGCCAACCCGGCGGACGCCGCCGCCATGAAGGGGCTGCTCAGCGCCGAATCCGGCCTCGGTGGGGCGCTCTCGCGCCTGATGGTCGTCTCGGAGCAGTATCCCGATCTCAAGGCCAACCAGAACATGATGCAGCTCACCGAGGAACTCACCTCGACGGAGAACAAGATCTCGTTCGCCCGCCAGGCCTACAACGACGCGGTCACCGGCTACAACACGACGCGCGAAAAATTCCCGACCAACCTCATCGCCGGCATGTTCAACTTCGGCGAAGCCCAGCTCTTCCAGGTCGAGAACACCGCCGAGCGCGAGGCGCCGAAGGTGAAGTTCAGTTGATGTCCCGTAGGGCCGCCGCGCGCCGGCGTGCCTCGAACCGGCCCGGCGACTAGCGCCGGCCCTACACCTGACCCATGGATTTCTTCGAGGCCCAGGACCGCGCCCGCCGCCGCACCAAATGGCTCGTGCTGCTGTTCGTGCTGGCGGTCGGCGGCACCATCGCCGCCGGCTACCTCGCCGCCCTGGGCATCAGCGGGTACGCGCGCAACGCCTCGCGCCATGACCGCCGCTCCCGCTACTACGACGAAGACCGGCCTCCGGTCGCCGCCAGCCTGTGGAACCCGGTGCTCTTCGCGGGCGTGACGCTCGGCACGCTGGCGGTCGTCGGCTTCGCCTCGCTCTTCAAGTGGGCGCAGCTGCGCGAGGGCGGCAGCGCCATCGCCGAGCTCGCCGGCGGACGCGCGGTCGACCTCAAGACCACCGACCTGCGCGAACGCAAGCTGCTCAACGTCGTCGAGGAGATGTCCATCGCCGCGGGCATTCCCATGCCGGCGGTGTACGTGCTGGAGGACGAACCCGCCATCAACGCCTTCGCCGCAGGCCTCACCACGAGCGACGCCGCGGTCGCAGTTTCGCGCGGCGCGCTCGACAAGCTGACGCGCGACGAACTCCAGGGCGTCATCGGCCACGAGTTCAGCCACATTCTCAACGGCGACATGCGGCTCAACGTCCGCATCACGGCCACGATCTTCGGCATCCTCGTCCTCGGCCTCCTTGGTCGCGGCCTGCTGCAATCGCTCGGGCGCGGCCGCTTCAGTTCCGGCAACGGCAAGAACAAGGGCGGCGGCATCGCGCTGATGCTGGCGATCGGCCTCGCCCTGCTGATCATCGGTTATGTCGGCTATTTCTTCGGGCGCCTGATCCAGGCCGCGGTTTCGCGCCAGCGCGAGTTCCTCGCGGACGCCTCGGCGGTCCAGTTCACGCGCAATCCGTCGGGCATCAGCGGCGCGCTGAAGAAAATCGGCGGCTATACGCTCGGTGGCACCATGATCGGTCGCAATACCGCCGAGCTCAGCCATTTCTTCTTCGCCCAGGCCTTCCGCTCGAACTTCGGCGGCCTCTGGGCCACGCACCCGCCGCTCGCCGAGCGCATCCACGCGATCGAACCCAACTGGGACGGCAAACTTTTCGACCCGCCCGAGGTCGTGGACATCGCCCACGAATCGTCCGCCATCGCGGGGCTCGGGGGCAACACGCGCTACAGTTCCGCGGAGGCGCTCCGCCGGGCCGCCGACAACCAGCCGCCGGCGCCCCCGCCGCGCAACATGGTCTCGGTGCCGTTCAAACCGGTGGAGGTCGTCGCCGACATCGGTGCGCTGACCGAGTCGCATTTCCGCCACGCCCGGCTCCTGCTCGATTCCATTCCCGCCAAGCTGCGCGAGGCGACGCGCGACGCGGAATCCGCCCAGGTGCTGGTGTACGGGCTGCTCCTCGACGGCAACCGCGCCATGCGGGACCGGCAGCAGGCGCTCGTCGAAAAACATGCCGGCGCCGAGGCCGCGCAACAGATGGCCGCGCTCCGCCCCGCGCTGAGCGTCATCGACCCGGCCGCGCGGCTGCCCCTGCTCCAGCTCGCGCTGCCCGCGCTGCGCTCGCTCGACGACGCGGCGCTCGACCGCTTCGCGGCCACGCTGGACGAACTCGTCCACGCCGACGGCCAGGTCACACCCTTCGAATACGCCCTGCAGAAAATGCTGCTGGGGCAGCTGCGGCTCGCGCAGGACCCGCGCCGCGTGGTGCAATACGATTCCTTCGACGGCGTGGCGGAGGAGATCTCGGTGGTGCTTTCCGCCCTGGCCACGCTCAGCCCGAAGGACACGGCCGGCGCCTTCGCCGCCGGCGCCGCGCAGCTGCCGCTGCTGGCCGGCCGGCTCCAGCTGCTCGGGGCCGATGCCAGCGGCCTCGGGCAGGTCGACGCGGCGCTCGACAAACTCGCGGCCTCCTCGCTGCCGATCAAGAAGCGCCTGCTGGTCGCCGCCGCGCATGTCATTTCCAGCGACGGCGTGGTCACCACCGCCGAGGGCGAGCTCTACCGTGCCCTGGCCGCCACGCTCGACATTCCCATGCCCAATCTCTCCGCAGCCTAGGTCATTGAGACTACGGGTTCCGGTTTCCACACTGGCGCCGGGGAGCGTGCCCTGTCGCCGATGGCCCCAGCTTCGTTTGAAACGCTCTAGCGGCCAACGAGGCGGCCCGGCGCCCAGCGCCAGACCCACCGGTAATCGCCCACCACCGGCTGCGCCCCGAGGCCGGCGCCCGGCGGCGCGCCGAGCTTGGTGCCGCGCGCCCGGGCGCCCAGCAGCAGCTTCAGGTCGCTCGGCACGTAAGGAATCTGGTAATCGGCCGCCTCGGTCAGGCCGCGCCCGTCGAGCTGCAGTTTGGTCACCGCGTCGAGCGGGTCGCCCGGAAACCGCACCCAGAGCGGGCGCACTGCGGGCAACGCGGTGACTTCGCCCGGAACCGCCGGGGCCGGCAGCACGCGTTCTTCCAGCTGCAGTCCGCCCGCGAGCGCGAACACCGCCAGCGCCAGGCCGGCGCCGAGGCGCACCGCCGGCATTTTCCAGCCCGACCAGCACGCTCCCGCGGCCGCCGCGGCCAGCGGGAGGAAACTCCACGACACGTAATGGATCAGGCTGAAACGATAGAACGACGACGGGAAAAAATCGTTGTAGCCGAGGTACAGCAGCCAGTTCAGCAGCAGCGTCGCCACCGCCGCCGCACCCGCGGCGCCCTCGCGTTTCACCCAGAAGAAAATGCCCGGGATCGCCAGCAGCAGCCACGGATGGCGTCCCAGCAGCGCCGTGTCGGTCTCGCCGAAAAACGGCCGCGCGTCGACGAACGTCCAAAAAAGTTTTTGCGCCACGGGATAGTCGAAGAACCCCACCATGTTGAACGCCGCCTGCTCGTACGGGGAGCGCCACGCACCGAACACCGCGTGGTTCACGCCGGCCGCCACGGCGAGAGCGAGCGCGATCACGCCGACACCCGCCGCGCCCCAGCCGATCCGCTGGCGCCACGCCGGCAGCCGCAGCACCGCCCACCCCAGCATCGGCGCAAAGCTCACCGCGTCGATCGGCCGCACGAACCACGTCAACGCCGCCAGCAGCGCAAGCAGCATCACGGCGCGCGGCCCGCTGGCGGCCAGCATCACCCACAAGCCCGCCAGCAACGTCAGCTGCGTCGCGAGCGTGTTCCACGGCACGACCATCGTCAGGCCGATCAGGTCGCGGTGCGTCGCGCTGAAGAGCACGGCCACGGCCAGCGCGACCGTCGCCGGCAGCCAGCGGCGCGCGAGCCGCCACCACACGGCCCCGGCGGCCAGCACGAGCACGAGGTCGGGAATGAAATAGGCGTGCGCCGGCAACCAGCGCACGAACGGCGCGCCGAGCGCCGGGTAGCCGAGCGGGTACTTGTAATTTTCCGCCGACAGCCCGCCCGCCGCCATCGCCTGGGTCTCCTGGAGATATTTGTACTGGTCGGACCAGCTCCACCACCCGACGCGCTGCGCAACCGGCGCGTGGCCCGGGTTGAGCGGATGCCGCGCATAGGTCCACGTATAGGCGGCACCCAGCAGCACGAGCAGCACGATCGCGGCGGCGCGCGTGTCCAGCCATCCTTCCAGCCGCGCGCGTTGCTCCGCGAACCCGCTCATTTTTTCAGCCACGAGACCAAGATCGCGAAGAGGATGGAACCGGCGATCAGGCTCCGCGCCCACAGCCTCCGCTTGCGTTCGTCGGGGATCCACTGCGGCTCCTTGCCGGCCAGCCACGAGAAGAGAAAGATCGGGATCAGGATCACGTAGAGCCAGTGCACCCCGAGCGATGCCAGCAGGCGGTGGAATCCGCCGGCGATCGACGCGCCGACCAGCACCGAGGCAAACAGCGCCGCGAATGTCACGCTGTTGCCTTTCAGCCCGCGCCAGAACCACAGGGGATTGACCATGCCCGAGTGGAGCGAAGCCGGCGCGCGCTTGCAAGCTGGTGGCGCGGCGCGCACCCTGCCGGCATGGACCTCGCCGCCAAGCAACAGCAGATGATCGACGACCTCGCCGTGGTCGACGACCCGCAGGAGCGCCTGGCGCTGGTGGTGGACCGCGCCCGCCGGCGCCCGCCGCTGCCCGAGGCCGAACGCAACGACGCCAATCGCGTGCGGGGCTGCGTCTCGCTCGCCTGGGTCGCCGCCGAGATGCGCGACGGCCGCTGCTTCTTCCGCGGCGACGCCGACTCGCCGCTCGTGCGCGGGTTGATCGTCCTGCTCTGCGATTTCTACAGCGACGCCGCGCCGGCGGATGTCGCCGCCACCGAACCGGAGCTGTTGCCCAGGCTCGGCCTCGCCAAGAACCTCTCCCCGACCCGCCTCAACGGCCTGGCCTCCGTTCGCGCAAAAATCCGCGATTTCGCCGCCAGTCACGCGGCCCCGGCCGCGCGCTCGTAAAATTCGCGGCAAAACCCCGCGCGGAACGAACCACCGGGGAAACCTGTCCGAAATCCGGACCGTCTTATCGGGACAACCCGCCGCCCATGTCGCACGAGGACCATTGCCACCACCATCACGGGCACCAGCCGTGCCTCGGCATCTCGACCGACCTCGAGGACTACTTCCTCACACGCCGCCAGTTCCTTGGCCGCGTCGGCATGGGCCTTGGCGCGCTCGGGCTGGCCACGCTGCTCAAACCGCTCGACCTCGGCGCCGCCCCGAATTCCCCCGTGCCCCTGCTGAACGGCTCGCTGGCGCCGAAGCTCCCGCCCTTTCCCGGCAAGGCCAAGGCCGTCATCCACATCTTTGCCCAGGGCGCGCCCTCGCACATCGACACCTGGGACCCGAAGCCCGCGCTCAAGCGCATGGACAACCGGTCCATCGGCAACGACGGCGGCGTGGCAATGGCCTCGCCCTTCAGGTTCCAGAAGTACGGCAGGTCCGGCCTCGAGGTCAGCGACCTCTTCGCCAAGACCGCCGCGCACGCCGACGACCTCGCCGTCATCCGCTCGATGTACACGGACATTCCCGCCCATGAAGTCGCGACGAATTTCATGAACACGGGCTCGATCCGCATCACCAAGCCCAGCCTCGGCTCGTGGGTCGTGTACGGCCTCGGCACCGAGAACCAGAACCTGCCCGGTTTCATTTCGCTCCGCGGCAACCGCCTGCCCGTCGGCGGCTCCGCCGGCTACGGTTCCGCGTTCCTCCCGGGCGTCTACCAGGGCACGAGCGTCAACACCTCCGCCGCGAACGTGCAGCAGATGATCCAGAACATCCGCAACGCGTACCTCTCGCCCACCGAACAGCGCCGCCAGCTCGACTTCGTGCAGAAGCTCAACTCGCTCCACGCGCAGAACCTCCAGCACGATGCCGCGCTCGAGTCGCGCGTCGAGAACGCCGAGATCGCGTTCCGCATGCAGGCCGAGGCCACCGACGCCTTCGACCTCAACAAGGAGCCCGCCGACACCCGCGCCGCGTACGGCAACACCGCGCAGGGCAAGCAGCTCCTGATCGCCCGCCGCCTCGTCGAGCGCGGCGTGCGCTTCGTGCAGGTCTGGCACGACGGCTGGGACCACCATCAGGATCTCGAGGAACGCATCACCGAGAAGGCCGGCGAGATCGACCAGCCGCTCGCGGCGCTCTTCACCGACCTGAAGCAGCGCGGCCTGCTCGACTCCACGCTCGTCATCTGGGGCGGCGAATTCGGCCGCAAGCCGACCAAGGACCGCAACGGCGGCGAGAATCCCGGCCGCGACCACAACGCCAAGGCGTTCTCCGTCGTCCTGGCCGGTGGCGGCATCAAGGGCGGCCAGGTGTACGGCGCCACCGACGAGTTCGGCGCCGCCGCGGTGAAGGACAAGGTGCACGTGCACGACCTCCACGCCACCATCCTGCAGACGCTCGGCTTCGACCACACCAAGCTCACCTACCGCTACAACGGCCGCGATTTCCGCCTGACCGACGTCGCCGGCAACGTCGTGAAACCGCTGCTGGCATGAGCGATCGGGACCCACTCGGTTTTCATTCAGGTCATCCTGAGCGCAGCGAAGGATCCACGGCAGCGGTCGTAACGATGGAAGTTCGTGGATCCTTCGCTGCGCTCAGGATGATGGTGCTGGGCGTGATCGCGGGCGCATTGCTTTCTTTTTCCTTCGCCGCTCCCCCCACCTCGCTCAAGGCCGAGGATCTCCAGTTTTTCGAGACCAACATCCGCCCGCTGCTGAGCGAGAACTGCTACGAGTGCCACAGCCACATGGCGAAGAAGATCAAGGCCGGCCTCGTGCTCGATTCGCGCGACGGCCTCCTGCACGGCGGCAGCTCCGGGCCGGCCATCGTGCCGGGCCAGCCGGACGACAGCCTGCTCATCCAGGCGATCCGCTACACCGACGCCGACCTGAAGATGCCGCCCGACGACCACGGCGGAAAATTGTCGGAGCAGCAGATCGCCGCGCTGACCGAGTGGGTGCGCCGCGGCGCGCCCGACCCGCGCGTCCCCGCCGCCGTGGCGGACGGCGCAAGCTACGGCGCCGCGAGCCGGGATCACTGGTCGTTCAAGCCGGTGAAGAAGCCCGAGGTCCCCGCCGCCACCGCGCACGCCGACTGGGTGCAGTCGCCGATCGACCAGTTCATCCTCAAGGACCTCGCCGCCGCCGGCCTCGCCCCGAGCCCGCTCGCCGACAAGCGCACGCTGATCCGGCGCGTGACATTCGACCTCACCGGCCTGCCGCCGACCGAGGTCGAGGTGCAGCGTTTCGTCGCCGATGACTCGCCCCAGGCCTTCGCCAAGGTCGTGGACCGCCTGCTCGACTCGCCGCACTACGGCGAACGCTGGGCGCGCTACTGGATGGATGTGGCGCGCTACTCCGACACGAAGGGCGATGCGCCGCGGCGCGACGACCCGCGCTTCCCCGACGCGTGGACCTACCGCGACTACCTCATCGAGGCGTTCAACACGGACAAGCCCTACAACCAGTTCATCGTCGAACAGCTCGCCGCCGACCGCCTCGTCGCGTCCGCCGCGACCAAGGCCCATCTCGCCGGCCAGCCCGCGCCCAACGACCAGCACATCCTCGCCGCGCTCGGTTTCCTGCGGCTCGGCAACCAGCACGACGGGCGGCGCAACGACATCATCGACGACCGCATCGACGTCACGTCGAAGGCGTTCCTCGGCCTCACCGTCTCGTGCGCGCGCTGCCACGACCACAAGTTCGACCCGATCCCGACCAAGGATTACTACTCGCTCTACGGCGTCTTCGCCAACACCACCGAGCCGAAGTCCGTCTTCTCCGAGCCGACGCTGGTGACAAAGCTGCCGGTGACGCCCGACCTGCAGGATTACATGGCCAAGGCCAGGGAGCTGACGACGAAGAGCGCCGACCTGCAGCAGCAGTTCCTCGATTTCCGGCGCACGAAGAGCCGCGACGCCGCCAAGCGCCGCGAACTCGCCCGCGCCGAGGCCGTCCTGCAGCGCGAGATCGGCGCGCTGGAGATGAACCATCCCGGTGCCCCCGCCCGCGCGCACGTCGTCACCGACGTGGCGGCCCCGAAGGACTACCCGGTGCTCCTCCGCGGCGAGGTGCAGAACGAGGGCGAGATCGTCCCGCGCCGCTTCCTCGAGGCGCTGTCGCCCGACCCGAAGAAGCGCGCCGTGTGGAAGAAGGGCTCCGGCCGCCTCGAGCTCGCGCAGGCCATCGCCGACCCGAAGAACCCGCTGACCGCGCGCGTGCTCGTGAACCGGCTCTGGCAGCAGCATTTCGGCGCGGGCTTCGTCAATTCGCCCGACGACCTCGGCCACATGGGCGGCGCGCCGGCGCATCCCGAGCTGCTCGACTGGCTCGCGACGAAGTTCGTCGAGGACGGCTGGTCCATCAAGAAACTGCAGCGCACGATCCTCCTCAGCAGCACCTACCAGCAGGACAGCCAGCCCAACGCCGCCGGCCTGGCCGCCGATCCCGACAACAAGCTGTTGTGGCACTACGGCGTCCGCCGCATGGATTTCGAGGAGATCTACGACTCGCTGCTCGCCATCGCCGGCACGCTCGACCCGACGCTGGGCGGCCGCCCGGTCACGCCGACGAGCGAGGGCTTCGGCAAGCGCCGCGCGCTCTACTTCCTCATCGACCGGCGCAACCCGCCCGAGCTGCTCACGCAGTTCGACTTCCCCAATCCCGACACGCCCTCCGGCCGGCGCTTCACCACGACGGTGCCGCAGCAGGCGCTCTTCCTGATGAACAGCCCGCTGGTCATCGAGACCTCGCGCAAGCTCACGCACCGGCCGGACTTCACGCGGTTCGAGCGCGACGAGGACCGCGTGTCGCTGCTCTACATGGCGATTTTCCAGCGTCCGCCGACCGACGACGAAATCCAGCTCGGGCTCGACTATGTCCGCGCGAACCCCGCGGGCACGTCGCTCGAGGCGCCGGCCGACAACCCGGCGCGCAAGGCCGCAATCGAGAAGCGGCGCGAGGAGCGCCGCGCCCAGCTCGCCGCCCAGGCCAGGAAGGCCGGCGCGCCCGACAACCGGCCCATCGGCGCCAACATCGAATACGGCGGCCAGCTCGACGCCTGGACCAAGCTCGCCCAGGCCCTCTTCCAGACGAGCGAGGCGATGTTCATCAACTGAAGCGGTAGTCGCCATCTGCTGAATGCTGACAACACGCCCCGCCCTTCGGGCACCCCTCTTGATAGAGGGGACTTCGGTTGCGAAAGCTTGAGTCCCCTCTAAGAAGAGGGGTGGCGTGCAGCGCCGGGGTGTGTTCGCTCGACCGGCAGCTAATCGTCCTCGCGGGCCGACCAGTCGGGCCACGTGGCCTTCGCGTAATCGCGCAGGCCGTCGATCGCGGCCTGCACCAGCGGCGTCGGCTCCCCGCGCCACAACGCACCCATCGTCACCGGCGCGAAGCCCTCGAGCGGGAGCGTGCGCACCGCGCGCGACTTCGCCTTCGGGTTGGTCTGCACGTTCAGGCCGATGCCGTCGCCGTTGGCGACGTAACGGGTCACGAGGTCGAGCGAGGTCGCCTCGATGATGTTGCGCCAGGCGATGCCGCGCTCCTTGAGCGTGGCGAAGAAGCCCTGCGTGATCCCGGTGCTCGCCGGCAGGCAGATGAGCGGCTCGGTGACCTTCTTCCGCGCCCAGAGTTCGCCGGCGGATTTCAGGCCCGACTGCGGGTGCACCTGCAGCACGAGCGGCACGCTGGCGAAGCGCGTCTGGCTCAACCCGGCCGGGGCCCGGGCGTAGACCGGCGCCAGCACCATGTCGGCGTGGCCGTTGCGCAGCCAGGCCTCGACCTCCGACTGGTAGCCGAGCGTGCGCAGGCTGAACTTCAGCTTCGGGAATTTCGCGCGCAGGCGCCGCATCACCGCGGGCAGGTGGTCGCGCAACACGATCTCGGCGCCGCCGATGCGCAGCTCGGGCCCGCCGGCCTCCTGCAGCTCGGCCGCCACCGCATCGAGGCCCGCGAAGAACGGCTGGATGTGGTCGTAGAGCCGCTCGCCCGCGGCCGTGAGCCGGAACGGGCTGCGCTCGAACAGGCGCACGCCGAGCTCCTTCTCGAGCGAACCCACCTGTCCGCTCACCGCCGGCTGCTGGATGCCGTAGGGAATCTTGCGCACGGCGGCGCTGATGCCGCCGTGCTTGGCCACGTAGTAGAACAACTCGAGGTGGTGGACGTTCATGCCGGGCGTGCGCAAGGGAGGCGGCAACCCTTCGGGCAGGCAACGCCGTTTTGCCCGGCGGCCTATCAATAAAAGCGATGGCGGGCATCAGACTTATCAACTCACGGCCTGGCGGCCGTTCGGATATTCTCAGGGCGCGCCGGCCCGACCGGCCCAACTCAACCCACCGCTCCCATGAACCCGCTGCTCCACCTCCTCTCGATCGCCGCCCAGGTCGTCCTGATTGTCGGCCTCGCCGACTTCATCGCCGGCGTCGTCCACTGGGCGGAAGACGCCTACTTCACGGAAGACACCCCCGTGATCGGCCCGAGCGTGATCGTGCCGAACATCGTGCACCACCACCTGCCGCGCTATTTCACGCGCCTGTCCTGGTGGGAAAGCTCCTACCAGCTGGTCATCGCCGGCGCGGTCATTCTCCTCGCCGCCTGGCCGCTCGGCCTCCTGACGTGGCAGCTGTTCCTGTTCGTCGGCGTGAGCATCAACGCCAACGAAATCCACAAGATGGCCCACCGCACCCGCGCGGAGAACGGCTGGCTCGTCTCCCGGCTGCAAGACTGGCGCATCCTCCAGACCCCGCATCACCACGGCCTGCACCACAAGGACCCGAAGAACACCTTTTACTGCCCGATCACCAACTACGTGAATCCGCTGCTCGAGAAAGTGCAGTTCTGGCCGCGCCTCGAGGCGCTCATCGCCCTCCGCACCGGCGCGGCGCACCGCTACGACACCGCGGTTCGCGGCCAGGGCCCCGGCCCGGAATGGCTGGATGAATACCGTCGGCCGGCCCAAACGGAACGCTCGGCGGCATAACCCCTCCTCGTTGCGGAATGCGGAGTGCGGACTGCGGAACAATTGAAATCATTCCGCGATCCGCACTCGCTACTCCGCAATCATCAGGGCTCCAAAAGTCTCGGGCCGCTGTCGGCCTCGCCGTCGAAGGATGCCTCGTCGCCGCGGCCGCGCTTGAAGGTCGGCTCGCTCGCTTCGAGGAAACGGCGGCCGTGCGCATAGTCCCACAGCCAGCACGAGCCGTCGCGGCTGTCGTTGACGAGCATGAACTCCGGTTCGCCGCCCTGTTCGGCGCTGGCGATGTTGAAGCGGTGGTCGGTGATCTTCTCGACCGTGATGCGCAGGCGGCGCAGGAGCGCGGCATCGTCGACCAGCACGGTCCAGAGGCCGGCGACGACGACGGCGTGCGAGCCGGTGAAATAGTAGCCGAAGAAACGGGGAACCTTGAAACGGCCGCTGATGCCGAGCCGCGTGGCGTGCTGCTCGACGGCTTCGATGAATTTGACCCGCCACGCCATGTCGCGCGGCAGGCGCAGTTCGGGGATATCGATGATCAGATTGTCCGTCATGGACGTGGGCTCCTTTGGTTCCTTCCTTGTTTCCCCTTTAACGGCCACTTTGGACTCCGACTTGAGCCCGAAGAAATCCCGGCTAGGGTCGGCCTGTGCCGCCGCTCTACGACGCCCACCAGCACTTCCACTTCGACCCGCTGGCGCCCCACCGGGCCGCGATCCTGAAAGACTTGCAGGCCATTGGGCTGCAACGCGCCGTGGTGAACGCCACCAACGAGCAGGAATGGCCGGTCGTCGCCGCCCTCGCCCGGGAGCACGCCTGGGTCCTGCCCAGCCACGGCATCCATCCTTGGGATGCCGGCGACCGCACCGCCGGCTGGCAGGAACGGCTCCGCGCCGTGCTGGTGGCCGACCCGACGGCCGGCATCGGCGAGATCGGGCTCGACCGCTGGATCATCGACGGCGTGCGGCCCGACGACCCGCGCATCGCCGGGATCCGCGTCGCCCCGCTCGCCGAACAGATCGAGGTTTTTTCCGGGCAGCTGCGCCTCGCCGCCGAGCTCAACCGCGCCGCATCGGTCCACTGCGTGCAGGCGTTCGGCGCGCTGCTCGAGGTGCTGCAGGCCGTGCCCCGCTCGCCGCGCGGCTTTCTCCTGCACGGCTACGGCGGCCCGGCGGAGATGGTCAAAACGTTCACCGACCTCGGCGCCTACTATTCCTTCAACATCCAGCTCGAAGGCGCGCGCTTCGCCGAACGCCGCGAAACCTTCCGCACCCTCCCGCTGGAGCGCCTGCTGGTCGAGACCGACGCGCCGACCAAGCCGCCGACGCCCGATTGCAACCGCTTCCCCCTGCCGCCGCTCGCCGACGACACCGAGGTCAACCATCCCGCCAACCTCGTGGTGGCGTACGAATCGCTCGCGAAGCTCCGCGGGCTTCCGGTCGAGGCGCTCGCCGCGCAGGTGGAGAAAAACTTCGCAAGGCTGTTTCTGTAGGGCGGGGTCGCTGACCCCGCCTCGGCTGCATCCGCGCGTAAGCGGCGGCGGGATCGGCGATCCCGCCCTACAATTGTTCCCCCAGCGCCACCTGCCGCACCACCTCGCCCGCGGCGGCGAAGCCGAAGGCCGCGGTGATGAACACCGCCGTGCCGAAGCCGGTCGCGCAATCGAGGCGCAGGTTCGAGCCTTCCTCGGGTTCCTTCGCGCAGCTGCCGTCAGCCCACGGGTACACCGGCTGCTCCTGCGTCGACACGCAGGGAATGCCGTAGCGGTTGCCCTCGCCCTTCGCGAAGCCGTAGTCGCGCCGCAGCTTCTTGCGCACCTGGCGCAGGAGCTCGTCGCCGTGGCCGTCGCCGAAGTCCGTCACCACGATCTTCGTGGCGTCGCGCCGGCCGCCGGCGCTGCCGACGGTCGCCACCCTGATGCCGCGCCGGGTGCATTCGGCGATGACCAGCGCCTTGTTCGACATCAGGTCGATGCAGTCCACCACCCAGTCGAACTTCGGTTCGAGCAGGCGCGCGGCGGTTTCCCGGGTGAAATACTCGCTGACCGCCGTGACGCGGCACGCGGGGTTGATCAGTTTCACCCGCTCGGTGAGCGCCGCGACCTTCGGCCGGCCGATGTTGCCATCGAGCGCGGGCAGCTGGCGGTTGACGTTCGTCACGCAGACATCGTCGAGGTCGATCATCGTGATCGCGCCGATGCCCGAGCGCGCCAGCGCCTCGACCACCCACGAGCCGACGCCACCCACGCCCACCACGGCCACGTGCGCCGCGTGCAGGCGCGGCAAAGCCGCCGTGCCGTAAAGCCGGCCCAAGCCGCCGAAGCGCTGCAGGTAGTCTTCCGACAGATTCATTTGCGCGCTGTCATCGCGAGCCTGCGCGGCAGGCGTGGCGATCCAGCTGGATTGCTTCGTCGCTGACGCTCCTCGCAATGACAAGTCAGGATTGGAGGACATGCTCGACCGCCTTGATCGCCGCCGCTTCCCGCTCCGCCCACGTGCCGCGGATCAGCTCGTACGGCAGGTGCCGCCGGTCGAGCGCGCCGCGCCAGATGCGCATGGCCTTCTCGCGGTCCGCGGGATCGGGGAAACAGCGCTGCGGGTCGGGCGCGAACGGCACGTCGATGTCGAGCAGCAGGTAGAGCGCGTAAGCCTGGCAGCGCTTCTCCGCGCCGCGGCGGAGTTCGTCGGGCGTCGTCCCGTACAGCAGGTCGCTCCAGAGCATCGTCGTGAGCGCATCGGTATCGCAGATCACGAGCCGCTGTGCCTGCGCCGCAGCGGCGTCCTCGCGCCGCCACTGCTCGTGCGCAACGGGCAGCATGTCCTCGAGCCCGAGCGCGCCCTGCGCGTCCCAGCGCTCGCGGGCGTATTCGGCCACGAGCGGCGCGCCGAAATGCGCGGCGAGCTTCGTGGCTAGCTCGGTCTTGCCCGTGGACTCCGGGCCGTAGACGGCGATGCGCAGGGGATTGCTCATGCGACGGCCGGTTTGGGCATTGCCTTCGCCCAGGCGCGCCAGCCGACCAGGCCCATGACGAGGTAAATGGCGTAAAGGAACGCCGTGTAGGCCAGCTCGGCGCTCCAATAGGAGGAGGCGGCCGTGACGTTCACGACCGCCCAGAGCGGCCAGTTCTCGACGTTCTTCCGCGCCTGCAGCACTTGCGCCGCCACGCTGAACATCGCGATGAAGGCGTCGCGCCACGGCATGACCGCGCCCATCCCCGGGCCGATCCACTTCGCCCACACGCCGGTGGCGAGGATCGTCGCGACCAGCGCGATTCCGCGGGCGCGCCACGACAGCCGCGTGACCGGCAGCTCGGGCGCGGCGCCCCTGTCCTTCAGCCAATGCCACCAGCCCCAGGCCAGCGTGACGAAGAAGAACACCTGCAGCAGCGCGTCCGCCGGGAAGTGCGTGCGGTAGAACAGCACGCCCTGCACCGTCACCGCGACGAGCCCCACGGGGAAGGCCCAGAGGCTTTGGCGGATCATCAAGCCGACGCCGAGCAGGCCGAGCACGAGGTTGAGCTGGTCGAGCCACGAGGCCGTCGTCAGTCCCGTCCAGATGTTCTGCCCGATTTCGTGCATCAATGATGAGCTGATTTGTGATTGTCCTCGCGAGGAGCGCGAAGCGCGCCGGGGCGATCCGGATGGATTGCCACGACGTTCGGCTTCGCGGAACGCCGCGCAATGACAAATTGGAGCATTCCAAATTGAACTGGCGCCGCCTGACGGACTGTAGGGCGGGATCGCTGATCCCGCCTGCCACGCGTATATTAAAACCGGCGGGATCAGCGATCCCGCCCTACAATTTGATCCATCGGCTATGACATTTGAGAACGTCCCCCGTTCATCCCTTGGCCGCGGCGGCCAGCCAGGCTTCCATGGCTTCGCGCGTGATGGTGTAGCTGGCGGCGCAGCGCGGGCACTGCACGTGGATGACCTCGCTGTCGCCGAAGAGGTCGCCGAGGCCGTGCTGCGCCGCGGGCGCGAGCGCGGAGAGGATCTTGCGCTGCTCGCAGCCGCAGTGCCAGCGGTAGAGGCGGCGCTCGATGCGCGCGAGGGTCTGGGTCTTGGCGAGGTCCTTGACGTCGTCCAGGGTGACTTTCTTCAGCCACGCCTCGTCGCAGTCGGGATGCGACATCAGCATCGCGTACTTCTCGTCGCCCAGGTCGAAGAAGCGCGCGGGACGCTGCTCGCTCGTGGCGTAGAAGGTCTCGGCGGCGCGGAAGAGGTCGGCGCCCTCGAAGTTCACGACGCTGCGGCGCTTCTCCGTGCCGCGGCCGGGCATGATCTCGCTGTAGAAGACGTTCTTCGGGGACTCGCGGATGTTTTCCGTGAACAACCGGCCGGTGACCGTGCAGTCCTCGTTGTCGCCGGCGAGGAAAAGGTTCAGCGCCGGCTGCTGCAGGCCGATGGTCCACGCGAGGTGCTCGTTCTTCGGGCGGGCCGCGGCGTGCAGCGTGAAGGCGGTGAGCGCCTGCTTCAGCAGGGCGTCGTTGCCCGGCGTGTGCTTGAGGGAGCTGTCGGCCAGGTGCAGGTAGTAGTCCACGAACAGCGGCGCCATATCCGCCTGCAGGAGCATGACGTTGCGGTGGCGAACGAAGTCCGACGTCACCACGGCTCCGCTGGGTTCGATTGCATGTTCGTTATTCATGCCGGCCAATGTATGCAAAAATCCCGGAAGTCGAGCGACCTCAAACGGGCAGGACCCTGTAGCGGCGGTCCATGATCGCCGCGGCAGCCGGCCCGTTCAAAAACGGCCCAAAATAAATCCGAAACGGCGTTTGCCATCGCCCCGGAAACCCGGAACCCTCCGGCCGATGTCCGCCTCTCCCAACCCTGCCCCAGCCCACGTCGAGGAGGAGCTGTCGCTTCCCCTCTTCTTCGCCACGATCGCCGGCTCCCTCGCCCTGCTGGTCGGCCTGCTCTGGCTCGCCGCGCCGAAGAGCGTGTGGCTCGCCCAGACCGGCACCACCGCCGGGAAGTTCATCGTCGCCTTCCTGGTGATGCACCTCTTCGCCTGCTTCGTGGAGTTCTTCTTCCACCGCTACGTCCTGCACAAGCCGGTCGTGCCGTTCCTCAGCAAGTTTTACCGCCAGCACACGCTGCACCACAACCTCACCCGCATCGGGCGCAAGCGCACGGCCAACGGCCGCGAGATGCCCGTCGTCGAGAACATCTTCCCCATGACGACCCCCGAGCAGGGCGAGGCCTCGTTCTTTCCCTGGTTCACGCTGCTCGCCTTCGGGATCATCGTCTCGCCCATCCTGGCCATCCTGCAGTGGCTCATGCCCGCCATGCCGTGGTTCCTCGCGGGTTTCGTGGCGATGGCGTTCTCGATGACGCTCTACGAGGTGTTCCATGCGATCGAACACTGGCCGTTCGAAAAGTGGGCGGTCCTGATCGAGCAGAAGCGCACCGGCGCGTTCTGGCGCAAGGTCTACAGCTTCCATCTCCGCCACCACGCCGTGATCGACTGCAACGAGGCCATCTCCGGCTTCTTCACGCTGCCCATCGCCGACTTTGTCTTCGGCACCTGGATCTTCCCGAAATCGCTCTACACCGACGGCGGCGAGTGGGAAGCCTCGGAGTTCGTCAGCCCGAAGCCCTACAAGTTCATCCGCTGGTGCGACCAGGCGAGCGACGAGATCGTCCGCAACCGCCGCCTCGCCGCCCAAGGCGCGCCCGCGCAACCCATCCTGCCGCCCGAGCCGTCGCCCAGCCACACCAGGCTCGAGCGCCTCGCCCACGGCCTGACCCACGGCATCGGCCTCGGGTTCAGCATCGCGAGCCTCGTGCTGCTGGTGCTCTTCTCCGCCCTCCGCGGCGACGCCTGGCATGTCGCCAGTTTCACGGTGTTCGGCGTGACGCTCGTGCTGCTCTACGTCGCGTTCGCCATCTACTACCGCCGCGAGGAGGTCGAGTGGAAGCTCGCCGTCCGCAAATACGCCCACGCCGCGATCTTCCTCGTGATCGCCGGCACCGCCACGCCGTTCCTGCTCGTCGCCATGCGCGGCCCGTGGGGCTGGTCGCTCTTCGGCCTCGTGTGGGGCCTGTGCACCGCGGGTGTCGCCCTGCAGCTGATGTTCGGCGGCCGCTACCGGCTCGCGTCGGTCGTCGCCTACGTGCTCGTCGGCGCCCTGGCCGTCGTGTCCATCCGCCCGGTCATCGCCCACATGGCGCCGGGCGCGCTCTGGCTCGTGCTGGCCGGCGTGCTTTGCTACACGGCGGGCATCGCCTTCTACCTCTGGCGCCTGCCGAAGTTCGCCTACGTGCCGCGCCAGCTGCTCTTCCAGGCGGGCAGCGTGTGCCACCTGCTGGCCGCGCTGATCTTCCTGCTGCCGCAGACGTAACGGGAGACAAACGCCAGAGGCCAAAAGCCAGTCGCCAAACCAAGCGGCCCGAAATCCAGAAACACGAAGTTTCGGCTTTCGGGCCTTTTTATTCCCTTTGGGTCCAATACCCGGGCTTGCCCCGGCTGGGATGGAGCGGGACTACCGGTCCCGCGTTTGGAAACATTCGCGGCGCATGTTTCGCAGGACTGATAGTCCTGCCTCCATTTCGGAAATGCCCGGAGCTTGCTCCGGGGATCCTTACTTCGGCTCGGCCGAAATGACGCCCTTCTTCTGCAGCTTGCTGACCTTCGGCTTGATCACGAAGGCACAGTAACCCTGGTTCGGGTGCTGGTTGAAGTAGTCCTGGTGGTAGTCCTCGGCACGCCAGAATTTCTTCAGCGGCGAGATTTCCGTCACGATCGGGTCGTCGTAATCCTTCTGGGCGGCGGCTTTGGCCTTCAGGGCCTCCTGGTGTTGCTGCTCGTTGTGGTAGAAGATCACCGAGCGGTACTGGTCGCCCTCGTCCGCGCCCTGGCGGTTCAGCGTGGTCGGGTCGTGCGACTCGAAGAAGATCTCGAGGACCTTGGCGTAGGAGATCACCGCCGGGTCGAACTCCACCTGGATGACCTCGGCGTGGCCGGTGCCGTGCGCGCAGATCTGCTCGTAGGTCGGGTTCTCGGTGCGGCCGCCGGAGTAGCCGCTGACGCTCTTGACGATGCCGGGCACGCGCTGGAACACCGCCTCCATGCACCAGAAACAGCCGCCCCCGAAGGTGGCGAACTCGTGTTTGGACGCGGGATTGGATTGGGCCGGGGCGGTCATAAGGAGGGAAAGGAAAAGAAGGCTGAGGAGGGCACGCGCTTTCATGAACGTGGGAGGAGCGTAGCTCGAATTTATTCCGGAGCAACTGCCCGCTCGTGGCGGGTAAAAACGCCAAAGGCCAAACAAACCGGAGGCAAAGGACCCAAACCCGGACAAACCACAATCCTCGTTCCCGTCATCCTGAGCCGGGCGAAGGAAAGGTGGGCGTCGGTTTCCACACCGACGCCTGTCGCCGCCGGGACGGCGGCGACCACCGCTCCTTCGCCCGGCTCAGGATGACGCTGCGGGAACTGAAATTTGGATCATGGGATTTTTTGGCCTTTGGCGTTTGGCCTTTGGCGTTTAACGTCGTCTGCGACGTTATGGACGACCCCCGCCTCGACAAATTCCCGGTCGATATTCCCGGCCTGCCTCGGATGAGGTTCCTTCAACGTGGATGACCCCCGCCTCGACAAATGGCTCTGGAGCGTGCGCGTGTGCAAGACGCGCCCCGAGGCCACGGCGCTGTGCCGCAACGGCCGGGTGCAGGTCAACGGCCTCGACGCCAAGCCCGGCCGCGACATCCATGTCGGCGAAACCGTGACCGCGCGCGTCGGGGTGGTGACGCGCATCCTGAAGGTGACCGGCATTCCCCGCTCCCGCGTCGGCGCCAAGCAGCTCCCGGAATTCCTGCAGGACCTCACGCCCGCCGCCGAGTACGAGCGGGCGAAGCAGGCCGCGCTCGAGCACATGCTCGCCCGCGAGCGCGGCCGGGGCCGCCCGACCAAGAAGGACCGCCGCGACATGGGCCGGCTGTTCGGGTTCGAGTGACGAACCCGAACCGAACGTCGAACTTTCAACGTTCAACGCTCAACGTCCAGAACCAGGCGCATCCCTGTAGCGGCGGTCCATGACCGCCGTGCCCGGCTTTGAACGTTCAAAGTTGAACGTTGGATGTTGAACGTTCGGCTTGAGCCACCTCACCGGCTCAGCTTGCGATATTTAATCCGGTGCGGCTGGTCGGCGTCCTTCCCCTTCCGCTTCCGGTAGTCCTCGAGGTAGCTCGTGTAGTTGCCGGCGAACCAGTGGACATAGCTGTCGCCCTCGAACGCCATGATGTGCGTCGCCACGCGGTCGAGAAACCAGCGGTCGTGCGAGATGATCACGGCGCAGCCGGCAAAGGTCTCGAGCGCCTCCTCGAGCGCGCGGATGGAATTCACGTCGAGGTCGTTGGTCGGCTCGTCGAGCAGCAGCAGGTTGGCCTCGCTCTTGAGCACGCGCGCCAGCAGCACGCGGTTGCGCTCGCCGCCGGAGAGCACGCCGACCTTCTTCGACTGGTCCGCGCCGGTGAAGCCGAACTGCGCGCAGTAGGCGCGGCTGTTCACCGAGCGCTTGCCGAGCTGCATGATCTCCTGGCCGCCGCTGATGACCTCCCAGATCGTCTTGTGGTCCTCGAGCGAGTCGCGCGACTGCTCGACGTAGGCGGTCTTCACCGTCTCGCCGATCTTGAAGCTGCCGGCGTCCGGCTGCTCCATCCCGGTGATCAGCTTGAACAGCGTGGTCTTGCCCGCGCCGTTGGGGCCGATGATGCCCACGATGCCGCCGGGCGGCAGCGAGAACTCGAGGTTGTCGTAGAGCAGCTTGTCGCCGTAGGCCTTCGCGACCTTGTGCGCCTGCACCACCAGGTTGCCGAGGCGCGGTCCAGGCGGGATGATGATCTCGAATTTCTTCTCCTGTTCGGCGACATCCTGCTTGAGCATCGCCTCGTAGGCGTTGATGCGCGCCTGGCCCTTCGACTGGCGGGCCTTGGCCGACTGGCGGATCCACTCGAGTTCGCGCGCCATGGCCTTCTGGCGCTTGCTCTCGGTGCGCTCGGCGACCGAGGCAACGGCCTGCTTCTGCTCGAGCCACGAGGAATAGTTGCCCTTCCACGGGATGCCGTGGCCGTGGTCGAGCTCGAGGATCCAGCCGGCGACGTTGTCGAGGAAGTAGCGGTCGTGGGTCACGGCGATGACCGTGCCCTCGTAGCGCGACAGGTGCTGCTCGAGCCAGTGGACGGAGTCGGCATCGAGGTGGTTGGTCGGCTCGTCGAGCAGCAGGATCTCGGGCTTTTTCAACAGCAGGCGTGCGAGCGCGACGCGGCGGCGCTCGCCGCCGGAAAGATTGTCCACGACCGCCTCGGGCGGCGGACAGCGCAGCGCGTCCATCGCCTGCTCGACCAACGGCGCGACATCCCACGCGCCGAGCCGGTCGATCTCCTCCTGGAGTTTCGCCTGCTTGTCGGAGATCGCGTCCTTCGCCTTGTCGTCCGCCGCTTCGGCGAGTTCGTCCCACGTCGCATCGTAGGCGGCGGTGAGGTCGGTCAGGTGCTTGACGCCCTCCTCGACGCAGGCGCGCACCGTGGCGCCGGCGGGAAGGTGCGGCTCCTGCTCGAGCAGGCCGACGTCGTAGCCGGGCTCGAAATGCACGCGGCCGTCGATCTCCTTGTCGCGCCCGGCGAGGATGCGCATGAGCGAGGACTTGCCGGAGCCGTTGAGGCCGAGCACGCCGATCTTCGCGCCGTAGTAAAACGACAGCGAGATGTCGCGGAGGATTTCCTTGCGCTCGATCTTCTTCGAGACGCCGAGCATCGAGAAGATGATCTTGGGGGCGGATTCGGCCTGGGCCATGGCGAGCAGTTGAAAGTTGAGGGTGGAAAGTTGAAAGCAAAAACCCGCCCGCCGCACACCCGGACAAAAAAAACGCCCGGGCGCGCGGCCCGGGCGGATGGGATCCAAGGGACGTGCCCCCGATCAGAACTCGTAGCGCAGGCCCGTGGCGAAGAGCCACGGATCCACCCGCGCCGTGGTCAGGCGCGTGCCGCCCGCCGTCACGTCGGAGCGGATCGCGGCGCGCTTGACGTCCACGTTGAACGCCCAGTGCGAATCGATCCTCCAGTCCACGCCGGCCTGCGCGGCGAGGCCGAGGCTGTAGTTGTCCAGGCTGAGCGGGACGCCCGCGACCGCGAGGTTGTCGCTCCACAACAGCGTGAAGTTCACCCCCGCGCCCACGTACGGCCGGAATACGGAACCCGGCAGCGCGCGATACTGGAACAACAGCGTCGGCGGCAGGTGCTTGAACGAACCCAGGCGCCCGGCCCCCGCCAGGTCGACCTGGTGCGTCTGCGGCACGGTCAGGACGAGTTCCGCGCCCCACGTGTCGGTGAAGGCGTAGTCCACGTCGATTTCCGGGATCAGCTTGTCGGTCACCGACACCGCGTCCTTCGGGAAATTGATCCCCAGCGCGGTGAACGCGTCCGAGTGATCGGCCGTCTGGAGGTAGGTGGCCCGGAGGCGCACCGACCAGGGACTGGCGGCGTTGAGCGAGGCGAGGCAGCAGAGGAAGAGCGCCAGGCGAAGCATGGTATTCATGGTTTGATGGGTTTGGTGCCGTCCGGCCCCGCGATTGCTACGCGGGGTCGGACGAGGCGGAACCAGCCTACGGCAAACCCGGGCGACCGGCTGTTCATCCCTTGACGAGAAACGCGCATCTCTTGCGGCCGCGGGCCGCTTTCCCTCTCGACCGCGTCGCGCGGCCGGCTTCAGATGCACCGGCACACCCATTCCATGAAAAAGTACCTCGTCGAGTTTATCAGCACGTTCTTCCTCGTCTTCACCATCGGCATGACGGTCATCGCGCCGGGCGCGGGCAACTTCGCCCCGCTCGCCATCGGCGCGGTCCTCATGGTCATGATCTACGCCGGCGGCCACATCTCGGGCGCCCACTACAATCCCGCCGTCACGATCGGCGTCTGGCTGCGAGGCAAGTGCCCGGCCTCCGACATCGTCCCGTACATCGTCGCCCAGCTCGGCGGCGCCGCGCTGGCCTCGCTCGCCGTCAAGGCGCTGAAGACCGGCCTCGTCACCAAGGCCGCGGCGCTGGGCGGCCCGATGACGCCCGAGGTCCTGCCCGCGCTGATCGCCGAGTTCACCTTCACCTTCGCGCTCGTGTGGGTGATCCTGAACGTCGCCACCGCCAAGGGCACGGCCGGCAATTCCTTCTACGGCGCGGCCATCGGCTTCACCGTGCTGGCCGGCGCCTTCGCCGTCGGCGGCGTCTCGGGCGGCGCCTTCAACCCGGCGGTCGCCTTCGGCCTCTGCCTGATGGGCATCGTCTCGTGGGCCAGCCTCTGGATCTATCTCGTCGCCAACTTTGCCGGCGCCATCGCCGCCGCCCTCGCCTTCAAGGCGGTGAACGACGGCGAATGAGCCTCCGCGCAGAGTAGCCTTGCAAAAATACGGGCCGCGCAAAGCATCGCGGCCATCCTTCCGGCATGAACAACGAGATCCTCTGGCTCATCCGCTTCGGCCTCAGCCAAAAGTTGTTCAACCGCGAGCAGGCCCTCGCCGCCTTGAAGGCCGTCGGCCGCGCCGCCGAGGTCACCGATTTCGCCCAGCGCCTGATCGATGACGGCGCCGTCACCGACCTCGAGAAGCTCGAGTCGCTCCTCGACCAGGCCATCGCCCGCGCGCAGGTCGGCCCGCCGGAAGGCAATCCCCTGCTCGACGAGTCCACCCCGCCGATGCCCGTGGCCGCCGCCCCCGCCGCCACCGGCGGCGCCAAGAAGCCCGGATCGATGGCCGTGGCCACCGGCAGCATCCCGGTGTTCCCTTTCGAGCAGATCGAGGCGATGGACGACAAATCCCTCGCCGCCGCCATGCGGAAGCTGCTGATCGACGCCGGCAAGTACGGCGCGAGCGACCTCCACCTTTCCGCCGGCTCCAAACCCTTCGTCCGCCGCCTGCGCGCGCTCACCGCGATCACCGACCACGTCCTCACCGCCGAGGAGTCGCTGCGCCTCAACACCGTGCTGCTCGCCGAGCACCAGAAGAAGATCTACCTCGAGCGCCGCGACTACGACCTCGCCCTCGCGCTCGACGCGACCAACCGCTACCGTGTGAACGTCATGTTCCACAAGTGGGGCGCGTCGGGCTGCTACCGCATGGTGCCCGCCACCATCCCGAAGCTCGACGACCTCGGCCTGCGCAACCTCGACGCCATCCGCAAGCTCCTCTCCTACCACAACGGCCTGATCCTGATCACCGGCCCCGTCGGCGCCGGCAAGACCACCACCCTCGCCGCCATGGTCGCCGAGCTCAACGAGCAGCGCGAGGACCACATCATCACCGTCGAGGACCCGATCGAGGTCGTCCAGCTGCCCAAGGGCTGCAACGTCACGCAGCGCGAGGTCGGCCCGCACACGAAATCATTCTTCACCGCGCTCAAGGGCGCCCTCCGCGAGGACCCCGACGTCATCGTCATCGGCGAACTCCGCGACCTCGAGACCATCGAGATGGCGATCAGCGCCTCCGAGACGGGCCATCTGGTCATCGGCACGATGCACACGAGCGACGCCGCCACGACGCTCAACCGCCTGCTCGACGTCTTCCCGCCCGCGCAGCAGACGCAGATCCGCGCTTCCGTCGCCGAGTCGCTCCGCGGCGTCGTCTGCCAGCGCCTGCTCCCCGGCACCGACGGCAGCCTCGTCACCGCCTGCGAGATCATGGTGTCCAACCTCGCGATCCAGGCGCTCATCCGCGACGGCAAAACCTCCGGCCTCCGCAACACGATGGAGACCGGCGTGAAGGAGGGCATGTGCATCATGGAGAATGTCGTGCTCGAGCTCTTCCAGCAGAAGAAAATCTCCAAGGAGACGGCGCTCATCAACGTCATCACGAAGAACGTCCGCAACCGCATCGACCCGCCGCCCGCCCCGCCCCCGCCCGTCCCCACCGGCAAGTCCTGATCAGTACCTGCCTTTTCCCCTCGCCCCTCGCCCCTCGCCCCTCGCCCCTCGCCTCTCGCCTCTCGCCTTCCCCAAATGGCCGCCATCGACGCTCTCCTCAAGACCATGCTCGACAAGGGCGGCTCCGACCTGCACCTGACCGTCGGCCTGCCGGCCAAGTCCCGCATCTCCGGCTCGCTCCAGCCGATCGGCGAGAAGCCGATCACCGCGCAGGAAATGGAAGGCCTGCTCAAGGAGATCACCCCCGAAAAGCGCTGGAAGGAATTCCTCGAGCGCAAGGATCTCGACCTCGCGCATGAGGTACCCGGCCTCGCCCGCTTCCGCGCCAACTTCCTCTACAACCACTGGGGCCAGGCCGCCGTCCTCCGCCAGATTCCCGCGAAGATCATCT
Organism: Verrucomicrobiota bacterium; assembly: GCA_048497945.1. GTDB lineage: Bacteria > Verrucomicrobiota > Verrucomicrobiia > Opitutales > Opitutaceae > Lacunisphaera. The sequence goes on along the minus strand of JBEHYX010000007.1, from coordinate 53,875 downwards.
CGTTCGCCACGCTCAACCTGCCCGAGGCGCTGAAGAAGCTCTGCCACCTCGACCAGGGCCTCGTCGTCGTCACCGGCCCGACCGGCTCCGGCAAGTCGACCACGCTCGCGGCGATGATCGACTACATCAACGACAACCTCGCGCGCCACATCATCACGATCGAGGACCCGATCGAGTTCGTGCACACCTGCAAGAAGTCGACCATCGTTCACCGCGAGGTCGGCGAGCACACCGAGACCTTCGGCGCCGCGCTCAAGGGCGCGATGCGCCACGACCCCGACATCCTCCTCCTCGGCGAAATGCGCGAGATGGAGACGATCAAGCTCGCGCTCTCCTGCGCCTCGATGGGCATGCTCGTCTTCGGCACGCTGCACACCAACAACGCGCCCAAGACCGTCGACCGCATCATCAACACCTTCCCGGCCGAGGAGCAGAACCAGGTGCGCGTCATGCTCGCGAGCTGCCTCGCGGGCGTCGTCGCCCAGCTGCTCTGCAAGAAGATCCCGAAGGGCCGCGTCGCCGTCCACGAGATCCTGCTCCAGCACGAGGCGCTGCCCAACACCATCCGCACCGGCATGATCGCGAACATCCGCGGCATCATCGAGAGCGGCAAGGACGACGGCATGGTCACGATGGACAACAGCCTCATGGCCCGCGTGAAGGATGGCACCGTCGAGCCGAAGGAAGCCTACATGAAGGGCTCCAACAAGGCCCTCTTCGCCCCGCTCCTGAAGCCGGGCGACCTCGATCCGGGCGCCGGCCACTAGGCGGAGCCGCCGGCTCCGAGCCGCGCGGTCAGGGCGTCTCGGCCCAGCCGTAAGCCTCCATCATCACCGAAAATATCCGGGTGTTGGCAATGAAGCCGTGCAGCCGCTCGGCCCCCGGGCCCTGGGCCGCCACGAGGATCTCCTCCCCTGTGTGGGAGTTTTCCACCGCGATCACCGGCTTGTCCGGCGGGCGTGCATCCAGGGTGGCCGCAATCTGCGGCGCCATGGGCGCGTTTCTCCTGCCGCCGCGCAGGCGCAGGTCAAAGGAATGATCGGCCGCGTAGATGATCAGGGTGTCGGCCGGGACCTTGCCGGCCACATGCCGGATCAGGTCGTCCATGACCAGGACGCGGTCCAGGCCCTGGTTCAGCTTGTTCGTGTGCATGTCCCATTCGACCATGAGAAAGTACCCCTTCGGGTTGCGGGAGAGGATTTCCAGGGCGGTGTCGATCACCGGCTGCGGCGCAAAATCGCCGCCGTCATAGACGGACATGACGCGCGGCGCCCCCGCCGTGATCTGCTCGGGCGAATCGAAAAAGGCGTAACCGGCCTGCCGGATCGCGGCCTCGGGCCGGACCCCGGTCTTCTCCATCGCCTCGAAAAGCTTCTTCCGATCCGCACCGATCAAGACGTCCACCCCGTCACCGAAGCGCGGTGAGAAGACCTGCGCAAAGATGTCGGTCATCTTCCCGCGCGAGGACACATGCGCGTAGCAGGCCGCGGGCGTGGCATCCCACACCGGGCGGTTGGTGATGACGCCCGTCGCACATCCCCTTTCCTCCGCGTATTCGAGGATCGTCTTCAGCGGGCGATCCTCCTCGCCCGGCAGCAGGGACAACATGCCGTTGTTGGTCTTATTTCCCGTGACGATCGCCGTCATGCCCGCGGCCGAATCGGTCACCCATTGGTCGAGGGCGGAGGTGTCGGACAGCGCGAAATGCGGCATCGACTGGATGAACAGGCTCTGGGGTTTGTCGTGGGCATAGATGCCGGCGGCGTTGAGCGTGGGTATGCCGCCGGCGTCACCGAGAAACAGGATCACATTGCGTGCCCTCGGTTCGGCGGCCCGGAGCGGATCTGCGAGCGAAAGGGCGAGGCACAGGATGGGTAGGAAACGACGCATAAGGGGGATGGACAGGTGAAACTCCCATGATTCCTGCCGACTGACTCGTGGCCGCCAAACCCCGGGAGTTCAAGCAGAGTCGCCGCGGATTTACTTTCCCTATCAAGTTGCCGGAGGCAAAGGCGCGACCGCGCGGCGCACGGGGTGCTGTCTTCCCGTCGATTCCCTGCGGAATCGACGGCCCGGTCGCCCAAAACCGGGAACCCCCCGCCTGCTCCGGCGCTCTCTTATGGGGAACACGTCCCCCCGGCATGTCCGACTCCCCTGCATCCCCGCACCTGTGCACGCCGCCCGCCAACGGCCCCATGGCCTGCCCGTGGTGTGGGCAGCTGCATGCGCCGGTCGTGCTCCCGCCGCGGGCGGTCAGCTATTGCGTCCGCTGCGGCGCGCAGCTCGCGCGCGGCTATACTTCCAACTGGATCGTGACCCTCGCCTGGGTGGTGACCGGTCTCATCCTCTGGGTGCCGGCCAACCTGCTGCCGGTCGCCCGGCTCTCGCGCTTCGGCAACGGCCACGAAAGCCTGCTGGTGACGGGCGCCGTCGGCCTGTGGCACCACGGCCAGCCGTGGGTGGCCGTGCTCGTGGTGCTCTGCGGCATCGCCGCGCCGCTGGGCCTGCTGCTGGCGTTCACGCTCCTGCTCGTGCCGATCACGCTCCGCCGGCCGAGCGCGCGGCTGCGCTTCGTCGTGCGCTGGCTGCGCGCGCTCGAGCTGTGGTCCATCCCCGAGGTCTGCCTGCTCGCCGTGCTGGTGGCGTTCATCAAGCTCGGCGCGCTCGCGACGGCGGCGCCCGCGCCGGGACTCTGGTGTCATGCCGGCATGTGCGCCGCGCTGCTCGTGGCCTGGCGGCGCTTCGACATTGATGCCGCGGCCGAGACGCTGTTCACGGGACGGGTCAAGGGAGCGATCACGTGATGGACCGCACGCTCCAGTGCCCGGCCTGCGCGCTGACCCTGCCCGGCGCCGCCCCGCAGTTCGAGGCCCACCCGTGCCCGCGCTGCGGCACCACCCTGCACCGCCGCCAGCCGCACGCGCTGCAACGCAGCGCCGCCTTCGCCGTCGCCGGGCTCGTCATGCTCGTGCCGGCCAACGTGCTGCCGGTGCTCAGCAGCAACCTGCTGGGCGAGGCGCGCACCGACACGATCTTCTCCGGCGTGCTCTCGCTTTACCGCGACGGGCTCTGGGGCATCGCGCTGATCGTGTTCACCGCCAGCATCGTCGTGCCGCTGCTGAAGCTCGCGAGCCTCGGCTTCCTGATCCACGCCGCGCGGGGCCGGGCGAGCCCGCACCGCCGCGGCCTGACCAAGCTCTACTCCTTCGTGAAGTTCATCGGCCGCTGGTCGATGCTCGACGTCTTCCTCGTGGCCTTCCTCAGCGGCGCGGTGCAGTTCGGCCGGATCGCCAGCGTGCGCCCCGAGCCCGGGGTCATCGCCTTCGCCGCCGCGGTCGTGCTCACGATCTTCGCCACCGAAACCTTCGACTCCCGCCTGCTCTGGGAGGACGAGCCCTCCCCCGCCCCCGCCTCATGACCACGCCGCCCTCTCCCACCGTCGTCCGCCACCGGCGCACCCTGCCGCTGGTCTGGGTCGTTCCCTTCGTCGCCTTCCTCGTCGGCGGCTGGCTCATCGCCCGCAACTCGCGCGACCACGGCCCCGAGATCACCGTGCGTTTCCAGAACGGCGCCGGCATCGAGGCGGGCAAGACCATCCTCGAGTACAAGGGCGTCGCCGTCGGCGCGGTGCAGGACGTGCAGCTCGATGCCAAGCTCGACCTCGTGCTGGTCCGCATCCAGCTCGCCAAGAACGCCGCCGCCCTGGCGCGGAGCGATTCGGAGTTCTGGCTCGTGCGGCCCGAGATCGGCTTCGGCGGGATCAAGGGCCTCGACACGCTGCTCACCGGCGCGCGGCTCAAGGTGCGCCCCGGCACCGGCGGCCAGCCGGCCACGGAATTCACCGCCCTGCAGCGCGCGCCGTTGCTCGAGGGCAGCAGCGAGCAGGGCCGCTCCTTCATCCTGCGCGCCGACAAGCTCGGCGCGCTCACGCCCGGCGCGCCGGTGTTTTTCCGCGAGATGAAGGTCGGTTTCGTCGAGACGCACCGCCTGACCGCCGACGCCGACGGCGTGCTGGTGCGCATCCGCGTGCGCCGGCCCTACGACCAGCTCGTGCACCCCGACACCAAGTTCTGGAACTCCGGCGGCATCGCGGTGAAGGTGAACCTGTTCGGCGCGCAGATCCGCAGCAACTCCCTCGAGTCGCTCGTGAGCGGCGGCGTGGCCTTCGCCACCCCCGAGACCACGGGGGCCACGCCCGCCGACGATGGCGCGGAATTCGCCCTCTCCGACGACGTCGACAAGGAGTGGCTGAAATGGAAGCCGAAGATTCCCATCTCCGAGTCCGCCGAGGGCTGGGAAACGCCCGGCCAGGGCGACCCGTCCCAAAGCGACCCGTCGACCTGAGCCGTCTTCTTGCCTTCCTGTCCCGGGCGCTGATTATCGCGCCATGAAACCGCCCCCGATCGAAGGCATCGTCGAGTCGATCCTGTACACGGCCGACCTGCCGCGGGCGGTGGCCTTCTATCGCGACGTGCTCGGCCTCGAGCCGATGACCGGCGACCCGGCCCGCTTCCAATCCTTCAAGGTCAGCGACCGCCAGGTGCTGCTGGTCTTCCGGCAGGGCAGCACGCTCGCACCGACGTCCGTGCCCGGCGGCGTCATCCCGCCGCACGACGGCGCCGGCCCGCACCACATCGGCTTCGCCATTGCCGGCGACAACTACGAGCGCTGGCGCCAGGCGCTCACGGCGCGCGGCCTGGCCATCGAAAGCGAAACCCGCTGGCCGCGCGGCGGCCGCAGCCTCTACGTGCGCGACCCCGACAACCACCTCGTCGAGCTGATCACGCCCGGCATCTGGCCGAACTACTGAGTTCGTCACTCCCGCTTCGGCTCGAAAAGCTTTTCGTCGATGGGCACGTTGTGCTCCACCGACTCGATCGTCGTCACGATCCGCATCGCGGGGTTGGTCATCACCGAACGGAAGGGGATCATCATGCCATCCACCATGCGGTAGTCGCCGAACTCGAGCACCACCTTCAGCTGGCCGTTGGCGCCCGCTTGGACGGTCGTCTCCAGTTTCGCGAGTTCGAAGGTCTGCGCGTCGAAATAGAACACCCCGGCCGAGCCCTGCAGGTTGGCGAGCGCGATGCCGATGAGGTTGCGGCCGTTCTCGGTCGATTCGCCGAGCCACCGCCGCAGCGGACACAGGGCGCTCAACTGGAAGGAACCCTCGATGTCCGGGCCGCCCAGGAACTGCTGCAGTTCGGCGCCGTGCATTTCGCGGAAGCCCTCGATCTCGTTCCACGCCCAGCCGATCTTGCCATCGTAACCCTGCCAGACCTGCCCCATGCCCGGTACGTCCTCGATCGTGACGGCGAGGTTCGGACGCTTCTGGTAGGTCGTGGCTTGGATCTCGAGGCCGGAGGTCGTGACCTTGACCGTCTGCTTCGCCACACGCGTCTCGATCAGCCCGCGGTTGCTCTGCCGCCGGAACAGCGTGTTGAAGTAGAGGGCTTTTTCGATCTGGGCGTTCTCCTCCACCAGGGGCCGGGATGGAGCGAACAGGGCCTCATCCATCTCCTCGTTGTAGAGAATGACTTGCCGCACGGTGTCCATCGTCTGGTCGCCCTCCGTGCGCACGATGTGGTAGGGTTCCTTGACCGCCGCGCCGAAGGCATTGCGGAAATCGCTGAAGGTGACCACGACCGGGCCGGTGGCACCGGGAGTTTCGATCCGCACACGGTAATCGGTTTCGGGGTCGAAGTACCATTTCTCCGTGACACCGGACCAAGTGCGCATGCGCAGCACCGCCAGTTTCCGGCCATCGATGGTTTCATCCGGCAGGCGAACCCGGTCGGGATACACCAGGCCGATCCGCAGCGGCGAACGAAAATCGCTGCCCAGGAGGTTGAACCGATGCTCGAAGGTCGATTGCGGTCCGAAGCCGTAGAGCGAGCTGTGCTGCCAGGCGGATTTGCCGTCATAAGCCTGCACCAGCGTGCCGGTGGGCATCTTGTATTCGTAGCAGTAATGCTGGCCGTGGGCGACGGAACGAATATGCAGATCCACCGGCGTGTCACCTGCCCGGTAGGTGATTTTGCTGTGCGAATCGAGCGTGGTCAGGTCGCGGATCGCGTAGGGGCCGCCGATGGCGAGGATCCACTTGTTGAGGACCACGGAGGCCTTTGGGTCCTCGGGAGGCACAACGGGGGCGCCGGCGGATTTGGCCACCGGCGGGCTGGCCGGCGTGACGGCGACCGGCGCCGTTGGCTCGGGCGTCGCCCGCGCGCTCCCGGCACCCAGCACTGCCACGAGCGCCAGGCTGCCGGACAAAATCCCCCCCTGCTGGAAAAAGCGGCGCATGCGATCAGTGGGGAGACGGCGGCGCCTTCTCCGCCTGCCGTTGTGCTTCGAGCCAGCGCCTGGCCGCCTCCACCACCGGATCATGTCCGGCAGCAAGGTCCGCCACCGAGCGGTGCACGGTTTCATTCGGCGTCACGCCCCGGCCTTCGATCGGGACGCGCCCCGGGGTCTGCATCTCTGCGATTGCGTACTGCAGCATGTCACCCGACGGGAGGCTCTTGAAGAGCGAGGGCAGCGCGGCGCCGGGCGACGGCTCGCCAAAGACCCGCGCGCGGCCGATCTCCTGCAGGCCGGCGGCCATGATCTCGCTGGTCGACGCCGAGGTGCCGTCGACCAGGATGGCGACCGGCCCGAGGAAAGCGTTTTTCTGCGGGGACACGGTGAGGCTCATCACGCCCTGCCGCAGGTACATCGTGCCGAGCAGGTACGAGCGCTCGCTCAGCCAGCCGCTGATCCCCGACGCCATGAGCGCCAGGCCGCCGCCATTGCCGCGCAGGTCGATCACCAGCCCGCCGCCGGGGGGCACCGCATGGAGCAGCGCGCGGATATCCTTCATCGCCGCGCGAGCGAAAACGTTGAAATGTACGTAAGCCAAGCCGTCGGGCGGGCACTCCGCCTCCACCTCAACAGGCAGCGACGGGAAATCGCCCATGGGTTCCGACCAGACGCCCGCGAAATCCGCGAATTCCAATTGCACCGCCCGCTCCTCGCCCGCGGAGGTCTTCACCTGCAGGTGAACCGCGCTTTCCACCGGGCCGCGCAGACGGCTGTTTGCCAGCTGGGAAACATACAGCACCTGGCGCGACAGCGGCACGTTCTCCTTCTCCAACCAGGGCGCGAGCGCGCCCAGCTCCAGGTCGTCGATCCGCAGCAGCTGGTCGCCCTGCTTCAAACCGGCCTTGGCCGCAGCCGAAGCCGCGTCCACGTGCGTGACCGCCACCACACCGTCGACAAAGACGACGGTGAGCCCGACGGTCCCCGAGCGCTTGCGCTCCGCCGGCGTGAACACCGACATTTCCCGCGGCACGATGGAAAAATGCGTCTTCCGCAACTCGCCGAGCATCGACTGAAGCAGCCAGCGCAGCGCCGACTTGTCCTTCACCTCCGGGAGGCGCGCACGGTATCTATCGCCCAACGCCTTCCAGTCGAGGCCGCCGAAAGTCGGGTCGTAGTAGGACTCGTTTACCGTCTGCCAGACGACATCGAAAGTTTCGTCCCGCTGCGCCGGCCAGTCGTCGGCAGGCGGTGCGGCCTCCGCTGCCGGTTCAGCCGCCAATAAACGGCCACACCCCAGCAGGGTCGCGACAACCAGGCCCGTTGTTCGCCGCCACGGAACATGCCACATGGGCCTTCAGGCTCTCTCTCGCGCGCGACAAGTCAAGACGGCCCCGCCTCACGGGTTGGTCCGGCGCTCCAAATCCGCCAAGTATGCCAGCGCCTCGTCGCGATCGGAACGGCACATGCCTTCCGCCGGCCGCAGGCTCGCGCAAAAGGCCGGGCGCTCGGGCCGGCCGAAAAGCGCGCACCGCAGGTCCGGCAACAACTGCACGCACGGGATCCCCGCCGGCTTGCCATGCGGCATGCCGGGAATCGGCGACGTGATCGAGGGAGCGATGCAACACGCTCCACAGCGGGGACGACAGTCCATGGCGGCCATTGAAAAGGGAATGGCGAAAGTTGAAAGACCGGAACCACTTCCGTTTCCAGTGGGCTTTCTTAAGCGACCCATCAGGCCCCCCACTTGAGCCTTTTCGGGGTCATATCCGCCTAAAGATTTTCCCCTAGTTCCGATTAGGGAGTTGGTCACCTTTATGAACCCTTCCGCCCACCCGCCTCAGCCGCCCGGGCCGGACCCGCTTTTCCCTGGCGGGCCGGAGATCCATCGCACCGTCTTCGCGGAAGGATTCGACTGCATGGCCATCAGCGACAACGGCGTGATTCTCGACGTCAACGACGCCACCCTGCGCACATTCGGTTACCAGCGGGAGGAACTGATCGGCGCCCAACTCGCCAGCCTCGTCGCGCCCGAATCGCGCCCGGCCGTCGGCGCCGCCGTCAGCAGCAACCGCGAGGCCCACTACGACGTGTGCTTCCAGCGCAAGGACGGCTCGCGCTTCGACGCCGAGGCGCTGGGCAAGGCCATCGTGTCCGGCAACCGCCTGCTGCGCCTGACCATGCTGCGCGACCTCACCGAGCGCCGCCGCAACGAAGCCTCGCTGCACGATTCGCGCGTCATGCTCGGCCTCGCCATGCAGATGGCCCGGCTCGGCCACTGGGAACTCGACCTCGACTCGCAGCAATTCACCTTCGACGACAACTTCCTGCGCCTCCTCGGCACCTCGGCGGAACGCGAGGGCGGCCGTGCCATGTCCGCCGCCGACTACGCCAGCCGCTTCATCCCGCCGGAGGAAATGCCGCTCGTCGGGCGGGAGATCGCCGCCGCCGTCGCCACCACCGACCCGGCCTACCAGCGCCAGCTCGAGCACAGCTTCTACCGCACCGACGGCTCGCCCGGCACCATGCTCGTGAACATCGCGGTGGTGAAGGACACCACCGGCCGCACGATCCGCACCTACGGCATCAACCAGGACATCACCGAGCGCCGCCGGGCCGAGGAGCACCAGGCCCGGCTCGAGGACCAGCTGCAGCACGCGCAGAAGATGGACGCGCTCGGCACGCTCGCCGGCGGCATCGCGCATGATTTCAACAACATCCTCACCGGCCTGCTCGGGCACCTGCAGCTCGCCGCGCTGGACCTGCCCGAGCGGCATCCCGCCCGCGCCAGCCTGACCGAGGCCGGCAAGGCCGGGCGCCGCGCCCGCGACCTCGTCGCCCGCATCCTGGCCTTCGGCCGCCGCGGCCCGCACAACCGCGAGCCGGTCGCCCTCGGTCCCGTCGTGCAGGAGGCGCTCCAGCTCATCCGCGCCAGCGTGCCGGCCTCCATCGAGATCCGCACCGCGCTGGCCGGCGACCTGCCGCCCGTGATCTGCGACGCGGCCCAGATCCACCAGGTGATCCTGAACCTCGCCACCAACGCCGCGCACGCGATGCACGACCAGGCCGGCGTGCTCACCGTCACGCTCGAGCGGGTCGCGCCTTCGCCCGAGCTCAGCAAGCGCTACCCGCAGGTGCTGCCCTCGCACGCCATCCGCCTGTCCGTGCGCGACACCGGCATCGGCATCCCCGAGGCGGTCGTGCCGCGCATCTTCGAGCCGTTCTTCACCACCAAGCCCACCGGCGAGGGCACGGGCCTCGGCCTCACCATGGTCTACAGCATCATGGAAAACCACCAGGGCGCCATCGTGGTCGAGAGCACGCCGGGCCTCGGCACGTCCTTCGAACTCTATTTTCCGGCCGCGGAGCAGAAGGTCGCAGCCGCCGGCTCCGCCCCCACCGTGCCGCCGGCCCTCCTGCCCTTCGGCCGCAACCGCCCGATCATGCTGGTCGACGACGACGACGCGGTGCGCGACATCGGCGAGCGCATGCTGCGCCGGCTGGGCTTCGCGCCGGTGGTATTCGAGAATCCCATCGCCGCACTGAACGACTTCCGCCACTCCCCCACGCGCTACTGCGCCGTGGTCAGCGACCTCACCATGCCCGGCATGACCGGCGTGGACCTCGCGGCCGAGATCTCGCGGGTGCGCCCCGGCACCCCGCTGCTGCTCGCCTCGGGCTATGTGCAAAAGCTCGCGGACCAGGCCTCCTGGGCTTCCGCGGTGAAGCACATCATCCGCAAGCCGTTCGAGCTCGAGGAACTCGCCGCGCAGCTGCGCACGCTGCTGGACGAGCCCGTGGCCTAAGAAACCGCCGTCCCGCGGAGGCCATAGTTAGCCCGGCACCCCGGCGGGTTTTTTCGTGCCTTTTTTCGGCCGCTGCGGAGCCTAGGGGCGATGAATCCGGCCCCGCGTTCATGGTCGTTCCGCCTCGCCGCCCCGCTGGCCTGCGCCGCCGCGCTGGCCCTGCTCGCGGGCTGCGGGAAATCCGAAACCCCGGCCGGCGCCGCCCCCGCCGCCAAGGCGCCGGCGGTCACCCTTACTTTCAAGCCGCAGCCGATCGGCGATCCCATCGCCCCCGGCCAGCCGCCGTGGATCGCCAACCTCACCGCCGCCGACCTCGACCAGGACGGCCTCATGGACCTGCTCTTCTGCGAGGCGAAGGACAACAAGGTCTGCTGGCTGCGCCAGGTGAAGCCGGGCGTGTTCGAGGAACACGTCATCGGCACCGACCTGAAGGCGCCGGTCCACGTGGAGGCCGCCGACATGGATGGCGACGGCGACCTCGACGTGATCGTGTCGAGCATGTCCGTCATTTTCCCGAACAACGACCGCATCGGCTCCGTGTACATCCTCGAGAACGACGGCCACCGGCATTTCACGCCGCACACCATCATCGAGAACACCTCGCGCGTCACGGATGCCCGCGCCGCCGACCTCAACGGCGACGGCCGGATGGACCTCGCGCTCGCGCAGTTCGGCTACGACCAGGGCGAGGTCAGCTGGCTCGAGCGCACCGGCCCGTGGGAGTTCAAGCGCCACGTGCTGCTCGAGCTGTCCGGCGCGATCAACGTCGGCATCGCCGACTTCAACGGCGACCACCGGCCCGACATCGTCGCGCTCATCTCGCAGCAGTGGGAGGAGGTTTACTATTTCGAAAACCAGGGCGCCGGGAATTTTTCCACCAAGCGCCTGTGGGGCTCGACCAACGAGGACTACGGCAGCAGCGGGCTCGTCGTCGCCGACCTGAACCGCGACGGCCAGCCCGACGTCGTGTTCTCCAACGGCGACGGCTTCGGCCCGGCGTCGACGCCCGGCCCGCGGCCGTGGCACGGCGTGCAGTGGCTCGAGAACACCGGCGCCGGCAACTTCCTCTACCACCGCATCGGCAGCCTGCCCGGCGCCTACAGCCCGCGCGTGGTCGACCTCGACGGTGACGGCGCGATGGACGTGGTCGCCACCGCCGCCTACGCCGACTGGAACAACCAGAACCGGAACGTCGTTTCGCTGATGTGGTTTCGCAACGACGGCCACCAGAACTTCGAGCCCGTGGTGCTGGCCCACGCGCCGAAGGACCTGATCGCGCTCGCGGTCGGCGACTTCGACGGCAGCGGCCGGCCGTCGCTGGCCACCGGCGGCTTCTACGTTTATCCGCCCTTCGACGCGCTCAGCCGCATCACGCTCTGGCGGCGCGACAAGTGACCGTGAAGCAATCCGCCGTCATCGCCGCCAGCCTGCTCGCGCTCGCCGTCCTCGGCGCCGGTGCGTGGTGGTGGCAGGCCGGCCAGGCGCAGGCGCGCGTCGCCGCCCTGCTGCCCAACCCGCCCGACCTCTCCGCCGCGCCCGAGCTGTTGCGCACCCATGTGCTCGCCGCCGACGCGGAGGCCCGCAGCCGCCTGCACGCCCGGCGCGGTTTCGCGGCCCTCGCCCGCTCCTACCACGCCAATGGGTTCCTTGACGAAGCGGCCCGCGGCTACGCCGGCCTGGGCCGGCTCGAACCCGGCGAACCGCGCTGGCCGCACCTGCAGGCGACCATCCTCGCCGGCTACGGTGACTTCGCCGCCGCGCTGCCCTTGGAGCGCAAGGCCGTCGAGCTCGCGCCCGACTACGTGCCCGCGCGCCTGCGGCTCGGCGACGCGCTGCTCAAGACCAACCAGCCCGCCGAGGCCGCCGCCACCTACGAGCAGGTGCTGCAGCGCGACCGCGACAATCCCTACGCCCAACTCGGGCTCGCGCGCCTCGACCTCGAGGCTGCGCGCTGGGACAAGGCCCGCACCCGCCTCGAGCAGGTCGTGGCCAAGACCAACTACCAGCTCGGCTACGACCTGATCGTCAGCCTCTACGAACGCCTCGGCCTCACGCAGCGCGCCATCGCCATCCGCGCCATGGCCAAGGCCTCCGGCGCCTATCGCGACCCGGCGGACCCGTGGCTCGACGGCCTGGTCGAGGAATGCTACGAGCCCTACCGGCTCGCCCTCGCCGCCGGCGCCATCGGGCGCAACGGCGACAATGCCACCGCGCGCCGCCTGCTCGAGCGCGCGGTCGACGTCGCCCCGGACGACGCCGCGCTCCATTTCCAGCTCGGCACGCTGCTCGTCAGCCAGGGCCAGCTCGACGCGGCCGAAAGCCAGCTCACGCGCTGCACGATCATCGCCCCCGATTTCGCCGACGGCTGGGCGCACCTGAGCAGCGTGCAGGCGCAGCTCGGCCGCAACTCCGAGGCCGACCGCACGCTCGCCACCGGCCTCCAGCGCTGCCCCGACTCCCCCGGCCTCCACCTGATGCTCGCGCGCAAGCACCAGCAGGCCGGCCGCCTCGGCGAGGCGATCGCGGAGTTCCGGGAATCGATCCGCCTGCGGCCCAACGAGGCCGATGCCTACCTCGAGCTCGCCCAGCTCTACATCGCCGCCGGGCGCGACGCGGAGGCGATCCGCGAGGTGCAGCGCGCGCTCGCCGCCGAGCCCGGCAATCCCGCGGCCATCGGCATCCTCGCCTTCAACGCCATCGGCACCGGCACCGAAGCCGAGGCCCGCGAGTGGATCGCGCGCGTGCGCAACCAGCCACGGGTCGAAAGCGACCAGGTCAGCCGGCTGACCACGGCGTTCCAGCAGCGGTTCGGCCGCGCGCCGTAGGCTTCATTCGCTCGTTGGAGGCGGGACGAGCAGTCCCGCGGGTTGCGCGCACATTACCTCGCGGGACTGCTCGTCCCGCCTCCATGGTCCCCGAGAAACCACTGCCTCAGCGCCGCTCGCGCAGCGCGAGGAAGACAACCGACATCGGCTTCTTCGTGACCCAGTCGCCCTGGATGTGCCACTGCTGGATCTTCGTCCAGTCCATCAGGGAATCGGCGCCGCGATACTGGCTGTTGATATTGAAATCGTTCCGCTTGACGCGCAGCCAGACGGGCGAGCCCGGCACGAGATGGTCGATATCGAGCTGGGCCGTGTACTGCGTGCCGTCGATGTCGTCGAAAGCGATCGTGACCTTCGGCACCTCGTTGCCGGGAATGGTGCCCAGCGCGATCTCGAAATATTCCGCCTGGTTCAGGTCGAGCCGTTCGGAGAGTTTCTGGCCGAAGCCGCCGTCGCCCTGCGCACCCTTGTTGCCCAGCACGATCATGCCGCTCTTGGCGGCCGCGAGCTTTCCGCTCCAGGAACCGTATTGGAAAATATCCGGCGGCGCGGTCCGCAGGTCGATGATCATGGTGGTCGGGTCGTTCGCCGGCTTGGCGGCGTCTTCGGCGCGGGCGCCGGCGGCCGAAATCAGGGCCAGCGCGCAGATCAGGGGGAGAAACGAGTTTTTCATGGGGAGGTGGGGTTGAGGTGAAAATGACTCCTGCGGCACGGAAGTGAACTTCCCGGCCATTCTCATTGTGGAGCAAGGGCGCCCGTGCGCCCGGCCAGGCCGGCGGTGCTATTTCTTTTCCTTTTCCTCCGCTTTCTCCGGGCGCGCCGGGCCTTCGAACCTCAATTCGCCGAGGGTCACGGTGCCATCCTGCGCCTGCCGGACGAGGCCGTTGCTCTGGCCGAACTGGCGCGAGGCGTTGGCCACCATCGTGGCGAGCGCCTCGTCGAAGCGGGTGTTCTGGGCGTCGACGCTGACGACGGTGGTCCAGAGCACCTCCTGCTTGTCGTGCTCGCGCAGCTGCTTGAAATCGTAGGCGGTGACCCGGATGTAGTAGCGCGCGCTTTCCAGCTCGGTCACGAGGTCGTTGTACGTGGTCCCGGCGCCGGCGAAGCGGCTCAGGTCGTTGCGGTTGTTGAGCTCGTCCACGTAGCCGATGGTGCGCGCGTTGGCCTCGTTCTGCTCGTTGCGCGCGTTTTCGCTCATCTGGTTTTTCGCCAGCATGCTGTTCAGCGCATCGTTCGCCGCGTAGGCCGCCTGCTGGGCGTCGCGAAGCGCGGTCTGCCCCGCCGTCCCTTCGCCCTGCGTCTGCATGGCCGTCTTGTTGGCCTCGTTGTAGGCCGCCACGGCCTCGTTCGACTCCCGGATGGCGCCCGACAGGCCCGCGAGGTTGTCGGAACGACCCGCATCCTGGAAGGTCTTCGTCGTGCCCCAGGTGATCTGGAGCAGGAGCGTCGCGCCGTCGGCCCGCTGCGCGAGATGGTAGCGCTTCTTGGCCAGGAAATCGGCGACGAGGCCGGCGATCTGCGGGAACTTCACGTCGTCGATCGAGTTGTCGGGCGCCGTGCCCGCCTCGTATTTGCCGTTGGCGATGACGTAATACTCCGGCTTCGGCGCGCCGTCGGACCAGGACCGCCGGTAATTCGGACTGGCCTTCGAATACACGGAGGTGATGAGCGCTTGCTTCGCGGCGGCGGCCGCATCGGCCAGGAGGGCCAGCGAACCGGCCAGCACGGAAACGATGACGAGGGAATGGGGTTTCATGGCAACGGTGGGGTGAGGAGAATGGGGTTGGGCAACGGCAGGGTCACGGGGCGGAAAGGTTCAGCGTCGCCGGCGGCGGCGCGGCGAAATCCTGGCTGGTGGCGGCGCCATCCGGCCAGCGCACGCGCACGCGCCTGGGCGCGTTGCCGTCGGGCCAGCCGAAGAAAACCGCGGCCGACGACTGGCTGTAATAGCCGGCGCCGGCCTCGACCTCGCCGGCCTGCACGGTGCCGTCGGCCAGCTCGACCGTGACGCGCGCGCCGATGGCCGCCGGGTTGCCCGCGCGGCCCTGCAGCACCACGCGGAAGGAATGCCGGCCCGGCACCCCGCCGTTGCGCCACGCCAGCGCGGCGGCGTTGTTGCGGCTCACGAGGAAATCCGGCCAGCCGTCGGCATCGAGGTCGAGCGTCACCAGCGCCTTGGCATCGCCCGGCACGACCAGCCCGCTGCACACCGGCTCGACCGCCGCAAAGTGTCCGCGCCCGTCGCCGCGCAGCAGCTGGCTCACGCCGCCGTCGAAGCGGCCGGTCGCCGGGACCGGCGCGTAGGAATTCTGCACCGCGTAGAGGTCGGCGCGGCCGTCGCCGTCGAAGTCGCCCGCGACCAAGCCCTGCACGGGCGCGATTTGCGCGATGCGCGGCAGCGGCGAAAACCGGTAGGTGCCGTCGGGCTGGCTCAGGAACACGCCGCTCCGCAGCTCGGTCGCGGCGAACCGCTGCGCCGCCGCCAGCCGGTCGGCGCCCACCACCTGCTCGAGCGTGAGCCGGCCATACTCGTCGTTCTTCGTGATGCGCCGCCGCAGCGGCGGCATGTACGCCCCCAGCGCGCGCAGCGTGGCGCGCGGATAAATGCGATCACCCTCGTAATCCGCCTCGACGATCACCGTGGGGCCGCCAAAGCGGCCGTAATACAGCAGCGCCGGATGCGATGCGTCGGCGCGGTACGGCGTGTTCAGCCCCGCATTGCCCGCGGCGTAGTCGGGCCGGCCGTCGCCGTTGAAGTCGGCGCTCGCCAGCGAGGTCCACCAGCCCGGGCCCGCCGCGGCGAAACCCGCACGCTCCGACCAGTCGGTGAAGCCGCGCCCGGCGTCGTTGTGGAAATACTTCACCCCGCCCCATTCCAGCGCGAGCAGCAGGTCCGCCCAGCCGTCGCCATCGACGTCGCTCCACAACGCCGACGTCACCATCCCCGCTTCGCGCAACGCCGGCGCCAGCGTGTCGGTGACGTCCTCGAATTTTCCGCCGGTATTGTGCCACAGCGCGCTGCGGGGCGCGGTCGGGTATTTGCCCGGCAGCACGCGCGCACCGAGGAAGACATCGAGGCGGCCGTCGTGGTCGTAATCCGCCGCGGACGCCGCGCCGATGCTGGAGGCCAGCGGCGGCAGCGCGTCCGCCCGCGGCACCAGCCCGCCGTTCGCGTCATTCAGGTAAAGCACCGGCTGGAAATCCGGCGAATTCGCGGGCCGGTTGGCGCCGGCCCTCGTCTCGAGCAGGTCGGCGCGACCGTCGCCATCCGCGTCGAACACCAGCACCGGGCCGTCGTCGAGCGGTCCCGCGCCCAGCACGGCGGCGGGGTTGAAGCCGGACGCGGATCCGAGCTGCACCTGCGCCGGCTGGTGCCCCGTGCCGCCGAGCACGATGTCGTCTACGCGGTCGCCGTTCAAGTCGCCGACCGCCAGCGCCGGCCCCCGCCGGTCGAAGCGGAACGGCAGCAACGGCTGCGGTTCGGGCTGGAACGTTTCCTCCGAGGCCAGGTTCAGCGGCGCGGCCGTGAACTGGCCGGCCGGCGCCGAGCCCATGGCTGGCAAGCCGGCGAGCGACGGCGGTGCGGCTTTTGTCACCGGGCCGGCCGGCTCCGTGATCGTGAACCGCCGGTCCGCCGGCAGGTCGGGGAAGGTCTGGACGTGCCCGCTGGGCCACGTGACGGTCGCGCGGCTGATCTTCGGATCGTCGCCGAGGCCGAAGTGGAGGATCGGTTCGCTGGAGGAAAGATAGCCGCGCCCGACGGCCAGCGTGCGCACCTGCACGCCCGCGGCGGTCTCGATCCGCACGGTCGCGCCCACGCCGAAGCGGTTGGAAGCCGTGCCCCGCAGCGCGAAGATCGCGCGGTGCCCTGTCTGGCAGTCGTTGCGCAGCACGGTCGGCGCGGCTTCGTAGTTCGCATAGATGATGTCCAGGTCGCCATCACCGTCGAAGTCGGCGAACGCCGCGCCGAAGCTCACGCCCAGCTGGTCAAGGCCCCATTGCGGGCCGACCGGCTCGAACTCCAGGTCGCCGCGGTTGCGGAACGCGAGGTTGCGCTCCGCGAGCACCGGGCTGTCGCGCATGATGCGCGTTTTCTCGGCGGGGCTTTCGTTGCCGATGATGCGGTCCCGCAGGTCGGCGTTGTTGTATTCGCGGATCATCCCGTTGGTCACGTGCAGGTCGAGCCGCCCGTCGTTGTCGAGGTCCTCGAAGCGCACCGACCAGGTCCAGTCCGTCGCAGCCACCCCCGCCAGCGCGGCACCCTCGCGGAAGCGGTCCCCGCCGGTGTTCAGGAAAAGCGTGTTGGACAGGATCTGCGGCGCGAGCGTGGTACTGTCCGCGTCCTCGCGCGTCAGCTCCCGCGACGAGGCCATGCCGCGCTGGTCCTTCTCGTGCGAGGTGGCCGCCATGTCGGTCGCGAGCAGGTCGATGCGCCCGTCGTTGTCCACGTCGCCGGTGTCGGAGCCCATCGAGGAATAGGGCATCCGGGGCAGCACCGTGTGGATGACATTGGTGAAGGTGCCGTCGCGATTGTTGCGATAGAGCTTGTCGGAAGCGGCGAAGTCCTCGGCCACGTAAAGGTCGGGCCAGCCGTCCTGGTTGTAATCCCACCACGTTGCGGAGTGCGTGAGGCCGTCGCCCGCGATGCCGGCGCGGGCGGTGACATCCTCGAAGGTGCCGTCGCCGCGGTTATGGTAGAGGCGGTCGGCCTGGCCGTTCGGCGCCCTGACCGAGTCGAGCAGGTTGGTGTGCACATAGACATCGAGCCAGCCGTCGCGGTCGTAATCGCAGAAATTGCCCAGCCCGCTCGAGTCGACGAGCGCCAGCCCGCGCGCCGCGGCCTCCTCCTTGAAGGTGCCGTCGCGCTGGTTGATATAAAGCAGGTTTGGCGCGTTGAAGCGGCAGACATACAGGTCGAGCCAGCCGTCGTTGTTCACGTCGGCCCAGCTCGCGCCCTGCGTCCAGGGGCCGGGCGGCAGCTTGCCGCCGCCGGCGAGACCCTTGATCCAGCCGCCGCCGCCTTCGCGCGCGAGCCCGGCCCGTGCGGTGACGTCCTCGAACTTCCAGTTGCCCAGGTTGCGAAAGAGCCGGCTCTGCCCGGTCTTGCTGACGACGAAGATGTCGGGCCGCCCGTCGTTGTCGAAATCGCCGGCCGCCACGCCGGTGCCGATGGCGCCGAGCGCGAACTCCGGGTTGAGGTCGGTCCACATCCGCGGGTCGGCGTAGTCGTTCTCCGCCACGATGCCGGTTTGCTCCGGCGGCAGCGCCGTGAACATCGTCGCCCCGGCCGGACCCGATCGCGGCGCGAGCGGGGCGGTTTGCAAGGAGTCATCCGCCACCAGCGAGCCAATCCACCCGAGCACGGCCAGCAGGCCGGCCATTTTGCGCGCCAGACGGAGGGGCTGCACGTCAGCAGACATCGGGTAAAATCTCTAGGTTCAGAAGGGCGAGTCAAGGGCCCTCGGCCCCGGCCCGCGCCCCCATTTTCGCTCTCATTAAAGACGGAAAAAAGGAAGACTGAGGAAAGAGTCGCGCTTTCGTCCCGGGGCGCCCAACTTGGGTCGGTGCGGCCCCCTTCCGCACCCGAAACGAGATCATTTTCTTCATGCCCCTGCCCCGCCGCCTGCTGTCCTTCGCCTGGATTCTCACCCTGCTGCTGGCGCTCGGTTTCCTCGCGTGGGGCAACCGGCAAAGGATCCGGCACCTGGAGCGCCTGAGCGCGGTGAGCGGCACGGCGCCGGTCGTCGACCGGGCCTCGCCCACCGGCTACGCCGGCGGCGTGCGGGTGTTGATCGCGCCCGGCCATAACGACGAGAGCTACCAATGGATCATGCAGACGCAGCAGATGCTCGCCACGCATGAGTGGCGGTTGCGCCACGTCGCCTACGACAACGCGCCCACCGGCCGCGCGGTGGTCTCCCCCTCGCTTTATCGCTGGTGGCTCGCCGCCGTCGCCTGGGCCGACCACGCGTGGTCCGGACGCCCGCGCGGACTCGCGGTGGAGCACGCCGCCTACTGGGCGGATCCCCTTTTGCTCATGCTGTTCGTCACCGGCGGCACGCTGTTCGCCGCGGCGCGGTTCGGTCCGCTGGCCGCCGCGCTCTGGCCGCTGGCCGCCGCGACGCTCTTTCCGCTCGGCGGCGCGTTCCTGCCGGGCGCGCCCGACATTCCCGGGCTCGGCCTCGTCCTCGCGGTGGCCGCCGTGCTCGCGCTGCTCGCCGGCATCCTGCCGGCCGGCGAGTCATCCCGTCCGCCGCGCTGGTTCGCGGCCGCCGGCATTCTCGGCGGCCTCGGTGTGTGGCTGAATGTGCGCACCGCCGCGCCCCTCCTGCTCGGCCTCGGGTTTGGCGCGTTGGCCGCGGCATGGTTCAGCCGGCGCAGCCCGGCGATCGTCCCGCCCTGGCGCGCCTGGGGCGTCGCCGGCGCGGTGACCACGATGGCCTGCTGGCTGCTCGAGTACGCGCCGGGCCACCTGCACCTGCGCGAACTGCGGCTTTCCGAAATCCATCCGTTGTACGCCATCGGCTGGCTCGGCGGCGCCGAATTGCTGGCGCGCCTGACCGCGGCCATGCGCGGCGGCAGGCTGGCGGCGCGGAGTTCGGACTGGCTCCGGCTCGCCCTGGCGGTGCTGGCGCTGGCCGCCGTGCCGGCCGTGATGCTGGCCAAGGGCCAGCGCGCCTTCCTCGAGGAAAACACCTTCGCGTTCCGCCTCACCACCCTGGGCGAGGATGAAGCCACCGGCAACCTGGCGAAATGGATCGTGCGCGAGGGCGCGACACTCCGCCTGCTTGCGGTGCTGGCGCCGCTGCTGCTGCTCGTTCCCGCGCTGCCGGCGATCGCGCGCCGCGCCGCCGCGCCGGCGCCGCGGTTCGCGCTGCTTTTGCTGGCCGGTCCGTTGCTGGTCGTGTTCGTCTTTGCCTGCCGCCAGCCGAGCTGGTGGAGCCTGCTTGAGGCGCTGCTGCTCGTCGTCGTTGCCGTTGCGACCGCACGCGAGGCGGGTGCCGCCGCCCCGCCGCCCCGACCGGCTTGGGTCGTGCCGGCGATCGTCCTGTTGCTGCTGCCGGGACTGTTCGCCCTGGCCCCGGGCCGCGCCGCTCCGGACAGCGGCTTTTCAAAGCGGGAACTGATCGCCCTCGCCGAGCGCGACTTCGCCCACTGGCTCGCGCGCCGGATGGGACCCGACGGCGCCAACGTTCTCGCCCCGCCCGACCTCGCCTCGTCGCTGATGTACCACGGCGGGCTGCGCGCGCTCGGCTCCGCCTACCAGGAAAACGCCGACGGCTTCCGCGGGTCGGTCCGCCTCGCCGCGGCGGTCCAGGCCGACGAGGCCCAGGCGCTCGCCCGGCAGCGCAACCTCACGCACATCGTCATCCCGTCCTGGGAGGGTTTCCTCGACGAGTATGCCCGGCTCGGTGGCACGGATCCCGAGCACAACCTGATCGCCCTGCTGCACCAGTGGCTCCCGCCGCGCTGGCTGCGGCCGGTGCCGTATTACCTGCCGGCCGGGCCCGATTTCGAGGACGAGCGCCTGCTGGTCTTCGAGATGACCGAGGTGCAGGACCACGCCAGTTCGCTCAGCCGCCTGACGGAGTACTTCCTCGACATGGGCCAGTTCGAGCTCGCCGGCATGGCGGGCAAGGCGCTGGCCTCGGATTACGGCGCCGACCTCGGGGCGGAGATCACCCGGGCGCGCGTCGCGATCGCGCAGCGCGACCGGGCCGGCTTCGACGCGATGCTTGCCGCCATCGCCACCGCGATCCAGGACGGTTCGGACGACACCCTGGCGTGGGACCGCCGCGTCACGCTCGCGCTCGTGCTCGCCGAGGGCCGCCGCATCCCGCTCGCCCGCACGCAGGCCCAGCGCTGTCTCGAGGAGATGGGCGAACTCGACCTGCGCGGCCTGTCCGAGGCCACGCTCTTCCGCTTCCTCAGCCTCTGCAAGGTGCTCAACCTGCCGGTGAAGGACGAGCATCTGCACGAACTCGCCAAGGGACTCCTGCCCCCGCCGCTGCGGGCGCAGCTCTGAGCCGGACCCGTGCCGTTGCCCCCCGCTTGCGCTTGAGGGCAGGACCCATCGAAAGGTGGCGCGCGGTGACCCCACCGCACTGGGGGGGAGCTTCGCAGGAAAGAAGCGCCTTGGGGACAAGTCGCTCCACCTTCAACGGCATGATTCCGGCTAAGCCGGGTCAGCGCCCGGCGTTCTGATCGAGGATCGCCAGGTTGCGTTGCGCCGGCACGAAATCCGGCCGCAATTCGAGCGCCCGCCGCCAGGCCGCGCGCGCGGCGTCCGGGCGGCCGAGGCGCACGTTGAGGACGCCAAGCAGGTTGTAGGCCTCGACGAAGTCGGGGGCGAGACGCACGGCCTCGGTGGTGTGGGCCAGTGCATCGTCGAGCCGGTCCGGCATGCCCGCCAGGCGCCGCGCCAGGTCGTAGTGGACCTCCGCCACCTCCGGCTGCAGGCGCAGCGCCGCCTCGTAGTGCGCGATGGCCTCGGCCTGACGGCCCGGCTGCGCGGCAAGCAGGTTGGCGAGATGATAGTGGGCCGGCGC
Source organism: Verrucomicrobiota bacterium (assembly GCA_048497945.1). Lineage (GTDB taxonomy): Bacteria > Verrucomicrobiota > Verrucomicrobiia > Opitutales > Opitutaceae > Lacunisphaera. The sequence goes on along the minus strand of JBEHYX010000007.1, from coordinate 32,398 downwards.
GTAGTCCGGCATCTCGCGCAGCACCTCGTCGAAGGCGGCCAGCGCCTCCGTCTCGCGTCCGGGCATCCGGGCCAGCAGCTGCGCGCGGTTGGCGCGCGCCAGGCCGAACTTCGGGCGCAGGCGCAGCGCCGTTTCATAGTGCTCCAGCGCCTCGGACTCGCGTCCGGGCAGCGCGGCCAGTTCATTCGCGAGCCCGTTGTGCGCCTCGGCGAACGTCGGACGCGAGCGCACCGCCGCGGTGAAAAGTGCGATCACCTCGGCCCGCCGGCCGGGCTGCCCCGCGAGCAGAGCCGCGAGCGCGGCGGCGGAATCGGGGTTGTCGGATTTCAGCCGCAGCGCTTCGCGGTATAGCGCGATGGCCTCGTCATGGCGCGCAGGATCCCTGCCCGCGGCATGCGCGAGAATGTGGTGGCCCATCCAGCTCTGCGGATTCCGCGCGATGTTGGCCCGGAAGAGCGTTTCATCGTCCGTGTAGCACCGGCTGTAGCCGTGCGCGGCGAAGCCGAGGCCGAGGACCAGCAGGGCGCCCAGCGCGGGCGCGGCCTGGCGCGGCCACGCCGCCAGCCGCGCCGCGAGCTGGAAGAGCCCGGCCGAGGCGGCCGTCACGATCACGGCAACCGCGAGATACTGGAGATGATCCGCCACGTAGGAGAACGAGAAGGCGAACACCTTGAAGAAGCCCAGCACGGGAAAGAGCGCACCCGCGTAGAGCAGCCAAACCGCAAGCGGGCCGCGCCTGCGCCCCCGCCAGGACCACAGCGCCGCGGTGACGAGCAGCCCGGCGAGGAGCGCGGGGATCCAGGCGCCGCTTTCGGCGGCCACGTCCCACAGCGGATAGAAAAACGTGAGCCCGGCCGGCCACAGCGCCTTGCCCAGGTAGAACCAGAAGACCCGCGAGGCGAGCAGCACGCGCTGGCCCGGCGTGGCATCGGGGACCACGAGCTCAGCGCCGACCGCATGCGCCTCGTAGTGCGCGGTCACCAGCCCCGCCGCGACGGCCAGCGCGAACCATGGCAGCAAGGGGACCACATCGCGCCGCCATTCCAGGCCACCCTGCCGCCACCACAGCACCACGAGCAGCGCGGGCGGCAGCACGACGGTCGCGGTCTTGGCCCCGAGCGCCAGCGCGAACAAGAACAGCGCCAGCCCGTAGGCGCCGCGCGTGCGGCGGGCGGCGAAATCGAGGTAGCACCAGGCTGCCAGCAGGCAGCAAAGCGTCGACAGCGTGTTTTTCTGCTCGGTGATCCAGGCCACGGACTCGACACCGACCGGGTGCACGACGAAGAGCGCGGCGGCCAGCCATTCCGCGCCGGCGGGCACCAGGCGCGTTTGCGCCGGGCCGGACCACAGGCGCCGCAGGAACAGGCCGAGCAGTAGCCCGTTCGCGGCGTGCAGGGCGACATTCAGCAGGCGATAAGGCAGCGGGGCATCCCCCCACAACCGGTGCTCGAGCCAGAACGCGCTGTGCAGGACCGGATAAAATTCCTGCGTGGCCCCCGGCTCAAACCAGATGCGCCGGAGGCCCGCGAGGGACTGGAGGCCCAGGCGCGTGACGTGCGCCGGATCATCCCACAGCAGCGCCCCGCGCAGCGCGGGGGCATAGACCAGCAGGCCGAGCAGCAGCAGTCCCGCGCCCGCCAGGGCGGCGGTGGCGCGCGCACGCGAGGTTTCCGTGGGCAGCGGGGACGGCATGAAGGAGACGCGGGTGGTCCCGATCATCGGTGCGGCGAAAGCGAGCGCAAGCCGCACGCCAGCACCCGGGCAAAAAAAAGCGCTCCCCCCCAGGGAAGCGCTTTTGAACCCTAACTAAATCCTAAGCAGGCTTAGAACTTAAACGTATTGGTCAGCGTCATGTACTGGTGAGGCGCTATGCGGTAGGTCGCAGGCGTCCCATCCGGTTCCACGGTCACTGGGATCAACTTGTTGCCCTCGCCCACGTTGGTGACGTTGAGCTGGATGTTCCAGTCGATCGAGCGGCTGAATATCTTTCGCGGCAGGCGCTTGCTGTAGCCGACCCACAGGTCGACGTTCAGCTCGTCCGGCCCGTAGTACGGGTTGTCGAGGTCGAACGCGATCGCGGTGCCGTTCGGGTCGCCGACCGGGCGGTTGCCGATGGCGTTCTTGCTCTGCCAGCGGAGACCACCACCGACGTTGAAGCCCTTGAGGCGGCCCTCGCTGAACGAGTAGTTCGAGATGGCGTTGAAGCGCCACTGGCGCAGTTCGGAAACGCGGGTGCCTTCGGAGAGGGCCTTCTGGGCCCAGTCGGCGCCGACGCTGTTGAACCACAGGCGGAACGTGGTGTCGTTACCGGCACCACCCCACCAGATGCGGATGTCGCCCGCGGCCGTCGTGCGGAGGGCCTTCTCGTAGTTCGTGATGAACTCGCGGAGGTTCTGGCCGCCGACGTTGGAGCGCTCGGCCTCGACCTTGGTGGCGTTGAACGTGAGGCGCCAGTTCTTGGTCGGGTTCGCATTGAACTCGATTTCATAACCTTGCGACGTACTGTCCTCGGGCACCGTGAAGCCGGCCGGGGTGGCCGAGGTGATCGGCTTGCCCTGGCTGATGGCGGTCAGGTCGATGCCCCAGGCCTTGTAGAAGCGCGGGTCAACCTGCTTCTGCCAGGTGCGCCAGGCGTCGATCGCGCGCTTTTCGCGGGCCTGGGCGTCGGCGAGGGTTTCGCCGATGTCCGTGCCGTAGTTGTACAGCGAGTTGGTCGGATCGAAGTCCGGATTACCGGCCTGGTAGATCGAGGTGTAACCCGGGGGATTCGCAGCACCCGCCGGGCGGTTGTTCGCCTGGCCGGCCAGCGTGTAGGTCTGGTTGTCGCGGGACAGATCGTATTCGAACTGATTGGCCCAGTTGCCACCGTACTGCTGCGACGTGCCGATGAAGTAGGCGTTGCCGAGCGCGGAGCTGCTGGCGTTCTTCAGCGCGGTGATGAACTTGTTGATCTTGAGCGAGTATTTGCCGTCCTTCGTCTCGATCAGGATACCGCGGTCAATCGTCTTGCCGGACGGGGGCGGGAGCGCGACGCCGTAGACGTCGACGCGGCTCGCGTCAGGCTGGAAGTTGGACGACTTGTTGTAGAAGAACGTCAGTTCGACCGGCAGGCGCTCCGCAAACTTGCTGAGGAACGGCAGCTGGTTCAAGTGGCCGACGATGCTGTAGCTGTGCGAGATCGCCGAAACGACCGGCGCGGTCGGGTTGGCCGGCAGCGCGTAGTTGTTCGCACCGGTGTCGCTCAGGTTGAGGTAACCCGGGACGTTCGTGTTGCCGACCGTGCGCGAAACCGCCCAGGCCTTGGCGGTGTCCTTGCGGTAACCGACCGTGCCGATGATGGACTTGTCCCAGAAGTAGCTCTGCCAGACGAAGGCCTTGGAATCGACCTTGGTCTTGCGGCGATCCGCGGAGGTGGTGAGCAGGTTGCGGTACTTCGGATCGGACTCCGAGTCGATGATGTCGATCGGGATGGTCACGAAGCCGCGGTAGTTCGCGGGATTCTCGGACTGGGTGCTGTTGCGGTTCGTGGAACCGACCGGGTAGTAGTTGTTGGTCCACGGATCGGCCGGGTTCACGCCCGTGGCGACCCAGGTCGAGTCGAACGTGCGGACCTGCAGCGTGCTGGGCACCTGGACCGTCGTCTGCGCGCCATGGAGGTGGGCGCCGGAGGCGGTGCTGGCACCGGAGAGCGAATCACCGATGTAGATGATGCGGTTCACCGACACGTCGTTGGCGTTGAACTTGAACTGCGTCGGCGTCGTGCCGCCGATGAAGTTGATGTAGTCGTTGTCGAGGGCGGAATAACGGGCCCAGCTGCGGGTGTCCGTCTTCTGCTCGTCGCTCGAGTACAGGCCGGTGAGGGTGTGCTTGCCGAGGATGCGGGTGAGGAGGTTCTTGACGCCGTCACGATTGAAGTCGTGGGTGAAGAAGCCCGTCAGGCGCACGGAATCGCGCGTGCTGACCGCCTCCGTGTTGCCGCCCTGGCCGGAGTCCGAGATGAACGGGCGACCCGCGTTCGGGTTCGGGGTACCGTCGGCAAACGGCTCGTTGACGCCGTTGACCGTCTTGCCGTCCGGCGTGCCATCGTTGTACACGCTGTTCGTGTCGATGTAGATGGCTTGCTGGGCGTTGGTGAGGAGGGCGAGCTGGCCGCGCGTGAAGTCTTCGTGCGCGAGGTTGGCCTCAAAGCCGAACTTGTCGTCCATGAACGTCTGCGCGAGGCTGACGTTGTAGGCATTCCAGTCGTTCCACTCGTTCTTGTTCGGGCCGTCGATGAGCTCGTTGTAGAAGTCGAACACCGAGGCATCGGTCAGGCTCTTCGCCTTGTAGAGACCGTACTGGTAGTACGGGAGGCCGGCGTTGACCGCGAAGGAGTCATAGGTCGCGACACCGCTCGGGCGCTGGAAGGAGCGGCCAAGGCTGCCGTCAATGGCGCCGGTGGGGCCGATGCCGCGCGACTTGTAGTCTTCCCACACGATGGTGTTGTACGGGGTGACGGCGGTGTTGTTGCCGTAGAAGGCCATCAGGCCGGAGAACTGGTTGGCGAAGTTGCCGACCCACGGGTTGTAGCCCGGATTGAAACGGCCGGAGTCCGGACCGCCGTTGATGACCGGGCGGACCTGGCCGTGGTTCGGGCGGCCGGTGTTGTCATCCTGCAGCTGGAACGGATTGAAGAGCGCGCGGTTCAGGTTCTGGTACACGCGGGGCTGGCCGAGCGTGACGTTGGCGATGATGTTCGAGCCGAGCGGATCGGTGTTGATCTGGCCGGTGCCCTTGAACGTGCCGGTGTAGGTGCCGGTGTAGAACCACGGGGTGATGCGGTCGAGCGGCGGCAGCGAACGCGGGCGGTTGCTGTCGATGTTGCCGTTCTCGAAGCTGGCCTTGATGATGGTGCGGGCGGACCCCTTCTTGAGGAAGCCGGGTTCCCAACGGATCGCACCGTAGATGCGGTCGTTGTCCTCGTAGGCGCCGTCCTGCTGGAACTTGGACTTCTCGTGCACGGTGTCGACACGCACGGCGAGTTCGTTCGCGATGATCACCTTGTTGAAATTACCCACCGCGCGGATGCTGCCCCAGTTGTCGGCGCGCAGGGAAATCTCGTTGGTGTCCTTGAAGCCGGCCTGCTTGAGACCGGTGTTGAGGAGACCGGCCGGCGAGCCGAGGCCGAACAGGATGGAGTTCGGGCCGCGCTGCAGGTCGACGCGATCGACGTTGTAGGCATCCCACGGGATGTCCGACAGGAAGTAGTCGCGGGTGTTGTCCGCCGCCGCCAGGCCACGCACGCGCGTGTTGGAGTTCGGGCGGGTGAAGCGATCGGCCTCGTTGAGGACCGCGCCGTCACCGAGACCCGCGAAGTTACCGCGAATGCTGCCGACTTCGGTCGCCGCGGTGTACTGGAGCAGGGTTTCGTTGCTGGTCGCGCCAATGTCCTTGAGGAATTGGGTCGTGATGACCGTCACCGCATTGCCGATGTCGCGGACTTCCGTGTTGAGACGGTTGCCGGCGAGCGTGGTGGCCGCGGTGTAGGTGTTGTTGTCGCCGGCCGTCACTTCGAACGGTGACAGCTCGACGATTTCATCATCCTTTTTCGCGACCGGAGCGGCCGACGGGTTGGCTTGCTGGGCCCAGGACGGAACAGCGGCGATCAGGAGCGCCGCGAAGGCCATCGGCAGTTTGTGCCGTGACGTTGGGTTAGTTTTGGTGGTTTGCATTGGGGCTAAAACAAAACGACGACACGCCAGGATCTCGACAGAGAGCCGGACGCATCAGGGGACGATTGGGTAACGAGGGGTGAAACGCACAGGACGTAGGGTGAGACGTCGAGGGTTGGGTAGTGGGGTGTCTTATCCATAGATGAACGCTCTTGCGTGGAGCGCCCCTATTCGCGTTCTTACAGTAGACTTGTAGTCTGTGTTTTGTTCTCCCATTAGACTAAAAAGGATTGGGATTTGCGGTAAGGCCAAATGGTTTCCTAATTCCTTATCCATCCTATAAATGCGATTGCCGCTCGGAGGCTTCTGCAGCGAAAGCCACCAGGTCTCGAAAAACGACTTCGTCTTTCCACCACCCGCCCGCGAACAGTCCGAATAGAATAAACTCCCCCATGAAAACCCCCGCCCTGCTCCCGCGTCTTTTTGCCGCCGCGTGCGCCCTTTTGCTCTCCTCCTCCCTCGCCGCGCAAGCGCCCGGACGCTGGATCGCGACCTGGGCGTCGAGCCAGCAGCTGACCGAACCGCATAACCTGCCGCCGGCACCGGGACTCACAGGGCATACCCTGCGGCAGGTCGTCCGTTTGTCGCTCGGCGGCAGCCAGGTGCGCGTGGTTTTCTCGAATGCCTTCGGCGACGGGCCACTCGTCATCACCGCCGCCACCGTGGCACTCTCCGCCGGCGACTCGGCCATCGCGCCCGAGTCGCTGCGGGAATTGCGCTTCAACTCGGCGGCGTCCGCCACGGTGCAACCCGGCGCGTCGCTCATCTCGGATCCGGTGGCGCTCACCGTGACGGCGGATGCGCGCCTCGCGATCACCACCGCCTTTGCCGGGGTCCCGCCCAATGTCACCGGCCATCCCGGCTCCCGCACGACGTCCTTCATTGTCGCAGGCAACGCCGTCACCGCCGCCGCCCTGCCCGACGCCAAGATGACCGACCACTGGTACTGCCTCACCGGCGTGGATGTCTGGGCCGCGCCCGCCGCCGCCACGCTGGTCGTGCTCGGCGATTCGATCACCGACGGCCGCGGCTCGACCACCAACCTGCAGAACCGCTGGCCCGACGTGCTCTCGCGCCGGCTGCAGGCCGGCGCCGCCACCGCGCACATTTCCGTACTGAACCAGGGCATCGGCGGCAACCGCGTGCTGCGCGGCGGCCTCGGTCCGTCGGCGCTTGCCCGCTTCGACCGCGACGTGCTCGCCTATCCCGGCGTGCGCTGGCTGATCATCCTCGAGGGCGTCAACGATCTCGGCACCGCGGTCGGCGCCCGCGCCCGCGGCGAAGCGTCCGCAACCGCGCAGGACGTGATCGACGCCTACGCGCAGATGATCGGGCGCGCGCACGCCCATGGCATCCGCGTGTACGGCGCCACCATCATGCCGTTCGGCGGCTTCACCTCGTACTTCACCCCGGAGAGCGAAGCCGCCCGCCAGGAGGTCAACCGCTGGATTCGCACCGGTGGCGCCTTCGACGCCGTGATCGATTTCGATGCCATCGCCCGCGACCCGGCGGATCCTGCGCGGCTGTCCGCCGCGACCGACAGTGGCGATCACCTGCACCTCTCGGCCCGCGGCTACCAGCTCATCGCCGAAGCCATCGACCTGGCGCTTTTCGCCCCGGCCCCGGCGCGGTGAAGCGCGATATTTTCGCTGCTGCTCTCATATAAGACTCCCGGTGGGGTTGCCGGCGTGAGCCGGAAGTGGAATAAACCGCGCCAGTTCGACCGGCGCAGCGGTTTCTTTCAGGAGATTTCGCGGCGCCGGGAGCTTTAGGGAGCTTGCGAACCGTTAGTGATGCGGGCGAGGCGCAGGGGAGAAACCTTTGGGTTAGGGCCTCCGCGCCTCGCTCGCTTTTTCTCCGCACCCGTCGGCGCTACTGCAGGCTGAGAAACACCCGCGGTCCCTTGTTTTCCTTCGCGGCGCCACCCTGCGCGAGGAACAGCCGGTCCGCCGCGACCCTGCCCTCGGTCGCGAAATAATCGCGCACGCGCTGCGCCCGCGCCGCGGCCAGCGCGCGCAAATCCTCGTCGGTCACGGTCATCGTCTCCGCCAGGCGCCCGGTCATTTCCTCGAGCGACGGACCTCCGGCCGGCGCGGCGGCTTCCGGCGCACCGGCGGACGCGGGCTGGGCCGGCGCGCCCTCGCCGTTGCGGAATTCCTTCAGCGTGACGACATCCACCACCTTGCCGAAAAAGCTCCGCTTCGGTTTCGGCGGCGGGGCCGCCGCCGCCGGCGCCTTCGCCAGCGGCGCGCCGAATTCCGTGCCGGGCGGGAATTTCTCCGTGAACAGTTTCAGCACCATTGCGGCCCGCGCCTCGGGCGCGATCTCCAGCCTGTCGGGTGCGGGAATGTTCGGATCGAGCGCGTGCCGCTCCTCCCAGATCCGGCCGCGCACCAGCGCCTCGAGCTTCGTGTGCTTGAGCGCGAAGGTGTCCGCCGGGCCGTCGTAACCGCCCTCGAGCGCGAGGCTGAGCCCGGGGCGGTTCGTCAGCGCCCTCGCCATCGTCTCGAGCTTCTTCCGTTCCGCCGGTTGCAGCTCGCTGCCGCCGGGCGCGAACTCCTGGTACGCCAGCTCGTCGCCGCCGCCGCCGAACATCGAGCCGAGCAACGCGAAGGGCGACACCGCGGCCTTCGTCAGCAGGTTCACCACGACGCGCAGCACCACCTTGCCGATGCGCAGGTCCGGGTCGTTCACGTTGCCCGACATCGGCACGTCGACGACGATCTGGCCGTTGATATCCTTGAGCAGCGCCACGCCCAGGCGCACGGGCAGCTTCGTGGCGTCCGGACTCTCGACCGGCGCGCCGAAGGTGAACTGGTTCAGCGTGATGACATTCGTCGCGTCGAGCTGGTCGCCCGAAAGCTTCGCCGCGATGTCGAGGCCGAGCTTGCCGCGCGCGAGCTCGTAGCCGGCGTACTTGCCGCTGTACGGGCTGAGCGGCAGCAGGTCCACGTTCTTGAAATCCACCTTGAGGTCCACGAAGCGCGTGGCCCCGAACGGGTCGAGCTTGCCCGTGATCGCGATCGGGCCCGCGCCGTCGACCGTCGCCTTCAGGTCCACGTCGGCGCGCGTGAGATTCTCCGACGACAGCCCCGCCACCGTGCCGCCAAACTGGCTGATCGCCAGGTGCACCGCCGGCGCAAGCGAGCGGTCCGCGAGGCTGAAATCGCCGTCGGCGATCACGACGCGCCCGATCCCGATCTTCGGCGGCGCGGCGGGCGTCGGGGATGCGGGAGAGGCTTGGGGTCCCGGCAAACCCGCGTCCGCCGGCGTGTCGGGGCGCAAGGTCCCTCCCGCATTTCCCGCCGGAGAAGCTTTCGCCAGCGTCGCGAGGTTGAGCGTCTTGTCCTCGTTCACGATCACGCGGGCGTAGGGCGCCGCGACGTTCACCTCGGCGAGCGACACGGCCAGCTGCGGCGCGGTGGCGGCCTTGAGGCCCTTCAGGTCCAGCGCGGCGAAGCCGGCCAGCGCTTCGTTATGGGCCGCGTCGACCAGGCCGAATTTCCCGACCGTGACATCGCCCGCAAAAGTGATTGCCGGCGCGTCGCCGGCCAGCGCCACCTGCAGCGCACCCGCGGAGGACACCGCGCCTTCGGTGACGCGCGCGTTGACGAACTGCTCGAGGTAGGGGCTGAGCGGGAGGATTTCCAACCCGGCCACGTCCGTCTTCAGGTCGGCCTTCAACGCCGGCTTGATGGCCACGACGCCGTCAACCTTCACCGTGCCACGCGGCGCCCATTCCAGCGCCAGCTGCAAGGGCATCTCCGCGCCGTCGGCCAGCGTCACTTTTTTCAACGACAGCTGGATATCCTTCAGCCCGAGCCGGGCGGCGCGCGGTGCGGCGAGGTCCTCGACCTCCACCGCGAAATGCTTCACCGCCACCTCCCCCACCATGAACTCCGGCCGCGGGGCCGGCGTTGCGGGCGCGGCCGGGGCCGGCGGGGCCGCCGGCTGCAGCATGGCGAGCAGGTTGATGGCACCGTCCTTTTCGCGGCGGACGGCGGCGCGGCGGACGTCCACCTCCACACGCTCGACCGTGGCCTTCAGCGCGATGGCGTCGGCCGCGATGCCGGTGACGTCGAGCGCGGGCAGTTCCAGCGCGGGCTGCTGCGTGGCGCGCTCCACCACCTTCAGGTCGCGCAGGTGCACTTCGCCACCGGCCAGCGTGAGGGTTTTCTTGGCGCCGGCGAAACCCGCCTCGTAGCGGCCGCTGACGCCCAGCCTGCCGTCGGTGATGTCGGCCTGGATGCGATCCTCGCTATACGGCGTGTATTTTTTGAGGAGGAGGTTCGCGATGGCGAACTCGCCCTTGGATGCGAGCGGATCGGCCGAGAGCGTGCCGGTCCAGGTGAACTTCTCGCCCGCTTCCGAAACGGCCTCGAAACGGTACGGCGCGCCGGGCGCGCCGGCGGTCACGAATTCGGTGAGCGTGAAACTCACCGGCCCGAACGTCGTGGCGAACGGCCGGCGCGGCTGCTCGTCGCGGAAGTCCACGCGCGCGCCCGAGACCTTCAGGCTCGCGAGGCGCACCGGGTGCGACGACTCGCCCGGCTTCGCGGGTGTGGCGGACGCCAGCGCCTGCAACCGCGCGAGGATGTCGGCGAAGTTGAACGTGCCATCCGCCTTCTGCTCCACGCTCGCATGAAAGCCGTCGAGCTCGATCGCGCCGACGGTCAGCGTGCCCGTGATCGAGACCAGCGGGTCGAGGTTCACATAGAGGCGGTCCCAGCCGAGGAACGACCCGGTGCCGTCCTGCCGCCGGACCTCGAGTCCCTCGAGCGTCACGGATACCGCGTACGGATTCACCCGCACCTTTTGCACCGTGACCGCTCGGCCCAGCAGCGCGCTCGCCCGCTTCTCGAGCTGGGCCTTGATGATCGACGGCGCCACGAAGAACCCGAAGAGCGTGAACGCCGCCATCACCGCGGCGGCAATCCAGAGGGTCCGCCGCACCCCCGAGGCAGGAACCGGTTTCGACATGCCGCGAATGTAAGCCGCCGCCGGGCCGGCGCAAACGCCTTCTCCACATCGGGCTTGGCGCGGTCCCGCCCCGCCATTACCAACCCGGTCGCATGAGCAAACCCGTTCCCTCCAGCCTGGCGCCGCGCGACCTCGAGGCGTACCTGCATGAAAAGATCCCGCTGACGAAGGCGATGGGCATCCGCGTGGTCGAGACCGGCCCGCGCCAGCTCGTGCTCGAGGCGCCGCTGGCGCCCAACGTCAACCACCTCGGTTCCGTCTTCGGCGGCGCGCTGCACGCGCTCCCCACCCTCGCCTGCTACGCCGCCCTCTGGTCGATGCTCGTCGAGGGCGGCATCGACGGCCACGTCGTCGTCAAGAAAAGCTACGCGCACTACCGCCAGCCGGTGAAGGGCACGTTCCGTGCGACCTGCGAGCGCCCGCCGCCGGGCATCGCCGCGGAGTTCATGGACGACCTGCGCCGCCACCGGAAGGCGCGCATGGACCTCGAGTCCATCGTGCCCGGCGCCAACGGCAAACCCGCCGTCGAGTTTCACGGGAGCTTCGTCGCCCTGACCTGAGCCGGAATCATGCCGTTGCAGGTGGCGCGACTTGTCCCCAAGGCGCTTCTTTCCGGCGGGGTTCCCCAGCGCGGCGGGTCACCGCGCTCCACCTTTTGATTTGTCCTGGCCGCAAGCGAAGGCGGAAGCCAACTGCCTGAGTCCGGCTGGGCGCCGCGCCGCGCGGAATCGAACAGTAAAGCGGGGAGAGTTTTTGCGCCGGCCCGCTAGGCTGGATGCACCCCTCCCCGCCCCATGAAAACCGTTCCCGCGCTGGTCCTGGTCGTTGCGTCGCTCGCTGCCGTCGTTGCCCCCGCCGAAACGACGCCGCCGTTTCCCGTCACGATCACCGTCGACGCCGCCAAGCCGGCGGGCGAGTTGAAGCCGATCTGGCGCTACTTCGGCGCCGACGAGCCCAACTACGCGTACATGAAGGACGGCAGCAAGCTGATCGGCCAGTTGGGCGAGCTGCGTCCGCGGGGAGTCTATTTCCGCGCGCACAACCTGCTCACGACCGGCGACGGCACGCCCGCGCTCAAGTGGGGCTCGACCAACGCCTATACCGAGGACGCGGCGGGCCGGCCCGTGTACGACTGGACCATCGTCGACCGCATCTTCGACGCCTACCTCACGCGCGGGGTCCGCCCCTACGTCGAGATCGGTTTCATGCCGAAGGCGCTTTCGCCGCAGCCGGAACCCTACCAGCACGACTGGAAGAACGGCGCAAAGTCCAAGCTCAACACCGGCTGGGCCTACCCGCCGAAGGACTACGCCAAGTGGAACGAGCTCGTCTTCCAGTGGGTCACGCACTGCATCGCCCGCTATGGGCGCGCCGAGGTGGAGCAGTGGTATTGGGAGGTCTGGAACGAGGCCAACATCCCGCCGTATTGGAACGGCACGCCCGAGGAATTTCTCCGCATGCACGATTACGCCATCGCGGGCGTGCGCCGCGCGCTGCCGACCGCGCGCGTCGGCGGCCCGGACTCCGCCGGTGACGGCGGCAAGTTCATGCAGGACTTCCTCGAGCACAGCCTGCACGGCACCAACTTCGCCACCGGCGCCAAGGGCACGCCGCTGGATTTCGTTTCCTTCCACGCCAAGGGTTCGCCCACCGTCGTCGACGGCCACGTCCGCATGGGCATCAGCGCGCAGCTGAAGACGGTCGAGAAGGCCTTCGCCGCGATCGGCTCGTATCCCGAATTGAAGGACATCCCCATCATCATCGGCGAATCCGACCCCGAGGGCTGCGCCGCCTGCCAGGGCGAGCAGCTCGGCTACCGCAACGGCACGATGTACTCGAGCTACACCGCCGCCGTCTTCGCGCGGAAGCACGATCTCGCCGCGCTGCATCACGTCAATCTCGAGGGTGCGCTGACGTGGGCCTTCACCTTCGAGGACCAGCCGTGGTTCGCGGGCTTCCGCCAGATCGCGACGAACGGCGTGCCGATGGCGGTGTTCAATGTCTTCCGCATGTACGCGCGGATGGGCCCCGAACGCCTCCCCGCTACGAGCAGCGGCGCGGTGCCGCTCACCGAGATGATCGACCGCGGCGTGCGCGGCGCGCCGGATGTGTCCGCCCTCGCCTCGCGCGCACCGAACAAAGTCGCGGTCATGGTGTGGCATTATCACGACGACGATGTCGCCGGCCCCGATGCCGCCGTGCAACTCGTGGTCGACGGCCTGCCCGCCGGCGTCGCGCGCGCGAAGCTCACGCACTACCGCATCGACCAGCAGCACAGCAACGCGTACGCCGAATGGCTGAAGCTGGGTTCGCCCGCCAAACCCGACGCCGCGCAATACGCCGCGCTGGAAAAGTCCAGCGCCCTCGCGACGCTCACCGACGCGCCCGCGACAGTCGCCATCGCCCACGGCACCGCCCGGCTCGACTTCGCGCTCCCGCGCCAGGCCGTGTCGCTGCTGGTGCTGGAGTGGTGAACGCCGCGATCGCGGCGAAGCAACAAGTGACAAGTATCAAGTACCAAGGCCTTGGGCCCGGACTTCTCCTGTTACTTGGAACTTGTCCCTTGAACGAAGCGCTCCGCGCTTCGTTCAGATGTGCTTCGAGTCGGCTTCGTCCTTCTTGACGTAGCCGCTGTCCTGCCGCTGGTGGTTCACCGCGTTCTTTTTCAAGTACGCCTGGTAGACATCATCCGGCGTCATGCCGAGCGTCTGCGCCAGCGATACGAGGAAGTGGAAAAGATCCACGACTTCGACCTTGGCGTTCTGCTCGTCGAACTTCTGGTACTTGGCCCACCATTTCCACGGCACGCTGTCGATCAGCTCGGCCGTTTCCTGCTGCATGGCTCGGGTATAATTGAGGATCCACTTGGCCTTCTCCTCGTCGGACGGAGGGGGCAGATTCACTCCAATGCGCTTATTCAGCGCATCTTGCATACGAAAGATCTCCTCGAGTTTATCCATGATTTCGGAGCTTGGGTGGGGGGTTTACGTCTGGCAAGCCCCGGCCCGGGAAAAATAGCGTTGCCCTCGAGAGGGGCTTGGGCACGTTGCCGCTTTCCTTGCCGCCGTCCGCCCCGAGCGAAATCGAAGGGCACCGAGCACGAATCCCGAGCTCCGGCTGGCATCCCAACCCGCGCCGCCCCTCCGGCAGGCGCTTTCAACCAACAACATAGACATGTCCTCCAATGAATCGTCCGGTGCGGCCGCCGAAGCCACCGCGACCACCCCGGCGCCCAACGCCGAGTTCCCCTCCTTCGGCAGCACGCGCGGCTCCGGCCTGGCCCGCGGCAAGCGTCCCGCCGCCGGCCCCGCTGCTTCCGCAGCCGCCGCGCCCAGCAACTACACGCCCACGGCCATCGAAGTCGTCAACGCCCCCCGCGAATACACGAATCCGTTCGCTCCCGCCGAAGCCGCTCCCGCGGTCGAGGCCGCGGCTCCCGCCGCCCCCGTCGTCGAGTCCCTCCCGGTGATCGAGTCCGCCCCTGTCGCGGCCGAACCCGCCGAGAAGGCCGAACTGAACATCCTCCCGCCCGCCGAGCAGAAGGCCACCACGGCCCAGACTTGGGAAAGCGCCGGTTTCTCCCCCGCCCGCGAGTCGCACGGCGACCGCCCGCGCCGCGAGGACCGTCCGCGCCGCGACGAAGCCGCGAGCGACGAGCCCGTCGACATCGCCTCCATCCCGCCGCAGTTCCTCTACGTCCGCCCGGGCGTGACCTTCGTGCCGACGCCCCGCAACTGGGGTGGCGCTCCCCGCGAGCGCACCCGTCCGGTCGAAGGTGCGCCGGCGCGCGAAGAGTCCCCGCGCAGCTTCGAAAGCAGCCCGTCCGCCGCGGCCCCCGCCAAGTCGGGCGGCTTCTTCGGCTGGCTCAAGTCGCTCTTCGGCGGCTCGTCCGCCGAGGCCCCGGCCCCGGCCGGCACCAGCTCCGCTCCTCGTCGCGAAGGCGGCGAGCGCTCCCATCGTGGCGGCCGCAATCGCGGCGGCAGGGGTGGCGAAGGCGGCCACCGCCGCTCGCGTGGCGGCCGCGGTCGCGGTCGTTCCCATGAGGAAGGCAGCCGCCAGGGCGGCATCTGAGCCACTTAAAACTTGTCCGCACCTGCGGTGCGAATCACGTTCCAAGGCGTCCCTCACCGGACGCCTTTTTTTGTCGCGCAACGACAACCTCGCCGCAGCTCGTCCGAGCGCAGGCGGGTTTGCCCGCCCGCCGCAAACCTCACGCCTCCAGCCTCACGCCCTTTTCATGGCCGATCTCATCATCCACGGCGGCAAGCCTCTCAGCGGCACGATCACGCCGTCGGGCAACAAGAACTCCGTGCTGCCCATCCTGTGCGCGACGCTGCTGACCGACGCGCCGGTCACGCTGAAAAACGTCCCGAACATCACCGACGTCGAAAAGCTGACCGCCTTCTTCAGCGAACAGGGTTCCACCGTCGCCTGGGACCGCGCCACCGGCACGCTCAAGCTCGACCACTCCTCCTTCGACGCGGCGAAACTCGGCGGCGAGCTGCCGTCGGGCATGCGCTCCTCCGTCCTGCTCTTCGCCCCGCTGCTCCAGCGCATGAAGAAGCTCTCGCTGCCGGCCGACGCCAAGGGCTGCTCGCTCGGCATCCGCGAACTCGACCCGCACCTCGAGATCCTCGAGAAGCTCGGCGCCAAGGTCGGCCGCGCGGGCGGCGACCTGAAGCTCTCCCTCAAGGGCCGCTTCTCCGGCGCGCGCCACTGGCCCGACTACATGTCGGTCACGGCCACCGAGAACTTCGTCATGGCCGCCGTCCTCGCCGAGGGCGAGTCGGTGCTGCTCAACGCCGCCAGCGAGCCGCACGTCCAGGATGTCTGCGCGGTGCTCGTGCAGATGGGCGCCAAGATCGCGGGCGTCGGCACCAGCCAGCTCACCGTCACCGGCGTGAAGGCGCTCAAGGGCGGCACGTTCACCATCAACACCGACCACCACGAGGTCGTCACCTTCCTCGCGCTCGGCGCCATCACCGGCGGCGAGGTGCGCGTGCGGCATTCGCTGCCGCACCACTTCGACCTCATCAACCGCTCGTTCGCCAAGCTCGGCGTGAAGGTCGAGTACGACGGCGACACCGCCTTCGTGCGGAAAAACCAGAAGCTCGTCGTCACCGAGCCGTTCACCTCCAACCTCCTGCCGAAGATCGAGGCCGCACCGTGGCCGTATTTCCCCGTCGACCTGCTGCCGTGCATGATCGCGCTCGCCGTCCGCGCCGAGGGCACGGTGATGTTCTGGAACAAGGTCTACGAGGGCGGCTTCACCTGGATGTCCGAGCTGTCGAAGTTCGGCGCGCACGTGGTCGTCAGCGACCCGCACCGCATCACGGTCTTCGGCAGCAAGCCGCTGCGCCCGGTCACGGTCGAGGCGCCGTACATCATCCGCGCCGCCGTCGCGCTCTACATGGTCGCCGCCAGCATCCCGGGCAAATCGGTGGTGAAGAACGCCGACACCATCAAGCGCGCCCACCCCGCCTTCGTGGAAAACCTCCGTTCCCTCGGCGCGGACGTGGAGTGGAAGTGAAGCGTTTTTTAACCACGGATGACACGGATCCTTACGGATCAATCCCGAACCCATTTCCGTTTCATCCGTCCCGATCCGTGCAATCCGCGGTAAAATAAAATGCCCGCACCCGACAAAGCCCCGAAGAAAGGAACCGACTTCCTCGCCACCGCGCTGACCGCGCCGGTGTCGCAGACCGAGGCCGCGCTGCGCCCGTTGTCCTTCGCGGACTTCGCCGGCCAGGCCAAGACCGTCGAGCGCCTCAAGGTCATGGTCGGCGCCGCCAAGCGCCGCGGCGAGGCGCTCAACCACATCCTGCTCTCCGGGCCGCCGGGCCTCGGCAAGACCACCCTCGCTTTCATCCTCGGCCAGGAACTCGGCCGCAACGTCCGCGTCACCTCCGGCCCCGTCATCGAGAAGGCCGGCGACCTCGCGGGCCTGCTGACCAACCTCGAGGAGGGCGACATCCTCTTCATCGACGAGATCCACCGCATCCCGAAGACGGTCGAGGAGTACCTTTACAGCGCGATGGAGGACTTCCGCCTCGACATCATGATCGACCAGGGGCCCAACGCGCGCAGCGTGCGGCTCACGATCCCGCGCTTCACGCTTGTCGGCGCCACCACGCGGGCCGGCCTGCTCACCGCGCCGCTCCGCTCGCGCTTCACGCTCAACACGCGCCTCGACTACTACGACCGCGCCACGCTCGAGGGCATCGTCTCGCGCAGCTGCGGCCTGCTCAAGGTCGACCTCGACGCCGGCGGCGCGAGCGAGATCGCGCGGCGCGCCCGCGGCACGCCGCGCATCGCCAACAACCTCGTCAATTTCGTCCGCGACTACGCCTCCGAGAAGGCGAAGGGGAAGATCACCCAGCCCGTCGCCGCCGCCGCGCTCGAGCTCCTCGAGATCGACGCCGCCGGCCTCGACGAGATGGACAAGCGCGTGCTGCGCCTGATGGCCGAGAATTATGCCGGCGGCCCCGTCGGCCTCGGCACCATCGCGATCGCCGTCGGCGAGGAAGCCGACACGCTCGAGGAAGTGCACGAGCCGTTCCTCATCCAGGAAGGCTACCTCGCGCGCACCGCGCAGGGCCGCATCCTCACCGCCAAGGGCTACGGCGCCATCGGCCTCAAGGCCGCCACCGGCAGCAGCGACCAGCCGACTTTGCTTTAACCGCCGTCGGCATGAAGCCGCCCGGGACCGGCGCTTTTCGAGAGCGCACGACCCCGGACGGTGCACAACCTCCTACCCCGCGGGGCGGGGCGGAGAGAACCCGAGCCAGGCCAGCAAGCGCGGCCCGAACCGCCACCACGCGAGGACCGCCAGCGCGAGGGCGCCGATGACGAGCGCGAACAGGGCGCCGTCGACGACCGTGGTCAGTACGGTCCAACCGAATGAGTTCGCCCGCGGCAGCCGGTCGTCCCCCAGCCCGCTGATCGCCCCGACGACGTGCACCGAGGCCATGCCGAGCAGGCAGTCGGGCAGCAGGAAAAGGAAGCCCGGCCCGATGATCACGCTGGCGCTCTTGAGCATCACGCAAAGCGCGTACGTCACCCATCCCGCCAGCGTGAGCGCAATCTTGATCCACGCGGCGGTCTTGAGCGCCGCCACCATCCGCCCCGCCCCGGGTCGCGCGGCCTGCCCACGCCAGCGGCAGTATCCGGCAAAGATCACCACCCACCCCGCCACCCCGGCCGCCATGCCGGCGATTTCCCGCGCGTCGGTAAATCCCGCCACGCACGCCCAGAAGCAACTCGTGGCGGCGCAAAGCACGCCCCGCAGGGTCCAGCCGGCCAGCTCATGCGGGAGGCGGTGGGACTCCGGCACCGCGCTCATGCCCGTGCCTCCCGGCCGCCATCCTGCGCGAACCAATCCACGTTCCGGGTGAAGTACATCAGCGCGGCAAGCACGGCGAAGAGCGACGCGGTCCCGGCCAGCAGGGCGAAGTTCTCCATCCGGAGCACGATGTAGAGCACGCCGTACTCGACGGTCAGCAGGGAGCCGATCGAGCTCGCCCGGGCCCAGCTCCGCAGGATCGAGGCGCTGTAGGCCACGATCAGGAGCGACGAGGCCACGGCCGCGCCGATATAGGCCGCCCCGGGTGTGATGACTTCGCCCAATGCCAGCAGCGCCAGGTAGAACAAGCACAGCGCTGCGCCCACCAGGCCGTAGTGCACCGCATGGAGCTTCAGCCCCGCCAGCGTTTCGAAGAGAAAGAACGCGGTGAAGACGAGCGTCAGCACCAGCATGCTGTGCTTCAGCGCCCGCTCGACCATGCGGTAACCCTCGGACGCCGCCACCGCCGGGTCATAAGGGCGCGACTCGGCCGGCGCGGAGGAGTCACCGCGCGCGGCGATCCGGGCGTTGGCCTCGCTGCGGTTGCCGCTGCGCTCCTGGCGCAGGTTGTTGATCAGTCCGAGCGGCAGCTGCAGCAGCAACACGAGCGCGGCAATGAAGAGGAGTTTCAGGGTGACAGCGTTGCGCCGGCGCATGACCGGTGTGAGCGCACCCGGGCTGGCCGGGGCCGGAATGACGGGAGGTTGTGCGGTATCCATGCCGCCATCCTGCCCCGGCTCGATGAAACCCGTGTGAAGCGCCGATGAAATCGCGCGGAAATAGCTCTAAGCGATAAGCCCTAGGCTCTAAGCTGCTTCTTCCGGTTGTTTAGCCTACTGCTTAACGCTTAAAGCTTACCGCCGGTTTCCGTCGGCAGTGTCAGCGTCGCCCGGGCGCCGCCCTCGGCGCGGTTGGCCAGCGTCGCCTCGCCGCCGTGCAGGTGGGCGATCTCGCGCACCAGCGCCAGGCCCAGCCCGGTGCTCTTCTGCGCGGAACCCGGCCGTGGCAGGGAATAAAACCGGTCGAACACCTGCGGCAGCGCATACTCCGGCACGCCCGGCCCGGCGTCCTCGACGACGAAGCTCACGCGGCCCGCATCCGCCTCCACCGCCAGCGTGACTTCGCCGCCGGCCGGGGAAAACTCCACCGCATTCTGCAGCAGGTTCACCAGCGCCTCGCGCAGCAGCACGCCCTCGCCGCGCAGCGCTGCCTCGCCGCCGGGACGCACGGTGACCGTCACGTCGCGCCCCGCACCGGCCGCGCGCACGACGTCCGCCGCCTCGGCCGCGAGCTGCCCCGACGAAAGCGTGACCGTCTGCCGCAGCGCCTTGCGCGCCTCGAGCGACGACAGCTCCAGCAGGCGCTCGATGATGCGCTGGATGCGCGCCGACTCCGTGCGGATGTTGCCCAGGAACTTCCGGCGCTGCTCCGGCGGCATGTTCTCGTCCAGCAGCTCGGCCGCGCCGCGGATCGCCGCCAGCGGCGCCTTCACCTCGTGCGCCAGCGTCTGCGTGTAGCGCTCCACGTGCTGCCGGCCCTCGAGCGCGTCGCGCATCTCCTCGAACGCCTGGCCGAGCTCGGCGATCTCCTTCGCCCGGGATTGCGGGGGCACGGCCCGCCGGTCGCCGGGCACGCTGCGGGCGTACGCCGTCAACCGCTCGAGCGAATGCGTGAGCCGCGTCGCGATCCACCAGCCCGCCACGATCATGCCGATCGCGATGGCACTGGTGTAGACGACCAGCCGCACGCGCGCCGCGCGCACGCCGTCGCTGACCGCCGCCAGCGGGCGGCCGACACCCACCCAGCCGATGATCGCGCCGTGGTGCTGCACCGGGGCCATGACGCGGAGCTCGTCGCCCACCTGGGCCACATTCGCGACGCTGTAGTTCTTCGAGGCGAATCTTCCCCCGCCGATCATCGACCAGTGGTAAACCTGGCCGACATCGCGTCCCGCCGCGTCGAACAGCACGCGGCCATCCGGCGCGCAGGCGAACACCCGCAGCAACTCCGCCTGCGGCGGATGCTCCCGCAGCGGCTTCGTCCAGTCGCCGTCGGCCGAGCCCGGCTCGGTGATCGTCACCAGCAGCGCCGCGGTGTCGCCAAGCGTGCGGCGCATCGACTCGACGTAGCGCAGGCGGACGTCGCGCAGCACGAGCGCCATGACGGCCGCCAGCCCGATCGCCGAGGCCACCACGTACACGCCGAAAATGGCCGTGCGGATCCTCATGCGGAGAAAGCCATCCAAGGCACAAGGGAAGGTCGCGTGGGAGGGGCTTTACGCCCCGACATTCTCGCCGGCGAACACCCTGGTCGGGGCATAAAGCCCCTCCCACATCCCGAATCCAACGCCAGCCTCTGAATCGAAATTGGTCTCTCAGCTCTCATCTCTCAGCTGCTGCTCATTCCTCCCGTAGCGAATACCCCAGCCCGCGGTGCGTGACGATCGGGTCGGACGCGGGCGCGGCCTCGCGCAGCTTGGCGCGAAGGAGCTTGATGTGCGCGTCGACCGTGCGGTCGAGCGCCGCGCCGGGATCGTCCCATGCCGCGGTCATGAGCTGCTCGCGGCTGAAGACGCGGCCGGGCGAGGCCAGCAAGGCGGCGAGCAGGCGGTATTCGTTGCGCGTCAGCTCGAGGGCGCGGCCGCGATACGCCAGCCGGCAGCGCGCCTCGTCGTGATGCCAGATCCCGGATGGCGCGGCCGAGGCCGGCTCGGGTTTGCCATTGGCGCGCCGCAGGATCGCCCGCACCCGCGCGGTCAGTTCCCGCGGGCTGAAGGGCTTCGCGAGATAGTCGTCGGCACCGAGCTCCAGCCCGACGATGCGGTCCACCTCGCCGCTGCGGGCGGTGAGGAAAATCACCGGCGGCGCGCCGAGTTTCTGCAGCTCGCGGCAGACATCGAAGCCGCTCATGTCCGGCAGGCCCACGTCGAGCACGACGAGGACGACGCTCTGCACGCCGAGCACGGCCAGCGCCTCGCGCCCGGTGGTTTTCCAGACCGGCGCAAAACCCTCGGTCTGCAACGCGTACGTGATCGTCTCGGCGATCGAGGGCTCGTCCTCGACGACGAGAATGGTCTGGCGCGGGGGCATGACGGGGGTTGTGCCCGCGCCACCGCCGGCTGGCAAGTTTCGCCCGCACGAAGAGGCATTCCAGTTTGTCATCGCGAGGAGTTCCGCCGCAGGACGACGACCTGTCAGCCATAGACTCGGCGAAGGCTGAAGCAATCCAGCTGGATCGCCACGCCCGCCTGCGGCGGCCTCGCGATGACAATTTAAGTCATCAAAGCACTGCCCTCGCAACCGGCCTTAGTTGGCTCAGGCCGCCGCCGGCAGGGCGAGCCGGCGCGGCTCGACGACCGCCAGCTCGAACTCGTAGACCGACGCCGGCATCGTCCACTGCACCTCGGAGCGCTCGAAGGTCTGCCAGCCGTGCAGGTCCATGGCCTCGACCGCCACCGCCAGGCGCGTCAGCTCGTTGCGCAGGGCCGTGACCATCCCCAGGATGAAATTCGTCACGCCCATGAACTCCAGCCAGAGGGCGCTCGTGCAGTTGCCGTCCATCGTCTTGAGCAAGAATGATTCAGGAGAGTAAGCCGGCAGGAAGATCATGCCCATTCCAAGGAGGGCGAAGCCGAGGGCGTGCGAAGTTGTCATGCCCGGAAAGACCGGGGGCCCGGAGGCCCGGTTCCGGAGGGCGCAATTTCCACCCGGAAAATTTTCGCGCGATGGAACTTTCGGGCCGCGGAGCGATTGTTTCCGCGGCTGGCCGGTTAATCAACCCACCCGCCGGCGCCAGCGGCCGAAACCCGCGAGGCCCAGGCCCAAGGCGAGCAGGGCATAGGTCGCCGGTTCGGGCACCGCCTGGATCGTGAAATAGGTGCGCGTGGCCATGAAGGCGTAGCCGAGTTCGTTGCCGGTGGTGGGAACCGCCCCGACATCCGTGCTGATCAGCTTGAGAAAGGTGACGCTGGCCTCGTAGCTGTCGCCGATCGCGAGATAAGGCAGGCCGGTCTGCTGGTCCGGCCCCAGGAAGAAATTGCTGCCCTGGTACTGTGTCCAGGAGGTGCTGGCCCGGTAGTCGGTCGTCGACCACACATCAAAGACGATGTAGTCCGTGCCGTCGGTCATCCCGGTGAAGGAATTGAACGTGATGTAATTGTTCGCATCGGTCACATCCACCAGGAAGGTCCCGCCCGACCAGGTGCCGCCGCCAGCGACCTGGGGGGCGACCGACGGGAACGCGCCGCCGGTGAGATCGAGCGAGGTTATGGTGTAGCCGGTCGGGTTGGCCGGCGTTTCGAAATGCATGCTGTATCCGCTGCCGAGCGGGAACACGCTGTCGGCGAGCGTCGCGCTGCTCGTGCCGCTGTACTGGTAGGAAAGGCCAAACCGGAATCCGGGATCGCCGGCCGTCATGCCGTAGGTGGCCGCGTTCGCCCCGGGCACGGAAATCGAGGCATTGGTGATGTGGCTGCCATCGCCGCTGACGTAAGCCTGGAAGGAATACGGGTTCGCCGCCAGCGTGACCGTGTTCGCATCCGTCTGCGTGTGCTTCAGCACCTGCCCGAAACCGTAGTTGCCCACATTCGGCTCGGGATCGGCGACACCGCGCAGGACGCCCGCGCCCGCGAGGATCAGCCAAGTGCAAAGGACTCCTTTCATGCGGAAACCCTTTCCGGCCCCGCGAATCCTGTCCAACCCAATTTCTCCGGCCGCGCCGGGTTACAGGTCGCCCGGCGCGGGCCGGAGGATGATCTCCTCCACCACCGTGCGGCGGCCGAGGCGGTAGACGTCGAGGAACGCGCGGGCGATGTCCTCGGGCGGCATGATGCGCTCGGGCTTCACGCCGGACTGCGCCCACGACGGCGACCAGGTCGCGCCCGGGTGCACGCAGCACACGCGGATGCCGCGGCCCTTCGTCTCGGCGCGCAGCACCTTGGCCAGGCCGGTGACGCCGAACTTCGCCGCGCAATACGCCGCCGCCTGCGGATAGGCCCCGAGGCCCGCGATCGAGCTCATGAAGAAAATGTCGCCGTGCTTCCGCTGCAGCATCGCCGGCAGGAACGCCTGGGTGACGAGGAACGCGCTGCGCAGGTTGACCGCGACCATGCGGTCGAACTCGCCGGGTTTGGTGTCGACAAACGGCGCCATCGCGAATGCGCCCGCGTTGTTGATGAGCACGTCCACCGCGCCGAAGCGCCCGCGCACCGCCTCCGCCATCAGCGAGACCGACGCCTCGTTGCTCACGTCGCACTCGAAGCACTCGGCGGTGGCGCCGGCCTTGGCACACGCCTTCGCCGTCGCCTGCAGGCCGCGGACATTGCGCGCGACGAGCGCGAGACGCACGCCCTTCACTTCCGCCGCAAACACCTTCGCAATCGCCGCGCCGATGCCCTGCGAGGCACCGGTGATAAGGATCGTGGGTAATTTCTTTTTCGCAGCTTTCATGGGAGAAAATGCCAAACGCCAAATCCCAAACGCCAAACAATATTCAGCCGGGAATTTCGAGGTTTGCCTCGGCTTCTTTGGTGTTTGGCCACTGGAATTTGGTGTTTGCAGCCTGTTGTACTCAGCACAACAGGCTGCCGAAGTCCATGAAGTCGGCGGTGAAGCCGCCCTTCACGCCCTTGCAGATCACGCTGACGGCGTCGTGCGAGTGCAGCGACTCGAGGTGCGAGCAGGCGATGCGGAAATCCGCGATGCGCCTGTCCTTGTCGAACACCTGGTAGAGCAGGCGCGCGGCGTCCTCGACGAACTTCAGGTAGGCGCCGTTGAGCTCGGCGAACGCCTGCTCGTCCTCGCGCTTCACCATCACCTGCGTCTCGGTCTGCAGCGCCTGGAGGCAGAGCGCGTGCACGTCCTCGATCCAGATCTTCCTCCCCTCCACTTCCTCAAGGGTGATGCGCGCCTTGCTGCGCTGCGAGTGCGGCACGCCGTACACGCCGCGCGTGGCGCGGGCGTGCTCGGTCAGCTCCGCGGAACACGGGCAGGCCGACGAGTACACGAAGTCGAAGTGGATGAAGCGGCGGTAGCGGCCGTCGCACGTCATCACGCCCTCGAACGCCACGTCGTAGAACTGCCAGCCCTTCAGGTCGGTGCGCAGGCTGTTTTTCAGCATCGGGTAGGAGAACGCCGTCTTCAGGCGCGCGTCCTTCGTCTTCACGTTGCGCAGGTAGCCCTTGAGGATCTTGCCCATCCACTCGCCGGTGGTGACCTCGTCCTGGTGCTCGTAGAACGTCCGCATGATGCGGCTCATGTTGATGCCCTTGAGGTCGGCCTCGAGCGACACGGTGCCGGTGACGCTCGTCTCGAGCGTGAGGATCTTCCCGGCCTTCGTGCGGTACTTGAGCGGCAGCTTGAAATTGTGGATGCCGACCTGCTGGATCGGCACGTGCGCGCCCTGGATGGCCTCGTGGTCGACCTCCATCATGTCGGGCAGCGAGGCGCGGTAGGCGGGGTTCGACTTGAACTTCCGGTCGTAGCTGCGCGCGATCAGCGGCGGCAGGCCGGAGTTCGAGCGGTGCAGGTACATCTGTTTCTTGGGC
Organism: Verrucomicrobiota bacterium; assembly: GCA_048497945.1. Taxonomy (GTDB): domain Bacteria; phylum Verrucomicrobiota; class Verrucomicrobiia; order Opitutales; family Opitutaceae; genus Lacunisphaera. The sequence goes on along the minus strand of JBEHYX010000007.1, from coordinate 7,818 downwards.
ATGGCGTTCGTTTTTGGTTGGGAGGCGGGTGACGTAACCGCCCGGAAAATCAGCGGTCCTTCCCTTTTGTCATCGCGCGGCCCGCATCGCGGGCCGTGGCGATCCAGCTGGATTGCTTCGCCGCTACAGCTCCTCGCAATGACAGGAATATCCTCATCAGAGCAAATGAGCCGGGCCGAAGAACTCGGCGAAGTTGCGCGGCGTCTCGTAGAGGCGCACGCAGTGGAGGCGGGCCGGCGCGTGGATGAAGGGCACGATCTCGTGCCAGAAGGCGATGACGAGGTTCTCGGTCGACGGGATGATGTCGCGCAGGAAATCGACCTCGGTGTTGAGGTTGCGGTGGTCGCACTTGTCGACGACGGCGCGGTGCAGGATCTTCTTCAGCTGGCCGAGGTCGATGATGTAGCCGGTGACCGGGTCGGGCTGGCCCTTGACCGTCACCTCGAGCACGTAGTTGTGGCCGTGGCCGCCGTGGTTGGCGCACAGGCCGTACTGCTTCTGGTTCCACGCGGCGCCCTTGCCCGGGTTGTAGAGCCGGTGCGCGGCGCTGAAGTGCGCCTGGCGCGTGATGAACACGGTGCCGGCGAGCGCGCGCACGTGGCGGGCCGGGCTTTTGCGACTGGAGGCCTGCTGGGGCATGGAGGGTCAAGGGAAGCGGGTTTGGTCGCGGCGTCAACCCGGGGAAAATCGCTATTAGTCATCATTCATTGGTCATTCGCTATATCGAACCGTCTCTCTCCGCCCGCCAGACCTGCCTTGCCCTTCTGATATAGCCAATGACTAATGACCCCTGACGAATGATCAATCGACCCCTCTTCCGCCTGAACTCCGGCTGGCTCCGCCTGTGCGGGCCGCGCCTGGGAGCGCTCTGGCCGTGGAAGCTCGTCGGCCTGACCGGCGGCATGACGCTGTTCTTCCTCGTTTATTTCTGGGTGCTGCACCACCCGATGAGGGCACCGGTCATGATCCCGCTCACCGCGGTCGACGTCTGGGTGCGGTTCACCCCGGCGGCGCTGCCGCTCTACCTGTCGCTGTGGGTTTATATTTCGCTGGCGCCGGCGCTGATCGCGGACCCGGACCGGCTGCTCGCCTGGTTTTTCGCCGCGTTCAAATTGGGCGCCGGCGGCCTCGTGCTGTTCTACGTTTTCCCGACGGTCGTCCCGTCCTTCGCCGAAACGTGGGCGCCCGGCTCCGCGTTCGCCTTCCTCAAAAAAGCCGACGCCGCCGGCAACGCCTTCCCCTCGCTCCATGTGGCCTACGCGGTCTTCACCGCCTGCGCCCTCGCCCGCCAGCTGCGCGAACTCGGCGCCGGCCCGCTCGCGCACCTGCTCAATGCGCTGTGGTGCGCGGGCATCGTCTGGTCGACGCTCGCCACGCGGCAGCACGTGTTCATCGACGCCGTCGCCGGGGCGTTCATCGGGGCCATCCCCGGCGCCAGGTTCCTGCTCCGCGGACGGCTCAGTCCAGCTGCCCCACCGTCGGAATGACGCAGCGATAGCCGTGCTCGCGCAGCCGCTCGAGCACGCGCCGGACCGCCACCACGCGGATCGCCGCGGGCACGCGCGGGCCCTCGTGCATCAGCAGGATCGCCCCGGGCTCGACTCCCTGCAGCACCCGGCCGGCCACGACCTCCGGGTCGGACGCGCCGATCTCCAGGCCGCGCGTGGTCCAGCCGACCGCCGTGAGCCGCCGCACGCGCAGCGCGGAGCGCAGCCACGGATTCTTGATGCTCGCCGGCGGGCGGAAACGCGTCGGCGCCACGCCCACTGTCCGCAGCACCTCCAGCGCCGCGTCGAGTTCGCGCGCCACGCGCTGCGGCGACGCATGCCAGAAGGTCGCGAGCGGGTGTGTCTGCGTGTGGTGCGCCACCTCGTGCCCGGCGGCGACGATGGCGCGGATGATCCCCGGGTGACGCGCCGCCTGCTCGCCGATCACGAAGAACGTCGCCTTCGCCCCGTGCGTCGCCAGCAGCTCGAGCAGCTGCGGCGTGTCGTCGGGATCCGGGCCGTCGTCGATTGTCAGCCAGACCTCGTTTCCGCTCGCGCGGAAACGCCGCGCCATGTGCAGCAGCCCCTGCGCGTGCGGCGCGAAAATGTGGTACGCCACGAGGAAATCCGGCGCGAACCAGAGCGCGAGCGCCAGCACCGGGTGCGCCCAGCCGGCGTACACGGCGGCGGCCTTGCCCACGAGCAATGGAATCAGGAGCCACATGGTCGCGCCTCAGAAGGTCCAGGAATACCCCAGCGTGAAACCCAGCGCATCGATGCCGGGATTCGGATCGGTCTGTCCGCCGTTCGACAGGTGCTGGTAGTACAACCCCGCGCTGAGCCGGGTGTTTTTCGCCACCACCCGCTCCCCGCCGGCACGAATGAACCAGTTGAAGGTGAAGTCCTGCCCCTGTCCGCCCGGCACGCCGCGCGAGTCGATCAGGCCGACCCCGCCGCCCGAGCCGCCGAACAGCGACCAGGTGCCCGCCGCGTTCCACCATTCGAGCGAGGGTGAGGCCGACGCGCCGGTGTAGAGCGACTCCGGCCCGGCCTGCACCCACGCGCCGATCAGCGCGAGCCGGGTGCGCACCACCAGCCGCGACCCATCCGCGAAGCCACGCCCGAAAACCTCGCGCGACCGCCACGCCAGCTGCGTCGGCACCAGCCGGTAGGCGATCGGGGTCAGGCTGCCGACCTCCCAGAGGACGCCCGTCTCGAGATTCCAGGCGGTGGTCTCCCACGGCTTCAACGGCGCCTCCTCCGCCCTGCCGGCGCAAATCAGCCCGTAACCGAACAGGAGAAAGGTGGTCAGTATACGCATGAATGTGGCCGAACCTGCCGGTCAGTCTTCCGCGCAGCCTGATTGTCCGCCCGGGCGCGTCAACAGGAGTCGCCGCCGGCACCCGCGGTCTGCCTTTGACGTCTGCGCGGCCCCACCCGCATACTGCCCGTGAATCGCACCATGCCTCCCGTCGCCGCGGAATTTCCCCCTTTGAAAATCGCCCTGGGCGCGGATCACGCCGGGCTGATCGACGCCGGGCTGCCCGTGCTCGGCGGCGAAACGGTCGAGGAGCTTTTTCCCGGCGCCCAGCCCGCCGGCCGCGCCGGGGCGCTCACCCTTTTCCGCCAGGGCGACTGGCTGCTCGGCGGCGCCACGGTCTTCACGGGCGGCCTCGGCCTCGAGGAGGTCACGGAGGGCCTCTACACCGACATCTTCCAGGCGGCACACGGCCTGCACCTCGCCCGCATCTGGCAGTACGTCCCCGCGATCAACGCGCCGGGCCCGGGCGGACTGGAGAACTACCGCATCTTCAGCCGCTCCCGTTCGCTTGCCTTCGAACGGCAGTACGGCGCGGGCTTCAAGCAGCTGCTGCCGTCGGCCTCGGCCGTCGGCTCCAAGCTCGGCGCGCTGACCGTCCTCTTCGCCGCCAGTCCCACGGCGCCGCGCCACGTCGAGAACCCGCTGCAGGTCTCCGCCTACGATTATCCCGAGGACTACGGCCCGCGCGCCCCGAGCTTCGCCCGCGCCACGGTCGTGCCGGGCGGCCCGGTGTTCATCTCCGGCACCGCCGCCATCCGCGGCCACGCCACCGTCGCGCCGCACGAACTCGCGCCGCAGCTCGACTGCACGCTGGAGAACCTCGCGGAGATTTCGCGCGCCTGCGGACTCGGTTCCGACCTCGACCGCGGCGGGCGCTCCGCGCGCCATTTCAAGGTCTACCTGCGCCACGCCGCCGACCAGGCCGCCGTCGCCGCCACGCTGGAACAAAAGCTCCTGCAGCCGGCCGACCGCGTCTCCTACCTGCACGCCGACATCTGCCGTGCCCCGCTGCTCGTCGAGATCGAGGCGACGCTGCTGGACGTCTGAGCCAATCCATCGGCCTGACCCACCCCGCCCTGCTGCACCCCAGGATCGCGGGACCCGGCAGCTTCCCTCGCAAATGTTCGTAATACGAACATTCCTCCCGGGTGATGCCGCGCGCCGATGTTCGTAATACGAACATCAGCGCGCGTCCCGTTTGTCGCTTCTGCGCCGGAGCGCATAAGGCTGGAGGCGCGTTCGCGATCAACCCACCAGCGCTTGCAACGCACGCACATCCGTTTTCCCGCGCGCCGTGGTTGGCAGTGTCGCCACCGTCACCAGCTTCCTGGGAATCGTCCACGCCGCCGCCAGCGGCAGCAGGGCCGCGCGCAACTCCGCGGGCGTCCGCGCGGTCGCAACGACGGCCGCGAGCACCGCATCGGCGCCGCCCGTCACCCCCACCCACGCGTCGCTCACCCCCGGCAGGCGCTTCAATCGCTCCGCCACTTCGGCGAGGTTCACGCGCCGGCCGGTGATCTTCACCGTCGCGCCGCGCCGCCCGAGCAAGGTCACTTCGCCGCGCGCGCCGAGTTCGACGCGGTCCGGCATGATCCACGCGCCGTGGGTCCCGACGCGCCGCGCGTGGCCGTGCGTCGTCACCGCCGCGCTGCTGACGCGCAGCCGCCGGCCGGCCAGCGGCGCCAGCTTCACGCCGCGCATCGCCGTGCCGACGTGGCCCAAAACCGCCGCGCCACCGCGCCGGTCGTAGGCGATGCCGCCGGTTTCGCTCGAGCCGTAGAAACTGTGCAACGGACGCCCGAATCGCGCCGCGAAATCGCGCGCGATCTCCGCCGCCAGCGGCGCACCGGCCGAGATCCCCAGGCGCAGGGTGTCGAGCTTCACGTCCGACACCGCCAGCGCGCGCCACATCGTGGGCACGCCGGGGAACACCGTCGGACGCCAACGCGCAAAATCGTCCGCAATCGCCTGCGGCAGCGCCGCGCTGCCGCACACCAGCGGCACGCCCTGGGCGAGCAGCGGGATCGTCAGGTTGCCCAGCCCGTACGAATGACCGAGCGGAATGAGGGCGTAGTTCAGGTCGCGCGCCGTGATCCCCATCGTGGCCGTGACCTGCTGCCCGTCCGCCAGCATCTGCGCGCCGGTGAAGACCAGCGGACGCGGCTGCCCGGTCGAACCGGAGGTCAGCTTGATGAGGCACACCTCCGCCTCGCGATAACGCCGGGCGCCGGAAAACGGAACGAGCGCGCGCCCGTCCCACCAGGCCGCGGCGCGCAGGGCGCCCGCCAGGCGCTGTTGCGCGGCGACCGGTTCGCCCGGGTCGAGCGGCACGACGACCGCGCCCGCCTTCAACAAGCCGAGGAAGATCTCCAGCCACGCGATGCCGTTGGGCGCCGCGAACACCACCGCGCGGCCGGTCAGCGGCGTCGGGTCCGACACGTGCGTGGCAGTCCATGCCGCGGCGGCGGCATCGAGTTCGCGAAACGTCACCGTGCGCCCGCCCGCCGCTTCCACGACGGCGCGCTCGTCGCCGCGACGACGGAGGACTTTCTGCCAGGCGTGGAGCAGCGCGCGGCTCATGGCTTTTTTCCCAGCGACGACAGGTGCTCGAACTCGATGACCAGCAGCGCGGTCAGCACCATCAGCGAAACCGTCAGGCCCAGCGCCCGCACCACCGGGATGCCGCTGAGGGCCAGCACGCCGAACGACGCCGCGGCGGTCAGCGCCGACAGCCGCACTGACACCGGCGGCGGCTCACGCCGGTAGGCGGACGTCGCCGAGAAGATCGAGTAGTTGTGCGTCAGGCACACCCCGAGGAACGCCCCGAGCAGGTGAAACAGGTTGAGCGGCTGGCCGAGCCACCCGAGCAGGCCGAACAGGCCGAGGCACGCTCCCGCCGGAATCGCGAAGATGCGCAGGCCGTCGCGCCAGCCGTACGTGAGCAACACGCCAATACCGACGATCGCCAGCCCGATGGCGCTGAGCCACAGCGCGGAAAGCCGGTAGCGCGCGAAAATCTGATTCAGCGACTCCAACTGGCTCGCGCTCACCGTGTGGGCATCGGCCGGCGGCGCACCCGGCGGGGCGTCGCCCACGAGCGTCACGAACCAACTCAGCGGCCCGTTCGACGGGCTCAGGGCCTTGAGCTTGTCGACAGGCTTGCCCTCATGGAGCAACAGGCCGAGCGGGCCGGTCAGTTTCGCCTGCAACGCCGCAACCGCAACCGTGCTGTCCCCGGCCGTGTTGGTATATTTCGCGTAGTCCGCGAAGAACGGTGCGAAGCCCGCCGGATCGAAGCCCGCCTTGTCCAGCGCCGCGCGCAGCTGGTCGGGAAAATCGGAATGATCGCGGAAGAATTCCGTCGCGGCCTTCGTTTCCTCCGCCGTCGGGATCACCGCCCCGAGGCTCACCGCGCGGGCCTTGCCCTGTCCGGCCGACGCCAGCCAGGCGTCGAGTTTCGCCAGCGCCGCGCGCGCTTCGGCCAGATCAGCGCCGTACGTCACATAAACCGTGTTGTCCGACGCGCCGCCAAACTGCGCGCGGATCCGCGCGTCCTGCGCTTTCAATTCCGGCGAAGGAATTTCCAGCATGCGGATGTCATCCTTCCACTTGAGCAGCGCCAGGCCCGGCAGCGCCAGGACCGCCAGCGCGACCAGCGCGCGTCGCAATCCGCGCCGCGTCGCTGGCGCCAAACCACCGCCCCGGAACTCCCGCGTCTCGAGATAGGGATTCCGCACTGTCGAAAAATAAACCACCGCGGCCGCCAGCGCGCAGAGCAGGCCCGAGCCGACGAACACGCCGAGCTGCCGGATGAACGGCAGGTCGGAGAACAACAGCAGCGCGAAGCCGGCGACGGTCGTGAGGCAGCTCGCCAGCAGCGGCTTCAGCAGCCGGCGCACCTTGGCCCAGTAATCCTCGTCCGGCCCGGCCGGCGGCTGCATGAACAGATAAAACCCGTAGTCGATCGCCACGCCGGTCAGCAGCGAGCCGAACACAAAGACCATGATGTGCACGCGCGCGAAGGCCAGGGTCGTGCACACCCATGCGCCGAGCGTCGACAGCAGCACGACCGGCACGAGGTGCAGCCCGCGCCACACGCGGCGGATGAAGAGCAACGCGATGGCCAGCACGGCGGCGAGCGAGGCGGCGTTGAGCCATTTCACCTCGTGCTCGATGCGCGCGCGGCTCGCGGCGGCGAAGCGGTTGACGCCGGTGTCGGCGACCGCGAGCCCGGCGAATTCCTGGCGCACCTCCGCGGCGGTCTCCGCGATCGCCGCGAACGCGGGGCCCTGCCCCGCCTCCGTCATCGGCGACGCCGCCAGCCGCGCCCACACCAGCGCGGGCGGCGTCGCGCCGGACGGCGGCTGCACCAGCGCCAGCCCGTCCTTCAATCGCGCCACCGCGCCGGGCATCAGCAGCAGCGGATCGGACGGCACGAGATCCTGGAAAGCCAGCGCTTCGGGTTGCGCGAGGAATTTCCCGAGTTCGTCCGCGGCATCGCGGGCGAGCCACGTGGCCGGATCGCCCATCGAGCCGGCCGCCGCGTGCGCGGCCAGGTGTTCGTGCAGCCAGCGGGGAAACAGCAGCGCGAAACGCTGGTCGAAGAGTTCCTTGCCGAGGGCGTCGCGCGCCGCGGTGTCGGCGAGCGTCACCGCCTGGTCGAAGGCCGGCTTGCCGCGCAGCACGGCGGCAAAGCGTTCCGCCGCCGCGGCGGGCGCGGGTTTCCCGGCGATCGTCAGCTCGACCAGCACCGTGCGCGACTCGGCCTCGCCGGCCAGCTGCCGCACCAGCGCCAGCTCCGGCGCCACGTTCTGCGAGGGCACGAGGTCGAGCACATCGGTCGAAATCTTCCGCGCGTAATCCAGGCGCAACAGCCACAGCCCGCCGAGCGCAGCGAACAGGAGCAAGATCGCCCATCCGAAAAACTGGCGCCGGCGAGATTCCATCAGGTGGAGCGCGCTGACCCCAGCGCGCTGAATGACTCCCGCGACGGGAAAAGCGCGCTGGGGT
>JBEHYX010000006.1:0-84398 GCA_048497945.1 Verrucomicrobiota bacterium | reverse complement strand
GTATTTCCTCGGCGACCAGGCCGCCCCGTGGAAACGCGTGGCCGACACGCAGAAGTGCATCCGTGCGGGCGGCAAGCACAACGACCTCGAGGACGTCGGTTTCGACACGTACCACCACACGATGTTCGAAATGCTGGGCAACTGGTCCTTCGGCGACTACTTCAAGAAGGAGTCCCTCACCTGGGGCTGGGAACTGCTGACCAAGGTCTGGGGCATCCCGCCGAAGCGCCTGTTCGCAACCATCTACAACCCTGACAAGTCGAAAGGCGACCCGGCCGACCGCGACGAGGAAGCCTACGCCATCTGGGCGAAGGTCTTCACCGACGCCGGCCTCGATCCGGCGGTCCACATCGTCAACGGCAACAAGAAGGACAATTTCTGGATGATGGGCGACACCGGCCCGTGCGGCCCGTGCTCGGAAATCCACTTCAACCTCCTGCCCTCCGACAACGAGGCCGAGGGCCGCAAGCTCGTGAACAGCTCGTCGCCGCGCTGCATCGAGATCTGGAACCACGTCTTCATCCAGTTCAACGCGAACGCCGACGGCACCTTCGCGCCGCTGGCCGCGAAGCACGTCGACACCGGCATGGGTTTCGAGCGCGTCGCCGGCATCCACGCCACGACGAAGGGCTTCAAGGATTTCTCCGCCGAGCCGTCGAACTACAACGCCGATGTCTTCAAGCCGACCTTCGACAAGGTCGCCGCGCTTTCCGGCAAGGCCTACACGGGCACCGTGCCGACCGAGCGCACCGGCCTGAGCCAGCAGCAGACGATCGACATCACCTTCCGCGTCCTCGCCGACCACGCGCGCTGCGTGTCGTGCGCCATCGCCGACGGCATCCTGCCGGGCAACGAGGGCCGCAATTATGTCATCCGCCGCATCCTGCGCCGCGGCATCATGTACGGGCAGAAAAACCTCGGCCTGAAGACCGGCGATTTCTCCGCGCTCGTCGCGCCGGTGATCGAGTCGCTCGGCGACGTCTTCCCCGAACTCAAGACCCAGCGCGTCATGGTTGAGAAGGCCATCCGCGCCGAGGAGGAATCCTTCGGCCGCACGCTCGACAAGGGCCTGCAGATTTTCAACAAGGCGGCCACCGAGGGCGAAATCTCCGGCGAGGCGGCGTTCGAGCTCTACGACACCTACGGCTTCCCGCTCGACATGACTCAGGTGCTGGCGGCCGAACGCGGTCTCTCCACCGATCTCGACGGCTTCGAGGAGCTCATGGAAGCCCAGCGCAACCGTGGCCGTGCGGCACGCAAAACCGACGTCATTGTCGCCGCGACCGAAGGCGAAGCCACGGCCGAGGCCACCAAGTTCACCGGCTACAGTATCGACGCCACGCATGCCACGCACGCGAAGCTCGTCGACATCGTGAAGACCGATAAGGACGCCTTCCTCGTGTTCGACCAGACCCCGTTCTACGCGGAGATGGGCGGCCAGGTCGGCGACGCCGGCCACGCGCTCATCGGCGGTCACAAGGTCGACATTCTCGACACCGTGAAGGACAAGTCCGGCCGGCATTTGCACAAGGTGGCGGGCAGCGATCAGCTGCCTGCGATCAGCAAAGGCAGCAGCGCCACGCTCCACGTCGACTTCGCCCGCCGCCGCGCCATCGCGCGCCACCACTCCGCCGCGCACCTGCTCCACTGGGCGCTGCGCAAGGTCCTCGGCACGCACGTCCGCCAGTTCGGCACGCACAAGACGCCGGACCGCCTGCGCTTCGACTTCACCCACTTCGAGGCCCTCACCGCCGCGCAGCTCAAGGAAGTCGAACAGATGATCAACGAAAAGGTCATCGACAACTCGGCCGTCATTTCCTCCGAAATCGAATACGCCAAGAAGCCCGAGGACGTCCTCGCCTTCTTCGGTGACAAGTACGGCAAGTACGTCCGCCTCGTCGACATCGGCGGCTACTCCAAGGAACTCTGCGGCGGCACGCACGTTGTCACGACGGGCGAGATCGGCCTGATCAAGATCACCGCCGAGATGGCCATCGCCGCCGGCACGCGCCGCATCGAGGCCGCCGCCGGCCAGGCCGCGCTCGACTTCGTCGTCCACGAGGAAGCCGCCCTCAAGGCCGTCAACGCCCGCCTCAACGCCGGGCCGCACGACGTCGCCCAGAAGCTGGAATCGCTCCTGAACCACCAGAAGGAACTCGAGAAGAAGCTGAAGGCCTACGAGGCCAAGGCCTCCGCCGGTCTCGCCGAGGAACTCGCCACCAAGGCCGTCGAAAAGGACGGCCTCAAGTGGGTGTCCGCGGTCGTCACGGCCGATGGGGCCGACGCGCTCCGCTCGCTCGGCAGCCAGGTGCTGCACAAGGTCGGCGCCGGCGCGGTGGTGCAACTCGGCGCCCTGCTCGACGGCAAGGTCAGCCTCGTCGCCTATTGCTCGCCCGAAGCCATCAAGGCCGGCCAGGCCGCCGGCAAGATCATCGGCGCCCTGACCGCCAAGCTCGGCGGCCGCGGCGGTGGCAAGCCCGACTACGCCCAGGGCGGCGGCGGTGACGCGGCCAAACTGCCGGAAGTGCTGAAGCTGTGAGGTGGAACGCGCTGTCCCCAGCGCGTTTTCCAAAGCGCGTTGCGGTCAACGCGCTCCACCTTATGCCACGATGATCGGCCGGAAATGACCGCTGCTGTGTGCGCGGTGCGATTGCGCCGTGCGCGGATTCGCGGCAACCTGCGGCATGATCTCCTACAAGAACCCCGACCTCAGCCAGCATCCGCCCCGCAGCCCGCGCACCCGCCTGGGTGGTTTCGTTGTCCTTCCGCGCATCCTCGACAAGGCGCGCGCCCACCTCGCGGGCAAGCTCGGGCCCTACAAGTGGGGCAATCCGCTCGACCAGCGCCTGTGGCTGTTCACGGGAATCAAGCAGGACGACTTTCTCGCGGCGGTACAGACCGGCAAGAGCGACGCCGAGATGCTCGAGTGGGTGAACGCCCATGCGCAGCCCAAGCGCCAGGTGTGGGAAATCGACGCCTGGTCGAACTGGCTCGACAAGCTCGGCCCCGGCGACGCGCAGCGGCACAAGATCTTCGCCGACGACATCGCGGCCCACTGCCCGAAGCGCGACGATATCCGCACGCTCTTCGACCGGCTGGAGATGGACGACTACGTGACGTTCGGCGGCGAGGCCTGAGCGTGCCCGCCCTCACTCATCGCGCAATGCGACAAGCGGATCGATCTTGGCCGCACGGCGCGCCGGCAGGTAACTCGCCAGCAGCGCCACCAGGATCAGCATCGCTGAAACCACCGCATAGACCGCAGGGTCCGTCGGCTTCACTTTGAAGAGCAGGCTCGTCATCGAGCGACTGAGCAGCATCGCACCCGCTATGCCGATCACGACGCCCAGGCCGGCTTTCCACAGGCCTTGGCGCAGAATCAGGCCGACGATCTGGCCTTGCGATGCGCCGATCGCCCCGCGCACGCCGATCTCGCGGGTGCGCTGGGAGACATCGTAAGCCAGCACGCCGTAGATCCCCAAGGCGGACAGGAACAACGCCAGCACAGCAAAAGCGGACAGCAACAGCATCACGGCGCGGCGATTGTCGTATGAGGAATCCACCGCCTTCACCAACAAGCCGGTATCAAACAGCGGGATCGCCGGATCGATCGAGCGCAGCTTTTCGCGCAAGGCCGCAATCACATCCCCTTCGGGGCGCGTCGTGCGCAGGAACAGCGTCACGCCGCCGGGCCGCCCACCCTGCATGGGTTGGTAGATGAACGGATTTCCGCTCTTCTCCTCGACCCCGTTATGGGGAACGTCCTTCACCACCCCGATGATGGTCGGCCAGTCCTCGGGCTTTTCCGGGCGGCCGCCGAAGGTGAAGCGCCCGCCAATCGCGGATTTTCCGGGGAAGAATTTCTCCGCGAAACTCCGGTCGACGACCATGACCTTCTTGCCGGGCGCCAGGTCCCCTTCCTCAAAGAAACGGCCTTCCAGCAAGGTCAGGCCCATCGTCTCCCGGTAGCCCGGCGTGACGATCACGCGGAACGCACCCGGCTGGGGCGAACCCGCCGGCAGGACGTCGTTCTCCAGCGTAAAGGCGTTAATCGGTAATCCGCCCTGGAAAGGCGTCGCAAACGACAGCGCCACCGCGGAAGCGCCGGGAATCTCGCGCAACGACTGGAGCAATCGCTCCCGGATCTTGTTCGCCGCTTCATCACTGGCGCGATACGCCCGCGGCAAGGCGATGCGGGCGGTCACGATGCCCTGCGGGTTCAGGCCGGTATCCACCTTCAGCGCCTCGGCGAAACTGTGGATGAGCAACCCGGCGCCGGTCAGCAACACGAGCGCCACGGCGACCTGCGTGACCACCAGCACGCTGCTCAGGGCGCGGACACCGCGCCCGGACGAGGCGCTGCGGGAACTGCGCTGAATGATCTCGGCGAGGTTGGTGCGCAGGATATGGAACACCGGGATCAGGCCGATCAGCAGCCCGACCACGAAGGTCAGGGCCACGGCAAACCCGAGCACGCGCCAGTCGAGCGCAGCCGGCAGCGACTGCGGCATCATCTTGGCCACATAGAAATTCGTCACGCGCAGCGCACCCCACGCCAGCCCGAGGCCAAGCAGCGCGCCGAGCGAGGTGAGCAGCAGGCTTTCGAGCAGCAGCTGGCGCGCGATCATCCCGCGGCCGGCGCCGAGGGCCGAGCGGATCGCCAGCTCCGACTGACGGGCATTGGAGCGCACCAGCAGGAGATTCGCCACATTCACGCACCCGATGAGCAGCACGAACGCCACGCCGCCCTGGAGCATCAGCAGCGTCGCCCGCACCGGCTGGACGCGCTGTTCCTGCACGCCACCGACGTTCATCGTCATGCCGGAGCGGTCCACGAAGCTTTTCAGCTGCGGCGGCCCGGCATCGACATAGAGTTTTTCCAGCGTCTTTGCCTCCGCGTCCGCCTGGCCGACCGACCGGTCCGGCTTGAGCCGGCCAAACATATTGATGCCAACGCCGTAGCGGCCCTGCGGATTCTCCTGGTCCGGCCCCCAGCTGAGGGGCGCGATGAATTTCACCCGGACGTCCATCGCCTCGAAAATCCGCGGCGCGACGCCGATGATGCGGTACGTTTCCTCGTCGATCCGCACCTCCCGGCCGATCACTTCGGGACTCTCGGCGTACTGCGCTTGCCAGTACGACTGGGTCAGGACGATCACCTTGTCTGCACCGGGCTTGTTTTGCTCCTTGGTGAAGAACGTGCCGATCACCGGTTGCACCCGCAGGATCTGGAAAATCTCGGACGTCGCCCGAACCCCGAAAACACGCGCCGTGGCGTCGCTCTCCCCCACCAGGAAGTAGCTGAGCGAAAACAGCGCCACATTCTCGTACGACGTCGCGTTCTTCGAGTAGTCGAGGTAGAAAGGCACATTCGCGGGCATGTGGTTCAGGCCCGCTTTCTTGGCCGAAGTGTAGAGTTCCACGATCCGCTCCGGCTCATGGAACGGCAGCGGCTTCAGCATCAGCGAATAGACCGTCGAAAAGATCGCGGTGGTGGCCCCGATGCAGAGCGCAAGGGTCAGCAGCGTCGTGGCACTGATGCCCCGGCTTTTCCACAGCAACCGGAGCGCGTGGCGAAGATCTCCGGCAATGCCGCTGAACAGGCCGGCGGAGCCCGGATCGGAAACGGGGGACGAAGGCATAGGAGGGATAGCCGACGGAACGGGTGCAAAGTTACAGGCAAAAGCTGCCGCCACAATCCCCAATCCTGGGCCGCACGCCACAGTTGACGCTCCGAGGCGTTGTGCTTCCGTCTCCAGCGTGTCCACTCCCGCCCAAGTCGTCATCCTGGCCTTCAACGCCAGCAACCAGCTCGCCGTCCGCCAGGCCGGCGCCCGGCTGGGCCTGGCCTTTGTGGGCGCGGACGAAAAAATGGCCGCGGCCCGCCTGGCCGGTTGCTTTCCGCAGCACCTGCCCCCGGGCGAGTATTTCACCTGCACGGCGGGCGCACTGGCCTGCCGGGTGTTCTTCACCCAGGTGCAGGGTGCGCCGGCCGACAGCGAGGTGTCCTTCCAATCGCTCGATGAGCTGACGGGGAAACGCGCGACACTGGCTCCCGCCCTCGCCGCCGTGCTCGACGCGCTGGATCCCCACCTCATCGAGATTCCCTACCTGCACCTCGGCGAGAACGACTACATCTACAAGTTCCGCGTCGAGCGCGACCGCAACCGCGGCATCTACCAGCAGGACGACGCCGCGCGCGCACTGTACCAGAGCCAGCTGTGCGACGCGATCAAGGCCCTCTCCCGCACCAACGAGCGCTCGGCCACCAGCCCGGCGGTCCTGGATTTCGGCGCCGTGCGCTACATCATCCCGAGCCATTTCGGTTTCTGCCTCGGCGTGAAGAACGCGATCGAGCGCGCCTACGAGTCGCTGGCGGAGAATCCCGGCAAGCGCGTGTTCATGCTCAGCGAGCTCATCCACAACCCGTTTGTGAACGAGGATCTCCTGCAGCGCGGCCTGCGCTACCTGCAGACCGACAAGGGCGTGCCCTTCACCACCGACGGCCGGCCCGCCGTGCCCGGCTCTCTCCCGCCCCTGCTCTGGGACACACTCATGAGCGACGACGTGGTGATCATCCCGGCCTTCGGCGCGACGGATGAGGACAAAAAGAAGCTCATCCGCAAGGGCATCCGCGTCGCCCAGTACGACGCCACCTGCATGCTGGTGGAAAAGGTGTGGAAGGCCGCGCGCACCTTCGGCCGCGAAGGCTACACGGTCATCATCCACGGCAAGGCCGAGCACGAGGAAACGAAGGCCACCTTCTCCAACACGCGCCGTTATGCGCCGTCGCTCATCATCCGCAGCCTCGACGAGGCCCGCCTGATCGGCGACTACATCGCCGCGCCCACCGAGACAAAGCACGCCGCCCTGCTGGCCAAGTTCGCCGGCCTGCATACGCCGGAATTTGACCCGGCCCGGCACCTCGACCGCATCGCCATCGTCAACCAGACGACCCTGCTGATGAACGAAACCGCCGCGATCATCGACTACTTCAAGGGCGTCTTCATCGCCAAGTATGGCGAGGCGGAGGGCCCGGAGCACGTCGGCGGCGCAGGCCGCAAGGACACGCTCTGCTACGCCACGCAGGTGAACCAGGACGCCCTCCAGCGCGCCCTGGCGGAGCCGCTCGACGCGGCGTTCATCGTCGGCGGAAAAAACAGCTCCAACACCTACCAGCTCTACCGGCTCTGCGAACAGCAGCTCGGGCGCCGCGCCTTCTTCATCCAGTCGGAAAAGAGCATCCGCGCCCCGGATGAGATCGAGCACTACGTGTTCCCGAGCGCCAGCCACGGCATCCCCGGCCACACGGAAGTGCGCTCGCTCTGGGCCAATTGCACGGCGCCCAAAACCGTCCTGATCACGGGCGGGGCTTCCTGCCCGGACGGGCTTGTCCAGCAGGTGATCACGCGGATCAATTCCCTGTTTCCCGCGCCGGCGCTGCGCACCGCCGGCGAGGTGCTGGCGGACCTCAGAACTTGATCGAGATGCCGCCGCGCACGCCGACCGTGCTGCCGAGGTCGATGCGGGCGGTGCGGTCCGCCACCTTCTGGGTGTAGTCCGAAAGCTGCTGGGCGGTGAAGCCGCCGAAAATGCCGGTGTTTTCGTTGGCCGCCCACTCGAGCGTGAGATCGGCGTAATAACCCATCACGAATTTCGTGGCGGTGCTGCTCTGGGGATCGCTCACCCCGAGATCCGTCTTCAGCGGGTAAGTGGTGACGGTGTTGCCATCGGCATCGGTGCTGTCGGTCCCCTTGGTGTAGTCCAGAATCCCCGCGACCGTGAAGTTCTCCGTGGCCGTGTAGGTCGTGCCCACGTAGGCCCCGGCGAAACCGGCGCTGCCGGACATCTCGAGGCGATCGGTGAACTGGGAGTGGAAGGACGGGCCGATCTTGACCATGAAATAAGCCCCGCGGATCTGCCAGCGGCCATTGACCGTGGCGCCGCCGGCGAGCGAGGAAGTCTCCGTGCTGGTCGGCGTCTGGCTGATCGGCACGGTGGTTTCCAAGGACTGGTCGTAGAATGTGCCGCTGTCCGGGTTCTGGTAGCTGGTGCTGGTCGGGGCGCTGATCGGCGTGCCGGAAAGCGTCCCGTTCGCGAGGTAGAAATCCGTGCGGGAATTGAGCGTGGAAGTGACCGATCCGGAGGTCTTGCTGTTGATGCCGTTCAGCGCGACGCCCGTCGTGAAGCCCCACTGGATGCGGCGGGACAGGCGGCCGATATCATGCGCGAACTGGAGCTCGACGCCGACCGAGGCGCCGGGCTTGTCGGAAAAATGACCGCCCTCGCTCGTGGTGCTGAACGTGGTGAAACTCATATAACCGGGCTTGGCCGTGATCTGGTCATCGGTGTACTCCTGGTAGGAGCGGGTCTGGCCCGGGGTATAGCTGACGAAGTCGCCGTTCTGCTCGCCCTTGGTGCCGTCGGCGTTGGTCAGGTAGGTCGCATAACGCCCGCCCGGGGTCGACGTCTGGTTGCCGGAGGCGTCGACTTCCGAAGTGCGCAGGGCGTCCTTGCTCACGTAGCCGTTGTCGTAGACGCGCGTGACGGCGCCGTCCGAGGCGGGGGCCACTTCCTTCATCGGCACGGCGCCGAGGTTGCCGAAATCGACATGGCCGCCGGAAGTGAGGAAACGGAAACCGACGCTGATCTTGTTGCGCGGGCCGAACCACTGCTCGGCCTCGGCGTTGCGCTCGGTGAGCGCCTTCATGCGCTCCTCTTCCATACCCGTGGTTTCCTGGGCCGACAGGAAGGCCGGCAGCGCGGCGATGAGCAGGAGGGAGGGAACCTTGAGGGAACGCAGGGTCATGGAAAGGTTGGAGATAAGGGGTGAACCGGGCCTTTGGAAAGGCGAAACCGGGCAAGGTTCCGTCAGGCTTTCTCGATCGGCTGTTTGGGGTCGGCGGGGGCCAGGCCGGCCTTTTGCATGGCCCGCTTGAGATCCTCGGCCTTCTGCTCGAGCTCGGTTTCCTTCTCCTGCTGGGCCTGCATCTTCTCGAAGAGCGCGGTCTCGCTTTGGTTGAGGAATTCCTCGCGTTCCTGCAGCTGCTGGCGCTGCTCCTTCATGGTGGCCTCCTGGCGGTCGAGCTCCTCCTTCAGTTTGCCCAGGGCTTCCATTTCCGCGGGATTGACGCTGGCGCCGGTTTCGGACGCGGCCTGCTTGCGCATGGCGTCGATGACCTTTTCCCGGGCCTGCAGGAGGGCTTCGGTCTCGGCCAGGGCGCGGTCGCGCTCGGCGAGCTTGTTCTCCGCCTCAGCCAGGGCCATTTCGCGCTCGCCCACCTTGGCCTCGAGGGCCCGCAGGGCCTTCTCCAGTTCCTCGACCTGCGAACCGCTCAGGGCCGTCTTGCCGCCCCACGGAGCGCGCGAGCTGGACATGATCGCGTCGATCGACTTGCGGGCCGCCGCCGTGGCCTGGGAGGCCTCCTGGGCGCGTTGCAGCGGGCTGGCGCGGCGCGGCAGCACGAGCGGCTTGGCGCCAATGCCGGCGGATTTGACGGGAAACTTGATGCCGCCCGGCGGCGGGAAGGCCGGACCGGGCACGGGACCGGCGGCCGCCGGTTTGACGGTGGGCGGGAAATTGGGCGCGGGTGGAAACGGCGCCCCAGGAGCTGGAGGCTGGTTATCCAAGCTGGAGTTTGGACAAGCTTACTTCTTCCCGAAGAACTTCGAGAAAAATCCGCCCTTCTTGTCGTCCGAGGCCGCTGCGGACGCGGAAGCCGGGGCGGCCTTGGCCACGCCCTTGAGGGCGTTGCTGGCCAGCTTCACGGCGATCGCCTCGCGGGCAGGATCGTTGATCACGACAAAATAGCGCTCGTAGCTGCCACCATCGGAGATGAGCTTGATGAGCTTCTCCTTGTCGTCCTTGAACCATTCCAAGGCGGTGTTGGTGGTGACGCGCATCATGCTCTCGAGCTTCTCGACCTGGTCCTTGCCGATCGATTTGGCGGCAGCCGCGTCGGAGTTGGAAAGTTTCGCGCCATAGGCCTTGGCCAGGCTGAGCTGGTCGCCGCGCGGCAGGCCGGCGGGAATCAGGCCGATGGCCTCGGCGAGGTGCAGGCCGGTCGAGCCCTTGCGGTAAGGCAGGAACTGGCCGATGCCGTCCTCGTCGCCGTGCGTCAGCGCGTTGAGGGCATTGCGGAAATCGCCACCGAGCACCACGCGCGTGGCCATCTGCTGGCCGAGGTTCGCGAATTCGCCGATGGTCTTGATGCCTTCGGAGGCGCAGACGACGCGCGTGCCCTCGCTGAAATTCGCCAGCGCGAGCGGATAAGCCTCGGGAATGTTGAGGCGGCCCAGCGTCTTGAGGATGGGATTCTCCTTCGACGCGGTCTCCTCGACCTGCGCGACCATGTCGCCGAACGGGTCGTCGAACGCGAGCGTCTCCTTGAGGATGCCGATGAGATGGTCGGCCTTGGCCGGGTTGCCCGCGATCTCGGGGAGCATCATCAGTTCGTCGTAGCTAAAATCGATGTACTTCGAGGGCTTCTCGTCCTCGCCGGCGTGCGGCCATTCCTTGGTGTCAAGGTTCTGGGCAAGGCTGACGAGCGAAGTGTCCGCCATGATGGAATGGCGGAACTTTTTGCGGATTTCGTCCCATTCGGTGCTGGTGAACTTGGCCATGGTGTCGGTGCGTGCTTGAGGTTATTTGCTGTCCGGCGGGGTATTCTCGATGATCTCGTTGGCGAGCTTCATGTAGTCATTGGCGACGCTGTCCTCCTCGGCGCCCTCGGTGCCGACCAGAAACACGGGCAGGCCCAGCGTGACGGCGCGGCGGACGATCATCGCGTCGCGGATCTGCGTGGTGCAGATCTTCGCCGCCGGCGCGCAGCCACGCTTCTGGGTCTTGAATTGGTTCAGGCGAAGCTGCATGCGCATCTTCGGGACCTCGATGTCGGTGTTGGCCTTGATCGAGTTGAAAACGATGCCGTAGACCTGCGCGGCCGGGCCCATCGCCGTGGTGCGGAAGCTCGCCGACACCTGCTGGAAGCGAAGGAGCTTCTCCACGAGCAGCGTGAAGCCGATGAGGCTCAGCGCATCCGGGTTCGACGGCACGTAGATTTCGCCGGCGCAATAGACGCCGTTCTGCGACGCGCGCAGCACGTTCGGCGGGCAGTCGAAGAGGATGAAGTCGTAGTTGCTTTCGATCTCCGCCAGCTGCTCCTGGAAGATCACGTAGGACGGGCGCTTCGGGTCGGGCTTATATTCGCCCTCGAGATCGACGAGATTGAAGGTCGTCGGCACGAGATCGAGACCGGGCAGCAGTTTCTCGCCATCCTTGCCCTCCACGACGTCCTTGATGATGATGTCCTTGAGGCGCGCGGTACCCGGATCGAAAATGGAATAAACCGAACCGACGCCAGTGGCGTTGATCTTGTTCCAGCGCTCGAGCTTCATCAGCCAGATGCTCGCGTTGGATTGGGTATCAAAATCCATCAACAGCACTCGCATCCCACGCTTGGCCAAGCTGGCCGCTGTATTCACGATGAGTGAGGTCTTGCCCACACCACCTTTGTAATTGAGGAAGGCTATCTTGCGTGCCATTGGTATGTTATATATCTGACGACACTGTGGCACATGGGCGACGGGGTGCCAGTTAAAAATCTTACTAAGTTCGCGGTTTCAGGAACTCCAAGCCGGATCCTTTTCATAAAACATGAGTGAAGTCTGTTTGCAGGAACGCTACTCACCCCAAGGCCGCTGCTTCGGTTGTGGCCCGGCCAACCCTGAAGGACTCCGGCTCAGGAGCTTTTCCCGTGACTCCGAGGTCGTCGCCCGGTGGCAGCCAGCGGACAAGCACCAGGCGTTTCCCGGCATGCTGAATGGCGGCATCATCGGCGCGCTGCTCGATTGTCACAGCAACTGGACGGCGGCGTGGCACCTGATGTTGCAGGGCCGGCTCGACCAGCCGCCTTGCACGGTAACCGCGGAGTACGCCGTGAAACTGCTCCGCCCCACCCCGCTCGATACGCCGGTGGAACTGGTGGCGCGCGTCATCGAGTCGGCCGGCGACCGCGCCGTGATCGAAGCCGTGCTGGCGTCGGCCGGCAAACCGCGCGCCACCTGCCGCGGCACGTTTGTCGCGGTGCGCCCCGGCCATCCCGCCTATCACCAGTGGTAGGCTCCTTCGTCACGCAATCGTCACGCCACGCCCACCTTTCCGTCACCCTGGCGGGGTAAAGTGGTGCAATGCCCTATCGCGCCAAAATCCTCGCCGTCGACGACGAGCCCGAACTCACCGACCTGATGCAGTACCACCTGGTACGCGCCGGTCATGATGTCACCATCGCGTCGAACGGCTGGGAAGCCATCCATGCGGTGCGTGCCAACCGGCCCGATATCATCCTGCTCGACCTGATGCTGCCGGATCTCGACGGCTTCGGCGTGTGCGAAATCCTCCGGCGCGACCCGAAGACGGCCATGATCCCGATCGTGATCGTTTCCGCCTGGTCCTCCCCGGATTCGCGCAACCTCGGCCTCGAGCTGGGCGCGCTCGACTACCTGACCAAGCCATTCAGCCCGCACGAGCTGGTCGAGCGCGTCAACCGGCTCGTCCACGCCCGCGCGGGCTGATCCCTCCGACCGCGCGATCAGTCTTCCGACGCGCTGAATTGGATCGGGATGGCCATCCGGAAGCGGACCTTGCGACCGTCGATCGTGCCGGGCTCGAATTTCCACCGCAGCACCGCGTCGACCGCCGCGGTGGCAAACTCACGGTTTGTCCATTTCACGGCTTCGGCGCTGAGCACATGGCCGTCCGTGCCCACCACAAATTCGACGAGCGCACTGCCGCTGATGGCATCGCGCCGCAGTTCGTGGGGATAGCGCGGTGCGTTTTGCGCCATGGCGCGCGGTACCCGGTCAAGGGTCTCCACTCCCGGCATGCGCGGCGCCCCGATTTTCAGCGGCCCATCGCCACTCGGCCCGCCAATCCCCGGGGGAATCGTCAGGGTCGTCACTGTTTTCTCCGGCACCGCCCGATCCACCGGCGGCATCGTGATGGCATCAGGCGGCGCCACCAAGGTCGACACATCCGGGAGCGACGGGAGCGAACTGACCGGGCCGCCATCGCCGCCACTCGCCGGCTCGTCGTCCGGCATCGCGATCGGTTCGATCACCGGCATATCCGGGCCGGGATCCGGGCGATGCGGAGCGGGCGGCCGCACCACGCGGGGTTCATGGGGAAAGCTAAGCAAAAGCGCGCCATGCAGGCCCGCTGCAACGATCACCGGCCATTTGAAGCGTTCGAAGTTCATGTGTGCCTCCATGAAGTACCACGCACGACGGCGAACATCCTTAGAAGGAATCCGGCGTTGCGTTCCGAAAGCGTCCGCAAATCGTGGCGGAGTTGAGAGCCACCGACCTCGCCTACAACCAGGCCCTGGGCATCCGCAACGCCCCGCCCGGTGCCGCGCACCTGCTCGAATTGCCTTTCGCGCCGCTGGTCGAAAATCACCTCAAGACGGTTCATGCCGCGGCGCAGTTCTCCCTCGCGGAAGCGGCCAGCGCCGAATGCCTCCAGCGCAACTATGGCGCGGCGCTGGGTGACGTGTTTGCCGTCGTCCGCGGTGTCGAGGTGAAGTACCGCAAGCCGGCCGCGAGCGAATTGCTGGCGTACGGCACGCCCGACGAGTGCACCCGCGCGCAGCTGCTGTCCGTGATGGCGGCGCGGGGGCGGAGCAAGGCCGTGATCCTGATTGATCTGAAGGACCGCTCCGGCACGCTGACCTTCCATGGTCAATTCGAGTGGTTCATTTCCCGCGTCCCTCCCCCGCAATTGTAGAAAGCGATGGCTGGGGGCCGCGCTGTTTGCCGGCTGGCTTTGGGTGGCGAGCGGCTTCGCGCAGATGCCCGACTACCTGCGGACCGCACTCAATCACTTTTCGCCCACCGTCCCGTCCGGCTGGGCGTACACACTCACCACCGTCCGCAATGGCGAAACGCTGGTGGAGCAATTCGACCCTTCGCGCCCATCCGGCGGACAGTGGAATCTCATCCAGTGCTTCGGACGCGCGCCCACCACCGAGGAGTTGGAAAAGTACGCGAAGTCCCGGCCCACCGCGGATTCGGGCGGCGCCCAGTCCAACTACCAGAAGGCCGATCTCGAGCCGGGCAGTTTCCAACTGGTCAGTGAAAACACCGAGCAGGCGGAATTCCTGGGCGGCTTCCGCGCCAGCTCCGACGGGCCGGACAAAATGCTCGGCCATCTGAATCTTCGCGTCGTGGTTTCGAAGAGGCAGTCTTACATCAAAACGTCCGTCTTGGAGCTGAAAGAGCCGTATTGGCCCGTTTTGGGGGTGAAAATGAACATTCTTCGGGTCGAAACCACGTTCGACTCCCCTGCCGACGGCCGCCCCAGCCTGCCAACCGCGCAGCAATCCCATTTTGCCGGCCGGATATTACTCATTTCTAACGAGGAGAAACTGCAACTGACGTTCAGCGACTTCCGGCAAGTCCGGTAAGGAGCTATCTCGTTGACTTTGCGCCACAATGCGCAGCCTTAGCGCTGTCGCCTCCCCACCCGTGAAAAGCCTTTCGTTCCGCTGGCAGTTGACCCTCTTCATCCTGATGATTTGCGGTGTGACCCTGTCGCTCGCGTTCGTGGGTCTTTATCTCTCCGAGGTCCGCCAAATCGACAACGACGTGCGCTCGCGGCTGGAAAAGACGGAACTCCTCATGACGGAGAACCTTGCCCGGCTGCTGGACCAGAATCCCGAGGCGACCGACCTGCAGCTGGCTTCGCTCGGGGTGGATTCCCAAATCGCGGCCGCCGCGGTGTTCACTCCCGACGGCAAATTGCTGGCGCGCTATGTTCGGGCCGGCGCGCATGAGGTGATTCCCCCGGCCCCCAAGGGGCTCGCCAACCGGCTCTTTGACTCCCATCGGCTCGGCGTCGTCTGGAATCCGATCAACAGCGAAACCAAAAATCTCGGCGCGCTCTACCTGAAGGCGGAGCAGAGCGAGGCGGACTCCGAGCGCATCCGGAACATGCTGCGCGGCTCCATCATCATTTTTGCCGGCGCGGCCTTCCTTGCCATCACGGTTGCCTACCGCTTGGGCGGCCGGTTTACCCAGCCGATCACCGAACTGGCCCAGGTTTCGTCCACCGTCCAGCGCACCCACAACTACAGCGAGCGCGTGGAAAGCAGCGCGAGCGGCGAGATCGGCGAGCTGATCGAATCCTTCAACGGCATGCTCGAGACGATCCAGACCAAGGCCTCGGAACTCGAACAGGCCCGCGAGACCGCCGAAGGCGCCAAGGAACAGCTCGAGGAAGCCAACCGCACGCTCGAAGCCCGCGTCGAGGATCGCACCAAGCTGCTCGCCAAGGCGGTCAAGGATGCCGAGGAAGCCAGCAAGGCCAAGAGCAGCTTCCTCGCGAAGATGAGCCACGAGCTCCGCACGCCGCTCAACGCCATCATTGGTTACAGCGAAATCCTGCGCGAAGACGCCGTCGACGACGGGGACACCCGCACCGCCGAGGATCTCGACAAGGTCCTGAACGCCGCCCGCCACCTGCTCGGCCTCATCAACGACGTGCTCGACATCTCCAAGATCGAGGCCGGCAAGATGGAGCTCTACCTCGAGACATTCGAACTCGGGAAGGTGGTCAACGAGGTCATCGCCACGGCCGCCCCGCTCATTTCCAAGAAAGGCAACACGCTCGCCCTCGACTGCCCGGCGGACATCGGCGCCATGCATGCCGACGCCACCAAGCTGCGGCAGATGCTCCTCAACCTCCTCAGCAACGCCAGCAAGTTCACCGAAAAGGGCACGATCACCCTCAAGGTCAGCCGCCTGGCCGACGGCGAGACCATCGAGCTGTCGGTCATCGACACCGGCATCGGCATGACGTCCGAACAGCTCAGCCGCCTCTTCCAGGCGTTCAGCCAGGCCGACGCCTCGACCGCGAGCAAGTACGGCGGCACCGGGCTGGGCCTCGCGATCTCCAAGCAGTTTGCCCAGATGATGAATGGCGACATCATCGTCACCAGCTCCGCCGGCGTGGGTTCGAATTTCACCATCCGCCTGCCCGTGACCGTCGAAACCAAGAAGCCGAAGGTCGTCAACCAGACCAGCTCGCGGCTCACCCGCTCCCCGTTCGCCAACGAAAAGCGCCCGAAGATCCTCGTCATCGACGACGACAAGGACATCCGCACGGTCATCACGGAGATCCTCGACCAGAGCGGCTACGAGGTTTTCACCGCCAGCTCCGGCCAGCAGGGCCTCGACCTCGCCGCGCAGATGGTGCCCAACCTCATCATCCTGGACCTCATGATGCCGGGCATGGACGGGTGGACGGTGCTCACCAAGCTCCAGCACAAGCCCGCGCTCGCCGACATTCCGGTGATCATCCTCAGCGGCGCCAGCGGCCTCGAGATGGCCATGTCGCTCGGCGCGGCGGCCGTGCTCTTCAAGCCGGTCGACGCCAATCAGCTCACCGCCGAGATCGCCGCGCAGCTGGCCCCGCTGCCACCCTCCTACATCCTGCTCGTCGAGGACGACGCCGATTCCCGCACCCTGATCACGCGCCTGCTCGACAGCGAAGGCTGGAACTCCCGCTCCGCGATCAACGGCAACGCCGCGTTGCGCATCCTCAAGCAGGCCTCGCCCGCCATGATCGTGCTCGACCTGAAGATGGCGGGCATGAACGGATTCGAGCTCCTCGAAATCATCGGCAAGAATCCCGTGTGGAGCAAAATCCCCGTCGTCATCGTCACCTCCATGGACCTGACGGCCGACATGCGGGAATACCTTACTCCGCGCACCGTGCGCATCCTGTACAAGGGCCGCTTCAGCCGCGACGACCTCGTCAACGTCATCCGCCCGTCCGTGCAGCTCACCGCCTGAGCCGTTCCTCCTTTATCATGCCCAAGATCCTGCTCGTCGAAGACAACGAAATGAACCGCGACATGCTCTCGCGCCGCCTCGAGAAGCGAGGCTACACGCTCGCCATCGCCGTGGACGGCGGCGCGGGCGTGGCGCTGGCCAAGAGCGAGATGCCGGATCTGATCCTCATGGACATGTCCCTGCCCGTCCTCGACGGCTGGGACGCCACGAAGCAGATCAAAGCCGATCCCGCGACCGCCAGGATTCCCGTGATCGCGCTCACCGCGCACGCGATGGAGAGCGACCGCCAGAAGGCGCTCGGCGCCGGCTGCGACGATTTCGACACGAAGCCGGTCGAGTTGAACCGGCTGCTGCTCAAGATCGAGGAGCTGCTGAAGAAATTCCCGCCGAAGGCATGAGTCTCGAAGGGTCCACTCCTCCGGGCGGCCCGATCCTTCCGTCAACGCTCACCCCGTTGCTGAAGGCCCTCAAGACCCGTGACCACGAGGGCCTCTCGAAACTCCGGCACGCCCTCCGCACGCCGCTCAACCAGATCATCGGCTACAGCGAGCTGCTGATGGAATCGGCCGAGGAAACCGGTTCCACCACCCTCGTCGGCGATCTCAAGCGCATCCACAGCGGTGGCGGCGAACTCCTCGCCCTGATCAACGACGCGCTGGCCGCATGGAAGATCGAAGCCGGCAAAGTGGACTTCGCCGCCCTGCGCCACGACCTGCGCGTGCCCCTCGGCGGCGTGATCAGCTACACCGAGGCCAGCCTCAACAAGGCCCGCAACGCCGACCAGGCGTCGATCGTCAAGGATCTCGAGAAGATCCTGAAGGCCGCCCAGAACCTCCTCAACCTGGCGGAGAATTCCGACCCCGCCGAGCTGGTCGAGCCCGATACGCCCGCTGCGGACACCGAGGGCGCCATCGGGGCCCTGGCCGCGCCGCTCCTGGGCTCCCACGCCCCGCAGGATTTCGGCCTCTCCAACCAGCCGATGCCCAGCGCCCGCATCCTGGCGGTGGACGACGACGATCTCAACCGCGACATGCTGATGCGCCGCCTCGACAAGCTCGGCTACGAGGTGCTCGAGGCCGGCACGGGGCGCGAAGCGCTCGCGAAACTGAAGGACGGCAACTACGACCTCGTCCTGCTCGACATCCTCATGCCCGACCTCGACGGCTTCCAGACGCTCGAGTTCATGAAGGCGGACCCGCGGCTCAAGCACATCCCGGTCATCATGCTCACGGCGCTCGACGACGTGGAAAGCACGGTGCGCTGCATCGAGGCCGGCGCCGAGGACTACGTGCCGAAGCCGTTCAATCCGGTCATCCTGCGCGCCCGCATCAGCGCCTCGCTCGAAAAGAAGCGGCTGCGCGACCAGGAACAGGCCTTCCTGGCCCAGCTGCAGGTCGAGCGCACCAAGTCCGAGCGCCTCCTGCTCAACGTGCTGCCGAAGGCGATCGCCGAGCGCCTCAAAGCCGGCCAGCGCACGATCGTCGACAGCTTCATCGACTCGACCGTCCTGTTCGCCGACATCGTCGGCTTCACCCGCATTTCCGCCCGCCAGTCCCCCCAGCGCACGGTCCAGCTGCTGAACGAACTTTTCTCCAGCTTCGACCGCATCGCCGAGCAGCTGGAGCTCGAGAAAATCAAGACGATCGGCGACGCCTACATGATGGTGAGCGGCGTGCCGGTGATCCGGGCCGACCATGCCGAGGTCTGCGCCGCCGCGGCCTTCGAAATCCTCGAGGCCGTGAAGGCCTTCAACCGCCGGCACCAGCTCGACTGGTCGATCCGCGTCGGCATGAACAGCGGCCCCGTCGTCGCCGGCATCATCGGCACCAAGAAATTCGCCTACGATCTCTGGGGCGACACGGTGAACATCGCCAGCCGCATGGAATCGCACGGCCAGGCCGGCCAGGTCCAGGTTTCCGACGTCACCAAGAAGCTTCTCGAGGACAAATACGACTTCGAGCCCATGGGCGTGATCGAGATCAAAAACTCCCCTCCCATGCCGACCTACCTGCTCAAGCGCCGCGGCGTGAAGTGAGGCGCGGCGCACCGGGCATTTTCCCTTTGCGGGAGCCGGCGCTTTGCGGTTGATTCGGGCCATGTCCGAATACTCCGCCCCCGCCTTCCTGACCGATCTCCTCAAGGCCAAGTCGCCGTCCGGCGCCGAGGCGCAAGCGCAGGCCGTCTACGACCGATACGTCAAGCCGAGCGCCCAAACCTACGCCAACGACGCGCTGGGCAACCGCCTCGCCTCATTGAACGACAAGGGTGCGCCCACGCTCATGCTGGCCGGCCACATGGACGAGCTCGGCCTGATCATCACCTACGTCAACAAGGACGGCTTCATCTATTTCGACACGATCGGCGGCCACGACCGCAGCATCATCTCCGGCCGCCGGGTCATCATCCAGACCGCCAACGGCCTGGTGAAGGGCGTGACCGGCAAGCGCGCCGTCCACCTGATGGACGAGGGCGACCGCAAGAAGGTCCCGGAAATCCACGAGATCTGGATCGATATCGGCGCCAAATCGAAGGCTGAGGCCCTGCGCCGCGTCGCCATCGGCGACGTTGCCACCTACGACCACGAATTCGAACTGATCAGCGGCAGCATCGGCACGGCCCGCGCCTTCGACAACAAGGTCGGCGCCTACATCGTGGGCGAAACCCTCGTGCGGCTGGCGCAGGAAAAAGCCAAACTTGGCGCCAAGCTTGTCTCGGTCGCCACTACCCAGGAGGAAATCGGCACGCGCGGCGCGCAGACCTCCGCCTTCGCCGTCGACCCGCACGTCGCCCTGATCGTCGACGTCGGCCACGCCACCGACCATCCCGATTGCGACCAGCGCAAGTTCGGCGAAACCAAGCTCGGCGGCGGCCCGATCATCTGCCGCGGCCCGAACATCAACCCGAAGGTCTATGAGCGCCTCGTCGCCGTGGCGAAGAAGGCCAAGATTCCCTACCAGCTCGAGGGCGACCCCCGCCCCACCGGCACGGACGCCCGTGCCATCCAGATGGCCCGGGGCGGCGTTGCCTGCGGCCTCGTTTCCATCCCGCTGCGCTACATGCACACGCCCAGCGAGGTCGTCGACCTGGAGGATGTGGAACATTGCGTGAAGCTCTTCACCGCGTTCGCCAGATCGATCGCCAAAGACGAGAGCTTCAATTGGTGAAGGTGGTTGCCGCCGTCCCGGCGGCAATCGCGCCGGGACGGAAACCGGTACCCACCAAACAAAAGGCGCGGTGAAAACCGCGCCTTCTTCATGTATTGCCTGGACCTCAGGCCGCGTTCTTGTCGGACTTCGCCTGACCCGGCTTCTTGAGCTGCGGCTTGCGCCGGCCCTCGACAACCGCCTGGTCGATGACGACCTCGGTGACGTCCTCGCGATGCGGCAGGTCGTACATGACCTCCAGCATGATCTTCTCGAGGATGGCGCGGAGCGCGCGGGCACCGGTCTTCAGCTCAATCGCGCGCTTGGCGATGGCCACGATGGCATCGCGCGTGAACTTGAGCTGCACACCGTCCATCGCGAAAAGCTTGGAGTACTGCTTCACCATCGCGTTCTTGGTGCGGAGCAGGACCTTCTCGAGGTCGGCGATCTTGAGTTCGTCGAGCACGGACACGACCGGCAGGCGGCCGATGAATTCCGGGATCATGCCGAAGCGGATCAGGTCCTCCGGCGCGACGCTGCGCATCATCTCGTCGGGCGACAGGTCGTGGTCCTTCGAGTTCACGTGGAAGCCCAGCGAACGCTGGCCCATACGCTTCTTGATCACCTCGTTCAGGCCGACGAAGGCACCGCCGCAGATAAAGAGGATGTTCGACGTGTTGACCTGGATGTATTCCTGGTTCGGGTGCTTGCGGCCGCCCTGCGGCGGAACGTTGCAAGTCGTGCCCTCGAGTATCTTGAGCAGCGCCTGCTGCACGCCTTCGCCGGAAACGTCGCGCGTGATCGAGACGTTTTCCGTCGTGCGGCGGATCTTGTCGATCTCGTCGATGTAGATGATGCCGCACTCGGCCTTCTTCACATCGTAATTGGCGGACTGCAGGAGGCGGAGCACCACGTTCTCCACGTCCTCGCCGACGTAACCGGCCTCGGTCAGCGTCGTGGCATCGGAAATCGCAAATGGCACATCGAGGATGCGCGCGAGGCTGCGGGCGAGCAGCGTCTTGCCGGAACCGGTCGGGCCGACGAGCAGGATGTTGCTCTTCTCGACCTCGACGTCGTTGAACTCGGCCGGCAGCGTCGCCGCGTCGGCGGCATTGCCGTGGGTGGCGTCGAAATTCAGGCGCTTGTAGTGGTTGTAAACGGCAACCGAGAGCACCTTCTTGGCGTGGTCCTGGCCAATCACATGGTCATCGAGCACGCGCTTGATCTCACCCGGCTTGACCAGGCGGAACGCGGGCTTCGCCGCGGTGCCTTCCGGGGCCGCCGGGGCCTTAACCTCACGGTCAATGATCGTCTTGCAGACATTGACGCACGAGTCGCAGATATAGACGCCTGGGCCCGCAATGATCTTGCGGACTTCGGCCTGCGATTTGCCGCAGAACGAGCAGAGCGTCATGCGCGAGGATTTAGCCATGGCAGGTTATAATCGGCCTAAGTTGAGGTTAGTCGAGGGATTTTCCGTCAGACCTGCTGACGGGGCAAGATGCACTCAGGCCGCGCTTTGCGCGATCTGCTGGGCGTCCCGCGTCGAAGTGACCACGTGATCCACGATACCGTAGGCCTTCGCCTCGTCGGCACTCATGTAATAATCGCGATCCGAGTCCTTCTCCACTTGTTCCGGCGTCTTGCCGGTGTGGCGGGCGATGGTCTCGTTGAGGGTCTTGCGCCAGCGCAGGATTTCCTTGGCCTGGATGGCGATGTCGGCGGCCTGGCCGCCCGCGCCGCCCGAAGGCTGGTGAATCATCACGCGGCTGTTCGGCAGGGCGAAGCGCTTGCCCTTGGTGCCGGCGGCCAGCAGCACGGTGCTCATGCTCGCGGCCATGCCGACACAAAAGGTCTGCACGTCGCACTGGAGGAAGTTGATCGTGTCGTAGATGGCCATGCCGCCCGTCACCACGCCGCCAGGCGAGTTGATGTAGAGGTGGATGTCCTTCTTCGGGTCCTCCATCTGGAGGAAGAGGAGCTGTGCAATCACCAGGTTCGCCACCATGTCGTCGATCGGCGTGCCGATGAAGATAATGCGGTCCTTCAGCAGCCGGCTGTAGATGTCCATCGACCGCTCGCCGCGGCCGGTGTTTTCGAGAACGATGGGAACGTAGTAGCTCATGCTTTGTTGGTGACCGTTTTCACGGTAGCCTTCGACACGAGGAAATCAAGGGCCTTGTCGAACAGGAGCTGCTGCTGCACGGCGCGAACCTGGTCGCGATCCTTGCCGAGATCCTTCGCCAGCTTGTCCGGGCGCTGGCCGCTGCGCATGGCTTCGCGCATGAGCCAGTTGTTGAAATCCTTCTCGTCGACCGTGAGCTTCTCGGCCTGGGCGATCTCGGCGAGGAGCAGCTGCACCTTCACGCGGGTCTGCGCGGCCTTGGCGGCGTTGTCGAAGAGCTCCTTCTTGTTTTCCTCGAGCTTTTCCTGCGGGATGCCATTGCGGAGGTTCTCCTCGATGAACTGGCGGAGAATGCCGTCGCGCTCGGAAGCGACGAGGCTCTCCGGCACCGGGAAGGTGGCCTTGGCGGCGAGCGCCTCGGTGATCTGGCGGCGCTGGGCGGCGCGATTGCCGTAATCCTTGCGCGCAGTGAGGTTTGCCTTCACCTGCGTCTTCAGGCCCTCGAGGTTCTCGGCCTGGTGCGATTTGAAGAACGCCTCGTCCATCTCGGGCAGCACGCGCTCGCGGATCTCCTGGATCTCGATCGCGTAATCGGCCTTCTTGCCGGCGAGCGCCGGCACCGCGGCGAAGTCCGCCGGGAATTCGACCGTCACGGTCTTCTTGTCGCCCGACTTGAGGCCGGCAATCTGCTTGGAAATGCCGGGGAGCAGGCCCTCGTTGGCGCCTTCCACTTCCTCCCACGTCTGCGGGGCGGCGGCATAGATGCCCTTGTCGCCGACGACATCCGTAAGCGGCTTGCCGTCGAGGGTGCCGGTGTAGCCGAAGCGAACGTAGTCGCCCTTCGCAGCCGGACGCTCGGCAACCTTGAAGTCGGCGCGCTCGGCGCGGAGGCCCTCGATCACGTTGTCGATCTCAGCCTCGGTCGGCTCGGTGGATTCGACCTGCGTCTCGAGGCCGGTGTACTCCGGCAGCTTGATCTCGGGACGAACGTCGACGGTGAGCTTGATCGCGGCGGGAACGCCGGGCTCGATCGAGCCTTCCTCGATGTCGACCAGATTGAGCACCGGCAGCTTCGACTGCTCGAGGCCGTCACGATAGGCCTTGCCGATGACCTTGTTCTTGAACTCGTCCTTCAGCTCCTTGCCGAAGCGCTTCGCCACCATCGCGGCCGGCGCCTTGCCCGGACGGAAGCCCGGCAGGCTGACCTGGCGCGTGTACTCTCCCAGGAGGCTGGTGTATTCGCCTTCCACCTCACCCTTGTCGAGGGTGACGGTCAGCGTTTTGCGGGTCTCGTTGATATCGGTGATTTGGACGTTCACGGTGTAAATTCGGATGGATGTCTGGAGGGAAAAGAGGTCGAAGTAATTACTGCATTCCGGGCCGGTCAAGGCCTCTTTCGTTCCCTGGCCGGAGCAATCAACCTTGGCCTTTGGGCCGCCACGCTCCAAGTTGTCCTTCGTCATGGCCAGTCTTGCCCAACTCCTTGCCCATCACAGTCGTATCCTGCTGCTTGATGCGGCGTCGACACGCGTGGCGATCGGCCTGTCGCAATCCGGCCAGCCGGCGATTTGGAGCACGGCGGAAAGCGAGGCCGGCCAGGCCGTGTTTTCCGGTGTCACCGACGTGCTCGGAAAAGCGGGGCTGCGTCTCGATGAGATCGACGCATTCGTCTTCTGCGAAGGCCCCGGCTCGATGCTCGGCACGCGCACAGTCGCGATGACGTTGCGCACCTGGCAGGCACTCAAGCCCCGCCCGGCTTATGCGTATCAAAGTCTCGCGCTCGCGGCCCGTGCGGAATGGAAACGCCGGCCGCGCAGCTTCGCCGTCATCTCCGACGCGCGCCGCGACACCTGGCATGTCCAGGTGATCGACGCCAGTGGCACGCTGGCGCCGTTGCAGCGCTGCGCACCGCAAGAACTGCCGGCTGGCGAACGGCTGACCCCCGCGCCCTTCCGCCGCTGGAGCGAGCTTCCGGCGGGAACGCAGCAATGTGCGTACGATCCGGCCGACATCGCGACGCAACCTGACGCCGACTTTTTCCAACTCGCCGCCCAGCCGGACGCTTTCCAGCATGAATCGCCCGACTACAAGAAGTGGTCGGCGCAAATCCACAGCGCCGAGACGGCGCCGCGCCGATGACCCTTTCCGCCCAACTTCCCCGCCGCTGCTGGGTCGAGATCGACCTCGCCGCGCTGGAGCGCAACCTGAAGCTGATCCGCGCATCGCTCCCGGCGCAGATCAAGTATGTCGCGGTCGTGAAGGCCGACGCTTACGGGCACGGGCTCCCGCAGGTCGCCGCCCGGCTGATGCATGCGGGCGCCGACCTGTTCGCCGTCGCCAACATCGCCGAAGCGATGACGATCCGCGAACTGAGCGCCGACTGGCCGGTCCTGCTGCTGAGCCCCGTGCTGCCGGACGAAGACCGTTACCTTGCCGAGTACGACCTCGCCGCCACCGTTTCCTCGCTCGACGAGGTCCAGCGCTTCGACGCCGTCGGTCGCGCCGCCCGCAAGCCGGTGACGGTGCACCTCAAGATCGACACCGGCATGGGCCGGCTCGGCGTGTGGCACACGGAAGCTGCACAGGTTTACGCGGCGATCCGCGCCGCCAGCGGACTCCAACTCGCCGGCGTGTTCACCCATTTTTCCAGCGCGGATGAGGATCCGGCTTTCACCGAACAACAGCGCGCGCTCTTTCTCGCCACGCTCAAGCAGCTGCCGGAGCTCGACACGACCAGGCTGCTGATCCACGCGGACAACAGCGCCGGCTTGGAAACAACGCCGGGCGGAAGCGTTTTCAACGCCGTGCGCGTCGGCCTGCTCCAGTTTGGCGTGCTGCCACACGAGCACTCGATGCTCGCGCGCGTCCGCACCGAGCCCGTCTTCAGCTTTCATACTCGCGTCGGCCTGGTGAAGCGCCTCCCCACCGGCACGGGAGTCAGCTACGGGCATACGACAAAATTGAAACGCGATTCCCTGATTGCCGTGCTTACCGCCGGCTACGGCGACGGCATCGCCCGGGCGAGCGGCAATCGCGCCGAGGTGTTGATCCAAGGCCGGCGTTGTCCCGTCCTCGGTCGCGTCACCATGGACCAGACCATTGTCGACATCACGGATGTCCCCTCGCCGGTGCGCCATGGCGATCCTGTCGTGCTGGTGGGCCGCCAGGCCGGCGCGGAAATTTCCGTCAGCGAGTTCAGCAGTTGGGCGGACACCATCGCTTGGGAAACCCTTTGCTCGGTCACGAAGCGCGTGCCCCGCCATTACCGCAACGCCAGCGGGCTTTGAAACCTGCGGCTTCACGCCGGGCCCATAAACGGGAATCAACCGGCGTTGGACACCGATTAGCATACCTCATTTGCCTAATATTCGGGGCGCCGGGGATTTGTGCCGATACGTAAAGAGCGCATACTGCGCGTTGCAGCCAATCTGCAGCTGGTCTTTGCGCGCGGTA
Source organism: Verrucomicrobiota bacterium (assembly GCA_048497945.1). Lineage (GTDB taxonomy): Bacteria > Verrucomicrobiota > Verrucomicrobiia > Opitutales > Opitutaceae > Lacunisphaera. The sequence goes on along the minus strand of JBEHYX010000006.1, from coordinate 58,826 downwards.
TTTTGCCCCTTGCAACGGCCGGGAGCAGCCGCCACGTCCCCACGTATCGCCCATGTTCGCTTCTCCACATCTGCCGACGGTTTTTCTCGTCTGCTGCATCCTCAACTTCCTGCTCAGTCTGGGGCTGCTCCTGGTTTATGTGACCAGCAGCACCTACCCCGGCTTCAAGCGCTGGGTGATCGCGTCCTTCAGCGTGTTCTTCTCCTGTACGCTGCTCGCCATCCGCGATTCGTTCCCGCTGCCGCCCCAACTCACCACGATCCTGGTCAATCTCACGTTCTTTGCGTATCCCCTGCTGCTCGCACAGGGACTTCGCCTCTTCACCGGCAAGCCGGCCAAAAACTGGATCGCCGGCCTGACCCTGACCGCGGTCTGCCTCATCGCGCTTTTCCTGCTTTACCTCCATCCCGATCAAAACCTCCGGGTCTTCCTGCTCTCGCTTTTGCTGGTGCCGCTGTTTGCCGACTGCGGCTGGCTCGTGCGCAGCGTTCCGAGCTATGCCCACCCGCTGGTGAAGGGAGCGCTGATCGGCGCCTTTGGCGGCATGGCCCTGTGGAACCTGCTGCGCGTGCCGCTCGGCTCGGTCTTGTCGGATTCCATCGGCGCCCCGGCCAGCAGCTCCCTGATCCAGTCTGTCACCCTGATCCTCCTGACCGGCGGCAACCTTTGGATCAGCCTGGGCGTCACGCTGCTCAACTACGCCCGCGCGTCCGAATCGCTGCGCGAGAGCGAGACGCGGTTCCGCGACGCCATGCAGCGTGCTCCGATCGGCATGGCGCTGGTCGACCTCAACGGCCGCTGGCTCGAGGTGAATCCCGCGCTTTGCGCCATCGTCGGCTACACCCGCGACGAACTCCTGAAGCTGGACTTCCAATCCATCACGCATCCGGACGACCGCATCCGCGATGAACAACACCTCCACCGCCTCGTCGCGCGCGAGGTCGGTTCCTACCACCGGGAAAAACGCTACGTGCACAAGGCCGGGCATCCCGTCTGGGTCAACGTGCATGTTTCCTCCGTGGCCCACGCCGACGGCTCGCCCCGCCACCTCGTCTCGCAGATCATCGATGTGTCCGAACGCAGGCGCACCGAACAGGCGCTGCGCGAATCCCAGACGCGCCTCATGCAGGCGATGGACGCCACCAAGCTGGGTCACTGGGAATTCAACCTCGCCACGGAGCGGTTCATCTTCGACGACAACTGCTACAAGCTGCTGGGCACCACCGCCGCCGCCGAGGGCGGGTTCGAGATGGAGGCCGACGCCTACGACCACCGTTTCCTTCCTCCCGAGGAAATCCCGCGGGTGAAGGCGGTGACCGAACAAGCCATGGCGGAGCTGGCTCCCGGGCAGATGACCGAGATCGAGCACCGCTTTCTCCGCGCCGACGGCAGCAGCGGCGTCATGCTCGTCCGCTTCGCCATCGAACGCGATGCCGCCGGCCGGCCCATCCGCGCCTACGGCCTCAGCCAGGACGTCACCGAACAAGCCCGGGCCGCGCACCAGCATCGCATGCTCGAGGAGCAGCTGCGCCACGCCCAGAAGATGGACGCCCTCGGCACGCTCGCCGGCGGCATCGCGCATGATTTCAACAACATCCTGACCGGCATCATGGGCAACCTGCAGCTGGCCAGCATCGACCTGCCGGCGACTCATCCCGTGCAGGTCCCCCTGCGCGAGGCCAACCGGGCCAGCGTGCGCGCCCGCGACCACGTGATGCGCGTACTGACGTTCAGCCGGCGTTACCAAGGGGAACGCACCGTCACGCCACTCGGTCCGGTGCTGCAGGAAGCCGTCCAGCTGCTCCGCGCCAGCCTGCCCGCCACCATCGACATCCAAGCCAGCATCGCCGCCGACTGCCCGCCGGTGCCGGCCGATGCCGCCCAGATTCACCAGGTTGTGATGAACCTCGGCACCAATGCCGCCCATGCCATGCGCGACCGCGGCGGTCGCATCGGCATCGAACTGCAAGGCATGGAACCCGATCGCGCGCTCCTGGACCGCCACCCCCAGATCAAGCCCGGCCACCGCGTCCGCCTGGTCGTTCGCGACAACGGCTCCGGCATGGATGCGAAGGTGCTGGCCCGCATCTTCGAGCCGTTCTTCACCACCAAGGCGCCCGATGAGGGGACCGGTCTCGGCCTCGCGATGGTCCATGGCATCGTGGAGGACCACGGTGGCGCAATCACCGTGGCCAGCACGGTGGGCCAGGGCACGACGTTCACCCTCTATTTCCCGGCCGCCAGCACGCCCGCCACGGCACCCGCGGCACCCGCAGCGCCCGCCGCCATCCAGCGGGCCGAGCCCTTCGGGCAGGGACGGAAGGTCATGATCATCGACGACGACGAGGGCGTGCTCAAGTTGGGCCGCGCCCTGCTCAAACTCGCGGGCTTCGTCGCCGACGAGTTCGCCCACCCAGCCGAGGCTTTGGAAAAATTCGCCCAAGACCCGGACAGCTACGCCGCCATTGTCAGCGACCTGACCATGCCGGGCATGACTGGCGTCGAACTGGCCAAACGCTGCCGGGCCATCCGCCCTGACATCCCGTTCATGCTGACGTCCGGTTATCTGGATACCCAGACCCAGGGCGGCGCGCAGGAATCAGGCATCACGCACTTCGTCCGCAAGCCTTTCGACATCGCGGAATTCACCGCCAAGTTGCGGTCCGCGCTGGAACGCGGTCCCGCGAGCTAGCTAGAGCGTTTCCCCAAATGGCCCAGCCGGTGGATCAAATTGTAGGGCGGGATCGCTGATCCCGCCTTTCCCTCATACTTCCAAACCGGCGGGATCAGCGATCCCGCCCTACAGTCCACCAGACAGCTACCGTTCAATTTGAAAGGCTCTGATCGCGGCCGGTCAGGCCGGCTTGCCGATGCCGACCGCGGTGAAGCCGATTTTGCGCAGCGCCGCCAGGTCGACGATGTTGCGCCCGTCAAAGAGGAACGCCGGCTTGGGCATGCCCGCAAAGATCTTCGCGTAGTCGAGCGTCTTGAACTCATCCCATTCCGTCACCACGGCGATCGCATGGGCCCCGGCGCAGGCTTCATAGGCATCCCTGGCCACGCTCAGGCGCGCGTTTTCGACCCCCTTGCCCAGCGTGTCGGCCTTGATCTCATCGGCGGGAACCTTCGGATCGTAGACGCAAACCTTGGCATGCTCCGCCAGCAGGTCGCGGCAAACATTGATGGCCGCGGACTCGCGCGTGTCGTTGGTGTCCTTTTTGAAGGCAAAGCCCAGCACGGCGATTTTCTTGTCGGCGACGGTGTTGAAAAGCGACTTCACGATGCGCGAAGCGAACCGGTGCTTCTGCCAGTCGTTGATGCCGACGACGCTGGTCCAGTAGGCCGCCACCTCGGGCAGGCCGAAGCTTTCGCACAGGTAGGTGAGGTTGAGGATGTCCTTCTGGAAGCACGAGCCGCCGAAACCGACCGATGATTTCAGGAATTTCGGCCCGATGCGGCTGTCCTTGCCGATCGCGTTCGCGACCTCATCCACGTCCGCGCCGGTGGCTTCGCACAGGGCCGAGATGGAATTGATCGAGGAGATGCGCTGCGCCAGGAAGGCGTTGGCAACGAGCTTCGAGAGCTCGGAAGACCAGAGATTCGTGGTGATGATGCGATCGCGCGGGATCCAGCGCGCGTAGACACCGGCCAGCGCCTCGATGGCCTTTTCGCCCTCGGGCGTGCGTTCGCCACCGATCAGCACGCGGTCGGGGGCCAGGAGATCCTTCACCGCCGTGCCTTCCGCCAGGAACTCCGGGTTCGAAAGCACCGGGAACTTCAGGCCCTTGGTGTTGGAACCGAGGATCGTCTTGATGGCATCGGCCGTCTTCACCGGGATGGTCGACTTCTCGACGATGATCTTGCCGGTGTCGGCATGCTCCGCGATGGTCCGCGCCACGGACTCGATGTAGCGGAGGTCCGCCGCGCGGCCCGCCCCGACGCCGTAGGTTTTGGTCGGCGTGTTGACGGCCACGAAGATGATGTCCGCCTTCTTGATCTGGCCGGCCACATCGGTGGAGAAAAACAGGTTCCGGCCGCGGGCCTGCTGCACCACCTCATCGAGCCCGGGCTCGAAGATCGGCAGCTTGTCGCCATTCCACGCCGCGATGCGGGCCACATTCATGTCGACGACGGTGACCGTGATGTCCGGGCACTTCAGCGCGATCATGGCCATGGTCGGGCCACCCACGTAACCAGCTCCGATGCAGCAAATGTTCATAAATAAAAAGAGGTCGGCAGGTTGCCGACCTCCGGGGAGAAAACCAAGTTCCGATTTATCTTAAGCGGGACTGGGCGCCGGGGCACCCGCCGGGCCGGAGGAAGGCTCCGGCGTCGTCTTGTCGACGGTCTTGGCCGGACCGGCCGGCGGCACGCGCGGGGGGCGCACCGAGGTGATGGGCGACTTGATCTCGCCCTCCTTCAGGATCTCGAGGACGTGCTTGCCCTCGATCGTCTCGTGCTCGAGGAGCGCGGCGGCGATCTTGTCGAGGGCGGTGCGATGCGTGGAGATGATTTCCTGCGCGCGCTTGTACTGCGAATTCAGGATGTCCGACACGGCGTCGTCCACCTTGCGGGCGGTATCCTCGCTGATGTGCTGCGAGCGGGTGATGTCGCGACCGAGGAAAACCGTGTCCTGGTTCTCGCCCATCGCCACCGGCCCGAGCGGGCTCATGCCGTAGTCGCAGACCATCGCGCGGGCGATGCGGGTCGCCTGCTTGATGTCGCCATAGGCGCCGTTGCTGAAGTCGCCGGTGACCATTTCCTCGGCGATGCGCCCGCCCATGGCCATGGCGATCTCGTCGAGGAGACGCTTCTTCGGCCGGGTGAGGATGTCCTTCGTCGGGAGATAAGTGGTGCTGCCCAGGCTCTGGCCGCGCGGGATGATCGTGACCTTGTGCACCGGCACCGTGCCGTCATCGAGCACGCCCTGCACGATGGCGTGGCCGGCCTCGTGCCAGGCGACCAGGCGCTTCTCGGCGTCGTCCATGACGCGGCGGCGCTCGCGGCCCCACAGGACCTTGTCGCGCGCCTCGTCGATGTCGGCCATGTCGACCTTCTTCTTGTTGCGGCGTGCGGCGAGCAGCGCCGACTCGTTGAGCAGGTTGGCCAGTTCGGCGCCGGAAAGACCCGGCGTACCGCGGGCGATGATCGCGAGGTCCACGCTGTCGGACATCGTGATCTTGCGGGCATGGACCCGGAGAATCTGTTCGCGACCGACGATGTCCGGCAGGTCGATGTAGACCTGGCGGTCGAAGCGGCCCGGGCGCAGCAGCGCGCTGTCGAGCACGTCGGGCCGGTTGGTGGCGGCGATGATGATGACGCCCTCCTGGGTGTCGAAGCCGTCCATCTCGACGAGCAGCGAGTTGAGCGTCTGTTCGCGCTCGTCGTTGCCGCCGCCGAGGCCGGCGCCGCGCTGGCGGCCCACCGCGTCGATTTCGTCGATGAAGATCAGGCAGGGCGCGTTCTTGCGGCCCTGCTCGAACATGTCGCGCACGCGGCTGGCGCCGACGCCGACGAACATTTCCACGAAGTCGGAACCGCTGATGGAGAAGAAGGGCACGTCCGCCTCGCCGGCGATGGCCTTGGCGAGGAGCGTCTTGCCGGTGCCCGGGGGACCGACCATCAGGATGCCCTTCGGGATGCGACCGCCGATCTTCTGGAATTTCTTCGGGTCCTTGAGGAAGTCGACCACCTCGCCGACCTCTTCCTTGGCCTCGTCGCAGCCGGCGACGTCGGCAAAGGTCACGCGATCCTTGTCGCGGGTCAGCATCTTGGCGCGGCTCTTGCCGAAGCTGAGGGCGCCCTTGCCCGCGCTCTTGAGCTGGCGGACAAACAGGAAGTAAAGCAGGCCGATGACGACGACGAACGGCAGCACGTTATAGAGCAGCTGCGTCATCGCCGTGGTGGCGGGCTTCTCGACAAACACCTTGGACTTCTGGAGGAGCTCCAGGTTGGTGTCGGTCAGGCGGCCGGTGGCCACGAAGGCCTTCGTCGGCTGGCCGTTGGAATTCTGCAGGATCGGCTTCTTGGTCTCGCCGGTCAGCATGGACCAGTCGCGGCCGCCGGTCGCGTCGCTGCGGATGGCGCCGTTGTCGATCTCGTCCTGTTGGGCGAGTTCCACGACGCGCTGGATGTTGAGCGTGGCCGGCTGGGGAGCCTTGGCCGGGTTGAGCAGGAAAAGCGCGACGATCGCCCCGATGATGGCCACCCAGATCAGGCCGGTTTTCAGCGGAAAACCGTCGGGGGGCAGGCTCTTGAGCGGGCGGCGCTTCTTGTCTTCGTTATCGGACATAGGGAATTAGATTAAGGGGCAAGGTGAAGGTTCCTCCCCATAAGTCAATCGGCCGGGGGTTGAACTTATGGGCTATTTTCCATCATTACGCACGGAACATCTAGAGAGTTGCACGATATCCCAGCCGGCCTTGGCGAATGACCGCAAAACCGGAGCCGAGGCTGAAGCGTGTATCCTTACCACGTTCGACCGCGGCCAATAATAGGCCAAAACCCTGCCGGGAAAGATCGGTTTCAGGACGGACGGTCAGCAGCCAGCGGTGCAACACCCGGCGCACCACCGCCCGGGGAAATTGCTTGCAGGTGCGCACATCCACAACGCCCCGTTTCAAAAGGCCGGATTGGCCGGTCCACTGCTCCAACGCCGCATCGTCCTCTTCGAGCAGGTCGCGGCTGAGCGCCGCCCCGGCTTGCGCATCGCGACCGGACGCCTTGATCCAGGCCGGCACCACCGCCCGCCGCACCCGGTTGCGATGAAACGCTTCGGACGCATTGGTCGCATCCTCGCACCAACTCGCGCCCGCTTGGCGCAGTGCGGACACAATCGCTGCCTTCTTCAAGCTCAGCATCGGACGCAGGTGCAGGCGTCCGTCGGCGAAGGCCTGCACCGGGCGAGGCGCCGCCAATCCCCCTGCCCCGCTGCCCCGCGCGAGGCGCATCAACATCGACTCGGCGATGTCGTCCTGCTGGTGCGCCAGCCACAGCAGGCGGATCTTGCGCCGCTCCATCTCGCGCTGGAAAAAATCCAGCCGGGCCGCCCGCGCCGCCGCTTCGCTCGCACCCTGCTGCGGGGCCGTGGCCCAGCGGCCCACGACCAGCTTCACCTTCAATGCGGCGCAAACGGCACGACAGAATTTCTCGTCGGCGTCCGCCGCCTTGCCGCGCAGGCGATGGTTGAAATGCAGCACGACGAAATCGCGGCCCCACCGTCCCGGTCCTTCGGCCCAGAAAAGCAGCAGCAGCGCAAGCGAGTCCGCCCCGCCCGAAAAAGCCAGCGCCCAGCGCGACGGTCGCCCCCCGCCCCGCGATTCGCGCCGGTATTCGTCCCGGGCCCGCAACATCGCCGCCGGATGCAAATCCCGGTGCGAGATATGCGAGACGAAAGCCGCGGCCACCGCGGGCCAGTCGAGTTGTTTCTTAAGTGCCACGGGGAAGCCCTCTGGTGGAGGGCCCAGCTCAAGCTGGGCCGCGACCCGTCGCGAGACGGGCCCTCCATCATTTGAAACTCAGATATTCCTTGCCGAAATAAGGCACGAGCGCGGCCGGGATCTTCACGCGGCCGTCGGCCTGCAGGTTGTTCTCCAGCAGCGCGGCGAGCACGCGCGGCACGGCCAGGCCGGAGCCGTTGAGCGTGTGCACGAGCTCGGGCTTGCCGCTTTCCTTGTTGCGGAAACGGATCTGCGCGCGTCGCGCCTGGAAGGCCTCGAAGTTCGAGCAGCTCGACACCTCGAGCCAGCGCTTCTGGCCGGCGGCCCACACCTCGAGGTCGTATTTCTTCGACTGCGAGAAACCGAGGTCGCCGCCGCACATCAGCAGCACCCGGTACGGCAGCTCCAGCTTCTGCAGCAGGCGCTCGGCGTCGGCGCGGAGCTTCTCCAGTTCGTCGTAGCTGGACGACGGGTGCACCCACTTGAGCAGCTCGACCTTGTCGAACTGGTGCACGCGGTTCAGGCCGCGGACATCCTTGCCGTAGCTCCCGGCCTCGCGACGGAAGCACGGGGTGTAAGCGCAGCGGCGGACGGGCAGCTGGTCTTCCTCGAGGATCTCGTCGCGGAAGAAATTGGTCAGCGGCACCTCGGCCGTCGGCACGGCGTAGAGCTTGTCGGTCGTTTCGTACATCTGCCCTTCCTTGTCGGGCAGCTGGCCGGTGGCGGTGGCGCTGGCGGCGTTGACGAAGATCGGCGGGCTGACCTCGGTGTAGCCGGCCTTGCCGTCCTCATCCAAAAAGAACTGCAGCAGCGCGCGCACGATGCGGGCACCGTCGCCGATGAAGAACGGGAAGCCCGCGCCGGTCACCTTCGCGCCGCGGCCGAAATCGACCAGGTTGTTGAACCCGGCGATCTCCCAGTGCGGCAGCGCGTGCTTGGAAAGCGCCTCGATCGAGCCGTTCGTCGCGTGCACGACATTCTGCTCGGGCGTCCTGCCGTCCGGCACGGTGGCATGCGGGATGTTCGGCAGCGTGAGCATGGCGGCGTGCCACTTCTCCTCGATCGGCTTCAGGCTCTCCTCCTTCGCCTTCACCTCGGCCGAGACGCCCTTCATTTCCTGCACCTTGGCGATGAATTCCGGCGAACCCTTCTTGAGCGCGGCCATCTCCGTGTTGGCCGCCTTCTGCTTGGAACGCAGCGCCTCGACCTCGGTGAGCAGGCCGCGCCAGGTGGTGTCGAGCGCGAGCACGGCGTCGAGGTCGACGTCGAGGTGCTTGCGGGCGATGGCGGTGCGCACCGTTTCGGGGGAATCGCGGAGGAGCTTGGGATCGAGCATGGAAAAGCGCATTCAATGCGTATCCCCACCCATGAACAGGCTAAATTTGTCGAACCCCAAGCTGTAGCGGCGCTCTATGAGCGCCGTCCGGCGGTCACAGACCGCCGCTACAAAAAGCCCCGTCAGGCGTGGACCAAGGTCGACGTCCCGTAGGCCTTGTGCATCGAGGACTCGATCCGGTTGAAAAGATAGAACACTTCCTTGGCCGAAAGCAGGTGCAGGTCGCCGACCGGCGCCTGGATGGCGTAGTTGGTCGGGCTCTTCAGCGGATACGGTCCCAGCAACCGCGGGTCGGTCGGACCGTACAGGCCGATCGTCTTGAAGCCCATCGCCGCGGAAAGGTGCATCGGACCGCTGTCGTTGGAAATCACCCACTCGGCCTTGGTCAGCAGCGCCGGGAGCGACACGAGGCTCGTGTTGCCGGTGAGGTTGACGAAGGTGCCGTCGGGAAACGACTCGCGGCACGGCAGGTAATGGCTCCCCGCCCAAACCACCTTGCGGCCGGCTTCGCGGACCAGGAGCGAGGTCAGCTGGGTGAAGCCGTTCCACTTCTTGTTGTCCTGGCCGCTGTCGGGAAAGAGCAGGATCGGGCGCTGGCCCTTGCGCGGATCCATGAAGCTCAGGCTGAGGCGGTCGACATCGCGGAAGCGCAACGGCCCGACCAGCCGCGGCTCCGCCTCGAGCGTCGGGCAGAACTGCAGCAGCGTTTCCAGCGCGTGCGCGGAGCGGCCGGCCGGCGGCAGCTGGATCTTTTCCTGGTAGAAAAATCCCGCGCCCTCGCGCGCGTCGGGCCGGCCGATCTTGCGGCGCGCCCGCGCCCACTTCGTCATGAGCCCGGTGCGGAGCAGGCCCTGCATGTCCCACACGACGTCGAACTCCTGCCGGCGCACGTCGCGCATCGTGGTGAAGAAACCGCGCGCACCCTCGTGGCGCTGGAAGACGAAAACCTGGTCGACCGCCGTGCACGCGCGCACAAGCGGCGCGAAAATGTCCCGCACGATCCACGAGATGCGCCACTCCGGCTTCTGCGCCTTGAGCGATGCCGCGACCTGAAGGCCATGCACGATATCGCGCAGGGCGGACGGCTTGATGATGAGCAGCTCGGGCATGGTGTCAGTCGGCGACCGCGAGGTCGGCGCGGTGTTCCGGAGGATTGCGCGAAGTGCTTCGAACGCAAATCCGAATCCGTCCCATAATCCTGTTATGGCCGGATTTACCCGCTTTTGCCCCGCTTACCGCGCCCGGCTCCGCAGCTCCTGCAACGCCGCCAGCACCGCGGCCGGTTCGAGCCGGGCGAGCTGTCCGCCCGGGGCCTCGACGGCTTGGTGCTTCGGATTCTCGAGGGGAAACGGTCCGAAGCGCCGCGGGGAGGTCGGCCCGAAGATGGCCAGCACCCGGTTGCCCGACGCCGCTGACAGGTGCATCGGGCCGCTGTCGTTGCCGATGAAGGTCGCGGGCTGGCGCACCAGTGCGATCATCTGGTCCATCGGACAACCGGTCAGGTTGAGAAAGCGGTCCGCAGGAACCGGCACCCTCGGCTCGGCCGGCTTGCCGGCGCACCACGCAACGCGCGCTTCCGGGATGGCTGAGAAAATCAGCGCCGTCAGTTCGTCGAACCGCGGCCACTCCTTTTCCGCCCCGCGGCTGTCGGTGAAGATCACGAAGACATTCCGTGAATCGCCGCCGAAGAAGGACTGCCACGGGAACGCCACCGGCGCCGCCTTGAGCACGAGCGGGAAATCGAGCCGTGGCTTCACCCCCGCGGTCGCGAGGAACGGCAGCAAAATCTCCAGCGCGTGGTGCGGACCCGGGCCCGCCGGCTTGTCCGCGCGACGGTTGTAGAAAAGACCGGCGCCTTCGCGCGCGTCGAAACGTCCCCATTTCTCCGGCGCCCGCGCTGCTGCCGTCATCAGGCCGGAGCGCAGCAGGCCCTGCAGGTCCCAGATGAGGTCAAACTGCCGCGCGCGCAGCTGCCGCAGCAGACGCAGGAAGGCGCGCCAGCCGTCGCGGCGGCGAAAGATGATGACCTCGTGCACGAAGGGCGCCGCCTGCACCAGGCCCGCAAACCGCTCGCGCACCACCCAGGTGATCCGGCACTCCGGCCGCTCCCGCGCCAGCGTCTGCACGACCTGCAAGGCATGCACGATGTCACCGAGGGACGATGGCTTGATGACCAGGAGGCTTTTCACGCGCAGGCATGCGCAGGCTTGTGTCCGGGCCTGTTTTGTCCAACTCAATCTGGCCACCACCATGCCTTTCGACGCCCAGGACATCGCCGCCCGCCAGACCGCCCTCACCGCCCGCTGGCACCAGGTCCCGCCCGCCGCCACCGGCGAGGGTTTCAACCGCCTGCTGGAGGAAAACCATCTCCGCAATTTTTCGCTCTGGCACGAGGAGGACGTCGCCCGCCGCGACGACCTCGGCTTCGAGGCCGTCTACAAGGCCAAGCGCGCCATCGACCGCTTCAACCAGGAGCGGAACGATTTTGCCGAGAAGATGGACAAGGAGTTTGTCGCCGGCCTCCAGCCCTTGGAATCCGGCGTGCCGCGCATTTCCGAGACGCCCGGCATGATCGTCGACCGCCTGTCGATCCTCGCGCTGAAGGAATTCCACATGCACGAGGAAACCGTCCGCGCCGACGCCTCGGCCGAGCACAAAGCCAGGTGCGCCGAGAAGCTCGCCCGCATCCGCCGCCAGCGCTCCGACCTCACGACCGCGCTGGCCGAGTTGATCGCCGATGTCGCCGCCCAACGCCGCACGTTCTCCGTCTACTACCAGTTCAAGATGTACAACGACCCGGCGTTGAACCCGCAGCTCTACCGCCAGCAGGCCAAGGCATGAGCCGCGCCAGCGAGCAATCCAGGCTGTGGTTGCCGCAATACTGGCCGATGTGGATCGGCCTCGGGTTGTTTCGCCTCGCGTCGCGCTTCCTCACCTGGCCCGAGCAATGGCGGCTCGCCCGCGCGCTGGGCTGGTTTGTCTTCCACGTCATCCGCATCCGTCGCCACGTCGTGCTGGTCAACCTCCGCCTGTGTTTCCCGGAAAAAACCGCGGTGGAGATCCACGCGCTCGCCCGCGCCCATTTCGATTCGCTCGCGCTCGGCTTGTTCGAAGTCTGCACCGGCTGGTGGGCCCGCCCTGAGGACCTGCCGCCGCACCGCATCGTCGGGTTGGAGCACCTGCACGCCGCCCTCGCCCGCGGCCACGGCGCGCTGCTGCTCACGGCGCACTTCACCACGCTGGAGATCTGCGGCCGCCTGATGATCGACGCTTACGGCATGGGCGGGCTCTACCGCGACCCCAACAACCCGGTCATCGCCCATATCATGCGCGGCCAGCGCGAACGGCACATGACCGTCGCCGTGCACTTCGACGACCTGAAGGGACTCGTGCGCGCGCTGCGGGCCGGTCACGCCATCTGGTACGCCCCCGACCAGGGGAAGCGCACCCCCGGCTCGGAAATCCTCCCGTTCTTCGGCGTGCCCGCCATCACCAACACCGCCACGAGCAAGATCGCCAAGATGACCGGCTGCGCCGTCGTCCCCTACTTCGCCCGGCGCGAGGCCGGCGGCAGCTACACGCTCACCGTCCACCCGGCGCTGGAGAACTTCCCGACCGACGACGCGTCCGCCGATGCCGTCCGCATCAACCGGCTCATCGAGGACAACATCCGCCTCGCGCCCGAACAGTACTTCTGGGTGCACAAGCGTTTCAAGGCGCGTGGTGAGGGTTATCCGGAAGTATATTGAGCATGACACTTATCCATTCCCACACACCCCGCCCTTCGGGCACCCCTCTTCATAGAGGGGACTTCGCCTGCGTGGGCTTGATTCCCCTCTATCAAGAGGGGTGGCGCGACTTGTCAGCCATAGGCCCGGCGAAGGCTGAAGCGCCGGGGTGTGTTCGCTCGCTCACCTCGGAGCCACGCCCATGATCTGGCCCGACAAACGCCCGCTCCGCCTGCTGGTCATCCGCTACCGCTTCATCGGCGACACGGTCCTGGCGATTCCCTTCCTGCGCAACCTGCGGCGTGCGTTTCCCAACGCGATCATCGACGTCCTGTCCGAGCCCATCTCCGGCGACACGCTCGCGCACTGCCCGTACAAGAACGAGCTGCTCTACTACGGCCCGCGCCTGAAGGGCGAGCGCAAGCGCAACGCGCCCTTCCCCACGAGCCTCTTCGCCGCCGCGCGGTTCCTGCGCGCGCGCCGCTACGACCGCTGCTACATCCTGCGCCGCTCCTTCTCCAGCGCGATCCTGCCGCTGCTGGCCGGCATTCCCCACCGCGTCGGTTTCTCCACCGAGGGCCGCGCGTGGCTGTTGCAGCGCAGCACGCCGTACGCCGACAAGCACGAGGTCGAGTGCTTCCTCGATATCCTGCGTGCCGATGACATCCCCGTGCTCGATTCGGGCAACGAGAACTGGACCGATCCCGTGGTCGACCGGCGCATGGACGCCAGCCTGCGCGACTCGGGCCGCACGCGGGTCTTCATCTGCGCCAAGTCGGTCTTCGACCTGAAGGACTGGGCGCCGGAGCGCTTTGCCGAGACGATCACCTGGCTCGTGCGCGACCGGAACGCGGAGGTTCATTTCTGCGATTCCCCGGGCAACGCCGCCTACTACGCCGCGATCCTGGCGGGCGTGCCGCCGGAACAGCGCGCGCACTGTCACGACTGGAGCAACCAGCTCAACATCGCGGAAGCGGGTTCGCTGCTGCGCCGCATGGACGTGGCGTTCGGCATCGACACCGGGTTCCTGCACATCGCCGCATCGTACCATGTTCCGGTCGTCGGCCTCTACGGCCCGCTCGAGCCCTTCCGCTGGCATCCGTGGGATACGAAGTACACGGCGCTGCGCCCGGACGACGTTTCCGGCCCGCGGCCGCTGCTGCGCCTCGGCATCGCGGAGGCCCAGGCCGCCCTCGACGGCTACCTGCCCCAGCCATGAGCACCGCGCCGCGCATCATCCATTTCGTCACGGGCGGCGGCTCCGGCGCCACCAAGGTCGCCCTCGAAGTGGCGTGCGGACACCTCCGCTCGGGCGCCTACGCACCGCTGCTGGTGCTGCGTCGCAAGAAAGCGCCGCTGCCCGCGTCCATGCAGGAACGCATCGCCGCCACCGGGCTGCGCACGGCGTGGGTCGACGAGGGCCCGAAATGGACCACGCGCCGCCAGTTGCGCGAACTGATCGCCGGGTTCAAGCCGCAGATCCTCGCCGCACACGGCTTCAGCGAGCACATCTGGGGCCGGCAGGCGGCGTTTGCCTGCGGCGTGCCGGTTGTCGTGCACATCGAGCAAAACTGCGAGCGCTACGCCTTCTGGCGCCGCTGGCAGGCCCGCCCGCTCGCCGCGCGAACCTCGGCCACGGTCTGCGTCTCGCGCGGTGTCGTGGAACACCTCACCAAGCTGCGCCTGACCGGACCGCGCGTGCGGATCATCCACAACGGCGCGGACTCCTCGCGCTACGCCGCCGGCGCGCCGCCGTTCGCCAACCGCGGCCAGGACATCATCATGGTCGCACGTTTCGCCCGGCAAAAGGACCAGCCCACGCTGATCCGCGCCGCCCGGCGCCTGGTCGACGGCGGCTGGACCGGACGCCTGCTCCTCGGCGGCGATGGCAAGGCTTCGCATCGCGCCGCCTGCGAACAGCTCGCGCGCCGGCTGGACATCGCCGACCGGGTCGACTTCCTCGGCCGCGTGGATCCCGCCCCGCTCTACCACCGCTGCCGCGCCGCGGTGCTCGCCACACACTACGAAGGCCTGCCACTCGTGCTCATGGACTACATGGCGGCCGGCTGCGGCGCCATCGGCAGCCTGGCCTCCGGCGTGGACGACATCATCCAGCACGAGGTCAACGGCTGGACCTTTCCCGGCGGCGACGATGCCGCGCTTGCGGCGATTCTCCAGCGCGTGCTCGCCGGCGGCCCGGCCGTGGAGAAGGTCGTCGCGCGCGGCCAGGCCGATGCGCCCGTCCGTTTCTCGCTCGACGGCATGATTCGCGCCTACGAAAACCTGTTCGCGGAATTGCTGGAATCCCCGAAACCTATTTCCTGAAACCGTGGCCCTCCTCGAAGTCACCGACCTGCGCGTCAGCTTCCACACCCGCACGGGCGTCTATCGCGCGGTCAACGGCGTGTCGTTCCATCTGGACCGGGGCGAGATCCTCGGCGTGGTCGGCGAGTCGGGCTCGGGCAAGTCGGTCAGCTGCCAGTCCCTGCTGGGCCTGATCCCCCAGCCGCCCGGCCGCATCGAGGGCGGAACCGCGCTGTTCGACGGGATCGACCTGCTCAAATGCCCGCCCGCGCGCCTGCGCGCGATCCGCGGCAAGCGCATCGCGATGATCTTCCAGGATCCGATGACCTCGCTCAATCCGTACCTGCGGATCTCCGAGCAGATCATGGAGCCGCTGTTCATCCACGAGAAGCTGGCCAAGGCCGACGCCTTCGCCCGGGCGCTGGCGATGCTCGAGGCGGTCGGCATCACCGACGCGGCCCAGCGCATCCATTCCTACCCCCACGAGTTTTCCGGCGGCATGCGGCAGCGCGTCATGATCGCCATGGCGCTGGTCACCAAGCCCGACATCCTCATCGCCGACGAGCCGACCACCGCGCTCGACGTGACGGTCCAGGCGCAGATCCTCGAGCTGCTCCGCAAGCTCCAGCGCGAGACCGGCATGGCGGTGCTGTTCATCACCCACGACCTCGCCGTCGTCTCCGGCCTTTGCGACCGCGTGCAGGTGATGTACGCCGGCCGGATCGTCGAAACCGCCGACACCCGCACGCTCTTCCGCAGCCCGCAGCATCCCTACACGAAGGCCCTGCAGCGCTGCATCCCCGCCCTCCAGCCCAAGGGCCGCGAGCTCTACGCGATTCCCGGCATGCCGCCCGACCTGTCGAAGCCCTGCACCGAAGCGGAGCTGTTGGCGCGCTTCGCCCTGCCCGCCGAGGAGGCCCCGGCGCCCGCGGCCCCGCGCGTCGCGGGCGACCGAACCATGATCGACGTGCGCGACGTCAGCACCCATTTCCCCGTCGAAAGCGGTTTTCTCTTCAAGCACCGGTCCGGAACCGTGAAGGCGGTGGACGACGTGAGCCTCGACGTGAAACAGGGCGAAGTGCTCGGGCTCGTCGGCGAATCCGGCAGCGGCAAGTCCACCCTCGCCCGCACGATCATGCAGCTCATCCCGCCGACGTCCGGCACGGTGATCCTCGGCGGCAGGAACCTCACCGAGGGCACGACGGGGCAAATCCAAACCGCGCGCCGCGACCTGCAGATGGTTTTCCAGGATCCCTTCGCCTCGCTGAACCCGCGCATGACCGTGTTCGACACGCTGGCCGAGCCGCTGCGCGTGCATGCCGTTGTGCCGGAGGCCGGGGTGCCGGCGCGTGTCGCGCAACTCCTGGCGCAAGTCGGACTCGCCCCGCGCTTCATGGGCAAATACCCGCACGAGTTCTCCGGCGGGCAGCGCCAGCGCATCGCCATCGCCCGGGCGCTCGCCCTCAATCCCAAGGTCATCATCGCCGACGAACCGGTGTCGGCCCTCGACGTGTCCATCCAGGCGCAGATCCTCAACCTGCTGGCGCGCCTCGTGCGCGACATGAACCTCACGATGATTTTCATCGCCCACGACCTGTCCGTCGTGAAACACATCTCCGACCGCATCGCCGTGATGTACCGCGGCAAGATCGTCGAAATCGGGCCGGCCCTCGACATCATGGAACGCCCGCAACACCCGTACACCAGGACACTGCTGGCTGCGATTCCGCAGATCGAAACGGCGTAGCGTCGGGCATCATGCATAGCGCCAAACCCGTGAGCGACGTCCACCCTCTTTCCCCTCATCCTGAACCGTGCGAAGGATCCAAGGTGGTCGCCGCCGTCCCGGCGGCGACAGGCGTCGGTGCGGAGACCGACGCCCACCTATTCCTTCGCACGGCTCAGGATGACGGTTTGGGCAATCGCCCGGGCATTCCGGCGTAATTTGATTTCGTCATGGCCGGCTACTCCTCCACCCCGCTGGCGCAGAAGCTCGGCTACAAGCCCGGCCTGAGCGCGCACCGGCACCAGGCGCCGAAAAACTACGCGGCGATGCTGACGCTCGACGACCCGAAGTCGGTGACGTGGCTCAAGGAACCGAAGGCCGGTGTGCAGTTCATCCACGCCTTTACCACCGAATTTGCCGAACTGGCCAGGCTGCTCGCCCTCTACCGCCAGCGCCTCGCGCCCGACGGCGCCGTGTGGGTGTCGTGGCCGAAAAAGGCCGCGAAGATCCCGACCGACATCACCGAGGACCGCATCCGCGACGCCTGCCTGCCGCTCGGCTTGGTCGACATCAAGGTCTGCGCCGTGGACGATATCTGGTCCGGCCTGAAGCTGGTAATCCGGAAGGAGCTGCGTCCCGTACAGCTAGCGGCTTCAGCTTCCTCCTCTTAAAATCGGCCTGCATGCCTGCTCTTGATCTCACCCCGGACCTGGCTCACCGGCTGGAATTCGCCGAAGCGCAGCATCTCAAGGGCCAGATGGAGGCTTGCGCGAAACTGCGGCCGGAATTGGGCAGCCGTGTCATTGCCATCGCCGGCGGCATCGCTGCCATCACGGCGGGCACGCCTGACCGAAAGCTGAACCATGTCACCGGGTTCGGCCTGCGCGCCTCCGCCACCGACGCTGAACTGGCGGCATTGGAATTGGCTTATGCGACACTCGGAGTGGCGACTGAAATAGATCTTTGCCCGTATGCCGATCACGATATGCTGAAACTGCTCGCGGCACGCGGCTATGCCGTAAACGCCTTCAGCAACACTTATGTGAAGGCCCTCGACGCGGCAGAAGCGGATTGGCCGCGAAACGCGGAGATCCGGATTGAAAGAGTCAATCCGGACAACGCGCCGGAATTCATTGCCGCCAGTGTCGCAGGGTTTTCGTCCCCGACAGCCAAGCGGTCGAGCGCCTTGCTGCAATTGCTGGCGGAGATTGCCCTGTCCCGGAGCGACAGCTGCCAGTATCTCGCCCGGATCGATGGCAAGGTCGCCGGAACCGCGGGCTTGGGGCTGATCGACTCCTGCGGCGTCGCGGTGGCTCATCTCTATATTGCCAGCACCCTGCCGGCCTATCGCGGGCGCGGCATTCAAAGGATATTGATCGAAGCCCGGCTCGCGGAGGCGAAAAGAGCGGGGTTTAATCTCGCCAGCATCACGGCGCGGCCCGCCAACTCCAGCGCACGCAATGCCCTGCGCGCCGGCTTTCAGCTGGCTTACACCAAATCGACCTTCGCGTCGCGTTTGCCTTGAGCCAGGCTCAAGGCAGTGGACAAGGGAACCGAAACTACTCCGCCTGCACCACCACGAGGTCGTCGACGTGGAGGCTGCAGTAAACCTTCTCGCCCTCGTGGAAGGCCTCCTGGGTCGCGCTTTCATTCGCGACCACGGCGGTGAATTTCGTGCCCTGCTCGGTCACGAGCCGGAGCTGGTCGGTGGCCCCGCGGAATATCTCCTCCTCGATGCGGGCCTGGAAGACGTTCTCCGCCGGCGCGGGCGCGCGCCCGATGTGGATCTTCTCCGGACGGATGGACACCAGCGCCTTGGTCGCGCCCGCGGGCAGGTCGCCGGATGACACCACCAGTTCCAGCCCGGACGGCAGGCGCACGGTGGCGGTCGCGCCGCTGCGCAGGATGATGGCGGCGCTGAGCAGGTTGGCCTGGCCGATGAAATCCGCGGCGAACGGCGTGCGCGGGCGGTGGTAGATGTCGATCGCATTGCCGAGCTGCTCGATCCGCCCCTGGTTGATGATGGCGATGCGGTCGGACATCGTCAGCGCCTCCTCCTGGTCGTGGGTCACGAACACGAAGGTCAGGCCGAGCTTCCGCTGGAGATGCTTCAACTCGAGCTGCATGCCATGGCGGAGCTTGGCGTCGAGGGCGGAGAGCGGCTCGTCGAGCAGCAACACCTTGGGCCGGCAGACGATGGCGCGCGCCAATGCCACGCGCTGGCGCTGTCCGCCCGACATCTGGTGCGGCAGCTTGTCGGCCTGCTCGGTGAGCGAGACCGTGGCCAGCGCCTCCTTGATGCGGCTCTCGGCCTCGCCGGCGGGCACGTGCTGCATGCGCAGGCCGAAGCCGACGTTTTCCTTCACCGTCATGTGCGGAAAGAGCGCGTAGCTCTGGAAAACCTGGTTCACGCTGCGCTTGTAGGGCGGCACGTGGGAGACGTCCTCGCCGTCGAGGAAGACCGCCCCCTCGTCCGGCGTCTCGAAGCCCGCCAGCAGGCGCAACAGCGTGGTCTTGCCGCAGCCCGAGGGCCCGAGAAGCGTGATGAACTCGCCGGCGTTGACCGACAGGCTGACGTCGTTGACCGCGGTGAACGCGCCGAAGCGTTTCGTGACGCCGCGGATTTCGATCATGGTCTTCTCGCCGCTCGAATTCATGGGCAGCGGGATGACAGGAACGCCCGGCGAGGGAAACCTGAAACCTGAGACCTGAAACCCGAAATTTCCGGACGCCGGCTGCCTTTGTTTGGATGCAGGAAGAGCATAGTTTCAGGTTTCAAGTTTCAGGTCTCAGGTTTCGCCCTAGGCGGCAGCCTTGCCGCCCCGGCGTTGCAGGACGAGGTAGGTAATCGCGAACATGAGCATGAAAATGACCCCGAGCGCCGCACCGAACGGCCAGTCGCGCGCCTGGAGGAACTGGTTCTGGATGACGTTGCCGATCATCGGCACCTTGGCGCCGCCCATGAGGTCGGTGATGGCGAACATGCCGATGGCGGGCACGAACACCAGCAGCGTGCCGGCGGCGATGCCCGGCATGGTCAGCGGCACGATGACGGACGAAAAGGCCCGCAGCGGCCCCGCGCCGAGATCGTAGGCGGCCTCGATGAGGGAGTTGTCGAGCTTCTCGGCGCTGCCGTAGATCGGCAGGATCATGAACGGCAGATAGGCGTAGACCAGGCCGATGACCACGGCGGTCGGCGTGTAGAGCAGGTTGAAGGGCCCGAGGCCGAGTCCCATCGCCTGCACGAGGCTGTTGAGCAGCCCCTCCTGCTTCAGGATCGTGATCCACGCGTAGGTGCGGATGAGGAAGCTCGTCCAGAACGGCACCATCACGAGCAGCAGGAGGATATTGCGGACCTTCTCCTCCACCCGCGCGATGTAATAGGCCACCGGGTAGCCGATGATGACGCACAGCGCGGTGGTGACCGCCGCGTAGCCGATCGACCGGCCGAAGATGCGCAGGTACACCGGGTCGAACACCCGGGTGTAATTCTGCAGCGTGAAACTGTAGACGACGCCGCCCACCTCGTCGCGCTCGCAGAAACTGTAGACGAACAAGATCGCGCCCGGCACCACCACGAACGCCACCAGCCACAGCACCATCGGCGCCAGCAGCGCCCAGGCTTTCCAGCCCGGGCGGGTGTGGTCGGAGAGCGGTACGGCGGGGGCGGCGGGAGCCTGCATGCCTGCTAGCAATAAACCTGAAACTTGAAACCTGAGACCTGAAGCCAAGGCAGCGAGCCGCATCGGCAACTTTTCATCCCGGTTTCCATTTCAGGTTTCAGGTTTCAGCCCTCAGGTTTCGTGAGCGCGTTCAGCGCTCACTGCGCGCTCTTGAGGTCGGTCACCAGCTTGTCGATGCGGGCGGCCTCGACGCCGATGTCGCGGAACGTTTCCAGCTTGGGATTGCCCGTCGGGTAGCTGGCCGGGTTGGCGAGTTCCTCGGGCGTCAGCAGCTTGCGGGCCTCGAGGTTCGGGTTCGTGTAGGGAAAATTCTCCGAGACGATGCGCGACACCTCGGGACGAAGGATGTAGTTGATGAGCGCCATGGCCTCGTCCTTGTGCTTGGCGGTGGCCGGGATCGCGAGAATGTCGATGAAGCGGTGCGCGCCCTCGGCGGGAAGGATGTACTTGAACTTCTTGTTCTCCTTCCAGAGCAGCGCGGCCTCGCCGCTCCACACGATGCCGAGGTCGACGTCACCGTTGAGCAGCGCGGTCTTCGGGCTGTCGGAGTCGAAGACCTTCACCAGCTTGATCCACTGCGCGATGAGCGGGCGGACCGCCGCGAGGTTCTCGGCGGTGACGGCGTTGGCCGACTTGCCCTGCGCGTTGAGGCCCCAGGCGACGATCTCGCGGTTGTCGTTGAGCACGACCAGGCGGTCCTTGAATTTCGGCTGGAAGACGTCCTTGTAGCCCTTGATGTCGTCCTTGACCGTGTCGGTGTTCACCACGATGCCGACGGTGCCCGTCATGTAGGGTACGGTATACTTGTCCTGCGGGTCGTGGGCCTGGCCCTTGAACTCCGGGCCGATGTTCTTCCAGTTCGGAATCTTCTTCGGGTCGAGCGGCGCCAGCATGTTGCGGCGGATCATCAGCTCGGCGGCGTACTCGGAGGGCTGGATGAGGTCGTAGTTGCCGCCGCCCGCCACGAGCTTGGAGAGTAGCTCCTCGTTGGAGGCGTAGGTCTCGAAGTTGACCTTGATGCCGGTTTCCTTCGTGAACCCGTCGAGGACGTCCTGCGGGATGTATTCGGACCAGCCGAACAGGTTGATCTCGGCGGCGGTCAGGCCGGTGGCGCCGGCGAACAGGGCCAGCGCGAGGAGCATGTGCTTGAGCGATTTCATGGGATGTTGGGTTGACGTTTTAAGGTAGGGGCCGAGCTCTTGTCCGCCATAGGCTTGGCGAAGGCGGATGCGACGTGCCGGGAATTAGCGGGACAGTTTCTTGAGGTATTCGGAGAAAAGCACGAAGGCGACCGTCGCCACGATGAAGATCGCGGAGAGCGCGTTGAGCATGGGATTCAGGCCGACGCGCGCCATGTCGAAGACCTTCACCGGCAGCGTGGCCGAGGCGGCGGACTTGACGAAGACCGTCACGATCAGCTCGTCCATCGAGAGCGTGAACGCCATCAGGGCGCCGGCGATGATCGCGGGCTTCAGGCAGGGCACGATGACGAGCCAGAAGGCCTTGACCGGCGTGGCGCCGAGGTCGAGCGCCGCCTCCTCGAGCGCGGGATCGAGCCCCTGCAGCCGCGCCTGCACGGCCACGAGCACGAACGGGAAGCTGAAGGTGACATGGCCGATGATCACGGACATGAAGCCGAGCTCGAGCCCGATGGTGACGAACATGATCAGCAGGCTGATGCCGATGAGGATCTCGGGCATGACCATCGGGATCGCCACGAGCGTCTGGATGGTCTGCGAGAAGCGGAAGCGATAGCGGTGCAGCAGCCAGGCGCCGGCCGTGCCGAGGATGACCGACAGCAGCGTGGTCGAGGTCGCGATGATCAGGCTGTTCTTGGCGGCGCGGATCAGGGGCGCGTTGTGAAACAGCTTGGCGTACCAGTCGAAGGTGAAGCTCTGCCAGACGATGTTCAGCCGCGACGAGTTGAACGAGAACACCACCAGCACCGCGATCGGCACGTAGAGGAAAACGAAGACCAGGGTCGTCCAGCCACGCAGGAACCAGTTGAGCAATTTAAGACCTGAGGGTCGCAGCGGCCGTGACACGGATGCGGGCATTCGGAAGCAGTCAGCCTTTATCGTGCCAAGTCCGACCCGAGGCAAGCCTCGGGTCGGAAAGTACCAAGTTCCAAGTAACAAGTATCAAGAACGGTAGCCGCCAGTCAGTCTTGGTACTTGATACCTGCTACTTGATACTTTCCCTCTCAGTACGGCCCGCGGATATGCGCCGCGACGTTGCGCTCGTAGTAGGCTGCGAGCTGCACGTGGCGCGTGCGGCTGAGCGGCGCAAGGTCGCCCGCCCGGATGTTGCCGCGCACCTGGTCGGCGTTCTTGGCGCCCGGGATGATCACGCTCACCGCATCGAAATCCAGGCACCAGCGCAGCGCCATCTCCGCCATCGTCTGGCTCGCGGGCACGGAAGCCTTCAGGCCGTCCGCCAGCTCCACGCCCTTGGGAAACGGCAGGCCGGCAAAGGTCTCGCCGACGTTGAACGCCGCGCCGTCGCGGTTGAAATTGCGGTGATCCTCGGCCGGGAATTTCGTGGCCTTGGTCATCTTGCCCCCGAGCAGGCCGCTGGCCAGCGGCAGGCGCACGATCAGCGCCACGCCCTGCGCCTTCGCGGTGTCGAACAGCGTGTGGATGGGTTTTTGGCGGAAGATATTGAAGATGATCTGGAGCGACGCGCAGCCCGGCTGCCTGCAGCACCAGAGCGCTTCGTCCATCGCCTCGACGCTGGCGCCATAGGCCTTGATCTTGCCCTCCCGCTTCAGCTCCTCGAGCCAGCCGAACACCTCGCCGCTCATCAGCACGTCGGTCGGGATGCAATGGCACTGCGTCAGGTCCAGCGCGTCGACGCCGAGCCGCTTCAGCGAGTCCTCGGTGTGCTTGCGCACGATCTCGCGGGTGAAGTTCGCCGGCCAGCCCGGATCGCCGCGGCGGCCGAGCTTGGTCGCGATGAACACCCGGTTGCGGGCCTTCGTCTTCTTCAGGAACTTCCCGATCAGCGTCTCGCTGCGGCCGTCGCCATACACGTCGGCGGTGTCGAAGAACGTCGTGTCGAGCTCCAGCGCCGTGTTCAGGATTTTCAGCGCGGTGTCGTCCGTCACCTCGCCCCAGTTGCCGCCGATCTGCCAGCAGCCGAGGCCGACCTCGCCCACCACCCTGCCCGTCTTGCCGAAAATGCGTGTGTTCATCGCCGCCCACTCTTGGCCACTTCGCGTTTCGCGCAAAGCGGAATCCATTCAAACAATGTCATGTCAGCGCAGGAGGAGCGACGTCAGCGGCACCGTCACCGGCGAACCGCACCAGACATAGGCCGCCGGCAACAGCAGGTTGACGACCGCCAGTGCCACCAGCACCCGCCCCGCCCACTTCGCCTGGACGCCGAGCACGAGGAACGGCAGCAGCATGGCGATCGAACGGGTCGTGTCCCAGGCGAGGAACGACACCGACGCAATGGCAGCGAGCAATGCGACCACGAAGAAGGCTGCCGTCCGCCGGTCGAGTGTGCGGCCCACCAGCCAGACCCCGGCAAGCAGGATGACCCAGCCCGCGCGAAAGCCATACCACCAGCCCTTGGGGAGTGCCGGAGCGTAGGTCGGAAACATCGCACCCTGCATCGCGACCTGCTGGCGAAGGCTGCCGTCGCCCATGCCCAGCGCCGCCAGGCGCACCAGGATATAGGGCGCGATGCCGGCGACCACGCGCCAGAGCCATTGGCGATCGGGCTGCCAGGCCCAGCGCGCGGCGCAGCACGCCGGCAGCATGAACAGGAATTTCTCGTCGACCCACGGCCCGAGCAGACACGCCCCCAGCAACGCCAGGTGCGAGGGCGAGCAGCACACCACCACCAGTGCGATCAGGTAGAGCGGATCGAAGTAGCCCACGGCGCACGAGGCGCTGAAGAACGCCGAACTCGTCCCCACCAGCACGCCCAGCGCGCCCGCGCCCCACGGCGTCGCCCCAAACCGCAGCGCATGGTGGATCACCAACGCCACCAACACCGCCAGCGCGACCCAGGGCACTGTGAGATAAACATGGGGCGAAAGGTGCAGTACCTGGCCGAGGGCCGGCGGCAACAGGCGCCAGCGAATGGTCTGGACGCCGTTGAAGTCCCAGTTCCCCTGGTATTTTTTCTCCCAGCCCACCGGGTCGTGCAGTTGGTCCAGCATCGGCTCGACCTTGGTCGTCTCATAGACGAGCGGATGGTCGCGCCACGGCACCAGCTTCGGCGTGATGCGGAGCATCGAGAGGAAAATCGCGACCAGGGACAGCGCGACCACGAGGGTCCATTGCCGCATCGCCGGTCGCGAGGCTTGGGGAGCCTGAAGCATGCGCGGAGCATGCTTTCGCCCCCGGCGCGGTCGAGGCATTTCAGGAAGGCGCGCCTGGCCCGGGCCGAGCGGAAAATGGGCGACTTAAAATTGCCCCGGTTGATGACGTGGCAGACGCCATCCTCGGATTCCATATGGAGCTTGCGGGCCATGCCCGAAAACCTGCCTTCCTCCTTTTCGCCGAGCGACGATCCGTGATTTCTCGGAAATCAAACCCCAGGCCACATGCGCCGGCCCTTTCAGCTCGGCCATTGGACGGGGGAACCTCCCGGCGAGTTGCTTTCGGATCTTTTCGGACTTCTGTTTCGGCTGTCGGTGTCGAGTTTTCCCCGGATCACGAGCCAAGCCATCATGAACTCTTCCCTTCTACCCCGCGCCGGGCGCCTGCTGGGCCTCCTTCTTTTTGCCTCAAGCCTTACCGCATCCGCCCAGGTGACGATTATCGTAGCCAACGCCGATTTCGAAACCGGCGGTCTGGGCGAAGACGGTTTCTCGAATTCCCCCGGTGTGATCCCGACGGATTGGACCGCCATCGTTCCCGGCATCAGCGGAGCCTACTATGGCTACTATAACCCCGACAATGCCGCCTACACCGGCACCCTCGGTTCGGGTGCGATCGGCACCATGCTCGGGGCGAACACGTTCTACTTCGGTTCGGCCGGAAATGACGAGGGTATCGAGCAGACCCTCGCTGAATCCTTCGTGCCCGACACCAACTATGACCTGACGGTCGCTGTCGGCACGCGCAAGGGAGGGCTCGCCAGCACCGCCCAGTTGACCATGCAGCTGGCCGCCGGCTCCACCGTCATTGCCCAAAGGACCGTACAGAATTCCACGCCGGACAGCTTCATGGACTTCACCCTGACTTACGACAGTGCGGCAGCAGGCGGTACTTACAGCGCCCTCTGGGGCCAGGATCTGACGGTGCGGTTTCTCGAAAACGACAGCCTGAATGCCGGGGAAATGGACATCGACAACATCCGCCTGACGTTCACATCCGTGCCCGAACCCTCCACTTGGGCCCTGCTTGGCGGTGGGGCCGTGCTGCTCGGCGGCAACCTCTGGCGCCGCCGTGCGCGTCGCACCTGAGGTTCGCGGCATGAACCGCCGGGGCCGGTTACAGCCAAGCGGGACTTGAGACCTGACGCGTTCGGCTTGGGCCTCTCCGCCATGGCGCAGGCCGCCCTTCCGATATCCGGCCTAGCTTAGTGCCGACCAAAGGAGCCGCAGGGTGGTGTGGTTTGGGGTCATTGAAGTTTTCGCAAAGGCTGCAGATCTGGTGCACGTGTCCAAGCCGCGACCTTGCGAATCACCTCATGCAGGTTGACAAGATGCGGACCCTTGCGAGTCAACGATTGCCGACAGCAGTGCCGGCCTTAACGGGAGCTTCTTTCCGCAAGCTTACTGGCCGTTGTCGAGATACTCGGACAGCTTGGCGGAGGCGAGGCGCGTGAAGAAGGCCGTGGGGTCGGGCTTGGCGAGTGTGCCGGTGAGCGTGATCGGTTCCTTCGTCCTGGCGTAGCCGAGGTCATCCTTGGTGCCGTCGAGCGCGCGCGCCTTGCCGAGCAGTTCCTCGGTCTTGCCGCGCGCCGCGAAACCCAGCGAAGCGGAGAGCGGCTGCTCGAGCAGCGGCTTGCCGGCGACGTAGGTGATCGTGCCGCGCCCGGTGAAGCGCATCTCCGGCGACACCAGGCCGATCTCCTCGAGGTTCATGTTGAGCAGCTCGTCGCGCGACAGCTTCACGCTCAGCAGGTCGTACTTGATCTCGGCCAGGTTCTGCGCGAGCTGGTCCGCGAAGTACGAGGCGCCCGCAACCTTCTCGGCGCCCTGCTTGACCTTGTCCGAGCCGAAGATCGAACCGAGCGCGGCGATGGCGTCGACCGCCTTGGTCGCGGCGGACACCTTGCTGCTGGTCCGGGCCAGGCCGCGGAAAATACCCTGGCGGCTCGTCAGCTGGAAGTCGCCGTGCAGCCGGTCGATGGCGCGCCCGGTCGTCTCCCCGTTGCCCGACAGCTGGCCGGAGATGGAGAACAGCCCGTCGACGGCCGGCGGCTTGGCGGGATCGATCGCCTTGAAGAGCTTGCCCAGGTCGAAATCGTTCAGGGTGTAGTCGCCGGCCAGGCGATAAGGCAGCGGCCCGCCGGTGAAGCGCATCTCCATCTTCGCCGCGAGGCGGCTGGTTTCGCTGAAGGAGGCGGACAGCTTTTGCAGCGCGAGGCGCGCCGGCTCGATCGTCACGTCGCCCGTCAGGCCGGTCATCGCCCACTCCTTGCCGTAGGTGACCGTCTTGATGTCGAGCGCGAGCTGGCCGCTGAACTGCGACCACGCCGCCACCGTATCCGGCGTGCTCGCCCCCGTCGCGACGGGCTTGTCGCCGTTGTCGGGCGCCGCGGAGGCCAGGAACACGCCCAGCACGCCGAGCAGGTCGTTCAACTCAACCTGCTGGCCGGTGAGCTTGCCGTCGACGGAATGGCCGCGGCCGAGCGGCGAGAGTTCGAGCGCGAAATTGAGGTCCGAGCGCTGCCCGGCGTTGTCGAGCAGGATGGGCACCTGGATGGAAAGCGCGCGGTTGTTGCCGCTGACGGCGCGGAAACCGACGTTGGCGACCGGCAGCGTATGGCCGGTGTCGGCGGCGATCAGGCCGTTCAACGTCACCCGGGCCTCGACCTGGCGATGCGCGCCCAGGACGGCGCGAATCTCGCCCGTGGCGCGCCCGGCGGAGACCGCCTGCGCATCGGCAAAGAGCGGTTGCGAGGCCAGCGCGGGCAATTCGAGTGTGAAGTTCGCCGTGGCCTGCGTGCCCTGGTCGGGTGTTTCCGTCGCTTCCGCCTTCAGCGTGAAAAGCGTCGCCCGCGCCGCGTTGCGCACGGTCAGGTCGCCCAGCCTGACCCGGTAGTTTTCCGGTCCGGAATACTCGAGCGAGGGCGAGACCTCGACCGCCAGCCCCGTGAGCGCCTGCTGCCGGCCTTGCACCAGCGAAACCTCGGCCAGCTGCACCGGCTTGAGCGCCTGCAGGGTCGCGCTGGAACCCTGCGCCGCGACTTCAAATTCCCCCTGCTGCACAAAACCGCCCAGCGTGGCGTCGGGTCCGGCCAGCGGCAGCAAGCCCAGGGGCAGCCGGCCGACCTCGATCCTGGCCACCGTACCCGCGCCGTTGCCCGGCGTGATGGCATATGTCGCGAGATCCACGGCAAACGGCTGCACCACGGCGGCGCTCACGAGCGGCTTGCCCCCGCCCTGCTGGACTTGGAAACGGCCGGCGCGCAATTGGAGCTTGTCGCCCTGCAGCGTCGCATCCACGTCGCCCTGCGCCGCCACGGGCGCACCCGGCAGCCAGCGCGCGAAGAGCTTCGCCGAGGAGCCATTGAACGAGCCCGACACGGCCAGCGGTGGATTGGCGCCGGTGCGCGTGAAAAATTTTCCCTTGAGGCTGAGCGAGTCGCCTTCGGGCGTTTTCACGCCCAGCTCGAGCAGCGAGGCGTCGATCACATCCTCGGCCAAGGTCGCCTCGGTGCGCAGGGTCAGTGCCGCATGCGAAAGCAAGGGCCGGCCGTCCTGCACCACGGTGAGATCCGCCAGTTGCGCCTGCCCGTGCACAGCCGCCGCCGTGCCGGTGCCGGCCACGCGCGCCACGTCGAACTGGCCCGTCACCAGGCCGCCGGAAATATCCGCCAATGTCACGAAGGGCCGCAGCCAGTCCACGGGCACGCCGGCGAGATTGACGTGGAGCAGCGTTTCCGCCGCCTGCCCGGACGCCACGAGCTGGTTTTTCCGGCGATCGTAGCCGATGGGTGCGGTGATGCGGGCTTCCAGGACCGGTTGCGGACGGCCCACGACGGCCTGAAACCGGGTCAGGTTCAGGATGCCGCCCTGCTCGCTGCCATCGAACGAAGCGTCGACCTTGACGGTGCCGAAGGCGCGCCACGCCGGGTCGATCGCCTCGAGTCCGCTCACCTGCCCCTGCAGGCTGCCCTGGAGGCTCGCCGTGGCGGCCGTGGCATCACAGGCAAACTTGCCCGAGCCCTTCACGTCCAAATCCGGCAACGGTGCACCCAGCGCAAACGGCGCGACCTGCGCGGTGCGCGCCTTGAGCTGCCAGTCGCCGGAGTATTGCCGGCTGCCCGTGGGCAGCTGTGCCTGGACCTTGAGAAGGTTC
The DNA here is from genome assembly GCA_048497945.1 of Verrucomicrobiota bacterium. GTDB lineage: Bacteria > Verrucomicrobiota > Verrucomicrobiia > Opitutales > Opitutaceae > Lacunisphaera. Next base: position 30,121 of record JBEHYX010000006.1, on the reverse strand, counting down.
TCGTTCGTGCCGCGGAGCACGGTGTCGACACTGACCTCGTAATTCTCGCCGGCGGAGCTGTGAAACAACTCCGCCCCCACCTTGAGCTGGCCCTGGCCGCCGGAAAGGGCTGCGCCCTCGGCGTCGACGAGCGTGACCAGGTTCACCTTGCTGAAGGTGCGCTGCGCCGTGAGCGTGGCGCGCAGGCCGGTCTGGACCCGCAAGGTCGTGACGGTCGCAGCCGGAGCCGGATCGCGCACGGTCGCGTTGAGCTGGATGAGTCCCTCCTGTCCCGGGGCGAGCTTGCCGCCGCTGATGGTGAACTCGGCCTGCAGCGGGGACTGGCCGGCGGTGCCCGGCAGGACGGCCCGGCCGGCAATGCGCACGTCATCCAGCTTCAGGTCGAACGGCAGCTGCACCTTGGCCAGCAGGCCCGGCGTGGCGGCGGGAGCGCCGCTGGCCGCCGCCTCCGCCTTGGCGCGGGTCACATGGCTGGCATCCACATCGAGCCCGGCGACCTCGAGACGGCTGAGCTCCAGCCGGTGGCCGAACAAAAATGCCAGCAGGGAAAAGTCCGCCTCCGCATGCTCCACCTTGACCACGATGCGCTGCTTTTCCGCGCGCACGTTGCGCAGCGCCACGCCGGAGAAGCCCGCCTTGATCCCGCCGATCTCCAGCTTGAGGCCGGGCACGTCGCCCGCGGCCCGCAGCACGGCCCACCGCTGCACGGCCGGCACCAGGGCCACGCCGAAGAGGCCGGCGCCCAGCACGACAACCACGCCAACGACGATCAGCAGCAAACGGGCAAATTTCATGCGCAGCGATAGGACACAGGAAGGTGGTTTATGTTGCCCGCCAGCGCGAAGAAAAAAGGCCGCCCGAAGGCGGCCAATGGAGGCGGGACTACCGGTCCCGCGACTCCTTCGCCCCTTGCGGGACTGGTAGTCCCGCCTCCAAGGAAGAAGGGCGCTTACGGATACTTCACTTCGCCCGCCGGGCGGAGTTCGTCGGGCAGGCCCATGGCGCGGCGGGTGGCCGCGACCGCGACGTTGTAGCTGTAGTAGGCCTGCAGCTGGTTCAAGCGCGCGGTGGTCAGGTCGACCTGGGAGGTCAGCACGTCGAGCTGGGTCGCGGTGCCCGCGGCGAAGCGGGCGTTGGCGAGGCGCACGGCCTCCTCGGCCTGGGCCACGACCTTCTTCGAGGCTTCCGCCAGTTCCGTGGACTGCTGGAAGGTGGAAATCGCGCGGCGGACGTCGACGTCGACGGACAGCTCGGCCTCGGACAGCGCGAGCTTGGTCTGCTCGAGCAGCGAACGGGCCTGGGCCACGCGGCCGCGGGTGGCGTTGCCGTCGAAGATGCTCCACGAGGACTGCAAGCCGAAGGTCCAGCCATCGAGCGAGGACTTGCCGGTCGCGGCCGGGGCCTGGCGCCAGTCATACGCGCCGAAGGCGGAAACCTGCGGCAGGTAGGCGGAGCGGCGGGCCTTGACGGCCTCGTCGGCGGCGCCGGTCAGCTTGGCGAGGCGCTTCAGGTCGGGACGGGTCTCGCGGGCGGTCGACAGCGCGGAGCGCAGCTCGAAGGTGGCCGGGTTGAACTCCAGCGTGCCGAGGAATTCCGGGATCCGGGCGACATCGGTGTTCGTGTTCGCCGTGAAGCCCAGCGATTGCCGGAGCTCCTCGATCGCGAGGCGGAAGTCGTTGCGCGCGGTGATGAGCGCGGGCTGGGCGTTGGCCAGGGCGACCTCGGCGCGCAGCACCTCGAAGTTGGAGACGGTGCCCGCGTCGAAGCGGTTCTTCACGTCCTGCAGCTGGCGCTGGAGGAGCTCGACGTTCTGCTCCTGCACCTTGATGCGCTCGCGGTTGACGAGCACGGCGTAGAAGCGCGTGCGGACGTCGAAGAGCGCGTCGTTGATGACGGCCTGCAGCTCGAGCACTGCCGCGTCGAGGGCCAGCTTCTGGCTCTGGACGCTGGCGGCCACGCCGCCGCCGGCGAAGACGACCTGGCGGGCGGTGATGTCCACCGCCCAGCTGTGGTCGAGGCCGTTGGTGGAGATCTCGTCGGCGTTGCGCTGGTAGCCCGCGGTCGAGGAGACGTTGGGAATCTGCGCGGAACGCACCTCGAGGACGATGCCCTCCTGCTGGCGGATGCGCTCCTTGGCCTGGCGGATGGCGAAGTTGTTATCGAGCGCGAAGGCCAGGGCGTACGGCAGGTCGAGCCGCGGCGGGACTTCGATCGCGGGATCGGGTTTCCCGTCGTTGAGCTGGGCCCGGGCGGGCAGGACCGCGAGCAGGCTCGCGGCCACGAGGAGGAAGCTGGGCAGGCGCATGAAGGATTTCATGGAATTGAAGGACGATTATTTGGCAAGGGCGGGCTGGCCGGCGGGGGCCGGCTCGCTGGCCGGGACGGCCGCCTTGGAATGGTCGGCGGCCAGCAGGACGTAGAAGGCCGGGACCGCGAAGAGCGTGAAGACCGAGCCGACGGCCATGCCGACGACGAGGACCCAGCCGATGCTGTTACGGGCCGCGGCGCCGGGGCCGGACACGAAGATCAGCATGAGGTGGCCGAACACCGTGGCGGCGGACGTCATGAGCACGGGGCGCAGGCGGGTCGCGGCGGCGCGGCGGATGGCGTCAAGCTTGGCGACACCCTGCTCCTGGAGCGAATTGGCGAACTCCACGATCAGGATGCCGTTCTTGGCCACGAGGCCGACCAGCGTGATGAGGCCGATCTGCGAGTAGATGTTCAGCGACGTGCGGCCGAGGAAGATCGGCAGCAAGGCGCCGACCAGCGCGAGCGGCACGGAGCCGAGCAGGATCACGAACGGGTCGCGGAAGCTGTTGAACTGCGCCGCGAGCACGAGGAAGATCAGCACGCCGGCGAGCGCGAAGGCTGTCCAGAGGGCGCTGCCCTCGTAACGCAGCTGGCGCGACTGGCCGCCGTAATCGATCGAGTAGCCCGGCGGCAGGATCTCCCTGGCCTTGGCCTCGAGCTTCTTGAGCGCGAGGTCGATGCTGGGACCGACACCGGTGATCTTGACCGAGTTGAGCTGCTGGAAGCGGTTCAGCTGGCGCGGCTGCACGGTCTCCCGGAGCGTGGCGATGGTCGACAGCGGGATCAGCTGCCCGTTCGGGCCGCGCACGTGGTAGTCGAGGAGCTGCGCCGGGTTGAGGCGCTGGCCGCGCTCGACCTGCGGGATGACGCGGTAGCTCTGGCCGTCGTTGATGAAGCGGTTGACGTAGCCGCCGCCCAGCATCGAGCCGAGGTCGCGGGCGACGTCGGTGAGGCTCAGGCCCATCGACGCGACCTTGTCCTTGTCGATGTTGATCTCGACCTGCGGGAGGTCGAACTTCAGGTCGGTGTCGGCGAAGTAGAACGTCGGGGCGCCGCCGCCGGCGTTGGCCTCGGTGTTGGCGTAGAGCGCGAGCTTCTGGGCGAATTCCTGCATCTCGGCGTGCGGCGCGGTCGAGCGGATGACGAACTCGATCGGGAAGCTGCCGCCCGAGGGCAGCGGCTCCGGCGTCGTCACGATGACATTGAGGCCGGGGATGCCGGCGGCCGGGCCCTGCAGGGCCTCCTGGATCTGGATCGAGGAGCGCTTGCGCTCGGACCACGGCTTGAGCAGCACGCCGGAGAAGCCGAAGTTTGCGCCGGTGATCTGGAAGGACTGCTCATACTCCGGCACGGAGGTGAACATCTTCTGCACCTGCTGCGAATAGAGCAGGTTCTGGTCGATGGTCGACGTCGGCGACGGCTGCAGGATCGAGAACACGACGCCCTGGTCCTCCTTGGGCGCCAGCTCGCTCTGCGCAAACTGCAGGAACGGGATGATGAGGAGCGTCAGCAGGCCGGCGGCGACGAGCACATACTGCACCCACGAAAAACGGCGGCCCAGGAGGTAATCCAGGACGACCACCGCCAGGGAGGAGAGCACGGCGAGGCCGAGGCCGACGCCGGCGAAAGTCCCGATGATCTTCGGGGTGACGGAGCCGCCCTCGAAGGCGAAGAAGGCGATGCCCACGAGGGCGATCGGAATCCAAAGCACCAGGGCGGAGGCCGCCACCAGCCAGGAGGACTTGTGGTCCTCGCGCAGCTGCAGCATGCGGCCGATGATCCGCTCATAGCGGTTGCGAAGGCGGTCGAAGAGGTGGTTCGTCCAGCCGGTGAAACCCTCCTCCTCGTGCTTGCCGCCCTTGAGCATGTAGGCGCTCATCATCGGCGAGAGCGTGAGGGCGACGAAGCCCGACACCATCACGGCGCCGGCGAGCGTCATGGCGAACTCGCGGAAGAGCGCGCCGGTGAGGCCGCCCTGGAAGGCGATCGGGGCGTACACCGCCGCGAGCGTGATGGTCATCGAGATGACCGGGGCGACCAGTTCGCGCGCGCCAAGGATGGCGGCATCGACCGGCGTGCGGCCCTCGCGGATGTGGCGCTCCACGTTCTCGACGACGACAATGGCGTCGTCGACCACGATACCGACCGCGAGCACGATCGCGAGGAGCGTGAGCAGGTTGATGGTGAAGCCGAAGGCCAGCATCAGGAACAGCGCGCCGACCAGCGACAGCGGCATCGCCACGATCGGGATGAACACCGAGCGGAACGAGCCCATGAAGAGGAAGATGACGATCGTCACGATCAGCAGCGTCTCGAGCAGGGTGTGCAGGATCTCGTGCAGCGCGTCGGAGATGTACTTCGTGGCGTCGTACGCGATGGAGGCCTGCAGGCCGCCCGGCAGGGCGCGCTCGACGTCGGGCATGGCCTCGCGCACGCGCTTGATCACTTCCACGGTGCTCTCGGTCGGGAGGACCCAGATGCCCATGAAGGTGGCGGTCTTGCCGCCGAAACGGACCTCGGAGTCATAGCTCTCGGCGCCCAGCACGACGTCGGCGACGTCGGCGAGCCGGATGACCGTGCCGTTGCGCTCGGCGACGACGAGCCGCTTGAACTGGTCGACATCCTTGAGGTCGGTGTTGGCCACGAGGCTCACGCTGAGCATGGAGCCCTTGGTGGAACCGACCGCCGCGAGCGCATTGTTGGCCTGGAGCGACTGGCGCACCTCGGCCGGGCTCAGGTTGTGCGCGGCCAGCGCATCCGGCTTGAGCCAGACGCGCATGGCGAACACGCGGCCGCCGAGGATCTCGGCGCGCTGCACGCCCTTCACCGCCGCGAGCCGCGGCTGCACCATGCGGTCGAGGTAGTCGGTGATCTGGTTCTGGTCCATCGTGTCCGAGTAGAAACTCAGGTACATCGAGGCGAACTGGTTGTCGGCGGTCTGGACGTTGATGACGGGCACCTCGGCCTCGGGTGGCAGCTGGCTGCGCACCTGGTCGATCTTGGAGCTGATCTGGGCCAGCGCCGCGTTGGTGTCGTAGTTGAGGCGCAGGTAGACGTTGATCGTGCTGAGGCCGGCGGCGCTGGACGACTCGATGTAGTCGATGCCGTCGGCGCTGGCGATGACACGCTCGAGCTGCGTGGTGATGTAACCGCGCACGGTGTCGGCGCTGGCGCCGAAGTAGATGGTGGTGACGCTGACGACGGAACTGTCGCTGCGGGGATACTGGCGGGTGTTCAGCTTGAAGTAAGCGAGCACACCCACGATCAGGATCACGATGTTCACCACCAGCGCGATGACCGGCTTGCGGATGAACAGATCGGTGAAACTCTTGGATAGCATGGCTGGATTCTCCGGGTCTGGGAGGGACTGATCAGGTATTGGCGGGCTTCGGGGCCTCGCTCGCGCTCGGCGTGGCCGTGTTGTTGATCTGGACCGGCATGTGGTCGCGGAGCTTGAACACGCCCGACGTGACGATCTGTTCGCCGGCCTTCAGGCCGTCGGTGACGACCACGAGGTCGCCGCGGGTGGCGCCGAGCTTCACGAACTGCTGGCGGACGCCGAGGTACTCCTTCCCTTCCTTGTCCTTCACCTTTTCGACGATGAAGACGGAATTGCCGTAGGAGGCGTAGGAGATGGCGGTGGACGGCACCGCGATCTGGGTCTCGGCGCCCTTCAGCTGCACCTCGATGCGCGCGAACATGCCGGCGCGGAGGGCTTCGTCGGGATTGGCGAGCGTGGCCTGGGCGGAGATGTTGCGGGTGGCGGCATCGACCTCGGAATTCACCGCGGTGATCCGGCCGAGGAACTGCTTGCCGGGAAACGCGTCGACCTTGACCTCGATCTCCTGGCCGTCGGCGACGGCGGGCAGGTAGCGCTGCGGCACGGTGAAGTTGACGTACATCGGGTCGAGCTTCTGCAGCGGCAGCAGGTCGCGGCCGCGGCCGACGAACTGGCCGACATTGGCGAGGCGGATGCCCACGCGGCCGTCGAACGGCGCGCGGACCTGCTTCTTCGCGATCTGGGCCTTGATCGCCTCGACGTCGGCGACCGACTGCTTGTAGGTCGCATCGGCCGCGTCGAACTCGGACTTGGAGGAGGCGTTGCGGTCCCACAGGTCCTTGGAACGGTCGAAGGTGACCTTGGCGAGGTTCGCGCGCGCCTCGGCGGCGGCGAGCTGCGCCTGCTCCACGCTCGTGTCGAGCTCGACCAGCAGGTCGCCGGCCTTCACGGCGGTGCCGCTGTCCGCCGCGATGCGGCTGACGATGCCATCGGCATCGGCGCTCAGCGTGGCGCCCTGCACGGGGGCCAGCGTGCCGATGGCGCTGATATAGGGATGCCATTCCACGGCCTTCGCTTCGGCGGTGGTGACGGCCGTCGGCGGCGGAATGTGCGAGACCGACATCATTTCCTTGACCTGGGCCGTCTTCACGGCGCCGAGCGTCAGGAGGACGACAATAAAACCGGCGATAACGATGATGAACTTCTTGATCATGGGAGGAACTGCTTGGGTGTTGGGTAGAAAGTGGGTCAGTTGTGCGCGGGGACGATGGCCGCGTTTTCGCGGAGCGAGGTGGCGTGGGCCTGGATCTTGACCAGGAGCTTCACCAGCATCTTGCGTTCGGACTCGGTCAACGGGGCCATCAGCTCGGCGATGAGCTTGAAATGCCCCGGCAAAAATTCGTTGAGGAACTTCTCGCCCTTCGGCGTGAGGAGCACGGACATCATGCGGCGGTCATCCGGGTCGGGCTCGCGCTTCACGAGGCCGTCGCGTTCCAAGGTGTCAATCAGGCCGGTCATGGTGGCACGGGTGACACCGGCGGCGTCGGCGAGTTCGGCCGGCGTCCGCGGGCCGGAAGGACAATCGGCGGCGCCGGCCTTCTCTGCGCGCGGCTGGCGGCTGCCCCACAAAAGCATGAGCACGCCAAAGCGGCCGTGTGAGATGCCCCGTTCGGACAGGCCCCGCTCCGTCACCGCAAACACGTCATCGCCCGTCAGCAGCAGGTGCAGGTAGGCCTCCGCCGCCGTCGGATCGAGGTCGGGGAATTCCTTCGCGGCCTCGAGCAGGCACTCGTAGCGCGGAAGGTCTTTGAGGAGCAGGCGTGGCATGAGGAAGAAACCGGAAACGTGGATATCAGGAGGCTGACTATTAGGACCCTAATCATTTCGGCAAGTCCTAGTTTGCAGCAATTACGTTACAGTTGTCCTGCGCTGCCAACGAAACAGCCGGCCTAATGGCCGGCTGGGTAGCAAGGACTTATGGAGAGCCCACCTCCCGGTGGGCCGGCTCAGCCGGAGCTGAGCCCTCCAAATTTACAGGGACTTGGCGGCCGCCACCACGGCCTCGGCGGTGATGCCGAGTTCCTTCATGGCGATGTTGCCCGGGGCGCTGAGGCCGAAGCGGTCGATGCCGACGACCTTGCCGTCGAGACCGACATACTTGCTCCAGAGGCCCGTGACACCGGCCTCGATCGCGACGCGCTTGCGGCACGACGGCGGGAGGATGGAGTCGCGGTATTCCTTCGACTGGGCGTCGAAGCGCGAGAAGGACGGGACGGAAACCACCCGCACGCCGGCGCCGAGCTGCTTGGCGGCGGCGACGGCCCACTGCACCTCGGAACCCGCGGAGAGCAGGATGTGCGAGAGCGGCGCCGTTTCCTGGACCACGATGTACGCGCCCTTCAGGACGCCGGCACGGCGCACGCTGGCCGGGACGTCGCTCAACAGCGGCACCGCCTGGCGCGTGAGCGCGAGGAGCGTCGGGCCGTCATGGCGCTCGAGGGCGGCGGCGAAGGCGCCGGCCGTCTCCTCGGGATCCGCCGGGCGGATGACGTCGAGGTTCGGGATCACGCGCAGGCCGGAGACGGTTTCGACCGGCTGGTGCGTCGGGCCGTCCTCGCCCACGCCGACGGAATCGTGCGTGTAGATATAGACGACCGGCAGCTTCGACAGCGCGGCGAGGCGCATCGACGGCCGCGAGTAATCGGCGAACACGAGGAACGTCGCGCACGAGGGGCGGAAGATGCCGTCGTAAGCCACGCCGTTGTTGATCGCGGCCATGCCGTGCTCGCGGATGCCGTAGCGGAGGTTGCGGCCGGCGCGGTTGGTCCTGTCGAAATCCTTGTCCGCGGCGATGTAGTTGAGCGTCGAGCCGTGGAGGTCGGCCGAGCCGGAAATCAGGAGCGGGATGGCGGCCGCGATCGGCTGCAGCACGTCCTTGCCCGCGGCGCGGGTGGCGAGCTTGGCGTCGGCCGGGAAATGCGGGATCACCTTCTCGATGAGGTGTGCGGCGCTGATGCGGTCGTTGCGCGAGTCGAGCAACGCGGCCTTGTCCGGGTTGGCGGCGCGCCAGGCCTCGTAGGTCTTGCGCCACTTCGCGTAGCCGCGCTTGAGGCGCTTCTTGTGCGCGGCGAAATACTCGCGCACCTCGGGGCTGACGTAGAAATGCTCGGCCGGCAGGCCGAGGCCCTTGCGGGCGGCGTCGGCGAACTTCGCCCCACCCTCGCCGTGACCCTTCGAGGTGCCGGCGACTTCGGGGATGCCCTTCGCGATGAGCGTGCGGGCGATGATGAGCTGCGGTTTGCCGCTCTTGGCCTTCTTGGCCTTGTTGATCGCCTTCAGCAGCGCGGCGAGGTCGTTGCCCTCGGTGACGGTCTGGACGTCCCAGTGCATCGCCTTGAAGCGGAGCGCGGTGTTCTCGCTCTGCGTCTTGTCGGCCATCGCGTCGAGGGTGACATCGTTCGAGTCGTAGATGAGGATCAGGTTGTCGAGGCCCTGGTGACCGGCGAACTCGACGGCCTCCATCGCGACGCCTTCCTGCATGCAGCCGTCGCCCGCAAGGCAGATGACATGGTGATCGAAGATCGGATGCTCCGGCGTGTTGAAGCGCGCCTCGGCCATCTTGCCCGACATGGCCAGGCCGACGGAGTTGCCGATGCCCTGCCCGAGCGGGCCGGTGGTGCACTCGACGCCGGGGGTCTCGTGGAATTCCGGATGGCCGGGGGTCTTGCTGTGCAGCACGCGGAAGTTGGCGACCTCCTGGATCGACAGGTCGTAGCCGCTCAGGTGGAGCCAGCTGTAGAGGAACATCGAGCCGTGGCCGGCGGAGAGGACGAAACGGTCGCGGTTCAGCCAGCGCGGCTCGTCGGGGTTGTGCACCATGGCGTGTCCATAGAGGACGGCGCCGATCTCGGCGGCGCCGAGCGGCAGGCCGAGGTGGCCGGAATTGCTTTTATGCACGGCGTCGATGGCGAGGCCGCGGGCTTGATTGGAGGCTTGGGCAAGAATCTCGGTGTGGAGCTTCATGAAATTGAAAAGAGGGGCAGTTAGCAGTTAACGGGCGTTGGACGGGCGCTGCAAAGCCCATTTTTTGGCATAAAAAAAAGCGAACCGGTCGGGTTCGCTTTTGTTCGATCACTAGACGGGCACTCAGGCCTTCGCGTCCTCGAAACGCTTTTCCTTCACGGCCATGGCGGCCTTGCCGGTGCGGTCGCGGAGGTAGTAGAGGCGGGCGCGGCCGTTCTCGGACTCCTTCTCGATCTCGATCTTCTCGACGTTCGGCGAATTGACCGGGAACACGCGCTCGACGCCCTCGCCGTAGCTGATGCGACGGACGGTGAACGTCTCGTGGATGCCGGTGCCCTTGTGGGCAATGACGACGCCAGCGAAAATCTGGGTGCGCTCTTTGTCGCCTTCACGCACCTTGGTGTGCACGCGGACGCCATCGCCCACCTTGAAGGGGGCGGCGGCAGTTTTCACCTGGGCGGCGGTGATGTCTTTGATGATCTGGTTCATGGCTGTTTCTTGAGTAAATCGGGTCGAATTTTCGCTGTTTTCGCCAACTGCTGCGCGTGCCGCCACTTCTCGATTTCGCCGTGGTTGCCCTGGAGGAGCACTTCCGGCACGGACATGCCGCGGTAAACGGCGGGACGCGTGTAATTGGGAAAGTCGAGCAAGTTGCGGGTGAAACTTTCGGTGGTCAACGACTTTTCTTCACCGAGCACGCCGGGGATGAAACGGGCGAGCGCATCGATCACGACGGCCGCGGCCAAAGTGCCGTTGGTCAGCACGTAATCCCCGATGCTGATCTCCTCGTCGATGATCGTGTCGCGGATCCGCTGGTCGATGCCCTCGTAGTGCCCGCTCAGAAAGATAAGGTGTTGCTGCTTCGACAGCTCCTCGGCCTTGGCGGTCGTAAAAGGCGCCCCATCGGGCGTCAGGTAGATGCGTCGGCAGCCCGGAGTCTGGAGCTTCTCGATGGCGCCGAAGATCGGCTCGCACTTCATCACCATCCCCGCCCCGCCCCCGAACGGCCGGTCGTCGGTGGTGCTGTGTTTGTCCACCGCCCAGTCGCGCGTGTTGTGCAGGTTGATCTCCAGCAGCTTCGCCTCACGCGCGCGGCCCAGCATGCTTTCGGACAAAAAGCCGTCGAGCATGGCCGGAAACAGCGTCAGGACGTCGATGCGCATGGCGGGATTTTCCAATAAAAAAGGTCCGGCGCGAGCCGAACCTTGGGAAGGATCGATTGGAGATCGAAGCTCAGGCGGTCGCCTTGGCGGCGCGCTTGGCGCGCTTGATCATGGCGTTCATGGTGTCCGTGGGCTTGGCGCCCTTCGATACCCAGTAGTCGACGCGATCGAGCTTGATGGTGAGCGGGTTGCCCTTGCTCCGCGGGTTGTAGGCGCCGATCTGCTCGACGGCATCGCCATCGCGGCGGGAACGCTCCTCGGCAACGACGACGCGGTAGTGCGGTTCGTTCTTGGTGCCGACGCGGGAAAGACGGATTTTAAGGGCCATTTGATGTGTCTGGTTACTTTGCGGGAAGCAGGAGTTGGTTTGGAAAAGGGGCAGAATGGACGGGACAACTTTGCCCTTGTCAAGCCCCCAGTGCCACCGCTCCATCCGACCCTTAAAGCACCCAATTTTATGCTCAAAGCCGGTATCGTCGGGCTGCCCAACGTGGGCAAATCCACCCTCTTCAACGCCCTCACCCGCTCCCGCAAGGCGGAGGCGGCCAATTACCCGTTTTGCACCATCGACCCGAACGTCGGCGTCGTGACCGTGCCCGATGAGCGCGCCTACGTGCTCCAGAAGATCGCCAAGACCAACGTCGTCATTCCGGCCGCGATCGAATTCGTCGACATCGCCGGCCTCGTCGCCGGCGCCAGCAAGGGCGAAGGCCTCGGCAACCAGTTCCTCGCCAACATCCGCGAGGTCGACGCCATCGTCCAGGTCGTGCGCTGCTTCGAGGATGGCGATGTCGTCCACACCATGGGCGGCGTCGACCCGGTGCGCGACATCGAGGTGATCACGACCGAGCTCGTCCTCGCCGACCTCGACGCCGTCGCCAAGCGCCACCCGAAGACGCAGAAGGCCGCCAAGTCCGGCGACAAGGAAGCCGCCGTCGAGCTCGCGCTCCTCGACAGGCTCACGCCGCACCTCAACGCCGGCAAGACCGCGAACACCCTGCCCGCCACCGACGACGAGAAGGCGCTGATGAAGCTCTTCCAGTTGCTCACCGCGAAACCCGTGCTCTTCGCCTGCAACGTCGCCGAGTCCGACCTCGCGACCGCCGAGCAGAACAAGTTCGTGCAGAAAGTCGCGGAATACGTCCGCACGCACCACGACGCCGCCTACGTGCCGATCAGCGCGAAAATCGAGTCCGAGCTCATCGACCTGCCGCCCGAGGACGCCAAGGCCTTTCTGAAGGATCTCGGCGTCGACGACTCCGGCGTGTCCGCGCTCATCCGCGGCGCCTATTCGCTGCTCGGTCTCCAGACCTACTTCACCGCCGGCGAAAAGGAAGTTCGCGCCTGGACCATCAAGAAGGGCTGGAAGGCCCCGCAGGCCGCCGGCGTCATCCACACCGATTTCGAAAAAGGTTTCATCAAGGCCGAGGTCGTCAGCTACGAGGATCTGGCCCGCCTCGGTTCGGTCGCGGCCGCCCGCGATGCCGGCAAATACCGTCTCGAGGGCAAGGAATACGTCTTCCACGACGGCGACGTGGCCCTTTTCCGCTTCAATAATTAAGCCAAACAACTGTTTGGCTTAAGTTTATACTCTACCGGCCGATTTGAGGGTTTGGCTGGTGACTGCTGGGCATTTTCCCCTATTTTTGCTTGGGATTTCTGGACTTTTAAAGTATGCTCCCCGGCCATATCGCCGTGAGCTACGTCCGCCACCTTCGCCGCCAATTTTTCCGTCCGTCCTTTGGGACCGGGCTGTGGGCGGCGTTGTTCCTGATCGTGGTTTCCGCCCCGGCGCAGCTCTTTTGGGATACCAACACCAACGCCAGCGCGGGCACGGGAGCCAGCCCCAGCGGCACCTGGGTCACCGGCTCGGGCGGCAACTGGAATACGAACAGCGCGGGCACCGGCGGTTCGATCGTGAACTGGACGGATTGGTCTGACGCCGTCTTCAGCGCCGGCACCAACGGGACCGGCACGTACACCGTAACCGTTTCCGGTACGGTGGGAATCTCCAGCCTCACCATCCAGGAGGGATCACCGACCTTCACCGGCGGGACCATCCAATTCAGCGGCACGCCGGATTTCTCCGTCGCGAGCGGCCTCACCGCGATCATCAACAGCGTCGTCGACGACCAATATTACGGCGGCTTCAACAAGGTCGGCACCGGCAACCTCGTCCTCGGCGGCGCCAACACCTTCAGCGCGCCGGTCACGATCAGCGCCGGCACGCTGACGCTCTCCAATAGCTCCGCCCTGGGAACCACCGGCACTTACGGCAACACCGTCGCCAGCGGCGCCACCCTCGCCTTCCAGAACAACATCACGGTTGCCGAGGCCAATGTCGGCATTTCCGGCACGGGCATGAGCGGCAACGGCGCGCTCCTCAACGTCAGCGGCAACAACACCTTCTCGGGTTCGGTGACATTCAACAACGACGCGACCATCGGCTCCAGCAGCGGCACGCTCACCCTGAGTGGCGATTTCTCCGCCGGCAAGAACGTCACCTTCACCGGCGCCGGCAACATCACGCTGAGCGGCGGCGGCTATGGCGCCGGCAACCTCACGCAAGCCGGCACCGGCACGGTTACCTTTTCCGGCAGCACCTCGACCTCGCTCAGCGGCACGCTCAACATCAACAGCGGCACGGTCGCCCTGGCCAAGACCGGCGGCGCCACCGCCCTGGCCAGCACCACGATGAATGTCGGTGACGGCTCCGGGGCCGCCGGCTCGGCCGTCCTCCGGCTCGATGGCAGCAACCAGATCGACGATGGTGTGAGCGTTGTCGTGAAGTCCGACGGCAACTTCAACCTGAACGGCAACAGCGAAGGCCTGAAGGCCTTCACCCTGAACAGCGGCGGCCAGGTCACCATGGGCAGCACCTCCACGTTCACCATCGGCACGAGCGGCGGCGGCACGTCCACCATCGCCGGCGCGATCAACGCGAACGGCGGCAATCTCACCTTCATGGGCGGCACCAACACCGTCAGCAGCACCGGCGCGGTGAATCTCGGCGGCGGTTCGCTGTCCCTGACGAACGGCACGAACAATTTCCAGGGCGCGGTCAGCCTCGGCGGCGGCGCCGTTTCCGCCTCCGGCGGCATCAATTCCTTCACCGGCGCCACCACGCTGGCCGGCGGCACGATGACGTTCTCCGCCGGCACCAACACCGTGAACAGCGCCGTCAACTTCGGCACCGGCGGCTCGCTGGTCTTCGCCGGCGGCACCAACTCCCTGGGCGGCAGCTTCACCGGCACCGGCTCGGTGACGCTCAACGGCGGATCCCTCGCCATGCTCAGCGCCATCGTGCTCTCCGGCACGGTCAACCTCGGCGGCGGCACCCTGACGATGAACGGCTACAGCCTCACCGCCACGACGCTCCACATCACCGGCAACAGCACCATCGATTTCGGGGGCGGCAATTCCACCCTCAGCCTGACGAACCTGATCATCGACAGCGGCGTCACGCTCACCGTCCAGAACTGGGCCAACGCCGCCGACTTCTTCTACACCCAGGGTTGGACCGGCGCCGCGTTCGACGTCGCCGGCTCCGCACCGATGAACCAGGTCGTCTTCAGCGGATACAACGCCAGCAACACGCACTGGCAGTCCTACGACAAGCAGATCACGCCCGTGCCCGAGCCGTCCACTTATGGCGCGCTGCTCCTCGCCGGCCTCGGGGCGTTCGCCGGTTACCGCCGGTACCGCAAGGCGCGGCGCTGATCAGATCGCGAAGCTCCTGATCTCCAGGCCGGCCCGCTCGAGTTCGGCCCGCAGGCGCGTGGCAAAGGCCACCGCGTGCGCGCCATCGCCATGCAGGCAGATCGTGTCCGCGGTGATCGGCACGTCGCTGCCATCGGAGGCGGTGACCTTCCCTTCGCGCACCATCCGCAAAGCCTGCGCGGCGGCCGCCCCCTCATCCGCGAGCAGCGCACCGGGCTGGCCGCGCGGCGTCAGCGAACCGTCGGCTTGGTAGCTCCGGTCGGCAAACGCCTCGCTGATCGTGCCCAACCCGCACGCTGCGCCCGCCTCCAGCAAGGCGCCGCCCGCCCGGCCGACGAGCAGCAGCCGGGGATCGGCTTCATAAACGCCGTCGGCCACCGCGTGCGCGACCGCGGGATCCCGCGCGGCCAGGTTGTAGAGCGCGCCATGCGGCTTCACGTGCCGCACCCGCGCGTTGCACTGCAGCGCGACCGCCAGCAGGTGCTGCACCTGGCCCAGCACCAGCCCGCGCACTTCCGCCACGGACAAGGGCAGCTCGACGCGCCCGAAGTTCGCGCGATCGGCGTAGCCGGGATGCGCGCCGACGGCCACGCCGTGCTGGAGCGCAAGCCGGATCGTGGCGCGCATCGTCGCCTCGTCGCCGGCGTGCCCGCCGCAGGCGATGTTCGCCGAGGAAACCAGCGGCATCAGCTCCGCGTCGTGGCCGGCGCCCTCCCCGAGATCGCAGTTCAGGTCGACGCTGCGCATGGCATCAGCCCGTCGCGCGGGCCAGCCCGAGCTTCGCGCGGTTGAAATCGCGCTCGCGCGCCAGCCACAAATCCTGCGCCGCCGGCACCGTGATCTTTTCGAAGCGCATCCGGGCGCCGGGGCGCAGCTGCGTGAAACGGCCGAGGTCCACCGTGGCGACCGCAGCGAGGCGCGGATAACCGCCGACCGACTGCCGGCTCGGCAGCAGCACGATGGGCTGCCCCGCCGCCGGCACCTGCACGACGCCGGCGTTGACGGCGGACGAAATCATTTCCCGCGGCTTCACCAGGGTGAGCACCGGGCCCTGCAGCCGCACGCCCATGCGGTCCGCCTCGCGCGTGGCTTCCCAGTTCGCCGCGAAGAAATCGCGCTGGGCGTGGTCGGTGAACCAATCCCACTCCGGTCCCGGCATGGCGCGCACGACGCCGGCCGGCGCCGGCTTGCCCATGGTTTCGGGCCGCACGGTCCAGGCCGTGGCGCGCCTGCCGCTGGACGCCAGCGACGCGAGCACGGCGGTCGCACGCTCCGGGGCCGGAAAGGTTTTCAACTCGTCGTCCGCGAGGAGCGGCCGGCCTTGGTGGCCGCCAAGCCCGGCGCGGCGGTACGTCGTGCGGCTGCCCAGCACGAGCGGGACATCGATGCCGCCGGCCACGGCCAGCCAGGCGCGCAGGCCGCCGGTCGTGACGCCGAAGCTGACGGTCTCGCCCGCCGTCACGCGCACCGCGCGGTCCCGCGGCAGCGGCTGGCCGGCCACGGTCGCCTCGAAATCACCGCCGGTCCAGGCCACGAGCGCATCCTGCGTGAACCGCAAATCCGGGCCGGTCTGCGCCATCTCGATGACGGCGTCGTTGTCCTCGTTGCCCACCGCGAGGTTGGCCACCCGCGCGGCAAACGCGTCGAGCGCGCCACCCACCACGATGCCATACTGCTGGTAACCCGGCCGGCCGAGGTCCTGCACCGTCGTCAACAATCCGCCCTTGAGCACCCGGATCATCGCGCCGCCTCCAGTTTCGCGAATTCCTCCGGCGTGACCGGCTTGAATTTCACTTCGTCGCCGGCCTGCAGCAGCACGGGCGGATTCGCGTCCGGTCGGAACAGCTTCAGCGGCGTGCGGCCGATCAGGTTCCAGCCGCCGGGCGTGGATTGCGGATAGATGCCGGTCTGCTCGCCCGCGATGCCGACCGAACCCGGCGGCACCGCCATGCGGGGCTTGGCGTGGCGCGGCGTGGCCAGTTCCTTGGGCAGGCCGCCGAGGTACGGGAAGCCCGGCGCAAAGCCGATGAGGTAGACGAGATACTTGGCGCCGCTGTGGCGCTTCACGACTTCCTCGGGAAAAACCTTCGCCTGCGCCGCAACGCGGCCGAGGTCGGGGCCGAAGTCGCCGCCGTAGCACACGGGAATTTCCACCGTGCGGGGCTTGGCCTTCGCCGCCTTCGGCGGATCCTTCAGCCGCTCCTTGATCCGCGCGGTCAACCACGGGACGACCTCGCGCTCGGGCGCGCCCGCCTGCACGACCCGCCATGGGTCATAGAACAGCGTCACGCTGGTGTAGGCCGGCACCGTCTCGCTGACGCCGGGCAGCGGTTCGGCGGCGAGCGCCCGCCACGCCGCCTGCACGCGGCGATGGGTGGACTCGTTGATCGCGTCCCCCAACTCCACCACCAATGCACTGTCGCCGAGCGGCGTGAATTGCATGCCTGTGACTTAAGCTTTGCCGCCCTGTTCGCTACCAAAATCTCCAGGGGATGTTCACGGTTTTCGGTTCGCGGTTGGTGGCCCCGGAGCGGAACCGTAAACGGAAAATCGTGAACCGGAACCAATGGCCTGAAATTCGAGACAAAACTGGCCAACTAATCCGGGTGCAATGCCGGCCTCATATAAACTTGTTAGGGTTGCGGTTGTCCGGGGATTGCTACTGTGGAGGGCTGCCATGCTTTCCCGCCTCACCCCCTGCGCCCTCGCCACCGCCGTGCTCCTGCTCGCCGGCTGCAAGGACCGGGAAATCACCAGCTATCGCGCGCCCAAGGATCCGCCGCCCGTGATGCCGGGCGCCCTGCCTGGCACGGCGCCCGCCGGCGGCGACTCGATGGCGAACACCGCGGTGCCCACCGGCAGCGACCGCCTCGCATGGACCGCCCCCGGCGACTGGATCGCCAAGGCTCCCGGCGCGATGCGCAAGGGCAGCTTCACGGTCAGGGGTGCCGACGGCGCCGAGGCCGACCTTTCCATCACCGCGTTCCCGGGCGACACCGGCGGCCTGCTGGCCAACCTCAACCGCTGGCGCAACCAGGTGTCCCTCCCGCCGCTCGGCGAGGCCGGGCTGGACGACGAGGTGCAACACTTCGACACCGGCGGCCAGCACATGGATGGCTCCGGCCTGCATTTCGAAGTCGTCGACTTCGCCGGCAACGCCAAGGGCGCGCCGACCCGCCTCCTCGGCGCCGTGCTCTCGCGGCCGGGCGAGACGTGGTTCTTCAAGCTGATGGGACCCGACGCGCTCGTCGCCGCGCAGAAGCCGGCGTTCCTCGAATTCCTCCGCAGCGTGAAGGAGCAGCCCAAATGAGCCTCTTCCGCCAGTTCCGCGACTTCTTCGTCTCGCTCAAGCTGACGGTCGTGCTGCTCGCGCTGTCGATCGTGCTGATCTTCTGGGCCACGCTCGCGCAGGTGCACCTCGGCATCTGGGGCGTGCAGGAGCAGTTCTTCCGCACCTTCTTCGTGCTCGCGAAGATTCCCGGCACCGAGGTGCCCGTGCCGGTCTTCCCCGGCGGCTACTTCATCGGCGGCCTGCTGCTCCTCAACCTCGTCGCCGCGCATATCTACCGTTTCAAGCTCGAGTGGAAAAAGGCCGGCATCCAGCTCACGCACGCCGGCCTCATCCTCCTGCTCCTCGGCGAACTCATCAGCGGCCTGCTGCAGGTCGAGAGCCAGATGCGCATCGAGGAGGGCCATACCAGCCACTACTCGGAAAGCTCGCGCCAGGTGGAGCTGGTGGTGATGGACACCTCCCACGCCGACTACAACGAGGTCGTCGCCATCCCGTCGGCCGTGCTGAGCGACGGCGGCGTCATCCAGCATCCCAAGCTCCCCTTCCAGCTCCGCATCCGGGACTACTATCCGAACGCTGTGGTGCAGATGCGCGACCAGGTGCCCAATGCGCCCGCCCCGATCGCCACCGCCGGCGTCGGCCCGCGCGTCGCCGTGACCCCGATCCCGGTTTCCTACAAGGAGGACGAACGGAACGCCCCCGCCTCGAACATCGAACTCGTCGGCTCCGAGGGCCCGCTCGGCATCTGGCTGGTTTCGCCGATGTTCGGCATGCCCCAGAAGTTCGACTACGCCGGCCGCAGCTGGGAGATCGCGCTGCGCTTCAAGCGCTACTACCACCCGTTCGCGATCACGCTGATCGACTTCACGCACGACATCTACCCGGGCACCGACATCCCGAAGAATTTCTCCAGCCGCATCCGCCTCAAGACCGACGACGGCCATGACGACCGCGAGGTGCTAATCTACATGAACAACCCGCTGCGCCACGCCGGCCTGACCTTCTACCAGGCGAGCTTCGAACAGGGCGACAAGGTCAGCATCCTGCAGGTCGTGCGCAACCCCGGCTGGGCCCTGCCCTACATCGCCTGCATCATGATGGCCCTCGGCCTCGTGTTTCAGTTCGGCCTGCACCTGTACGGCTTCATCAACAAGCGCACCGCCCCGGCCAAATGAAACGCTGGCTTCCCCTCGTTGTCCTGATCCTCACCGTCGCCTGGCTGGCGTCGGCGCTGCGGCGTCCCGCGAACAAGACCGCGTTCGACCTCGAGTCCTTCGGCCGCCTGCCGGTGCTCGTCAACGGCCGCATCAAGCCGCTCGACACCGTCGCCCGCACCTCGCTGCTCGTCCTGCAGGGCCGCCAGCGCGTGAGCGACCCGACGATCAGCGAGCCGTTCGTCGACACGCCGAACCAGTGGCTGGCCGACCTGCTCTTCAACCCGGCGAAGGCGGACGACTACCCGACCTTCCGCCTCAGCGCCACCGACTCGCCCGAGCTGCTCACGCTCATAGGCC
Source organism: Verrucomicrobiota bacterium (assembly GCA_048497945.1). Lineage (GTDB taxonomy): Bacteria > Verrucomicrobiota > Verrucomicrobiia > Opitutales > Opitutaceae > Lacunisphaera. The sequence goes on along the minus strand of JBEHYX010000006.1, from coordinate 10,819 downwards.
TCACCGAGGCCGACACGAAGATCGCCTACGACAGCGCGGTGAAGCGCACCCTGGCGCTCGCCGATTTCCTGCCGGGCACCCGCATCCGTTTTTCGTTCAACAAGCTCGCCCCGAAGCTCGAGGAGCTCGACCGCCAGGTGCAGCTCGCCCAGCCCATCGACCCGCAGGTGCGCACCTCCTTCCAGAAGGCGGTCATCCAGCTGCGCGACCGCATCATGCTTTACCAGCGGCTCAAGCACAGCGTGCAGCTCCCCGACTCGCCCGATTTCCTCACCGAGCTCATCCAGTTCCAGAAGGACATCCCCGCCGGCGTCGCCGCGTTCCGCGCCCGCCAGCGCAACGAGGCCTACGACGAAAAGGCCTTCGCCAGCATCCTCGGCGCGGCGCAGCGCTTCGACACGATGGGCCAGATGGGTTACCTGCTCGCCATCCCGCCGGCCGCGTCGGAACCCAACGACACCGCCTGGCGTACCCCGGGCCACGTCATCCTCGAGAGCCTGACCACCACCCAGCTGGATCCCAACGTCGTCGCCTACGCGGCGCTCGGCCACGCGTGGCGCACGGGCAACGCGAAGGATTTCAACGAGGTCGTCTCGGTCTACCGCGACCAGCTCGCCAAGCGCTTCGCCGCGCAGCTGCGCAAGAGCGACATCGAGGCGCGCTTCAACGCCGCCGAGCCGTTCTACAAGAGCATGGACCTGTACGCGCTCGCGTTCTTCGCCGCGATCTTCTCCTGGCTGCTCTGGCCACAGCTCCTGCAGCGCACGGCGTACTACCTCATCTTCGTCGCCTTCGCCGCCACTTCCGCCGGCATCATCACGCGCATGTGGCTGGAGGGCCGCCCGCCGGTCACCAACCTCTACTCTTCCGCACTGTTTGTCGGCTGGGGCGCGGTCGGCCTCTGCCTCATCCTCGAGCGCACGTTCCGCAACGGCATCGGCTCCGCCGCCGCCGGCACGATCGGTTTCGTCACCCTCCTCATCGCCCACCACCTCTCGCTGAGCGGCGACACGCTGGAGATGATGCGCGCGGTGCTCGACACCAACCTCTGGCTCGCCACGCACGTCGTCATTGTGACCACCGGCTACGCCGCGACCTTCCTCGCGGGCTTCCTCGCCCTGATCTATATCCTGCGCGGCACGCTGACCAGGTCGCTCGACAAGGAAACCGCCGACTCGCTGGGCCGCATGGTCTACGGCATCGTCTGCTTCGCCACGCTCTTCAGCCTCGTCGGCACGATCCTCGGCGGCATCTGGGCCGACCAGTCGTGGGGCCGCTTCTGGGGCTGGGACCCGAAGGAAAACGGCGCGCTCATCATCGTGCTCTGGAACGCCCTCATCCTGCACGCCCGCTGGGGCGGCCTCGTGAAGCAGCGCGGCCTGATGTGCCTCGCGGTCTTCGGCAACGTCGTCACGAGCTGGAGCTGGTTCGGCACGAACATGCTCGGCGTCGGCCTGCACAGCTACGGTTTCATGGACGCGGCCTTCTGGTGGCTGATCATCTTCGTGGCCAGCCAGCTCGTGCTGATCGGCCTCGCCCAGCTGCCGCTCGCCAAATGGCGGAGCGCGACTGTGCCGGGGACGAAGTCTGTCTAGTTGGAGGCGGGACCATTGGTCCCGCGCGTGCGGGACTGCTAGTCTCGCCTCCAATTCTAATAAGCAAAAGGCCCGCTTCACTGCGGGCCTTGTTCGTTTAGGCTGCCGGAAACCTTACTGCTTCACGTCCGGCGGCACCGGCTGGAGCTGCAGCGCGCCGGGGGCGGTCTGCTGCAGGTTGGGCGTCACGTCCGCCTCGACGCGCTTGCCGGCCCACTCGAGCAGGCCGACGAGCATCGACTGGTAATACGGGGCGTCCCACACGTCGTCGCGATGGCCCATCGCGTTGTAGGCCACGCGGCCCTTGCCATGCATCCGCGCCCAGGCGACCGGGTAGTTCGGACGCTGGTAATCCCCGCCCTTCATGCCCTCGGTGTGGAGGACGAGCAGCACGTGGAGGTCGGGCGCAAAATCCTTCAGCGTGTACCATTCCTCCTGGACGTTGATCTCCGCGCCGGCGGCGCCGAAGCCCGGGAACTTCGGGTCGGTGATCGTGGCCTTCGTGACCTGCTGCGCGCCATGGCGGATGAACTCGCCGCCGAGCATCTTCGCGAACGGGTCCGCCGCCTCGCCGTAGTTATGGTAGCGCGGCAGGCGGCGCGGGTTGTTGCCGCCGCCGCGCTCGTTGGTGTGGAAGCTGTCGCTCGTGCTGTGCAGGCCGACAAGGCCGCCGCCGTTCGCCACGTAGTCGAACAGCGCGCTGAGGCCCGTGCCCGTGATGCCCGGGTAGCGGTCGGTGCCCGTGCTGGTGAGATCGCCGCTGGTGTAGAGCAGCAGCACGTCGAACTGCGCGAGATAGTCGGCCGTGATCAGGGAGCCGTCCTTCGTGACGGTGATCTTCATGTCGTGCTCGGCCGCGAGCTTCGCGAGCACCTTCTCGGAGTAGCTCGCGCCACCGTTGCTTTGCTGGATGGCGCTGTGCTCGAAGCCCGAGGACTTGGTGAAGTACAGCACGCGCAGGGGCGCGGCCGCGGCGGAAACGACGGCTGCGGCGAACGCCAGGCCGATGAACAGACGGGGGTAGCGGGGTTTCATCGCCGCCAAACTGAGTCAGGAAACGCCGGCGCGCAACCCACCATTGGAGGGGTGTGGGCTTCGCCCAGGGAGATGGCAATTGGGAGATGGAAGATGGGAACCTGATCGGTCCCCCCAATTCAGGCCTTTTGCCCACCATCTACCAACTTCCATCTTCCATCTGCCATCTACTCGCGGCTCGGCCGCGTCAGACGTCGCAGATCACGACACCCGCCTTCAGCGCGGCGATCGGATCCTTGCCCTTCGGGATGAACTCCTGGCCGAGGTAGCCCTGGTAGCCGGTGTCGAGGATCGCGCGGATGATCGCGGGATAGAACAGCTCCTGGTTCTCGTCGAGTTCGTGGCGGCCCGGGACGCCGGCGGTGTGGTAGTGGCCGATGTGCTGGTGGTTCTTCTGGATGGTGGCGATGACGTCACCCTCCATGATCTGCATGTGGTAGATGTCGTAGAGGAGCTTGAAGCGGTCGGAACCGACGCGCTTGACGAGCTCGACGCCCCACGCGGTGTGGTCGCACATATAGTCGGGATGGTTCACCCGGCTGTTGAGCAGCTCCATGCAGAGCGTGACACCGAGCTTCTCGGCCAGCGGCACGATGCGCTTGAGGCCGGTGACGCAGTTCTCGAGGCCCTGCGCGTCGCTCATGCCGTCGCGGTTGCCGGAGAAGCAGATCAGGTTGGGGAAACCGGCCTCGGCCACGGCCTTGAGGCGCTCCTCGTAGGCGGCCACCAGCGCGTCGTGGTATTCGACCCGGTTCCAGGCCTTCGGGATGCCGCCGACGCCCTTCACGTCGCCGACCGTCACACTGGGGTTGCTCACCATCGCGCAGATGAGCCCGTGCCTCTTCAGGGTCGCGAAATTATCCGGCCCGAGCAGCTCAACCGACTTCAGGCCCATCGCGGCAGCGGCAGCGCACAGGTCGTCGACCGACATCCCGCGGAAACACCACTGGCAGACTGACTGCTTGATGCGGCCGGGGCGCGGCGCGGGCGCGGCGGATTCGGCGGCGGAGGCATTGACCAGACTCATGGAAGCGGCGATGGCCGTGCCGGCGCCAAGCTGTTTGAGCGCCGTGCGACGCGACATGGGGTAGTTCATGCGACCACGAAGGCCAGTTTTTCGACCGATGCAATCCCCCATCCCTTCTGACAGTTGAATCGCATTCCTCCTTCCATAGCGGGGCGCTGACCCCGGCGGCATTACTTGCAGAGCGCCGCCAGCCGCCGCACGCCCTCACGGATGCGCTCGGGCGTGGAGTTCGAATAGTTCAGGCGGAGATAATTGCGGCCGGCGTCGGCGGGGAAGAAATCGCGGCCGGGCACGAACGCGACCTTCTGCTCGACGGCGCGCTGCAGCAGCTCCATCGCGTCCAGCTTCTCCGGGCCGGTGACCCACAGGAACATGCCGCCCTCGGGCTTCGTCCACGTGAACCCGGGCGGCATCATCTCGCGCAGCGCCGCGTCGAGCACGCCGTAGCGCTCGCCGTAGGCCTTCCGGATCTTGTCCAGGTGGACCGCCTGGTCGTTTTGCGTCAGGTAAAAATAGGCCGTGAACTGGTCGAAGCTCGAGGTGTGCAGGTCGGACGCCTGCTTGAGGATGAGCATCCGGCTGAAGACGTCCGGCGGCGCGACCACCCAGCCCAGGCGCAGGCCCGGCGCGATGGTCTTGGAAAACGTGCTGGCATAGAGCACCTGGCCGGCCTCGTCCCAGTGCTTGATCGGCGGGATCTCGGTGCCGTGGTAGCGCAGCTTGCCGTACGGGTCGTCCTCGACGACGACCAGCTTGTGCTCGGCCGCGATCTTCGCGAGCGCCTGGCGGCGCGCCGCCGGCAGCGTGATGCCCGTCGGGTTCTGGAAGGTCGGGATCGTGTAGAGGAATTTCGGGCGGTGCTGGCGGATGAGCTCGGGAATCTTCTCCGGGATCAGGCCGTTCTCGTCGGTCGGCACCGGCACGAACTTCACCTCGAAGGTCTGGAAGGCCTGGATCGCCGCGAGGTAGGTCGGGTTCTCGGTGAGCACGACGTCGCCCGGGTTCAGGAAGAGCTTGCCCGCCAGGTCGAGCACCTGCTGCGAGCCGTTCGTCATGAGCACGTCGGTCGCCCCGGCTTTCACGCCGCGGCGGCCCATTTCCTCGGCCACCCACTGGCGCAGCATCGGCACGCCCTCGCTGGGACCGTACTGCAGCGCCTGGCTGCCGTACTTCGTCAGCGCGGCGTCCGCCGCCGCCTTCACCTCGTTCACCGGGAACAGCTCCGGTGCCGGCAGGCCGCCGGCGAAGGAAATCACCTCGGGCTGCGCGGTGACCTTGAGGATCTCGCGGATCGTCGAGGGGCGCATCTGGTCCATGCGGCGGGCGAAGAGGTGGGAATGGTCAGACATACGCCCAAATGCAGCATATTCCCGGGCGGCATGCCAGCCCGGTCTCGTGACAGAATGGGCAAAAATCAAAGCGCACAAAAGCGGTACGAGTGGAGGGCCCGCGTCCCTGCGGGCCGTGGATGACCATACCGGCCCGCAGGGACGCGGGCCCTCCAAAAATCAGCTCCGCAGCTTGAGCAATTCCTCGGCGTGGACCTGGGCGCTCCTGGCGCTGCGGTCGCCGAGCATGCGGGCGAGCTCCCCCACCCGGACCTTGCGGTCGTCGTGGATGGACTCGATCGACACGGCCGCGCGGGCGCCGCTCTGATCCTTGGTCACTACGAAATGATTCGCCGCCTGCGCCGCCACCTGCGGCAGGTGCGTGACGCAGAGCACCTGGTGGCGCTCGGCGATGTCCGCCATCTTCTCGCCGACGACGCGGCCGATCTCGCCGCCGACGTTGGCGTCCACTTCGTCGAACACCAGCAGCGGCACGTCGTCGATCTCGGCCAGCACGGCCTTGAGCGCCAGCATCACGCGGGCGAGCTCGCCGCTCGAGGCGATGCGCGACAGCGGCAGCGGCGCCTCGCCGACGTTGGGCGAGAACAGGAATTCCACGCCGCAATCGCCGTGCAGGCCCAGCTCGGGCAGCGGCACCAGCTGGACGCGGAAATCCGCCTTCTTGAAACCGAGCTGGACGATCACCTTGGAGGCGACCCGGGCCAGCTGCTGCGCGGCCTTGTCGCGCGTCGCCCGCACGTCGGCCGCCGCCTTCTGCGCCGTCTTCTTCGCATCGCCGATCTGCTTCTCCAGCTTGGCCAGCGAGCCTTCGACATCGGACTGCAGTTCCAGCCGGCGGCGCATGTCATCGCGGGCGGCGAGCACCGTCTCGACCTTGGCGCCGTGCTTCCGCTTCAGCTCGAGCCAGGAATTCATCTTTTCCTGCAATTGCTCCGCCTGTTCGGGGTCGAAGTTGATCGAGCTGCCGAGCGACGTGAACTCGGCATCGAGGTCGCCGAGCTCGAGCGACGCGGACTGCAGCCGGTCGGCCAGCGGCTTGCTCGTGGCGTCGAAGGCCTCGAGCTGGCGCGCCTCGCGCAGCAGGGCCGACAGGCGGCCGAGCAGGCCGTCCTCGCCGCTGAGCCCGTGGCTCAGGCGCTGCGCGAGCTGGTTGATCTCCTGCGCGCTCTGCTGGCGCTGGAAGTCGCGTTCGAGCGCGCCGATCGCTTCCTCGGTGAGTTCGAGCGCGTCGATCTTGGCGAGCTGCAGCTTGAGGAAATCGATCTGGTCGGGCGAAAGCTTGTCGGCGCCCAGCAGGCGGTCGCGCTCGGCGATCAGGTCGCGCCACTCGGCGTACAGCGCCTGGTATTTCTCCAGCAGGCCGCTGTTGCGCGCGAACAGGTCGAGCAGCTCGCGCTGGCCGTTTTCCTTCAGCAGGCGGCGCGGTTCGCCCGGGCCGTGGAAGTCGATCCATTGCGCGCCGAGTTCCTGCAGCGCGTTGAGCGTGGCCAGGCCGCCGTTGACCGAGAGCTTCGGGGCCTTCTCCCGCGGCAGGCTGCGCTTGATGATCAGCACGCCGTCGTCGCACGGCGGCAGGCTCAGGTTGGCTAGCACCATGTCGAGCCGGCGGGTGTCCGCGAAAAACAACGCGGCCTCGACCTCGCAGGCGTCGGCGCCCTGGCGGATGACGGTCTTGTCCACCCGCGCGCCGGCCAGCATCGACAGCGCGCCGAGCAGGATGCTTTTGCCCGCGCCGGTCTCGCCGGTCACCGCGGTGAAGCCGCCCTCGAAATCCAGCTCCACCCCGTCGAGGAGGGCCAGGTTGCGGATGCGAAGCGACTGAAGCATAGGCCGATATGGCAGCGAAACGGGGCTGGTTTCAAGCGGCGTGTGGGCCCCGGCCCAAGTCTCCTGACAGGTTTTGGCCGCCCGCCGGAATTTGATTTGCCAAACCATCCCATGCATGCAAGTGGTTACTTGCATATGAAAGCCGCTCCTGCTTCCGCCGATACCCGCGACCGCCTGCTGGAAGCCGCGGCCCGCGTCTTTGCCCGCGACGGCCTCACCGGGGCCACCACTCGCGCCATCGCCCGGGAGGCGGGGGTCAACGAGGTGACGCTTTTCCGCCATTTCCAAACCAAGGACCGCCTGCTCGCCGCCGTCGTGCAGGAGAACTTCGGGACCAGGCTCGTGCCCAGCCAGGTCGAGATCCCCACGCCCACCGCCGACCTGCGCGCCGACCTGCTGGCCATGGCCCGCTGCTACGAAACCATGCTCACCGCCAACTGGGCGCTCGTGCGCGCCATGCTCGGCGAAATGCACCACCACCTCAATGAAAGCGGCGAGAAACAGGTGCTTCGCGCCATTTTCCTGCCGCTCAAGGAAGCCGTCATCCAGCTGATCGAATCCGCCCAGAAGGCCGGGCGCATCCGCACCGACCAGCGTGCCGACGTGCTTTCCGAGGTCCTGCTCGGCTCGGTGTTCAGCAGCGTGCTCCGCCGCTCGGTCGCGCATCTCAAGATCGACTATTCCGCCGCAACCTTCCTCGAGGCCGCCGTCAACGTGTTTCTGGACGGCGCGGCCACGCATTCCCGTCGATGAGCTCCGCCCTGCCAGGCTTGTACGGGTCCGACCGTCGGCTCCTTTCGCCCGTCGCCGCGCGCATGGCCGACCGCGGGCTGCTCAAGTGGATCATCGCGCTCACGGCCGCCCTCGGCGCGATCCTCGAGGTCATCGACACCAGCATCGTCAACGTCGCCATGCCCGACATCCAGGGCAACCTCGGCGCCACGCTCGCGGAAGTCGGCTGGATTTCCACCGGCTATGCCTGCGCCAATGTCGTCATGATCCCGCTCACGGCGTGGCTGAGCGACCGCTTCGGCCGCAAGCAGTACCTGCTTTTCTCCCTCGCCGGCTTCACCGCGGCCTCCGTGCTGTGCGGCCTCTCCACCAACCTCGCGATGCTCATCCTCGCCCGCGTGCTGCAGGGCCTGTGCGGCGGCGGCCTGCTGGCCAAGGCGCAGTCGATTCTCTTCGAAACCTTCCCCAAGAAGGAACAGCCCGCCGCGCAGGCGCTCTTCGGCATCGGCGTCATCGCGGGTCCCGCGCTCGGGCCGGTGTTCGGCGGCTACCTGACCGACACGCTCGGCTGGCGCTGGATTTTCTTCATCAACCTGCCCTTCGGCATCCTCGCGGTCCTGATGGCGATCCTCTTCCTGCCGCGCGACACCCCGGGCGAGCTTGACCACTCCACCGTCGACTGGTGGGGCATCGGCCTGCTCACCCTCGCCCTCGCCTGCTTCCAGACCATGCTGGAGGAAGGCCAGCAGGAGGACTGGTTCGGCTCCAATTTCATCATCCTCATGACCGCCGGCGCCGTCATCGGCGGCGCCCTCTTCATCTGGCGGGAGCTGTCCGTGGAGCACCCGGCCGTCGACCTGCGTGTCCTGCGCCACCGCGCGCTCGCCGCCGGGAGCGCGTACTCGCTCGTGCTGGGCATGGGGCTTTACGGCGTCATGTTCGCCGTCCCGATTTTCGTGCAGAACTACCTGCACTTCACCGCCACCCAGAGCGGCCTGCTCCTGATGCCCGGCGCGCTCGCTTCCGCCGTCACGATGATCGTCATGGGCAAGGTTTCCGGCAAGGCCGACCCGCGCATCCTGATCGCGCTCGGCGCGCTCGCCACCGTCGGCACCGCGCTGCTGCTGGCCGACATCAATCCCGACACGAGCGTTGAGAGCATGTTCTGGCCGCTCATCCTGCGCGGCCTCGGCGGCGTCATGATGTTCATGCCGCTCAGCCTCGCCACACTCGGCTCGCTGCCCAAAGCCGACATCGCCGCCGGCTCCGGTTTCTACAGCCTGACCCGCCAGCTCGGCAGCAGCATCGGCATCGCCGCCATCACGACCGCCCTCGCCCACCGCGAAACGGTGCACCGCGCCACACTCGTCGAGCACGTCACCGCCGCCAGCCCGCAGGCCAATGCGCGCCTCGAGCTGCTGGGCGGCGCCTTCCGCCTGCACACCGCCGACCCGGTCCACGCGCACCAGCAGGCGCTGTCCGTCATCGACCAGACGATCAACGGCCAGGCGCTGCTCCTCTCCTTCGCCGATGTCTTTTATTACGTCGCCATCGCGTTCGTCGTCACGCTCCCGCTGCTGCTGCTGCTCGGCAAGGGCGGCAATCGCGAAGCCGCGGCCGCCGCCCACTGACGCCCTGCCTCCCTTTCAATGAACACCACCGCTGAATCTCCCGTCATCCCGGTCCGGCCGAAAAACGTCCCCGCCAGGCCCCGCACCGCCTGGTGGAAGCCCGCCGCCGGCCTCCTCGTCGGCGCGCTCGCCGCCGCCTGGCTCGGCCGCATGGCGCTCCACGCCTACCGTTATGAGACGACCGACGACGCCTACGTCTCCGGACACCTGCACCAGATCAGCCCGCAGCTCGACGCGCAGGTGAAGGCCGTGTTTTTCACGGACAACCAGGCCGTCAAGGCCGGCGATGTGCTCGTGCAGCTCGACCCGCTGCAGTTCGAGCTCGCGCGCCAGAAGGCCGTCGCCCAGCTCGCCCAGGCCCACGCCCAGGCCGCCGAAACCCGCGCCGCCGTCGAGCAAAGCGCCGCGCAGGTCGCCGAGGCCCGGGCCCGCGTCACCCAGGCCGAGTCGCAGCTGAACCAGACCGCCACCGCGCTGGATCTCGCCCGCCTCACGCTTGGGCGCGCGGAAAAGCTCGTCGACCAGGGCGGCATGAACCAGTCGGAGCTCGACTCCGCCCGCAGCGCCGTCGCCGCCGCCGAGGCCGCCCACGCCGCGAACCAGGCCAACATCGTGGCCGCCAAATCCGCCGTCGGTTCCGCCGAGGCGGCCAGAAATTCCACGCAGGCCCAGATCGCCGCCGCCGAGGCCAACGTCGCGGTGGCCGAGGCCCTCGTGCGCGACGCCGAGCGCCAGCTCGGTTACACGACCATTGTCGCGCCGGACAACGGCCGCGTCGGCAACAAGGCGGTCGAAGTCGGCAACCGCGTCGTGGCGGGCCAGACGCTCTGCGCGCTCGCCGCGCCCGACAGCTGGATCGTCGCCAACTTCAAGGAAACCCAGCTCGCGCGCATGCGCGCCGGCCAGCCAGTCGAGCTCGCGGTCGACGCCCTGCCGGGCCGCGCGCTTCACGGCACCGTCGACAGCATCGCGCCCGCCAGCGGCGCCCAGTTCGCGCTGCTGCCGCCCGACAACGCCACCGGCAATTTCAACAAGGTCGTGCAGCGCGTGCCGGTCAAAATCATCCTCGATGAAGCCAGCCGCCTCGCCCTGGCCGACCATGTCCGACTGGGCCTTTCCGTGATCGTCGACGTGCGGATCCGGTGATTTTTCCGCCCGGTCCGGGCCTCCGCGGGGCGCGAAAACAGGGACCGCAGGAGTTTCCGAATTATCCTTGCACCGCCTCCCGCGAATCGTTCACTCCTGCCCTTCCGCGGACCTTTAGCTCAGTTGGTTAGAGCGTTTCCTTGACATGGAAAAGGTCACTGGTTCGAGTCCAGTAAGGTCCACCATCCGCAATAAGCCCTTCACCCAGAAGGGCTTTTTTATTTCCGAAATGCGGCACACCGTCCCCCGGCGCACAAAATCAGGCTGGCGGAAATCCGCGCGGCCCTCCGGCCGCCGAGGCCCTGAGTTCCGCCCGGAAAAGTCCAGACGCCGCCCCGAAGGACGTCGATCCGCGCGCTTCATCGAATCCTGCGGGGACGCTGCTGTCGCTAGGTTATTTCAAATTCAACTGCAGCTGCCTTGTGGACTGTAGGGGGGGGGGGGGGGGCCAACTCATGGGGGAGGGGAGGGAGGCAG
>JBEHYX010000005.1:0-85915 GCA_048497945.1 Verrucomicrobiota bacterium | reverse complement strand
CTTCAGCGTCTCCCACTTCTCCTTGTTGTACTTGTCGGAGGTCGCGGCCTGGTCGACGTCGAAGTGGTCGCCCCAGCAGGCGAGTTCGACGCCGTCGTAGCCCATTTTCCGGACCAAGGGGGCGAGCTGTTCAAGCGTGAGGTCGGCCCATTGGCCGGTGAAGAGGGTGACGAATCTCGGCATGTCGGAATGGGGTTGGGGAACGGACTGAAAACAACGCGCCGGGCGCCTCACTTGGCGCCGAGCAGGTGCTTGAGCGTGTAGAGTTCGAGCGCCTCGTAATCGCGTGCATCGCGATATTGCTGCACGAGCTTGCGATCGTAGGTGCGCGCCTTCTCGACCAGCAGGAGGAACAGCTCGCGGCTCGACTGGAGATGGGCGGTGACAGGACTGCCGGCTTGGGTGCGGAAGGCCTTCACATCGAGCCCCACAAATTCGCCCGCGCTACCGTAGCCGTTGTCCTCCAGCACGAGCACCTGGTTGAACGCCGCGCGCAGATTGGCGGCGCCGAAATTTTTATCCTGGTCGTACTTCAGGCCGTTCTGGTCGTTGAGATGCACGCTCCCGAGTTTTTTGTGGGCGAGGGCAAAGGCCATCTCATCGCTAGGATCGAGGTTGGCGAGGATAGCATGCGCGCTCTCGATGACCGTCTTTACCCGCGTGTGGTCCCGGGAGGCGTAGGCCAGGGCGACGGCATGGCCGGCGGTCGGGACATAAGCGAGATCGGTCGGCTCGTTCGGCTTGGGTTCGATCCAGATTTCGATCTGCCGGTCGTAGTCGAGCACCCGGTTGACCAGCTCCAGCAGCCGTTCGTAGGCGAGTTTCGCATCCTTGGCCTCGCGGATGTAGCTGCCTTCGCGCGCCAGCCACAACACAATGGACTTAGCGTCAACCGCGCGGGCGATATCGACGCAACGCTGCGTGCGCTCCCAGGCGTAGGCCCGGTCCGCGGCGCGGTTGGAGGTGTATCCGCCGTCGATCGTGCGCTCGTCGAACCACAGGCGCGGCGCCACGAATTCGGCCGTCAACCCCTGGTTCTTCAGCATGGCGCCGACCTCGCCGGCTTTTTTCAGGACCTGCGACGCGGCCAGGTTCGCGAGCTCCGGCACGACGTCATCGTCGTGGAACTGCACGCCGTCAAAGCCCAGCGGCTTGTAGAGCGCATATTTTTTCTCGTGCGGATAGGGCGCACGCACGTCCGGGCCGAACGGATCGGCGCCCTCGCTGATGTTCCAGGGACCAAAGGAAAAACGATAAGAGGTTGGCATGGGGTGGGAGGAATTCGACGTCGTCGCGGCGAAGTGCCGCTCGACCGCCACATTGAACCACAACGCCGCGCGCTCCGCTAAGCCGGACGTCTCGAACCATGCGCCAAAAGTCTCAAACCGCGCCCGGCTTCCGCTTGCGCCGGCCGGCGTTCGCGACCGCGGTTTGCCGGTAGGCGGAGGGCGTGCAACCCAATGCCCGCTGAAACACGCGGTTGAAAAACGAGATTTGGGAAAATCCGCTCGCCAGTGAAATCTCGATCACGGACTTGTCCGTTTCGGCGAGTTCGCGGCACGCGGCTTCGAGCCGGACCTGTTGGAGAAATTCCCCGAGGGTTTTTCCGGCGTGCCGCTTGAAATACCGCGAGAAGGTCGCCTTGCTCATGCGCGTGACCTCGAGCAACTGCGCGAGGGTGATCTCCTCGCGATAATGCATGAGCAGGAATCGCATCGCCGCCCGCATGGCGGCCTGGTGTTCTGAGTCCCCCGACAGCGAAAACGTCTGGGTGGAGATCGCCTCCCTTTCCTCCCCCGGCGCCGTTGACGCCGTGGCGAGCAATCCCAGCAGCAATGCCAGGCGTTCGAGGCCATCCGCCCGGAGCAGGCCGGCCATTCTTTCCGACAGCCGCGCCGCCGTGCGCCCGCGGAATTGCAGCCCCCGCCGTGCGGCCGCGAGCAGTGCGGTGAGCCCGCCGGCCTCCGGGAAAATCCACAGTGGATGCGTGGGCGGGAAATAAAACTGCACCGAAATCCCCGCAGAGCGCCTCGTCGCGTGCCAGTAATGCGGCAGGTTCTCCCCTAGGAGTACCACTTCACCCGCATCGAAGCGCTGGATCCGGTCGCCGACAAAACGCGTGCCGCTGCCCGCCGTGAACAAGGTCAACTCGAGCGCCTGGTGATAGTGCCAGTGGTTGCCTTCACCCTCAATGCGCACGGTGCAGTCCGGCGCCAGCACCGAACAGACGTCATGCAGGTTGTCATCCCACTTCAGGATGCGAAAACCAGAGCCCGGCGGCAGTCGGACGAGTTCCTTGGTGAGCGCACGATGCGCTTCCGGGAAGGAGAGACGGCGCGAATCAGCACAGGCGATCATGGTGGGTAGGATTGAAAATGGCTTCGCCGGGGTCTGCTAGATATGATCGATCAAACCGATCTTGACACGTTTATTTTTTAATTTCTATGTGCAGAGCGTACCCCCTACCTCCGCGGGAAAACTCCCGCCGATACTTAAGCTCAAATCTATAAATTAGTTATGCAAAAGCGACCCAAAGTTCTTATCATTGTTGGCGATGCATCCGAGACGCTCGATACGATGTATCCCTATTATCGCCTGATCGAAGGCGGCTACGAACCGGTGGTCGCCGGCCCGGAAAAAAGGAAATTCCAGATGGTCATGCATGAGGTGAAACCCGGCTGGACCATCACGAAAGAGTGGGAGGGCTATACGATCGACGCCGCCATTGCTTTCAAAGACATCAAGCCGGCGGAATACACGGGCATTTTCTTCAGCGGCGGCCGCGCTCCGGAATACATCCGGGAAAACCAGGACCTGCTGAAGGTTACCCGCTGGTTTTTCGAGCGCAACAAGCCGATCGCGAGCGTGTGCCATGGTTGCGAAATCCCGGCCCGGGCGGACTGCATCCGCGGCCGGCGCATGGCGACGGTGGCCAAGTGCAAGTTCGACATCGTCAGCTGCGGCGGCATTTATCTGGACGAACCCTGCGTCGTGGACGGCAACCTGGTCAGCGGCCGCACTTTTCATGACCACGGCGCCTACATGGGCGCATGGATGAAGCTGCTGGATGCGGAGCGCGACCGCCCCAAGTCCACGCGTCGGTAGAAGTCACCGCATCCGCCGTTGCCCATGCATACCAACCGCCGCAACTTCCTCAAGCTGGCTCCCGGCCTCGCCTCGCTGGCGCTGCTGCCGAGAAAATCGCTGGCCGCCGCACCGGTCGCGCCGCGCGGCCGGATCAGCCTCGGGCACAGCCTTTATGGCATGCAAACCGTGCCACTGGCGGAGGCGATTTCCGCGTGCGCGCAGATCGGGTTCCGCAATGTCGAGCTGGTCGTCGACCCGGGTTTCCATTGCGATCCCGCGAAATTTTCCGCGTCCGCCCGCCAGGCCCTTCGTCGGCAGCTCGCCGCCACCGGGCTCGACGCCTCGGCCCTGATGCGCAACTTGAAACTCATCGGCGGCATGACCGCCGCGGAGAACCTCGAGGCAATCAAACAGGCGGCCGGCGTCGCCCACGACGTTTCGCCCGGCGCAATCCCGCCGGTGGAAACGACCCTCGGCGGCAAACCCGAGGAGTGGGAGACCATCCGCCAGCAAATGGTGGACCGGCTCGGCGAATGGGCCGCGGCGGCCGAGTCCGCCGGCATCGGCCTGGTGGTGAAGGCGCACATGAACAACGCCGTGGACACGCCCGAGAAATTGCTCTGGCTGCTCGAGCGGGTGAAAAACCCCGCGCTCGCGGCGACCTACGACTTCAGCCATTTCGCCGCGCACGGCCTCACGATGGACGCCACCTGGGCCGTGCTGGCGCCGCGCACGAAATTCATCCACGTGAAAGACACGCGCACGGAGGCGGGCAAGTCGGTGTTCCTGCTGCCGGGCGAAGCCCACTTCGACTATGCGCACCTGTTCCGCCTGGTGGCAGACTCCGGTTACGTCGGCCCCGTGGTTTCCGAAGTCTCCAGTATGGTTTTCCGCCAGCCCGGCTACGACCCGGTTGCGACCGCCAAAAAGTGCCACGAGGTTCTCGCGCGCGCCCTGGTTGACGCCGGCGTCGCGCCGGTCTGATCCGTTTTCCTTCCCCACCCTATCCCTCCGCGGCCTGCGCCGCGTCCCTCTTCCGCCTGCCCCCATGTCTTCCGTTTCCCCGACCGCCACGCGGCGCAACCTGGTTTTGTTGACGGCCTTCCTGGGCTGGATGTTTGACGGCCTGGAAATGGGCATCTTCCCGCTCATCGCCCGCCCGGCGCTGCAGGAGATGCAGGCCGCCACCGGCCTCGTGGATGACTCGTACGTCGGCCGCTGGATGGGAATCATCACCGCGCTGTTTCTCCTCGGCGCGGCCTTTGGCGGATTGGTGTTCGGCTGGTTCGGGGACAAGGTCGGTCGCGTGCGCGCGATGAGCCTGGCGATCTTCTGCTATTCGCTGTTCACCGGCATGGCCTATTTTGCCCACAGCCCGATCCAGCTCGGGCTCTGCCGTTTCCTCGCCGCGCTCGGCATGGGCGGCGAATGGTCGCTGGGCGTCGCGCTGGTGATGGAAGTCTGGCCCGAGAAACACCGCCCGATCCTCGCCGGTGTCATCGGCGCCTCGTGCAATGTCGGCTTCGCCATCATCGCCGTCCTCGGCATGTGGTTCCATGTCACGCAGGATTCCTGGCGCTGGGTTGTCCTGGTCGGCGCCACGCCGGCCGCACTCACTTTTCTCATCCGCCTTTTTGTCCCCGAATCCGAACGCTGGATTGAGGCGTCAAAGCAATCGCCCGCCCGCCCGGTGCAGGAAATCCTGCAATCGCCCACGCTGCTCCGCGCCACGCTGCTGGGCACGGTGTTCGCCGGCATCGCCCTGATCGGCTCGTGGGGCTCGGTGCAATGGCTGCCGCTCTGGGCCGACCAGATGGCGGGACCCGGCCTGCCCCAGGCCAAGGCCTACACCCAAGCCATCGGCGGCGTCGGTTCCATCGTCGGCTGCTTGATCGGCTCATGGCTCGGCGCCGCGATGGGCCGCCGTCCCGCCTATTTCCTGCTTTGCCTCGTGTCATTGCTGAGTTGCGCGTGGTTGTTCCGCGGCATCGATGCGTACGGACCGCTGTTCCTCGTGCTGTGTTTCATCGTCGGTACGACCACCGCCGCCTTCTATGGCTGGCTGCCCCTTTACCTGCCCGAGCTGTTCCCGACGCGCGTGCGGGCCACCGGGCAAGGCATCGCGTTCAATGCCGGCCGGGTCTTCGCCGCGATTGCCGCCGTCCAGATGGGCACGCTCATGGGCATGTTCGGCGGCAGCTACGCGCGCGCCGGCGCCATCATCACGCTGATCTACGTCGTGGGTCTCTTCACCATCTGGCTGGCGCCCGAAACGAAGAACCGGCCCCTGCCTGAATAATTCCGCCACCGCCCGACATGCCCGTTGTCACCTCCTCCCAAACGCAATCCTCCTACGATGTGATCGTCGTCGGCTCCGGCGCCGGCGGCGGCCAGACCGCCTACACGCTGACGATGGAGGGCGTGAAGGTGCTGATGCTCGAGGCCGGGCGTTTCTTCGACCCGGTGACCGAGGCGGCGATGTTCCAGCTGCCGAGCGAGGCCCCGTTGCGCGGCGTGGCCACACCGGACAAGCAGTACGGGTTCCACGACTGTTCGATCCACAGCGGCTGGGAAATCCCCGGCGAGCCCTACACCAACGCGCGGCCCGAACCGGAACACACGTTCCGGTGGTGGCGCCAGCGCATGCTCGGCGGCCGCACGAATCACTGGGGACGCATCGCGCTGCGCAACGGCCCGTACGATTTCAAGCCGCGCACGCGCTACGGCGCCGGCTTCGACTGGCCCGTCGATTACGACGACCTCGCCCCCTACTACGACAAGGTCGAGATGCTGATCGGCGTCTTCGGCACGAACGAAGGCCTGGAAAATTCGCCGGACTCATCGCCCGGCGTGCTACTGCCCGCGCCCAAGCTGCGCGCCGGCGAACTTTACGCCCAGAAACACGGCCGCAGCGTCGGCCTGAGCGTGATTCCCATCCACCGTGCCGTGCTGAGCGTGCGGCAGGACGCCGGGCGGATCCCGGCGAAGCTGCATCCGGGCAACCCCAAGGCCCAGCGCGCGCTGGCCGACTCGATGAGCTGGCGTTCCGCCTGCCTGTGGGCGACCGACTGCCACCGCGGCTGCGCCGTGCGCGCCGCCTATGATTCGCACACCGTGCACCTCGTGCCGGCGCTCGCCAGCGGCAACCTCGACCTGCTGCCCAACGCCATGGCGCGCGAAGTGACCGTGGACGACCGCGGCCGCGCGACCGGCATCACCTTCATCGACAAGACCACCGGCCGCGAAGCGCATGTCGCCGCCCGCGCCGTGGTGCTCGCCGCCGGCTCGCAGGAATCGGTGCGCCTGCTGCTCAATTCCAAGTCGAACCGGTTTCCGCACGGCCTCGCCAATTCCAGCGGCAAGCTCGGCAAGTACCTGACCGACTCCGTCTCGAGCAGCTACAGCGCGCACATCCCGGCCTTCGAGGGTCTGCCGGTGCACAATGAGGACGGCGCCGGCGGCGCGCATGCCTATGTGCCGTGGACGCTGCACGCCCGCAATCGCGCGGGCGAACTCGGCTTCCCCGGCGGTTATCACCTCGAATTCGAAAGCGGACGCCGCATGCCGGGCATGAACGCCGCGACCGGCTTCGACTGGCTGGGCGGCGGCACCGCCCGCGCCTACGGCAAAAAACTCAAGGAGGACGCCCGCCGCTACTACGGCTGCCGCCAGAATTTCGGGGCCCAGGGCTCGATGCTGCCCAACGACGGCACGTACTGCGAAATCGACCCGGCCGTGAAGGATCGCTGGGGCATTCCCGTGCTGCGCTTTCACTGGCAGTGGACGGATTTCGAACTCAACCAGGTTCGTCACCAGCAAAAATTGATCGCCGAACTGCTCGGCGCAATGGGCGGGAAATTTGCCGCCCCGCCGGCCACGGACCCGTTGAAGGCGATCCGGCCCGGCGGCTCGGTCATTCACGAGGTCGGTGGCGCAATCATGGGCAGCGACCGGGAAAGCTCCGTGACGAATGCGTGGAGCCAGGCGTGGGACGTGCCCAATCTCGTCGTCGCCGACGGCGCGACGTTCGCCAGCACCGCCGATAAAAATCCGACGCTCACGATCATGGCGCTCGCGTGGCGCGCGGCCGATCACCTGCTCGCCGAGATCAAACAGGGGAATCTCTAAGATGGACCTCCCGCCGCCGCCACCCCGCCTCGACCGTCGCACCGCCATCAAGTGGATGCTCGCCGCCAGCGCGTCCCTCGCGGCAGCCGGACCGCTGGCGCGCGCCAACACCGCCGGCGCTCCCGGCACGCCACCGCCCGCGGCCCAGGGCTACGGCCCCGACCCGAGCATGGTGAAGACTTACCAGCCGGGCGAAATCTGGCCGCTCACCTTCACCCCGGAACAGCGCCGCACGGTCGTGGCTTTGTGCGACGTGATGATTCCCGCCGACGAGAGTTCGCCCAGCGCGTCCGCGGTCGACGTGCCCGACTTCCTCGACGAATGGGTCAGCGCCCCGTACCCGGCGCAGCGCGCCGACCGCCCGGTGGTGCTCGAGGGACTGGCCTGGATCGAGCGCGAGGCGCAGGAGCGCTTCGGCCGGGATTTCAACGCGCTCGACGCCGCGCAGCAGACGGCGATTTGCGATGACATTTGCGACCCGGCGCACGCGAAGCCCGAGCACGCGTCGGCAGTGCGATTCTTCGTGAAATTCCGCGATCTCACTTCCGGCGGCTACTACACGACGCCACAAGGCATGAAGGCCATCGGCTACGTTGGCAACATGCCGCTGCCGGGATTCGAGGGTCCGCCGCCCGAGGCCCTGCGCCATCTCGGTCTCGCCTGAGCGCCCAAGCCGCCGCCAAGGCGGAGGCGTCAACCCTTGGCCGCCGTCCGGCCGTGATGCAGGTGCTCGCGGATCTTGCGGTCCGCTAGCTGCGGGTCGCGTTGCATGAAGGTCCGCACCAGCTGCTCGTGGAAATCAACCGGGTGCGGATTGCGGAGATTTTTGATCCAGCGCGTGGTGAGCAGGGAACGGATGCCACTGCGCTTCAGCGTTTCCTCCAGGAGCGTGTAACCGGTGGAGCGGACCAGCTTCAGGTGGAATTCGAGATGCAACAGGCTGCCGCGGCTTTCATCGTGGCCGACTTCCTGCATCCAGCGGTCAATCGACTTGGCCTCTTCCAACAGCGTCTTGAAGGTTTCGTCGGTGGCAAATTCCGCCAGCAGTCGCGCGGAATGGCGCTCGATCGCCTCGCGCAACACGAACTCGTTTTCCAGGCTCTGGCTGTCGAGGCTCACCACGCGCGTGCCATACATCTCCTTGGTTTCGACCAAGCCATCGGTGACGAGGCGCGCGAGCGCCTCGTTGACAATGGAGAGGCTGACCCCGAAACGTTTCACGAGATTCCGCCGCACCAAATGCTGGCCGGGCTCGAATTCGCCAGCGGTGATTCCCTGCTTCAATTCGCTGTAGACGCGTGAAGATTTGGTTTGAAAGGTATCAACGGCCGGGGGCATAGCCAACCGTTCATCCTAGCAAGCGCTCCCCATGTCAATGTTCGTTCTAATCGATTGTGGAGCAACAATAGGATGACAGCGTCTCCCAGGCGGTCACAGCTCTCCGAGAAGGGCATCGTTTAGATCCCTATAGCCAGAGGGATGGAATTTTCCGCCAAAGAGCACTCTCCTTTTTGGCTGCTGGCGATTTTTCCGAAAAATCTTCACCCAAGGAGCTCCCTCCGAACGATTGGAAGCAAGTCTATTTCTATTTAGTGTTTTAATTCAGTAATTTATACGATTTTAGTCACTCTTATTCGCCTACTCGATCTGATCGATCAAATAATCTCGACAATTTCTCCCCTCTTTATTCGATTCTGCCCGCCTCGCCCTGATCACCTCCAGAGCGAGTCGTAGGTAAAGTAACCCCGTAACCCCTCGTGCGATCCTAACCGTGCGCGGCCTAATCACCCCGAACCCCATGCAAAAGCCCACCCGTTATCGCCAACTCGTCGTTGCGTTCTCTCTGATCGCAGCCTCCGCCGCCTTCGGCCAGCAGGCGTCAACAACCTCAACCGATGCCGACAAGGACAATGTCCTGAAACTGACTCCGTTCCAAGTCACCGCCGATGCCGACGTCGGCTACGGTGCGCAAACGGCCAGCTCCTCCTCGCGCCTAAACCTGCGCTACATCGACGTGCCCCAAACCGTCGGCGTGCTCACCCAGGAGCTGATGCAGGACGCCTTCGTTTTTGACAGCCAGGAAATGACCAAGCTGGTGCCCGGTGTCCAAGCCCGCGCCAACAGCCATCAGCCAGGCACCTTCTACATCCGCGGATTGCAGATCACCAACACCTATGTGGACGGCTATATCGCCCCGCGCGCTGTCAACCGTGACCGTGCGCTCTACGATCGCGTCGAGTACGTGAAAGGCCCGGCTTCCGCCGCCATGGGCCGTGGCGAAGCGGGCGGCCTCGTCAACTACATCTCCAAGGTTCCTTACGGGAGAAACAAGGAATCGTTCAACATCACTCTGGGCTCGGATGCGTTTTATCGCTTCGAGGCCGACCACAGCCAGCTGATCACCGATGACGGCAAAATGGCTTTTCGCATTCCGATCTACTTTCAGGACGCCGACAATCCGCGTGGCGGCAAGCTGATGCACGGCCGCAGCTATGGCATCGGACCCGCGTTCAAATGGGACATTGGCAGCAAGACCACGTTGAACGTAAACACCTCCTACAGTTACTTCCAGAGTCCTGGTCCTGTCGGCGAAGCCTACTGGCAGAACGCCGAACAGTTTCGCTTCCAAGTGGCCGCCGGCCAGATCAACCCGGCGGTCAATTGGAACCCGGGCCGCGGCGACGCCTACATCCCGGCCGAGCGGGTTTTCGGCTGGGCCGGCAAGGGACGTGAAGCCAAGACCTCCACGGGCACGGCCCGCATTACGCACAAGTTCTCCGACTCCCTCACCTTCCGCCAAGGCATCAGCTACAGTCACATCGACGAGGAGTATCGCCGCTTCGCGCTGGCACCGACCGCGCTGCCGAATCCGGCTACTCCCGGAGACTATGTCGTCGGCATCAGTTACATGCATGAATTCTACAAGCTGAACAGCACCCGCATCCAAGGCGACCTCCTGTACGAAGCCGAAATTGCCAACACCAAACACCAGTTCCTTATCGGCTATGACGCCGCGCGCGGCGACAATGACACGCTGTCCGGCCAGCGTGGCGGCCTCACCCAAAGCCTGTACCATCCGGACTATACCCTCCCCGCCGGCTTTGATCCCAACACGTTCGTCACGGCCTATACGACCGACCAGTTTTCCAAGAACACCGGCTTCGGCTATTTCTACCAGTACTCCGGCTCCTTCTTCAAAGACAAGGTCAACGTGCTCTATGGGTGGCGCAAGGACAAGACGGGCACCGAGACATGGAATCGCCGCAACGGTACCGACTCCCACCCTGCTGACGTGAGCACCGATGTGCCGCGCTACTCCATCAGCTACAAGCCGGTGGACTGGCTCACGATCTACGCCCTTCACACCGAACAGGCCGATCCGCGTCGGACCACCCGCATCTACAGCAACATCCTGCCCAGCGGTGGTGCGGCCGACTGGGACCCCAATGATCCCCGCCTGCAGGAGAGCATCACCTCCGCGGTCACGGCCAAACTTGATGAACTAGGCGTCAAGGCGGCCCTGCTTGACAACCGCATCACGGCCACCTTCGCCATGTTCGCGCTCAACCGCAACGGTTTCATCCTGAATCAATTCCTCACGGAGCCTGGTGCCGGCGGCATCGGGAGCGTGTCATACAACAAGAACTACATCGCCGACGGGGAAAATGTCCGCGGCTACGAAATTGAGGTCTTCGGCCAGCTGGCCAAGCGACTGACGGTCAACGCCTCGGTCTCCGCCATGGATGGCTCGAAGCTGGATCCCTCCGGCAAGACGATCCCCATCGAGGCGCTGATCGATTCGGCGTCGATTAACCTCAAGTACGACTTCCGTGATTCTCTCCACAATGGCTTCCAAGTCACGGGCGGCGCCAAGTACATGTTCAAGGGCTGGACCATCGCGCCCGGCAACTATGAGACCTTCCACGCCGACCAATACTACATCGATGCCGGCATGGACTACTTCTGGCGCAACGGTCGTTACAGCGCCACACTTCGCTGCAACAACATCACCAACAAGTTCGTTTTCATTTCCGGCAACTCGCAGCTGCCCCTGCGCCGCATCTACGCCTCCTTCTCCGCGTTCTTCTGATTGCGGGGCCTTCGGCGCGAGCGATCGCGCTTTTTGTCCAAGGGGCGAAAGGAATTCCTTTCGCCCCTTTGGCTGTTGAATCAACCCCACTCACTTGAGCCCATGAAAATCTGTTCTGTTGCCGCGCTATCCTTCCTTGGCTTGGTGGCGCTAACGACCAGTCCGGCTTCGGCCGAAGAGACGCCCCTCTACAAGATCATTCCCGCGGCCCCCGCCACGGAGCTCGCGCCTGCAAACGGCTGGCCTTCGGCGGCCGATTACCGCCAGTGGACGCGCTCCTCCGGCGGCCCGACTTCCAACCGCTTCTCCTCGCTCACGCAGATCAACGCCGAGAACGTCAGCCGCCTCGCGGTGGCGTGGACCTACCATTCCGGCGACGGCGAAGGCAACTTGCAGGCCAATCCCGTGATCGTCGGCCACCGGATGTTTCTACCCACCGCCGGGCACCGCATCGTCGCGCTCGACGCCACCACCGGCAGGGAACTCTGGGGCTACCGTCCGCCCAAGACGGGCAACGGCCTCCAGGATATTCCCGCCCGCCGCGGCCTGATCCATTGGGCCGGGGACGGCAAAGTCGCGCCGCGCCTTTTCTTCACCGCCGGCAACTGGGTCTACGCGCTCGATCCCGAGACCGGGACGCCCGTGACGACGTTCGGCGAGAATGGCCGCGCCGCCCTGCCCACCGGGGGCACCGCCACCGGCGCAATCTGGCGGGACGTGCTGATTGTCCCGGGCTTCCTCGGCGACGTCTTTGGCTACGACGTGGTTTCCGGCCGGCAGCTCTGGCGCTTCCACACCATGCCGACCGGCACGGAATTCGGCGCGGACACCTGGAACCCGCCCGACAAGGGCGCGAACTGCTGGGGCGGCATGTCGCTCGACGAATCGCGCGGCATTGCGTACATCGCGACCGGTTCGCCGAAGCCCAATTACCTCGGGCCGGCGCACCTCGGCGCGAACCTGTTCTCCGACTGCATCATCGCGCTCAACGCCGCCACCGGCGAACGCCTCTGGCACTTCCAGGAAATCGAGCACGACATCTGGGATCTCGACCTGCCCACTGCGCCGAATCTCGTCACCGTGATGCACGAGGGTCGCAAGGTCGATGCCGTCGCCACCGTGAGCAAGATTGGCAACACGATCCTGCTCGATCGTGTCACGGGCAAGCCGCTCTTCCCTTATCGCCTCCGCCGCGCCCCCGCTTCCAAACTGCCCGGCGAGGTCACCGCGCTGTACCAACCCGATCTCGAGTTGCCGCAGCCGTTCGGCCGGCAGGATTTCAGCCGCGACCATATCACCGACCGCACCCCGGAAGCCCGCGCCACCGTCGAAAAGCTGGTCGCCAATGCCAACATGGGCTGGTTCGAGCCGTTCGAGGACGGCAAACCGACGGTGTTCTACGGCATGCTCGGCGGCTCGGACTGGCCCGGCGCCACCTTCGATCCGGGCAGCGGACGACTTTATATCGCGGCGAACCACTTGCCGTGGATCGTGGCGATCCAACGCGACGACGATCCGGCGCCCTTGGTGCCTGCATCGGCCGGCGAGAAGGTCTACCAGACCTTCTGCGTCGCCTGTCACGGGCCCGAGCGTCGCGGTTCCGGCATGGTGCCCGGCCTGCGCGGCGTCCGCCACCGGCTCACCGAGGCGGAATTTGCCTCCATCCTGAAGAACGGACGCAACACCATGCCGGCCCTCGGGGCGGCCCTTGCGCCCCAGCAGTTGCAAGACTTGGAGGATTTCCTTTTTGCGAAAGATCGCCCGATTCCGCCCGTCGATCCCGCCGCCGCGCCGCGCTACGCCTTTGGCTGGTACAAGAAGGTCTACGACCACGAGGGCTACCCCGGCATCAAGCCGCCGTGGGGCACGCTCAACTGCCTCGACCTGAATTCCGGCAAGCTGCTGTGGCGCGTGCC
This sequence comes from Verrucomicrobiota bacterium, assembly GCA_048497945.1. Lineage (GTDB taxonomy): Bacteria > Verrucomicrobiota > Verrucomicrobiia > Opitutales > Opitutaceae > Lacunisphaera. The sequence goes on along the minus strand of JBEHYX010000005.1, from coordinate 72,694 downwards.
GCTCGGCGAACACGAGGAACTCACCCGGCTCGGCGTGCCGAAGACCGGCACCGAAAACATGGGCGGCGCCACCGTCACCGCCGGCGGCGTCGTTTTCTGCTCGGGAACCCGCGACAACAAGATCCGCGCCTTCTCCGCCGCGGACGGCACGGAACTCTGGAGCGCGACGCTGCCGTTGCACGGCACCGCCCCGCCCGCAACCTACGAGGTCGATGGCCGGCAGTACGTCGTCATCGCGGCCTCCGGCGGCGGCAAACTGGGCGGACCAACGGGCGACGCCTGGGTCGCGTTCGCCCTGCCGCGCGAGCCATGAACCGTCATCTGCTGTTTCTGGCCGCACTGGGCCTGCTCCCCGGCAGCCTGTTCGCCGGGCTGCAGCTGGCACCGCTTTTCCGCGACCACGGCGTGGTGCAATGCGACGCCCCCGTTGCCGTCTGGGGCCGGGCCGATCCCGGCGACGAGGTGACCGTCGGTTATCTCGGCCAAACCGCGACTGTCCAGGCGGAGGCCGACGGCCGCTGGCACACCGTGGTCGGGCCGTTCGGGCCGGGCCGCACCGGTGATTTCACGGTGCAGACGCCTCGCGCGTCGGTCACGCGGCACGATGTCATCACGGGCGACGTATGGCTGTGTGCGGGCCAGTCGAACCTGCAGATGCACGTGCGCGATGCCAACGGCGCGCCCGAGGCGATCGCGACCGGGGATCTCCCGGACATCCGGGAATTCAAGGTTGCGATTCAAACCGCCGCTGCGCCCGCGGAGACCGTGGATGGCCAATGGACCGCCGCTTCGCCCAAAACCTTGGGTAATTTCTCCGCCGTCGCGTTTTATTTTGCCCGCGCAATCCACGCCCGCATCGGCCGCCCGGTCGGGGTCATCGTCGTCGCCAAGGGTGGCACGCCGATCGAGTCCTGGCTCAGCCCGGAGCTCCTGCGCAACGAACCCGACGCGCCCGCGCTGTTGGATCGCTGGGAAAAAATCCTGTCTCATGCCCCGGTCTCGCTGCCCCAGCCCGCGCGTCCGCCCTTCGAGCCGGTCGAATTTTCGATGTCATTGCTTGGTCCCGGCGGCTACGCGCAGCCGGGCGTCATCTACAACGGCATGCTGGCCCCGCTCGTGCCTTATGCCGTGCGCGGCGTGCTGTGGTACCAAGGTGAGACCAACACGCCGAAACAGTTCCTCCAACCCGCGGAGTATGGCCCGTGGTTTCGCCGGGTGATCACCGACCTGCGGATGCGCTGGCGCCAGGAGCTGCCGGTTTATTTCGTCCAGCTGCCGGCCAACAACCTGCCCGAGCGCGACTTCACCGGCGGGCAATGGGCGACGCTCCGTGCCGCGCAAGCGTCCGCCCTCGCCCTCCCACGGACCGGCATGGCGGTAACCATCGACCTTGGTCCGCCGGACGAAATTCACCCGCCGGTCAAGCGCCCGGTCGGCGAGCGGCTCGCCCGCCTGGCGCTCAAGCGCACGTACGGCCTGCCGGAAATCGTGGACTCCGGACCGGAGTTCCGTGGCGTTAAGCGGGAGGGCGACATTCTTCGCCTCGATTTCCTAACCGCAGGGAAACTCGCAACCCGGGACGGGCTACCGCCTGCCGGTTTCGAATTCATCGCCGCCGATGGCCGCCGCCTTCCTGCCGCGCTGGCGTTTGAAGGCGCGACCGTGGTCGCCCGGCTCGCCGCCGCCGCGGAGGTCCGCGTCATTCGCTACGGTTGGGTCCAGAATCCCGCGTCGGCCAATCTCTGCGGCGCCGACGGCCTGCCCGTCGCACCGTTCCGGATCGCGCTGATGCCGGGCCGGGCGTCAACGGAGTATGTCGGTGAGAATGCCGCTGATGCGGCACCCTAGCGGCCGGCGCCAGTTTTCTGTAACTTCAGGGCGCCTGTCTTTCACCCCGCGCCCTGCGTTTCCAGTCACCGCGTGTCCCGCTTCTGCGGAACGCCGCGATCCCGTCGGATCCATCTTCCGTATTAACCACGGGTTGCACAGATCGCAGGCCGCGACCGCGGTGGACGGGAGCGATCGCGATCTGGCCGATGTGGGCGAACGGCTCGGCGAGGTGCCGGCGCAGGGCATTGATCTCGGAGCCGGCGTGCGAACGTGGCGACCGGTCGCGGAACACAGCCGCGCGTGGTCGTTTCTCCGCTCAGGGAGTGACGGGCGGAGGACTCCCACCCGCGGGCGGATTGGCCGACTCGAACTTCCCGCGAATCGCCCCGAACATCTCGAGGTAGGCATTCACCTCGCTCATGCGCAGCAGGGAGGCGATCCCGACCAACTCGTTCTGCACGGCCGCGACGTCCGCCTCCAACTCGGCCTGCACCTTGGCGTCGAGCGCCTTCCCCAAGGCCACGGGATTGCCCTCGTTTTTCTCCAGGTCGACGCCGTATTTGTCCAGCAGCCGCTGCCGGGTGTTGTCGATCCGCTCGAGCCGGTCGATGCACTCGGAGCAAATGCCCAGCACGCGCAAGGACCCGGTGGCGAGCGCGAGCAGCACCAGGCCGAGGGATTGCACCACGAAATGCGCCGCCGCGGGATCGGCGAACGGCTGCCCGAAGAACCAGACCACCAGCAATCCGAGATAGAAAAAGAACCGCTTCTGCTGCGTGCCCCATTTCTTCGTCGCATCATTCCTGGCCTGGACCACGCGCGGCGCGATGGCGTCGAACTGCCCCCGCACCGGAACTGGCATCAGCTTGGCCATGGGATCAATCGCACACCCACTTCCAATCGAGTCCGTACATGGTTGCCGCGGTCATGCACTCCCCCCGGGTCGTGCTCGGGAACGAACGGGTGGTCTTCCCGTCGGTAAGCAAACAGGTGCACTCCTTCGGTGGCTCGGCCGCCGTCTTCACATCGACCGTGATCAGCTCGCCGGCCTTCGCCTTCCGGACCGGTGATGCGAGCCGGACCTTCACCCTCCGCCCCATCTTGGCCGCCTGCAAGTTGAGGTCCCCGATGCTGGCGAGCTTCGTCATCGGCAAGCCGGTGCCGGCGGCCGGTTGCAGGGCAATATCCAACCCTTCCAGCATGAACGTATAATCGGCGCGCTTGCCCGGCTTGGCGTCATGATAGCGGAAGATATCCGCCAGCCCGGGTTTCAGGGTGAGGTAATCGATCTTGAGCTGCTCGCCCTCGGTCAGCGGCACCGCGTCCGCCGGCTTGGCGACGGAAAATTTTCCCACCGTCCATTCCTTGCCGATGGGCTTCAACGAAATCGTCATCGTCTTGCCCACGGCATCGGCTTTCTTCAGTGACGCGAAAAGCCCGGCGTAATCGGCCGCGATCTTCGCCCGCCGCCCGGCCCGCGCCTCGGTCAGGAATCGCCCGGCCCGCTCAAATTTGTCGCCGCTGGATTTGGCTAGGCCGGCCATGGGGAATTCATCGGGGACCGTTGGGATCGATCGGACGTGGGGTGGGTCGGCTGGCTGGAACAACCGGAGACTGCTTCACTCTCCGCGAAGGAGCGGCAGGGGAATGCGCCTGATTTAAGGTCGCTCATCGCAAATCTCCGGCTGCAACGAAAGCCTGGCGCAAATTCATCGCCCGGCTTCCGGTTGCTGTCCGAAGTCCGCGGGAAATCACTGCACATCGAACTTGGGCTTCTTGCCCCAGGACAGGGTGATGCCGGCCGTCGTGAGCTTCTTGTCCTTGTTGCCATCCCCCTCGAGTTGATGGCCGTGCGACAGGAACAAATACCACGACTCGCCGGCCCGGTACTGCAACAGGCCGGTCACGGTCTCGTCATGCGCATCGCCGGTCCGCTTGAGGTATTCGAGGGAAACGATCACGGGATGCTCCGGGTCGCGCCAGACGAGGGAAGCCCCGTAATCGAAGTAATTTTTGTCCACCGCGGTCCCAATGCCCTTTTCCCCGATCGCCCGCGCCACCGCGAGGCAAGTAACGTTTTCCGTGAGCAGCGGGTGCTTTTTCGCCGGCTTGTATGCGAAGGTGAGCCAGGCGCCGTAGCGATCCAACTCGCGGTCCTTATCCGCGCCGACAAACCGGTACGAAACCGCCGCGGCAAAGGAGAGCTGCGGGCCGACTCGCGAGGAATCGTAATTCAGCGCCATCTTCTTGAGCTCGGCGTTTTGTTCCTCCGTGACCGTGCCATTCGGATCACTGCGCGTGATCTCCCGCTTGCGCGCCATCAGCTTGTTGTGGAGCTCCTGGTTGGGCTGGCCGCGGATGATGTCGAACCGCACGCCGGCGCCGATGCCGCTGTACTTGTCGACCGTGTCGGTCTTGTCCTTTTCGAACGTCGCCAGCGAGAACGTCATCGACTGCATCACCACATCGAGGGGTTCGGCCTCATTGTACGACTTGAGGGTGATCGCCGGGCGGTCTTTCCACCAATACGGGGTGAATTCGAACGCGAGGTTGGCCGGAAGCCCCCCGGTCGATTCCGTGGCGGCATTGACCAGGCTCGCGCCAAACGCCGCCGGAGAGCCGGGCCGTTCGATTTTCGTCGGCGACACGCCAACCAGCGCGAATGCCGGTGAAGCCGGTGTCTGGAGATCATCGAGCGGCGCTTCGATCGCGACCAGGGAAGCCGGCAGTGCGAGCCCGGCCAGAAGACGGAGGAATATTTTCATGGCTGCGCCTCAGGTTGAAAGGGTGAACTTGGCGCGGAACGTGGCGGTGTCGCCGTTTTCCTCCACTTCGAATGACTGGCTCCGCAGCAGCGGATCCGGACCGCCCTCGAGCAGGTACGCCACGATCATCCGGTTGGAGTGCGGATTGACATCGGTCACGTCGGCCCGGATCTGGACCTTCTGGATCTTGCCGCCGACACCGATCTTGGTCCGGTCGAATTTGTCGTCGTCCAGCAGCTTGTCGTCGACCCAGACGGCAACGCTGGCCATCTGGCCGTTGCCGGAAGTAACTGTAAGAAGAACAGGAAAATTCTGCTGAGCCAGGTAGCTCGCAGAGATCGGATCAGGATGTTTCATGGGGATGCGGATGGGTTACGCCCACCAGTATGCCCGTCCCGTCCGCGTCCGCGCCCGGGACCCTGCGTAATCCCCTTGGGAAAACATCCCTTATCCCGCCCCCACGCCTGAGTCAGGACGGCTTCATGCCGGCTGCGCCAACGGGGGCCGGCGCATGTGGCAGGTGCTCAGCGCTGCGGCGGTCGCTTGTTGGCGCAGTCCCGGTGCTGACACTCGATGACAAATCGGCCTGAACTTTCTTCAAGCCGCTGCATCCCAAGCGATGCCCTCCGCACTCTGTCCTCTGTCGTCTGTCCCCTGTCTCCTGAGTCCACCCTCCCCATGAAAGCACGCTTCGCTTCCGGTCTTGTCCTGTCGTTGTTCCTCGCGGTCGCGCTCGCCGCGGCGCCGTTGCGCGTGCTGATCGTCGACGGCCAGAACAACCACGACGTCTGGCCCAAATCCACGGTGCTGATGAAATCCTTCCTCGAGGACACCGGTCGCTTCAAGGTCGACGTGGTCCGCACCGCCTTCACCTGGCGCGGCGCCAAGTGGCTGCCGTCCTACCCGCTGGCGTCGCAGCCGGCCACCCAGGACCTGCCCAAGCCCAAGGCCGACCCCGACTTCGCGCCCAATTTCTCCGCCTACGACGTCGTGGTCTCCAATTTCGGCTGGGAGACCGCGCCGTGGCCGGAAGCCACCCGGCATGCCTTGGAAAAATTCGTCCACGGCGGCGGCGGGCTCGTCGTCGTGCACGCCGCCGACAACGCCTTTCCCGAGTGGGCCGAATACAACCGCATGATCGGCGTCGGCGGCTGGGGCGACCGCAACGAAAAGAGCGGGCCCGACGTCTACTACAATGCCGCCGGCCAGCTCGTGCGGGATGAGTCCCCCCACGCGGGCGGTTTCCACGGCCCGGCGCACGAATTCTCAATCGAGACGCGCGCGGCCGATCACCCCATCATGCAGGGAATCCCGGCGCTCTGGCTGCACACCACGGACGAACTTTACCAGCAGCTGCGCGGCCCCGCGGAAAACCTGACTATCCTCGCCACCGCCTATGCCGATCCGAAATTCAAGGGCTCCGGCAACCATGTGCCCGTGCTGATGGCCATCAACTACGGCCGCGGCCGCGTGTTCCACTCCACGCTCGGACACGAGGACTACTCGCTCGCCTGCGTCGGCTTCATCACGACCTTCACCCGCGGCACCGAATGGGCCGCCACCGGCAAGGTGACCCTGCCCGTCCCCGCCGACTTCCCCACCGCCACCGCAACCAGCTCCCGGAAAATTCCGTGATCTCACGCATCCGTGCGATCGGTGATTAACCCCGATCGACCTTACAGGAGGCCAGCCACAGCGTTCGCTGGGCGACTGGTCCCGGGCTGGTTGCCAGCATCGGGAGAACAGAGGAAACAGAGATAGGGGGATCTGATCCCAATTCAGTTGCACAGAAGGGAACGAAGGAAACAAAGGGAGTCCGATCCCAAACCTTTGTTCGCTTCGTTTCCTTCTGTGCAAAGTCCGACCCTACATCCGTGCGATCCGCGTAATCCGCGGTTAAAAATGATCGGCACAAAACGTCGCGATCGGGGTTTCGTTTTGTATCGGTGCGCGGGTTGACACGCACCCGCGGCGGACAATCGTTTCGGCGTACCCACCCATGAAGCGCCATCTCCAGTCTTTCGGCAATTTGCTGCCGGCGATCTTTCCTGGCGCGGCCGGCCTCGCAGGCTGAGCCGCTGGCGCGCGGCGTTTTCGTTTTTCGCCTTCGAGTGCTGAGATTCCCCGGGCCCGTCCGCCCGCCGCGAGTGCCGTGCATTCGCCTGTCCTAACTTGTCATTGCGGGGAGCCCTGTCGTGGGGCGACGAAGCAATCCAGGCGACTGGATCGCCACGGCGCGCTTCAGCCGTCGCCAAGCCTATGGCCGACAAGTCGCGCGCCTCGCGATGACAAGGCAACCAAAAGTCCTTCATTACCCTCATCCGATTCCCTCATGAATTCCCTCACCACCCTCGAACGTCCCGCCCCGCTGCTCTCGATCAACACGCTCCTCAGCCGCGCGGGCTTCACCTGCCAGCTCCTCACCTTCGCGCCGGACAGCGAAGCGATCCTGCCGGAGAGCGCCTCGGCCGACCCGCAGCTGCTCTTCGTCGTCGACGGCGACATCGCCATCCACGCCGAAGGCCTGACCACCATCGTCAACCGCGGCGGCACGTTCCTCGTGCAGCCCGGGCGCACCTCCGTGATCTCGGCCCGCGCGGAAATCCCGTCGCGCGTCCTGCGCGTGGAAATCCCGCCGCGGCAGATCGTCACGCCGCAGCTCCTCACGCCGGGCGTCTGACCGGCTGATCGCTCAGACTGAACGTCGAACGTTCAACGTTGAACGTTCGACGTTCAATCCGGGCCAAAGCCGTCACCGGGGTGGAAACCAGCGACCACCTCTGACCGTGCCCCGCCAACTGTCCTTCGTCCTCCATCTCCCGTCTACTGTCTCCTGTCCCACGATCCCATGACCTCCCCCCTCTACATCTCCCGCAACGACTACACCCAGCTCCGCCTCTTCGTGGACGCCGCCCTGCGCTCCGGCGCCAAGCCCGCCCTCGAGAAACTCCGCGCCGAACTCGACCGCGCGGCCATCATCGATCCCGGCGCCCTGCCGCAGGACATCGTGACGATGGATTCGCGCGTGCAGTTCGAGGACCTCCGCACCGGCGAGGTCGAGGAATACACGCTCACCTTCCCCGAAAAGGCCGACATCGCCGCGGGCCGGCTCTCGATCCTCGCGCCCGTCGGCACCGCGCTGCTCGGCTTTCGCACCGGCGCCATCGTCGACTGGCCCACCCCCGGCGGCATCCGCCGCCTGAAAATCCACCGCGTCACACCCCGCCACGAAGTGGCGGCGGAACAGAACGCCCTCGCGAAGCTGCGCTAGGTTTCAGGTGTCGGGCGCCAGGTTAGTGGTCCATTAGCGTGGCAAGAGTTCATTTCAAAACCTGCCTTGTCATCGCGAGCCCGGCGCAGCCGGGCGTGGCTATCCAACTTGCGGGATTGCTTCGTCAGCCCGTTCCAGGCCTCCTCGCCATGACAGGTTTTGCAATGACCTCTTCGTGGTGCGCTGCCCTGGTCCCGAACAGCCGGCCCAGAGACCGGCCCTCCAGCCCATCCGTGTAATCCGTGGCAAAAGTCTCGAACAACCTTACAGGAGGTAACGGAGCAAACGAAGGGAGTTCGGCCTCCCAACCTTCGTTCCCTTCGTTTCCTTCTGTGCAAAAGGCCGGCCGATCCGTGTGATCCGTGACCAAAAGAAACGACTGACTTCAATCCCACGTCCGCTAAATTAGCCCGCATGCCCCACGCCACCAAAACAAACCCCAAGGTCGACGCGTTTCTCGAGGACAAGGACGAGGCGAAGTGGAAGGACTGCTTCACGAAGCTGCGCAAGATCGCGCTGAGCTGCCCCGTCACCGAGGAGTTCAAGTGGGGCAAGCCGTGCTACACCGTCGGCGGCGCCAACGTCGTCCTCATGCACGGCTTCAAGGAATACTGCGCCCTGCTCTTCATGAAGGGCGCGCTGCTGCGGGACCCCAAGGGCCTCCTCATCCAGCAGACCGCGAACGTACAGTCCGGCCGCCAGATCCGCTTCACCAGCGCCAAACAGGTCACCGCCCTCGCCGCCGACCTCAAGGCCTGCATCCTCGACGCCATCGCCGTCGAGAAATCCGGCGCCAAGGTGGAGCTCAAGCAGACCGAGGACTTCGCCGTCGCGCCGGAATTCGCCGCGCGCCTGCGCAGCACGCCGTCGCTCCAGGCCGCGTTCGACGCGCTGACGCCCGGCCGCCAGCGCGGCTACCTGCTCTTCTTCTCCAGCGCCAAGCAATCCGCCACCCGCGCCGCCCGCGTCGAGAAATGCGTCCCGGCGATCTACGCCGGCAAGGGATTGCAGGATTAGATGCGAGGTGTCGGGGTTCAGGTATCAGGGCCAATCGTTTCACAGAAGCAAACAAAGCCCCAACCTGATTACCCTTCGTTACCTTTGTTACCTTCTGCGCAAATGGTGCGAAACCAGGCGTTGCGCCCTTGGCGTGAGGCAGGTCACTTCATCGCCAGCAGTTCCGTGAGCTGGCGGGCGCGGGTGGCGTCGAGCTCGTAGGTGTCCCAGTCGTCGCCGGCTTCGACGAGCAGGCGGTGGTCCCGCGCGTCGAGCTCCACGCGCAGCGGGGAGCCGCCGATGAACTCGATTGTCCACTCGGACGAAAACTGCGCCGTCTCGCGGTAGGCGGCCAGGGATTCCTCCAGCGCCGTCTCATCGAGCCAGTCCCCACCGTCGTCCTGCGGCGCCGCCACGCATTCCGTGAGCAAGGTGAAAAGGGCGCGCATGCGGTCCTCGTCGAACACGTCTTCGCGCGTGCGCACCATGACGCCGTCCTGCACCCAGTCGCCGAACCAGCCGGCGGGATAATCGGACACCCGCACGATCGGCGCGAGCTGGCTCACGCGCATGGCCCGGCATTTCAGGTACGCTTCGCCCAGGCTCGCGAGCGGCAGCACCAGCCTGGTTTCCCGCGAGGCGATGCTCATGGAGAAGCGGCCGCCACAACCCAGGTAGGACCCGAAATAGCGTGGCGGACTGCCCATGGCGCCGCGTCCCTTCGCATCCCATTCCACCGCCCGCGTCGGAAAGGACGGCTTGGAGAAAACCACCGGGATCGCCGGCAGCTCGATTTTCAGCGGCATGATCACGGTCCGCCGCGGAGCGACTTCCGCACCGAATGCGGCTCCCGCCGCGAAGGCGGCAAGCAGGCCGAGAAGACCGGGTTTCAGGAAGGTTCGCATGGGCTTTCACCCCTACCACGAACCGAACGCCGCCTTCTTAGGAAGAACCGATCCGTATTTCAGATCTGAGATCTCAGATTGCAGGATTCACCCGGCCTGCCGTTTCAAATTTCGGGATTTCAAATTTCAGAACCCACCCTGCCCGTAATTTCAAATCTGAGATTTCAAATCTCAAATTTTCAGGCCCGCCCGTCATCAGGTCACTTCCGCTGCTGCATGCGCTCGACCAGCACCTGCTGCGCCTTCGTCTGGCGCTCGACGATGCCGCTGATCTCCGTGCAGATCGCCACGAACTCCGCCTGCTGCCCGGCATCGTCCCACGCCAGGCCCCCGTTCGTGCCCGGCTTCCATTTGCCCCAGTGCTCCTTGAGGTAGCCGTACGCCTTCTGCAGCTGCCGGTAGGCCTGGGTGTCGAGGTTGCGGATCGCGCGCATCGGGCCGATCTGGCGCCCGAAGCCCTCGCTCACGCCGACGAGGAAGCCGCGCTTCGCCTCGGCGGCGATGGATGACGTCGCCAGCACCTTCTCGCAGTCCTTGTCGAAATTGTTGAGGCGGTCCAGCACCGCCTCGTTCTGTTTGACCAGTCCCTCCACCAATGCGATGCGCTCGTCGATGTCCGCGACCGTCCTGATCGTCGCGAAGTCCGACCGGGGCGAACCGGTGTAGGCGCCGACCTGCTGCATGTAGGCGGTGGTGAGGTCCTGGATCGGCATGATGACCTTCAGCGAAACCTCGAACAGCGCCCGGGTCGGCGGCGTCAGCTTGGGCATGGTCTCGTCCATGACGGCCCGGACCTGGCCCTGGAGCCCGAGCAGCTTCGCCGCGTCCGCCTCCCCGACCATCTGCTTCTGGATCTCGATGATCTTGCGCCGCATCTCGGCGATGATGGCGTCGTCGTCCGCCCGCAGCAGGCTGCCGCCGGCCAGAAGCGCGACCAGGAGCGCGAGGCAGCGGCCTTGGCGAAGCAGGAAGCGGACGGCGGGGTGCGGGATCATCGCCCGTGTTGGTGCTCGACCGCCCCGCCCGGCGCAACCGCAAAGCGGCGAAAGCGCTTCAGCCTCGCTTCGCGAGCCGCGCGTCGAAGTCGCGCCGCGCCTTCTCGATCTGCTCGAGGTGCCGGCCGGCCCACACCCACACGCCGCAGAACGCCTCGCCCAGGCTGTCGCCCAGCTTCGTCAGCCGGTAGTCCACGTGCGGCGGGATCACCGGGTGCACGGTGCGCACGACGAGGCCGTCGCGCTCCATCTGCCGCAGCGTCTGCGTGAGCATCTTCTGGCTGATGCCGCCGATGGCGCCGGCGAGGCGCGTGAAGCGCATCTCCCCGCCGGCGGTCAGCGCCTCGAGCACCAGCATGGTCCACTTGTCGGCCACGCGGCCGAGCAGCTCGTTGATCAGCGCCTCGACGCGCGGGTCGACCTCGAGGTCGGCGCGCTCGCTGGCGCAGTACTCCTTCGCCTGCGCGATCTGTTTTTTCGTCAGCAACTGGCTCATGGACTGATACTCTCCTTAAGGTAAGTATGGTTTAAAAAGGTGCCTACTTCCGTTTGGTGAGTGTTACGGGTAGAGTGTGACCGTCAGCCCGCAACCCAATTCCACTCCTCCCTCCATGAAAACCTCCGGCAACACCATCCTCATCACCGGCGGCGGCTCCGGCATCGGCCGCGCCCTCGCCGAATCCTTCCACGCCCGCGGCAACCAGGTCGTCATCGCCGGCCGCCGCCCGGCCGCGCTGGACGAAGTCACCCGCGCCCACCCCGGCATGGCCGCCCTCGTCCTCGACCTCGAGGACCCGGCCGCCATCCGCGACTTCGCCGCCCGGCTCACGGCGCGGTTCCCGGCGCTCAACGCCGTCATCCACAACGCCGGCATCATGCGCGCCGAGGACCTCCTCGCCGGCGACTATCTCGCCGACGCCGAGGCGCACATCACCACCAACCTCCTTGGGCCGATTCGCCTCACCGCCGCCCTCCTGCCCCACCTGCGCCGGCAGCCGGACGCGGCGATCCTGACCGTCTCCTCCGGCCTCGCCTACATTCCCCTGGCCGGCACGCCGACCTATTGCGCCACCAAGGCCGCGATCCATTCCTACACCGAGTCGCTGCGCTTCCAGCTCCGCGACACCCGCATCGAGGTGATCGAGCTCGTGCCGCCCTACGTGCAGACGGAGCTGATGGGCCCGGGCCAGGCCGCCGACCCGCGCGCCATGCCGCTCCGGGAATACATCGCCGAGACCCTGTCGCTCCTCGCCGCCACGCCGACGCCGCCCGAGATCCTCGTCGAGCGCGTGAAACCGCTGCGCTTCGCCGCGCAGGGCGACTATCCGGCGTTCTACCAGAACTTCAACCGCGCCATGGCGGTCGCGAAGCACTGAGCGCGGCGCTCGCGAAGTGTCGGTTTCCAGGAATTGGGTTTCAGGAAAACGATCCCCGATCCCAAATTTCAAACCTGAGACCCAAAATCGATGATCGCGGCAATCCGGACGTCCGACACCTGAAACCTCGCACCTAATCCCCGGCCGCCGCCGCCGGCTTCGCCACGAGCACGTGCACGCGGTACATGAGCGCCATCGTCACCAGGGTGGCGAGGGACACCGCCACGCCGATGCGCGGGTAGTGCTCCATGCGCCCGGAGGCGCCCTGGTTCACCAGCAGGCCGGCGAGAAACGCCGCGACGGCGCCGGCCAGCTGCTGCAGCGAGGAGCTGATCGACATGTAGGCGCCGCGATCCTGCGGCGCGGGAATGGCGGAGGTCAGCGCGCCGGCCGAGGTCATGCGGCCGGTGACGCAGGCGAACATCACGACGCTGATCAGGATCATCTTCCAGAACGGCGCGTTTTCCATGCCGGTGTAGTAGAGGACGATCCCGATCACGATGGCGCTCGCGACGCAGAACGTCGCGTACTTGCCGAACCGGTCGCTCAGCCGCCCGATGAGCGGCCCGAGGATCATCGAGCAGACCCCGGTGATCACGTAGAGGACGGGCAGCTGCTCGAGCGCGATGTGCTGGTTGTTCACGGTGAACGCGCTGGCGAACGGCATCAGCATGAAGCCGCCGGTCGCGAGCAGCATCGTCGCGCCGAAGCCGACAAGGTAGCGCGACGATGTCGCGGTCTTCCAGAGGTGCCGGACCGGGTCCTGGTTCCGCGTCTGCTGCAGGTGGGTGTCGACCGGCCGCATGCGCATGACGATGAGCCCGCCGACCGCCAGGCCGATGCCGGCGATCATGAGGAACGGCGCGTGCCAGCCGAGGTGGGTCGCGAGCCAGATGCCGATCGGGATGCCCAGCACCTGGCTGGCGCCGAACGCGGTCATGATCAGGCCCATGACCCGCCCGCGCATGGCCAGGGGAAAGACGTCCGTGACGATGGCGAAGGCCGCGGCGCCCACGACGCCGCCGAACAGGCCGGTCACGATGCGCGCCGCCAGCAGCGCCGGGTAGTTGGGCGCGAGCCCGCAGAACACGGTGCCGAGCAGGAACCCGCCGTAGAAGAAGAGCAGGAATTTCTTGCGGTCATAGCGGTCGGCGAAGCCCGCGGCGAGGATGCCGGAGACGGCCGCGGCGAAGGCGTAGGCCGAGACCACGAGGCTGAACTGGCTCGGCTCGATGTGGAGCGACGGCATCAGGATGGCGCCGAGCGGCGACAGCACCATGAAGTCGAGCACGATGGTGAACTGCAGGAAGGCCAGCATCGCGACGGCGAACTTCTGGTACGGGGTGAACCGGGGCGGAGCCGGGTTGGCGGTGTCGGGCGGGGGCGCTTCGTTCATGGGATCGAGGGCGGCGAAAAATCAGGGGCGCAGGGCGCGCAGCACGCCCTGCAGGGCGGCCTCGAGGGTGGCGTCGTCGAGCTTGAACTTCGGGTGGCCGGCGCCGCCGCGGAAGAAGCCGCCCTCCTGCTGGGCGAAGCGCACGAGCTGGTACAGCGGCGCGTAGGCCAGCGCCCAGAAGAGCTCGGGCGTCATCGGCCGCATTTCCTTCCGCGCGATGGCGTTCAGCGCGAAGCGCTTCATCAGCTCGAAGAACGCCGAGGGCAGCCGCTCGCGCCAGGCGCCGAAGTAGGGCGAGTGGCGCACCTGCTCGAGGAACTGCGCCTCCAGCGGGTGCTCCAGCAGGTAGCGCGCCCGGTTGTGCCACTGCACCCGCAGGCCGTCGGCGAACCGGCTCTCCGGGTCGAACCCCGCCGACACGGCGTCGGTCATCAGGCCCATCTGCTCGCGGTAGACCTGGAAGAGCAGGTCGTCGCGGTGCCGGAAATAGATGTAGAGCGTGGCCGGCGACACCCGCGCCGCGCGGGCGAGGTTTTGCATGGAAAAGCCGTCCAGCCCGGCGCGCACGATCAGCTCCAGCGCCTTGCGGCGGATGGCCTGTTCCTTTTTCGCGTCCCGGGTGCGCATGGTTCTTTGGTAAATGAACAATCATTCATTTATGTCAAGGATGAGATGAGGTGCGAGGTTTCGGGTGTCAGGTTTCAGGTGCTGATCCGGTGCAGACAGGGCTGATGCCACTTACCCGACCTTGGCATTGGCTCCGCCGTTGGCACCCCCTGACACCCGACACCTGAAACCTCCCACCTTCCTCACACCTCCACGTCCACGCTCGGGGAGTGGTTGCGCACGCGCTCGCGGTACAGCAGGTACAGGCCGGAGCCGATGACGATGCCGCCGCCGGTGAGCGTCCACCGGTCCGGCAGGTTGCCGAACAGGATGGCCCCGAGCACCGCGGCGAAAGGCAGCTGCGCGTAGAAGAACGGCGACAGCACGCTCGCCGGCGCCTGCTTGTGCGCGAGGATCAGCAGCCAGTGGGCCCCCGCGCCGCCGATACCGAGCACGGCGAACGCCGCCCACGCCAGGCCCGACTCCGGCGCGTGCCAGACCGGCACCGCCAGCGGCACGGACACCAGCGTGCCGATCAGGCCGGAGTAGAAATGCGTGGTCTCCGGCTTGTCGTGCCGCGACAGCAGCCGCGTGATGAGGTAGTTCGCCGCGCCGCAGCCCGCCGCGCCGATCGCGATCCACATGCCGGGTTGGAAACCCGCGGTGCCCGGCCGGGTGATGACGAGCACGCCGATGAAGCCCACCACGATGGCGATGGCGCGCCGCGGTCCGAGCTTTTCCCCGAGCACCGGCCCGGCCATGAGCGCCACCAGCAGCGGCGCCGCGAAGTTGATCGTCGTGACGACCGTGATGGGCAGGCTGGCCAGCGCGAGCACGACGAAGTACGACGCGCCCCACATGCACAGCCCGCGCACGACCTGCAGCCCCGGGCGCGAGCTACGCAGGATGCCGGGCTTGGTGCGCGGGTTGAGGAAGCACGCCGTCAGCAGGAAACCGCCGAGGTAGCGCACCGCGACGGTCTGCAGCGCGGGTTCATGCCGGTTGAGGTACTTGGACGCGGCGTCCATGCAGGCGAACCCGGCCACGGCGAGGATGATCAGGAAGATGCCGCGCGCGTTGCCGCCCGCCTCCCTGGTTGCCGTGCCGGTGTTGGCCATGCCCCACCCTCGCCCGCCGCGGCGCACGCGCCAAATCCGAAATTCAGGATCCCGTGAAGAACACCAGGCCGGAACCCGTTGCAGGTGGAGCGGCTTGTCCCCCCAGGCGCTTCTTGCCGGCGAGACTCCCTCAGCGCGGTGGGGTCACCGCGCTCCACCTTTCGCTTCGCGCTGCCATCAGGCAAAAGCGGGAAGCAACCTATCCCTGCGCGTCCGTGCCCGTGCCGTGGGCGACGGGGCGCACTTCGACGATCATGTGGTAGTCCAGGCCCGGGCACTTCTTCGCGGCGGCGACGGCCTGCGCCAGCGTGCACGGGTTGAGCAGCACGTAACCGCCCACGACTTCCTTGCCCTCGGCGTACGGGCCGTCGGTGATCACGGTCTCGCCGATCGGGCCGCGCAGCATCTTGCCCGTCAGCTCGAGGCCGTTCGTGGCGAGGACGCGGCCCTCGGCGCACAGGCCCTCCATCCAGACGTGGAAGCGCGCCATGATTTCCTCCAGCTGGCGGGGTGACGGCGGCGTGGCGCCCTCCGGGTATTCGAGCAGGAGCAGGTGCGGGCGGAGGGCGGAGGCTTTGGCGGCGGTGGGCATGAGTGAAGGGGTTCAACCATACAACGAACGGCGGGGCGCGAAACGGACACTTTTCCGGAAAATTCTTCGCCCCGGCGCATTTTTCGGAAGTGCGATTGTCATCGCGAGGTGCGCGACTTGTCGGCCATAGGCTTGGCGACGGCTGAAGCGCGCCGTGGCGATCCAGCTGGATTGCTTCGCCGCCGGGCCAGGCCCGACAGCTCGCAATGACAGATCAAGACACGCGGTGTTTTTCCGGCGCACGGCCGCGCCACCATCGGCGGCCGGGGCCCGCGCTTACTGCTGGATGTCCGGCTCGACGAGGGTCGCGAGTTGCAGGAGCGATTCCTGCCAGCCGAGGTAGCACATCTCCGCCGGGATCGCCGCGGGGATGCCCGACTGCTCGATGTTCACCTCGGTGCCGCAAAGCACCTTCCGCAGCGTGACGGTCACCGTCATCTCGCCCGGCAGGCTCGGGTCGTCGAACTTGTCGTTGTAGCGCAGCTTTTCGCCGGGCACGAGCTCGAGGTAGGTGCCGCCGAAGGAGTGGCCCTTCTGCGTCGTGAAATTGGTGAACGACATCTTGAAGCGGCCGCCGACCTTGCCCTCGAAGTGGTGGACCTTGCAGGTGTAGCCGTACGGCGGGAGCCACTTGGCCATGGCATCGGCGTCGAGGAACGCGCGGTAAACTTTTTCGGGGCTGGTCTTGAGGACGCGGTGGAAGCGGACGGTATTCGTGGACATGGGGATACTCCTGGTGGGTTGGACAGTGATGGTAGTGGGTTGGTTCAACTAGTCTACGAACGAATCCGCGCCTGGCGGACAGGGGGCCGTTATTTTCCGGCCGGTTGACCCGCGCCGCTTCCCGGCTATGGATGGGACATGCGCAGGCTCGCCCTCCTTGCCGTCGTCACGCTGGCCGCCCTCGGCGCAGCCCTGCCCGCCGCGCGCGGCTCCGGCTTCGGCCTGTTCCGGAGTTACTGGGGCGACGTGCTCGTCTCCACCGACATGACCGCCGCCGGCCGCGCGCTGGCGCCGCCGACGGCGGATAAACCGGCGTATTACCTCGGCAGGTCGCTCGGGGAGCGGCTCGGCAGCATTCGCGGCGACGAGCTGCCGGACAAGAAGCAGATGAACGCCCTCGTCGAAAAAATCCTCGCGCGCCAGGGCTACGTCGGCGCGCAACCGGGCCTGAACGAGCCCACCCTCTTCCTCGTCCTGCAATGGGGCTACCTCGAGCCGGGCGGCGGCCAGCTGCCGTGGTTCCTCGGCTACAACGCATCCGACGACATCGGCGCGCCGGTTTTCCCCGGCCTGATCGGCCCGGAGGTTTTCCGCACCAGCTTCCGCTCGCGCACCATCAACACCGTCCTCGATGGCATGAAGGGGCCGGTCTACGGCATCATCGTCACGGCCTTCGAGTACAAGTCCGCGCGCACCCTGCGGCCGGTCGTGTACTGGCAGACGCGGATCGGCCTTCCCGCCAACGGCAAGTCCATGGCCGAGGCGCTGCCGACCATGATCATCGCGGCGAGCGACGCGATCGGCCGCGAAAGCAAGTCGCCGCGGCTCTTCGACGCCGACTTCTACCGCGAGGGGCACGTCCGGCTCGGCGACCTCGAGATCAAGGGCGTGGTCGAACAGCCGGGCCCCATCGCCGGCGCGAGAAACTGAGCGGACCTCCCGGCGGAAAAGGATTGGCCTCGCGGGCCGCGCCGCGCCTGATTCGCGCATGGAACTTTACTTCATGCGCCACGGCGAGACCGCGTGGTCGCTGACCGGCCAGCACACGGGGCGCACCGACCTGCCGCTGACGCCGCACGGCGAGGCCGAGGCCCGGCTCCTCGGCGCCGGCCTGCGGGGCGTGGCCTTCGACCACGTCTTCACCAGCCCGCGCCAGCGCGCCCGCCGCACCGCCGAACTCGCGGGCCACGCGAACGCGGTCATCGAGCCCGACCTCGCCGAGTGGGACTACGGCGACTACGACGGCAAGACGATGGCGGAGATCCGCGCCACGCGCCCGGCGTGGGACATCTACACCGATGGCTGCGCCGGCGGCGAATCGGCGGAGCAGATCGCCGCGCGCGCCGACCGGCTGATCGCCCGGTGGTCCGCGCTGAAAGGCCGCGTGGCGGCGTTTTCCCACGGACACTTCGGCCGCGTGCTGGCGACGCGCTGGACGGGCCTGCCGGTCACGCACGCGCGCCACCTCGGCATCGACACCGCCTCGTACGCCGTGCTCGACCGCGACCCCGGCCGCGACCACCGCCCGCGCCTCATCCGCTGGAACATCACGCCCGGCCGCCCGGCGTGAGCCAGGCCCGCCGCGCTCTTCGCGTCCTCCGCCTTGAAATGAATTGGCTGGTGCTGGCCGCCCATCGCCGGTCATCGTCGCCGGATGCGAATGCTGCTCCAGATCCTCAACGGCCTCATGGCCGCGCTGTTCATTTTCGCCGCCGCGCTGCAGTACAACGACGATGACATCGTCCGGTGGATGGCCATCTACCTCGCGGCCGCCGCGTGCTGCATCGCCTTCCCGCTCCGCAAGCTGAAGCCCTGGATGCCCGTCCTGGTCACCGTCGTCAGCGTCGGCTGGTCCGTCATCTACATGCTCCGCGGCCGCCTCGGCATGCCGCTCGGGCAGATGTTCGCCACGTGGGAAATGCAGAACGAGCAGATCGTCGAGGAGCGCGAGATGTTCGGGTTGCTGATCGTCGCCGCCTGGATGATCGTGCTGGCCTTCGCCGCCCGCCGGAAGCCGGCTGCCGCGGGCAAGCCGTAAGCACTCGGCGGCCAGCCCAACCGCTCCAATTTTCCCGCCTAGAAACCCTGACCGCTGGCAGCTGATCGCTGAAAGCTTCCCTCCATGCCCGCCAAGGAACTCCTGATCGAAACCATCACCGCCGGCTCCGGCGCCGCGCCGAAGAAAGGCGACCTCGTCACCGTCCACTACACCGGCACGTTCGAAAACGGCGAGAAATTCGACAGCTCGGTCGACCGCGACGAGCCGTTCCAGTTCACGCTCGGCGCCCGCCAGGTGATCGCCGGCTGGGACCTCGGCGTCGCGAAGATGAAGGTGGGCGACAAGGTGAAGCTCACGATCCCGGGCCACCTCGCCTACGGCGAAGGCGGTTACCCGGGAGTGATCCCGCCGAACGCGACGCTCCTCTTCGTCGTCGAACTGCTCGCGGTGAACTGAGCCGGACGAACGGCCAAACCGGAAGTCGAAGGCGCGGGACGCCTCGACCTTCGACGTTCGACCTTCGATTTCTGCCTCAGGACGCCTTCCGGTATTTTCCGCTGTCGCGCAGGTTCCGGATGTGGTCGTGCGCGGCCTGCACGTCGGTGAACTGCCTGCCGAGCAGCTCGCGCGTCGGCTGGTCGAGTTCGCGGCGATCGAGCACCTTGCGGTAGGCGGCGACGGCGGCGTCCTCGCCCCGCTCGGCCTCCGCGAGCACGGCGTGCGGCTCGTTGCGGGAGAGGGCGGCCCGGAGGTTGATCCAGCCGCGGTGGAGGTCGCCGGTGAGGCTGCCGGATTTCTCGACGTGGGCGCCGAGGGCGGCGACGTGCGCCTGGAGCGTGGAGGCGAACTCGGCGCGCTGCCGGCCGTAGCGCGCGAAGACGTCGGCGAGCTCGGGCGCCTGCACGTCGCGCGCGGCGGTGTGGTAGCCGTGCTCGCCGTCCTTGAGGATCTCGGTGAGTTCGTTGAGCGCGGCGATGGTGTCTTGGATGGTGGAGTTCATGGCGGTCGATTCCTTGGCTGGGGGACGGGAGGGAACCGGCCTGTGCGCGGGCGCCCCGAGGCGCCCGGCCGGATGCATTCCCCATGGACCGTCCCGCGCGCGCCGGGGTTCCCTTCCGAATCAGCTCCGCACAACTCCGGGCGGTACACGCGGTTTCCGGTCGCGCGCCGGCGCAAACGGAAAATGGTCACCGCACCATGCCCCACGTCCCCGGTCTGCGCAGTTGTTACGCCAAGGTCGGCCGCCTTGTTTATTTCGGCCGCATGCTCGACAAGCTCCGCCTCCACGCGGCGAACAAGCTCCCCGCCGACTACCAGAAGAACCTCGGCGAGGGCCAGACGTTCACCCTCGACGGCCGCTGCTGCCGCTTCTTCGGCATCAACTACGACGCGCTGAAGGCGCACGTGCTCGCCGGTGCCACCGACGAGGAGGCGCTCGCGTGGGCCCACGCGCACGGCACGGCGCGCACCGACGAGGAGTGCCACATCTGGAACCGCTTCATCGTGAAACTCGGCTGGCGCGACGAACGCTCGGCCGTGCTGCCGCAGCGCATCATCGACGCCGGGCTGGCGGGCAAACCGGTCGAGACGCTCGTCGACCACATCGAGTTCGACGAGGGCCGCGATCCCGTCGCCACCAAGGCGTGGGACTCGGTCTGACGCGGGCACCTGGAGCCTTTCAAATTGAATCACCGCCGCCTTGTGAGTTTGTCGGGCGGGATCGCTGATCCCGCCGGTTTGGACACATGCAGGGCAGGCGGGATCAGCGATCCCGCCCTGCAATTCGATCCATCGGCTATGACCTTTTGAAATCGCCCTAGTCGCGCAGCGACACCTGGGCCGCGGCCGACCACCACTCGCCGTTGGTGCCGAAGCGCGAGCCGTCCTCACCGACGCCGTGGTTGTCGTACTGGATGTCGCGCCCGACCGGGCGCGCGTCGTCGTAGTCGACGAGCCCGATCTCCAACTCGGACGCCTTCCGGCCGAACTTCCGCTCGGCCTCGCTGACCAGCAGGTTCCGCAGCGCGCCGGCCGGCGGCATGGCGCCGGTGCCCGAGACGCTCACGCGGCCCAGCACCTTCGTGTTGACGGGGACCGCGGCCGGATCCGCCTTGCTCACCTGCGGCGAAGACGAGCAACCGGCGAAAAACGCGGCGGCGAAAGCCAACAGCGCCACCAGGCATGCGCGGGGTTTCATGCTTCCAAGCTCCGCCAGAACGCCGTTTTCGCAAACCCGATTCTCGGCAGGACTCATGCCGTTGCAGGTGGAGCGACTTGTCCCCAAGGCGCTTCTTTCCGGTGGAGCTCCCTCAGCGCGGTGGGGTCACCGCGCTCCACCTTCCGATTTACCCTGTCATCGAGCGAAAGCGGGAAGCAACGGCACGATCCCGGCTCAGCCCACGAACGTCAGCACCACGCGGCGAGAGTGCGGCGCCGCGCGGTGTTCCCACAGGAAAATCCCCTGCCACGTCCCGAGCAGGAGCTCGCCGTTCGCGAACGGGATCGTCTCGCTGCTGCGCGTCAGCGCCATCTTGATGTGGCTCGGCATGTCGTCCGGGCCCTCGGCCGTGTGCGTGAAGTGCGGGTCGTCCTCCGGCACGAGCCGGTCGAGCCACGCCTCGAGGTCGCGCCGCGCGGACGGATCGGCGTTCTCCATCAGCACGAGGCTGCAGCTGGTGTGCTGGCAGAACACGGTCACGACGCCCTGCGCCAGGCCGCTGGCCTGCAGCGCCCGCGCCACCGGCTCGGTGATTTCATGCGTGCCGGCCCCGCGGGTGCGCAGCGTCAGCGTGGTTTGGTAAACGGGCATGCGCCAGCCTACCCCGCGGGGCGCGCGGCTCAAGTGGTGAAAAGCCCCTCAATTCCGGCCGGGACCGCGCGCCCGGCGAAAAACGCGTTGCCCCGTGAATCGGAGAATCTAAGCAAGGAGGTGACGGGCCAATTCTCATGGACATCAAGGAATGCTACCGGGTGTTGGAGCTGGAAGTCGGCGCCTCGCGCGAGGCGGTCGAGGCCGCGTATTGCCGGCTGCTGGAACGCTGGCATCCCGACCGCATCAAGCCGGCCGGCGATCCCGAGGGCATCCGCCAGGCGAGGCTCGTCATCGAGCGTGTCAACGAGGCCTACCTGACCCTGGGCAAGATCGCGCCCGCCGCGGCCGCGAAACCGTCCGCGCCCCCGCCGCCGGCCGCCGGCACGCCGCCGCCGGCAAAGCCGATTTCCAACCGCGCGCCGGAACCGGCGCCCGCCACCGTGGCCAAGCCGGAACCCGAGGCGGCGCCGCCGGCCGGCCGGCCGAAGGATGCCTGGTCGCCGCTCGATCCGCTCCTCGCCAAATTCCCGCCCGGCTCGGCGGCGCGCCGCTTCGGGCCCATCGGCCTCGCGGTCGTCGCCGTGCTCATCCTCATGCTGGCCGTCGGCACCTGCTCGTCGAAGCCGTCGCGCAAGGGCGGCCCGCCCGACCCGAAGAAGACCGGGCGCCTGGTCATCAAGACCAACCGCCCCGACACCGCCGCGGAGGCGGTGCGCATCGCGGACAAGGATTCGCCCGCCACCGACACCTTCCGCGCCAACGGCGCCGAACCGTCCGTCGCCGGCCTGCCCCCGGGCAAATACACGCTCACCGCCCGCTCCGCCGGCTGGCCCGACCTCAAGCAGGAGTTCACCGTGACCGCCGGCCAGGCCACGGAGGTCGCCGTGAAGTTCAAGAGCGGCTCGCTGAAGCTCGACACCGACCCCACCGGCGCGACCGTGCGCTGGGGCGAGACCGAGTTCGGCAAGACGCCGCTCACCATTCCCGCGCTGCCCGCGGGCGAGGTGTCGCTCTCGCTCGTCGTACCCACGTGGCCGGCCTACACCTACAAGGCCACCGTCGCCGAGGACGTCGAAACCGCCGTCACCGCGCGCGTGCCGCACGGCCGGCTCGTGGTGGACAGCTTCCCGCCCGGCGCCGCCGTCCAGCTCGAGACGCGCCTCGTCGGCAACACGCCGCTCACGCTCGAGTCGGTCCCGGCCGGCGTCATCAAGGTCACGCTGCGCGCCGACGACTTCGTGCCCGTCGCCTACAACGTCACCGTCGTCGACAACGGCGAGGCGAGGCTCGGCCCCACCCTCGCCTCCAGCATCCCGGTGCTCGAGCCCGGCGGGTTGCTCACCGCGGTGTGGGTCCCGGATGTCGCGGACCGCGGCATCTCGGAGGGTTTCTCCCAGACCATCACCTTCCGCTCGCGCAACGGCGTCATCAAGAATCTCGACCGCAAGAAGCTCCACGAAAGCTGGCTCGCCAAGCGCTTCCGCTTCAGCGGCACGGTCAAGGCCTACGACCGGGATTCCGGCCGCATCGAGTTCCTTGACGCCAGCAGCGAAAACGCCAGGTACCGCGTCCTCGCCCAGCTCGCGCCGGAGGCGCGCGCCAACAAGGACTTCGTCGCTTCGCTGGTGAAGGGCGCGACCGTCGCGATCTTCGGCCAGCTCGACGCGGTCGAGGAGCCGAAGTGGCCCGCGAAGCAGATCTCGATCGAGTTCATCGGCGCCACGCCGCAGCCGAAGCAGCCGTAGGCCCCGCCCTTTCCGTTTGTCATTGCGAGGAGTCCGCGCAGCGGACTCCGAAGCAATCCAACCCGCTGGATCGCCCCGGCGCGCTTCAGCCGTCGCCAAGCCTATGGCCGACAAGTCGCGCCCCTCGCGATGACAATCGCATCAGGACACGCCCGCCAGGTGCCGCAGCTTGTCGGGGTTGCAGAAGATGTAGATGTTCCGCACGCGTTCGCCCTCGACCTCGAAGGAAAAGGCGTACTGCACCTGGCCGTGCAGCGACATGAGCAGGCCGGGCGTGCCGTTGATGTCCACGAGGCGGCGCTCCAGTTCCGTGACGAACTTCGGCCAGATGCCGATGAGGAAGCGGCTTGCGTGGTCCGCGCCGATGATCGGGCGGCCCGCGGCCTTCACCTTGCCGCCGCCGTCGCTGTAGACCGTGCTCTCCTCCGCCAGCAGCGCCAGCACCCCGCCGACCTCGCCGCTGGCCGCCGCGGCGAGGAACTCCCCGACGAGCCGGCGCGCATGCGCGGTCGGCGGCGCCGGCGGCTTGGGGCCGGCCGACAGCTGCGCCTTGGCGCGGCTCACGATCTGGCGGCAGTTCGCCTCGCCCTTGCCGACGATGGCGGCGATCTCCGCGTAGTCGTAGTCGAACACCTCGCGCAGCAAAAACACCGCGCGCTCCACCGGCCCGAGCGAGTCGAGGATCAGCATGAACGCCACCGTGAGCGAATCCGCCAGCTCCGCGGTCGCGGCGGGATCGGCTTCCGTCGCCGCCATCAGCGGCTCCGGCAGCCAGACCCCGTAGTATTCCTCGCGGGTCCGCCGCGCCGCGCGCAGCTGGTCGATGCACAGCCGCGTCATGGCCGACGTGAGCCACGCGCGGGCCGAACGGACCTCCGCCGGGTCCTGCCGCTGCCAACGCAGCCAGACTTCCTGCACCATGTCCTCCGCCTCGGACACGCGCCCGAGCATGCGGTACGCGATGCCGAAGAGGAGCGAACGGTGGGCGTTGAAGGTCTCGAGCACGGCGGAGGCGGGGCGGCTTATTTCTGGACGAGCGCCGCGCTGAGCCAATCCCCGAAACGGACGGTGCCAAGGCGCGCATTCGCGCCGGACGGCACGAGGCTCTGGTCGTCCACCGGGATGTTGCCGAAGTAACCCGCGTTCCGGTCCGTCACCACCGTGCGGGTGTCGCCCGTGGCGCGCAGGAAGGTGCGGACCAGCTCGTCCTGCCGGATCTGTTCCGGGCCGGCGATCTCGACCTGGCCGTTGGCCGGCGTGGCCTGGGCGACCGCCGCGAGCGCGGCGGCGACGTCGGCGGATGCCATCGGCTGCATCAGCGCGGGCGGCAGGCGGACGACCTGGCCCGCGGTCGCGACGTAGGCGATGCTCTTGACGAACTCGAAGAACTGCGTGGCCCGGACGATCGTGTACGGCACCGGCCCGGCCTTGATCAGGCTTTCCTGGGCGAGCTTGGCGCGAAAGTAGCCGCCGGCCTGCATGCGCTCGGTGCCGACGACGGAGAGCGCGACGTGGTGGCGGACGCCCGCCGCGGTTTCCGCCGCGAGCAGGTTGCGCGTGGATTTGTCGAAGAACTCCAGCACCGGCCCGTCCTCGAAGGAAGGCGAGTTGGCCACGTCGACGACGACCTGCGCGCCGGCCAGCGCGGCCGCGAGGCCTTCGCCGGTCACGGCGTTGACGCCGCCCGAGGGCGACGCGGCCGTGACCTCGTGGCCGGCCTGGCGGAGGAGCGTGACGAGCTGGCTGCCGATCAGGCCGGTGCCGCCGATCACGACGATCTTCATGTTTTTGCCCGAGGGCGCTTGGGTGGATTTTGCATTCATCACCAAGGAGGACGAAACACCTTTCCGGTTTGTGACAGGACTCGTCAGAACCCCGTCAAAAACCCGGTCACATTTTGTGACCGTTGGCCTGGCGGGCGGCGTTTTACCCGGCCGTTACCGGAATCTCCCTCTGGGCGCTCGTGTCGCGCGCGCGCCCGCCGATGATGGGGGCATGTCCACGCTCCTCCGCCTCCTGCTCCTCACCGCCCTTCTCGCCGGCCCGCTGTCCGCGGCGCCGAAGAAGAAGCTGTGGGGCGAGCTCAAGGTCGGCACCTCGGCCCGGCAGGCGGTCACGCTGCTCGGCGAGCCGCTGGCGCGCCGCCGCGGCAAGGGCTTTGAAACCTGGACCTACGACCAGGGCGCCGAGGTGCTGCTCTACCGCGGCGCCGCCGTGATCGGCTGGACCGCCCCGGCGTCGGCCAACCTGCCCGCGCGCAGCGGCGATGTCTGGAGCCTGCAGCCGGACGACGAATACTACGCCACGCTTTATTCCGTGCTCGAGACCTTCGGCTCCATCCCGGCGCCCGCCGGCGCCAAGGAAGAAACCGCCGCCGCTCCCGCCGCCAGCTCCGGCAGCGGCTACGAGCAATACCTCCGCCGCAAGGGCTGAGCCTCCTTTCCCCCGTTTTGCCCAGGCAACATGTCATCCAATAGATGACATGTTCCCGTCAGCCTGGCGGCCGGCCCTGGCGAACGGCCATCAACCATGCCAGCAACTGCAACGTGCGCTCCGCATCGGGCATCCGTCCGCCTCCCGTGACGAATGCGTTTACCTGCTGTCGCGACAGGCCAAGCAGGCGCGCGAGATTGGCCTGCCGGCCGTAGTGCCGGAGATGCGGGCGCAACTGCATCCGCAATTCCCGCCAGAGCGGGGTTTCCTTGCCCGGCCGCAGCGTGGCGCCGCCCCGGGGCGACCGCCGCCGGGCTTCGATGCGAAAAGCACCGTGCGTGTATCTGGCCATTTCGACGGCCGCTTTGCAGAGCAGCAGAACAACGCCGTGGGGAAGATCCAGGCGGGGATGGGGAGGCGAGCGGAATTGCATAGTGTTACGTCCCCGGCCGCGACGCAGCAACCTTGTCGCAGGAACGGCGGCGCACGTCACCTATTATTGAGGCTCGCGGATCAGCCTGCCGCACCCCGCCGCTACGTGCCATCCTTCCTGATAGAAGGGATTCAAACTCACGCTGGCGAAAGTCCCCTCCATGAAGAGGGGTGCCCGCCAGGGCGGGGTGTGTCGGAACGTTCGCCGCTCGCCCCGGGCTCATCCGTCAGTCTGTTGCGCAAACCTCAATAAGTGACGCGGGCAACCCGGGCATGGCGAGAAATCCGTCCGGAACATGTCATCTAATAGATGACATGTTGCCGGGTGCGGGCGGCGTCCCAGGCGCGGGAAGAGCCGCAAAGAAACATCGCCTGCGGGACAAAGCCGCGCTGTGCTCGGCGCATCGTTTACCGCCCCGCATGTCCCGCCTGAACTTCCAGCTCGAACGCGAAGCCCCCGGCTCCCGCGCGCGGGCGGGCCGCTTCACCACCCTCCACGGCGGGGTGCAGACGCCCGTGTTCATGCCCGTCGGCACGCAGGCGACGGTCAAGGGCCAGACGATCCATTCGCTCAAGGCCGCCGGCTCGAGCGTGCTGCTCGCCAACACCTTTCACCTCCTGCTGCGCCCGGGCCCGGAGGTTTTCCGCAAGGTCGGCGGCATCCACAGGTTCATGAACTGGGACCGCCCCGTCCTCACCGACTCGGGCGGGTTCCAGATCTTCTCGCTGCCGGGCGACCGGCGCATGGAGGAGGCGGGCGCGACGTTTCGCAGCTACGTCGACGGCGACCTCCACCTGCTCTCGCCCGAGAGCAGCATCGCCATGCAGCAGGCGATCGGCAGCGACATCATGATGGTGCTCGACCAATGCATCCCATCCACGGCACCGCACGCCGAGGCGCTCGCCGCGATGGAGCTCACGCACCGCTGGGCCTTGCGCTCGCTCGCGGCGCGCGGGGACTCGCCGCAGGCCCTCTTCGGCATCGTCCAGGGCGCGTGCCACGCCGACCTGCGCGAACGGAGCGCGGCGTTCCTGCGCGCGCAGCCGTTCGACGGGCTCGCCATCGGCGGGCTCGCGGTCGGCGAAACCCCGGCGCAGCGCTGTGAGTTCACCGGCGTCGTCACGGAGCACCTGCCGAAAAACCTCCCGCGCTACCTGATGGGCGTCGGCACGCCGCTCGACATCCTCGAGGCGGTGCACCGCGGCGTGGACATGTTCGACTGCATCATCCCCTCGCAGCTCGCGCAGCGCGGCACGGTCTTCACCTCGCAGGGCCGCCTGCAGCTGCGGCGCGCCGTCCACAAGTTCGCCGACGAGCCGCTCGACCGCGACTGCCCGTGCCAGGCCTGCCGCGAGCACACGCGCGCCTACCTGCATCACCTGGTGAAATCCGACGAACTGCTCGGCTGGCACCTGCTGACGATCCACAACCTGACCTTCTACCACCGCCTGATGGCCGCGATGCGCGCCGCGATCCTCGCCGGCACCTTCGGGACGTACTACGGGCGCATGCGCGTCGAGCTCGCGCGCGAGGACGTGGAGAATCCCGTGACGCGCCCGAAGCCCGCGACGCCGTTCCGTTTCCCGCGGCTCGGCGACTACGAGATCCACAAGGGGCCGGGCGGCTTCAACAGCGTCCGCCAGATCAGTTCCGGCGAGGTGATGCACTCGGTCAACAATCCCGACGACGAGGCCAACCGGCTCTACATCGAGCAGTCGGCGCTCGCCGCCCGGCTCACCGCCACCGCCGGCGAGCCGGGCGAACTCGTCATCTGGGACGTCGGCCTCGGCGCGGCGATCAACGCCATGGCGGTGGTCCGCTGCTTCGAGCAATGCCTGGCCGCGGCCGGGGACGCCGCCGGCGAAACTCCCCTGCGCAAGCTGCGGCTCGTCAGCTTCGAATGCGACCTCGACCCGCTGCGCCTCGCCGCCGGCCGCGGCGAATATTTCCCGCACGCCCGCCACGCGGCGCCCAAGGCCGTGCTGGCCCACGGGCAATGGACGCACGCCTCGGGCGCGCTGCACTGGGAGCTGAAGCACGGCGATTTCCTCGCGTTCCTCGACCGGGTGCCCGCGCCGGATGTCATTTTCTACGACCCGTTCTCCTACAAGACGGACTCCGCGCTCTGGACCGCCGAAACCTTCGCGCGCATCCGCGCCGCCTGCGCCGTCCGGCCCGCGGAGCTCTACACCTACTCCGCCGCCACCGGCGTGCGCGTCGCGCTGCTGAGCGCCGGCTTCCATGTCGCGGCCGGCGTCGGCACCGGGCCGAAGGCCGACACCACCGTCGCCTTCACCCACGGCGCGCCCGGCTTCGCCCGCTCGCCGGCGCCCGCGCTGCTCGGCGACGCCTGGCTCGCGCGCTGGCGGCGCAGCGACTCGCGCACGCCCGCCGCGCTTTCCCCCGAGGCGCGCGCGGCGCTCGAGAAACAGATCGAGGCGCACCCGCAGTTTGCGCCGGCGATCACCCGCAGGTGACGCGAGGCAATTCCGTGGGATTCGCGCGTGGTTGACCACGGATCACCCGGATCCCCGACGGATCTCATCGAGCGGATTTATCCGTACCGATCCGGGCAATCCGTGGTCAACTTGCCGCGCGCGCGAAGCAGCGCTCGTTCCTCCGAACCCGCCGGCCCGCCAAACATGTCCCCCCCAAAAAACGCCCGCCGAAAAGGCGGGCGCTGGATCGGACCGGGTACTCGCCTGGTCGGGCTCAGTTGATCTTCTTGTCGGTCTTGGCCATGGACAGGTGCTCGCGCAGCGTCGGCAGGTACTTCTGCGCGAACATCGCGATGTCGGCGTCCTTGGACTTGGCCGCCTTCTCGAACAGGTCGACGGCGTCCTTGTGCTCGTCGACCATGGTCGCGAGATATTCGTCGTCCACGTCCTTTGTGTTCTTCGCCCACTTCTTGGCGACGTGTTCGCTCGGCCCCGGCAGGGTCACGCCCTTCGTCGCGGCGAGGGCCGTGAGCTCGGAGTTCAGCTTGGTGTGGTCGGCGATCACCATGTTGGCGAAATCGCGCGCGGACGGGCTGGTGAGATGCACGAGCGCTTCCTGCGAGATCGTCACCTCGTTCTGGCCGGCCTTGCCCGCCTTCTCGAAGAAGTTGCGGTCGGCGCGGTCGAGCTCGGCGTGGGCGACGGTGACAAGCATCGCCGCGGTGGCAGCGAGCGAGAGGATGAATTTGGGAGTTTTCATGGTTTCTTCATCGACCGGCCGGCCGGAAACGCAGTTCCCGGTGGATTCCCCGACCCGGCCACCGGGAAAAGCGGAAGCGACGCAGGGCCGCGCGATACCGAAATGGAGGCGGGACTACCAGTCCCGCGGTTTTCCCGCAGCGAAGCTTATGCCTCGCGGGACTGGTAGTCCTGCCTCCAGCGGGCGCCTGCGCCTCAAAGTGCCGCTGCTCAGTCCGACCGCAGCGCCTCGACGGGATCCAGTTTCGCCGCGCGGCGCGCGGGCAGCCAGCAGGCGAGGAATGCCGCGAAACCGACGGCCACCATGGCCAGCGCCAGCTGCGTCACGCTCACACCGTTCATCCGGTAGACGACCGACTTCAGCGCGAACGACAGGCCGATGCTGCCCGCGAGGCCGATGGCCAGGCCCAGGCCGATCCAGCGGCTGCCCTGCAGGAACACGAGGCGCACGATGTCGCCCTTGAGCGCCCCGAGCGCGGCGCGCACGCCGATCTCGCGGGTGCGCTGCTGCACGTGATAGGAAAGCGTGCCGTAGAGGCCGACGGCCACGAGGCCGAGCGCCACCGCCATGAAGAAATTCACCAGCCCGGCCACCGCGCGCTGGCTGCGCATCGACTGGCCGACGACCTCGCGCATCGTGCGGACGTTGCGCAGGGCCAGCTCGGGATTGATCGCCGCCAGTTCGCGGCGCAGGAGCGGCGCCACCTGCGCGGCCGGCACGGAGGTGCGCAGCACGAGGTTGAGGCGGCGGCCCCAGTGGCCTTCCGGCGCGGTGTACATCTCGGGCTGCACCTCGGCGTCGGCGCCCCACTGCTTCACGTCCTCGACCACGCCGACGACGCGCACCACGTACCAGGGCTTCTCCGCCTGGTTGGCGCGCATGATCTCGCCGATCGGGTCCTTGTTCGGCCAGGCCTTGGCAACGCAGGCCTGGTTGACCACGACGCCGCGGATGTCGCCGGTGCGGTCCTCGGTCTGCAGCGTGCGGCCCTTGATCAGCCGCAGCCCCATGGCGGAAAAATAGTCCTCGGTCACGGACGAGCGCTCGACCGACATGCGGCGGATCGTCGGGTCGTACTTCTCGTCATTGACCAGCGCGTTGGTGTTGCTGCCGCCCTCGAGCGGGAGCTTCGAGGTGATCGCGGCCTTCGTCACGCCCGGCAGCGCCTGCACGCGGCCGACGAGGTCGTACCAGAATTGCACGCGGGTCTCGTCCTTCTCGTAGCGGTCGCCGTTCAGCGACACCTGCGCCGTGACAACTTCGTCCGAGGAAAGCACGCGGTTCTCCTCCGCGATCTTCAGGTAGGCCGCCGAGAAGAGCACCGCGCCGTTCGCGAGCACGAAGGCCACCGCGACCTGCGCGATGATCAGCCCGCGCAGCATGACGTGGCGGGAACGCGAGCCGGTGGCGCCGCGGCCCTCGCTGCGCAGCACGGTCACCACGGAGGTGCGCATCGCCGCCAGCGCCGGCGGCAGGCCGGCCAGCAGCGCGGTGAACAGCGTCGCCCCCAGGCCGAATAGCAGCGCCCAGCCGTCGAGCGTGATCGCCGCCTTGCGCGCCTGGCTCACGGGCGCGATCACGCGCAGCACCTCGACGCCGCCCCACGCGAAGAATGCGCCGAGCAGCGCGCCGGCCAGCGCGAGCACGAGGCTTTCCGCCAGCGCGAGCCGCATCAGGTCGCCGCGCGCGGCGCCCAGCGCCACGCGGATGCTGAACTCGCCCTGCCGGCGCGTGCTGCGCGCGAGCAGCATGCTCGCGACGTTGCCGCAGGCCACGAGGAGCACGAGCGCCACGGCGCCGAAGAGCAGCC
This sequence comes from Verrucomicrobiota bacterium, assembly GCA_048497945.1. Classification (GTDB taxonomy): domain Bacteria; phylum Verrucomicrobiota; class Verrucomicrobiia; order Opitutales; family Opitutaceae; genus Lacunisphaera. Next base: position 41,691 of record JBEHYX010000005.1, on the reverse strand, counting down.
ACACCTGCTTGCCGATGTTGCGCGTCATCTCGTCGTGGAGCGAGCGCACCATGAATTCCTTGCGGGTGTTGGAGTCGGGATACAGCGCGCTCAGGCGCTTGCCGATGGTCTTCACCTCGGCGTCGGCGGTCCTGACCGGCACGCCGTCCTTGAGGCGCGCGATGCCCAGCAGGTAGTGGCTGTCGCGCTGCTTGATCTCGTCCTTGTCGAAATACCGCGGCGTCCACAGCTGGCAGTCGTCGGTGCGCATCCACGGGCTGACGAACTCGAAGCCCTCGGGCATGATGCCGACGATCTCGGCGTCGCCGCCGTTGACCCGCAGCTTGCGCCCGAGCGCGCCAGGGTCGGCGGCGTAAAGCTGGCGCCAGAGCGCATGGCTGATGATCACGACCTGCGGCGCGCCCACCGCGTCGTCGGCCGGCTCGAACCAGCGGCCGAGCGCCGGCCGCACCCCGAAGGCCTTGAGGACATCGGACGTGCCGGACACGCCGGAGACCACCTGGGCGTTCTCCGCCCCGATGTTGTAGGATTGCGGGCTGTAGACGCCGAAGCTGACGTAGCTCGCCGTGTCATGGCGCAGGTCCACCGAGTCGGCCGGCGACAGCGGCCAGCCCTCGCCCGACCAGACGTGCACGAGACGGTCCGAGGCCGGGTAAGAGTAGGGTTTGATGACGAGCGCCTGCAGCGCGCTGAAGATGGCGGTGGAGGCGCCGATGCCCACGGCGAGCGTGAGGATGGCGATGAAGGCAAAGCCCCGCGACTGGGCGAGGGTGCGCAGGGAAAGGCGGAGGTTCGTGAGCATGTGCACCCTGAAAACCCGGGGGTGGGGAAATAGTTACCGGGATAATCGCTATTATTTATCACCTGATCGGCATTGGTCGTTTTCGGCACCCACTTGCGCTCTCGCAAACCGCTTCCGGGTCTGCTCGATATAGCCAACAGCGATTGGGTGATAACTATTAACCAATCCGTATGCTCCCCCACCACGCCGAGACCGTGCAGCGCACGACCGACCACTTCGCCGCCCAGCCGGGTGTGCTCGGCCTGCTGCTGGCCGGGTCGCTGGCGCACGGTTTCGCCACGCCCGCCTCCGACGTGGACGTGATGATCGTCGTCTCCGACGCCGAGCACCGCGAGCGGCTGCAGGCCGGCACGACGTGTTTCTTCAGCCGCGAACTCTGCACCTACGCCGACGGCTACGTGGACGGGAAATACACCTCGCTCGCCTTCCTGGACGAGGTCGAGGCGCGCGGCAGCGAGCCGGCGCGCTACGCCTTCCAGGATGCCCGCGTGCTCTTCGCCCGCGACGCGTCGCTGCCGTCGCGCCTGCAGGGCATCGCGCGCTACCCCGTCGAGGAAAAGGCCGCGCGGCTCTGGCGCTTCCAGGCGCAGTTCGAGGCCTGGCACTGGTACACCAGCCAGGCGCTGGCGAAGAACAACCTGACGCTGCTGCGCACCGCCGTCGGCAAGCTCGTGCTGTTCGGCGGCCGCATCGTGCTCGCGCACAACGAGACCCTCTACCCTTTCCACAAATGGTTCCTGCGCGTGCTCGAGGGCGTGCCGCACCAGCCGCCGGGACTGATGGCTCAGATCCACGGCCTCGCGCTCGAGCCGACCCGGGAGTCGATCGACCAGTTCGCCGCCACCATCCGCAGCTTCCGCCCGTGGGAGATCAGCCACGCCACGTGGCCCGCGCAGTTCATGGCCGACAGCGAGAACAACTGGCTCCACCACCCCGCGCCGGTGGATGACATCTGAGGAAGCCGAGAGCCCGAGCCGCTCTTTGTGTCTTCTTGTGACTTTTTGTGGCCAATCCTGGCTTGGTGCCTATCGTCCTGCCCCATGGCCGACGAAGCAGATCCCCCGCGCAAGAACTACGGGTTCAAGGAACGCGAGTTCAAGCGCGACAACCGCCCGGCGTCCGCCTCCCAACCCCCGATGCCGAGCGCCACGGACCTGGCCAAGCTCGCCGGCGGGCCGGTGGTCTCCAGCGCCCCGAAGAACCAGCCGAAGGCCTCCGATCCGAACGACGTCCATGCCGTCCTCGCCGCGAACCGCGCGGTGGAGCGGAAATTCGGCGGCGACAACGTCAAGTTCACCACCACCGGCTCGCGCAAGAAACGCGACTACTGGCTGGTGTTCCTCGCCGCCGAGGTCGTCTTCGGCGGCATCGTCGCCCTCGGCGTCAGGCAATCGAACCCCTTCTTCCTCGTGTTCGGGCTGACCGGCATGGTGATCTTCGGCATCGCGATCACATGGATCATGTGGCAGCTGGTGGACCGTTATTGAATCCCGCCCGCGTTCGCTCCATACGAAACGAAACCTTTCCTCCCACCAAGCGTCCCAGCATGCCAGTTGCCGCTCCCTCGGGTGGCCGTTTACCTCAATGATCCGTCCCTTCCGCCTGCCCGCGCTCCTGTTGCTCTGTTCCCTGCTCGCCCCGCTGCTGCGCGCCCAGCCGGAAGCGCCCGCGCCCGCCGCGGACAGCACGATCGGACCGATCAAGTTCGGCGACATCACCGTCGACGCCGCCATCGACATGCTCGAACGCTGGTCCGGCCGCACCGTCCTGCGCCCGGCGGGCCTGCCGGCCACCTCGCTGTCCTTTTCCCTCAACCAGAAGGTGAGCCGCGAGGAGGCGCGCCGCGTCCTGGAAAGCCTGCTGACGCTCAACGGCATCGGCGTCACCCCGCTCGGCGACAAATTCCTCAAGGTCACGCCCCTGGCCCTCGCCCGCACCGAGGCGCCGACGTTCCTCGAGGGCTCGACCCTCGGACTGCCCGCCAGCGGCCAGCTCGCGAGCAAGCTCTATGAGTTCCACTTCCTGCGGGTGTCCGAGTTCGCCCCGCTGATCACCACCCTGCTCAACCCCGGCGCCGCCAGCCCGCCGGTGCTCTTCGAGAAGGCCAACGCCATGCTGCTGACCGACACCATCAGCAACCTCCAGCGCGTCGAGACCCTGGTGGCCAGGGTCGACCAGCCCGCCCTCGCCGGCCTCGTGCCGAAATTCTACAAGGTCACCAACTCCTCCGCGAGCGCGCTCGCCACCAAGATCCACAACCTGCTCGCCGGCCCCGCCGCCGCGCAGCTCGGCACCAACACCACCTACCAGGCCGACGACCGCACCAACCAGATCATCCTCATCTCCGACCCGCGGCAGCAGCCGTTCTTCGACGAGCTCGTGTCCAAGCTCGACGTGCCCGGCGAATCGAGCGCCCGCCAGGAGGTCCTGCCCCTCAAGCACGCCAGCGCCACCGATGTCGCCACGCTGCTCAGCACCCTGATCACGGGCCAGAACAGCGCCAACGCCCGCACCGGCACCACGCAGACCGCCACCCAGCAGGCCGCGCGCACCGCCGTCGCCCGCCCGGTCGCCGCCGGCAACCGCCCCGAGGGCGCACCGGCGCCCGCCCCCGTCGCCGCCCTGCCCACGGCCATCACCGAGGCCTCCCAGCAGTTCAGCGAGATCCTCACCGTCGTCGCCGACGACCGCAGCAACTCGCTCGTCGTCTCCGGCACCTTCGACGACCTCCGCCTCGTGAAGGAGATCGTCAACCAGCTCGACGTGCTCCTCGCCCAGGTCCGCATCGAGGTCGTCATCGCCGAGGTCACGCTGGGGGACGACGCCTCCACCGGCCTCGAGACGCTCGGGCTCACCATCCAGGCCGACAAGGTCGTGGGCTTCTCCGGCTCCGCCGACGGCCTCGACGTGAGCAAGGGCACCCTGTTCGATCCCACGACGGGCGCGCGCAGCCTCGCCGCGACGCTCGCCCTCACCACCACGCCGCGCAAGTCGGCGCTCAACATCCTTTCCGTCCCGACGATCGTCACCACCCACAACAAGGAGGCCACGCTCTTCGTCGGCGAGAAGCGCCCGGTCATCTCCAGCTACCTCAACACCGGCAACACGGGCGGCACCGTCGGCAACGGCTACTCCACCACCGTCAGCCAGCAGGAAATCGGCATCACGCTCACCGTGAAGCCGCTCATCGGCCAGGACGGCTCCGTGCAGATGGAGGTGAAGCAGAAGGTCGAGGACATCCTCGGCGACGTGCTCCTCGACGGCAATTCGCAGCCCGTCGTCGGTTCGCGCACCACCGACACCTTCATCAGCGCCAAGAGCGGCGAGATCATCGTGCTCGGCGGCCTGCAGCGGAAGTCGACCAACCACACCACCACGCGCCTCGGCGGCATCCCGCTGATCGGCGACCTGCTCGGCAAGCGCGCGCGCACCGACAGCCGCACCGAACTGGTGTTCTTTCTCCGCCCGTACGTCCTGACCAACACCCCCGCCGACAATGCGGAGGCCATGCGCCGGCTCGAAAAAAGCCCGCAGCGCAAGGATGTCGAGGCGGTCCTCTCGGCCGGCAAGTCCTGACCCGGCCATGAGCGACGACAGCCTGCCCGCCGAACTCGCGAGCCGCCTGGGCGAACCTGCGCTCAAGGCCCTGCGCGAGAGCGTGCGCGAGAAGCGCCCCGCCCTGCTCGCCGCCGGCCTGGGCCAGCCCGAAAACCAGGCCCTCGAGAACCTCGCCCGCCTCCTGCGGCTGCCGCTGGTCGAGGCCCCGGCGGTCGACCGCGAGGCCCTGCGGCTCCTCCCCGCGCGCCTCGCCCACGAGTACCAGGTCATTCCCATCGTCCCGCCCCCGGGCGCGCCCGCCGGCCTCGCGCTCGCCACGCCGTGGCCGCCCGACAGCGTCGTCGCCGACTGGATCGCCACCTTCACGCCCGCGCAGCCCCGCTGGCACCTCGCGCCCGCCGACCGCGTGCAGGAACTGATCAAGGAAAACTACGGCATCGGCGCGGGCAGCCTCGATGACGACTCCGCCGACGCGATCCTCGCCGCCGGCGCCGAGGCGGAGCCCGAGGTCGACGCCGACGCGGCCGTCGTGCGCTTCGTCACCGAGGTCATCGAGCAGGCCATCGCCGAGAACGCGACCGACATCCATTTCGAACCGCAGGAGGGCGAGCTCGCCATCCGCTACCGCATCGACGGCCTCCTCGTGCCCGTGCCGCTGCCGGAAAACCTGCTGCGCTTCCAGGACGCCATCATCTCGCGCCTCAAGATCATGGCGCGCCTCAACATCTCCGAGCGCCGCCTGCCGCAGGACGGCCGCATCGACTTCCGCCGCAACGGCACCGCGCTCGACATCCGCGTCTCGACCATCCCCACGATCTACGCCGAGAGCGTCAGCCTGCGCCTCCTGAACCAGCGCAAGATGGCCTACACCATGGACGGCATCGGCCTGACCGCGCCGGAGCAGGCGCTGATCACCAAGGTGCTCGACTACCCGCACGGCATCATCCTCGTCACCGGCCCGACCGGCTCCGGCAAGTCGACCTCGCTGAACGCGTTCCTCCGCCACCTCAACTCGCCCGAGCTGCGCATCGTCACGATCGAGGACCCGATCGAGTACGAGCTGCCCGGCGCGAACCAGATGCAGGTGCGCCCCGAGATCGGCCTGAGCTTCGCCAGCGCGCTCCGCCACGTCCTGCGCCAGGACCCCGACGTCATCATGGTCGGCGAAATCCGCGACCGCGACACCGCCGAGATCGCCATCCGCGCCTCGCTCACCGGCCACCTCGTTTTCTCCACGCTGCACACCAACGATGCGCCCGGTGCGCTGACGCGGCTCACCGACATGGGCATCGAGCCCTTCCTCGTGGCGTCGGCCGTCGAACTCGTCATCGCCCAGCGCCTCGTGCGCCGCCTGTGTCCCGATTGCGCGCGGCGCGAGCCCGCCGACCGCGGCGCGCTGGACGCGGCGCTCGCCACGCTGCAGCTGCCGCCCGGCGAGGCCGACGGCGTCGCGACGCTCCCCGTGGCCGTGGGCTGCCGCGCCTGCCGCCAGACCGGCTTCCGCGGGCGCATCGGCCTCTTCGAGATCCTGACCCCCAAGCCGCTGCACGACCTCATTCTCCGGCGCGAATCCACCAAGGCGCTGGCCACGCTCGCGCGCACGCACGGCATGCGCACGCTGCAGCAGTCCGGCTGGGACCGGGTGAAATCCGGCCAGACCACGCTGCCCGAGCTGTTGCGCACGATCAGCGCCTCGGGCGAGTGACGCCATGCCGCGCTACGCCTACATCGCCCGCGCCGCCGGGCAGGATGTCCCCGCCGCCGGCACGATCGACGCGCTTTCCCGCCGCGCGGCGCTGCACGTGCTGCAGGCGCGCGGCCTGCAGGTGGTGCAGCTCGACGACGAAGCGGGCGCGGCGAATCCCGGCCCGGGCCTCGTCACCGGCGACCCCGCGCGCGCGCCGCGCCTGACCGCGCGCCTGCGCCTGCCCTTCCTCGAGGCGCTCGCCGAGCTGGTCAACTCGGGCATGTCCGCGGGCGAGGCGCTGCGCCTGCTCAGCCGGCGCCTGCAGGATCCCGGCCTGCGCGCGCTCTGCGCCGCGCTCTGGGGCCGCCTCGGCGAAGGCCTCACCCTGTCGCAGGCCATGGCCGCGCACCCGGCGGTCTTCGACCGCCAGACCGTGAGCCTCATCGCCGCCGGCGAAGCCACCGGCAACCTGCGCGAGGTGCTGGAGCGCCTGATCGACCACCTCACGGAACAGCGCGAGCTGCGCCAGAAGTTCGCCGCATCGCTCGCCTACCCGGCGTTCATCTGCGTGATGAGCACCGGCCTCGCGCTTTTCCTGCTGTTCTACCTCGTGCCGCGCCTGCTCGCGATCCTCACTTCGCAGGGTCGCACGCTGCCCTTCGCCGCGCAGATGCTGGTCGGCGGCGCCCATTTTCTCTTCTACGCCGGGCCCATCCTGCTCGTCGCGGGCGCGGCCGGGACCGTGATGTTCCTGCGCTGGCGCCGGACGCCGGCGGGCCGGCGCGAGTCCGACGCGTGGCTGCTGCGCCTGCCGGTGATCCGCGACTTCGTGGTGCAATCCGCCCTGTTCAGCTTCACCCACACGCTCGCCCTGCTGATCGAGAACGGCATCACCACCGCGGAAGCCCTCCGCCTCGGCGAGCGCGGCCTCGAAAACACCCGCGTCCAGGAACTGGTCCATGAAGCCGCCGACCGGGTCATGGAGGGCAGCAGCCTCAGCGCCGCCCTCGCCCGCACCAACCTGGCCCCCCCGCTGGTGCTTGACCGCCTGGCGGTCGGCGAACAGACCGGCCACCTCGCCCCCAGCCTGCGCGAGATCGCACGCTCCTCCCGGAAGGCCCTCTCCCGCCGCCTCGAGCTGGCGGTGCGGGTGAGCTCCGGCGTGGTGCTCACCTTTACCTTCAGTTTCGTCGCTTTCCTGGCCTACGCCATCGTCTCGGCCTTGTTGCAAGTCAGCGCCGGGTTCCGGTTGTAAATTCCGCTTGCCCCGCCCGGGGATTTGGCGGCTTACTTGCCAACCAGTGCCCCGAAGCGTGCCATAAATGTTGGGCCCGGATGCAACATTTCCGCCTGCACGCCGTCATCAGTGGGTTCTGTTCCATCCAATGATTCCATTGCCTGCCTCCCTTCGCCCCCTTGATTCGCAGCGTGCCGCCCGCCGTCCGGGCCGCCTCTTGAAACCCTGGCTCCTTTGCGCCTCCCTGCTCCTCGCCGGCGCCGCCCAGGCCCAGGACTACACCTTCAGCACCCTCGCGGGCATTCCGGGCAAGACCGGCAGTCTCGACGGCCAGAACGGCAACGTGAACGCCGCGACGTTCAACTATCCCTTCGAACTCGCGCTGGGCGGCGACGGCAACCTGTACGTTGCCGACGCCGAAAACTCCGTGATCCGCAAGGTCACCCCCGCCGGCGTCGTCACGACCTTCTTCGGCACCGCCGGCCGCTTCGGCGGCGTCGACGGCTCCGCCACCAGCGACCCGGTCGCAAGCCTCAACCGCCCGCACGGCCCCGTCTTCGACAGCGCGGGCAACCTCTACGTCGCCGACTACAGCGGGGCGACGATCCGCAAGATCACCTCCGCCGGCGTCGTGAGCACCCTGGCGGGCACCGCCGGCACCACCGGTTACAAGGACGGCACCGGCAGCGTGGCGGCGTTCCGCAATCCCAGCCAGCTGGCGATCGATTCCTCCGGCAACCTCTACGTCGCCGACGCCGGCAACAACGTCATCCGCAAGATCACCTCCGCCGGCGTCGTCACCACCCTCGCCGGCACCGCCGGCATCGCGGGCGCCGTCGATGGCACGGGCTCCGCCGCCCTCTTCGACACGCCGCGCGGCGTGGCCGTCGACAGCGACGGCACCCTCTACGTCGCCGATACCGGCAACAACCTCATCCGCAAGGTCACCTCCGCCGGCGTCGTCACCACCCTCGCCGGCACCGCCGGCACCTTCGGCCTGGTCGATGGCACCGGTACCGCCGCCCGCTTCAGCTTCCCGAACAGCCTCGTCTTCGACAAGTCGGGCAACCTCCTCGTCGCCGACGAGAACAACAACGCGGTCCGCCGCGTCACCAAGGCGGGCGTGGTCACGACCGTCATCGGCGCCTCCGGCGTCGCCGGCCGCGTCGACGGCGCCAACGCCGACGCCCGCCTGGACCACCCGACGGGCCTCGCGGTGGATGGCAACGGCAACATCTACGTCTGCGACTACCAGAACCAGCTCATCCGCCGCATCAACCCCGACGGCAGCCTCGTCACGATCGCCGGCTCCGGCGGCCAGACGGGCGCACAGGATGGCACCGGCTCCAACCTCAACCCCGTGCTCCTCCACAGCCCGACCGGCATTGCCGTCGATGGCACGGGCAACGTCTATTTCAGCGACACCCTCAACCACAGCATCCGCAAGGTGTCCGCCGGCGGCGCGACGACCCTCTTCGCCGGCAACGGCATCTCGGCCGGCAACGCCGACGGCACCGGCAAGAACTCCGGCTTCGGTTCCCCCGCCGGCCTCGCCACCGACTCCGCGGGCAATGTCTACGTCGCCGACTCCGGCAACCACGGCATCCGCAAGATCACCCCGGCCGGCGTCGTCACCACCATCGCCGGCCTCGACGCCGGTTATGCCGACGGCGACCCCGCCACCGCCAAGTTCAACTTCCCGAGCGGCGTGGCCGTCGACTCCGCGGGCAACATGTATGTTGCCGACTATGCCAACCACGTGATCCGCAAGGTCACGCCGGCGGGTATCGTCTCCACGCTGGCCGGCTCGGCCGGCGTCGCGGGCTCCGCCGACGGCGTGGGCGGCGCGGCGCGCTTCAGCTACCCGCGCGACATCGTCATCGATGGCGGCGGCGTCCTCTACGTCGCCGACTCCGGCAACAGCAGCATCCGCCGCATCGCCCCCGGCGGCCTGGTCAGCACGCTCGCCGGCACCTCCGGTTCCGCGGGCGCGGCCGATGGCTCGGGCAATGTCGCGCGCTTCAATGCGCCCGGCGGCCTGGGCCTCGATTCCGCCGGCAACCTCTACATCGCCGATTCCAACAACAACACCCTGCGCAAGATGACCCCGGCCGGCGTCGTGACGACGATCGGCGGCACCGCGGGCAGCGCGGGCTCGACCGACGGCGTCGGCGCCGCCGCCCGCTTCAATTCCCCGACCGACGTGGCCGTCGACTCCACCGGCAACCTCTACATCGCCGACCACAACAACAACACGATCCGCCTCGGCACGCTGCCCGGCGGCTCCGGCGGCGGCTCCGGCTCCGGCGGCGGCGGTTCCGGCTCGGGCGGCGGCTCGGGCTCGGGTGGCGACGGCTCCGGCGGCGGTTCGGGCTCCGGCTCGGGCGGCAGCGGCTCCGGCGGCTCGAGCGGTGACGGCACCGTCGGCGTCGGCGTCCTCCTCCAGCCCGTCGGCACCGTCCTCGACGCCAGCGGCAACATCTACATCTGCGACACCGCCAACCAGTGCATCCGCAAGATCGGCACCGACGGCATCATCACCGTCTTCGCGGGCGCCGTCGGCAGCAGCGGCTCCACCGATGGCAAGGGCACCGCCGCCCGGTTCAACAACCCGACCGGCATCGCCATCGACGGCTCCCTGAACCTCTGGGTCGCCGACTCCGGCAACTTCACGATCCGCAAGATCGCCAGCGACGCCACCGTCACGACCTTCGCCGGCACCGCCGGCAGCAGCGGCTCGACCGACGGCGTCGGCACCGCCGCCCGCTTCGGCCTGCCCTACGGCATCGCCTTCGACGGCGCCACTTCCGACCTCTATGTGACCGACACCGTCAACGCCACGATCCGCAAGATCCGGCCGGACGGCACCGTCACCACCCACGCCGGTTCACCGGGCGTGACCGGCGACGCCAACGGCGCCGCCCGCGACGCACGCTTCAACTACCCGACCGGCATCTCCGCCTACTCCGGCAGCTATGTCGCGGTCGCCGACACGAACAACAACACGATCCGCATCATCTCGATCGTGAAGCGCCGCATCAGCAACACCATCAGCGGCGACATCGTCAACGCCGGCAACGTCAAGGTCACCATCACCGACCCCGGCCTGTCCGGCGGCTCGCTGAGCCTCGACGTCGCGGTCGCCGCGGGCGATATCGACAGCGTCTGGGCCAACAAGGTCGTCACCGCCCTGAACGCCAACACCACGGTGACCGCGCGCTACACGGCCTCCAGCTCCGCCAACGTCATCATCCTCACTTACGTCTCGGCGGCGGACGACTCCGTCCCGGCCGTCCTCGACATCAGCACCGGCTCCGCCACCGGCGTGACGGCGACCACCAGCACGGCCACCGACCCGGCGGGCGGCGTGACCACGCTTGCCGGTTCGCCGGGGATCAGCGGTTCCTTCGACGGTCAGGGTGAATTCGCCCTGTTCAACCTGCCCTACGGCGTCGCCATCAACCCGACGCTCGGCAGCATCCTCGTTGCCGACACCGGCAACAACGCCATCCGCCGCGTCACCTTCGGCGGCCTCGTCTCCACCGCCGCGGGCATCCCCGGCATCTCCGGCAACCGCAGCGGCACCGGCGGGAACGCGCTGTTCAACCAGCCCAAGGGCGTGACCCTTGTGACCAGCACCACGATCCTCGTCGCCGACACCGGCAACTCCATCCTGCGTGCCGTGACCTTCAACGCCACCGGCAACCTGGTGTCCACCGTCCCGCTGCCGACCAGCTCCTCCGGCTCCGGTTCGGGCAGCTCGGGCTCCGGCAGCGGCAGCAGTGGTGGCGGCGGCGGTGGCGGCGCTCCCAGCCTTGAATTCATCGTCATCCTCGGCGGTCTCGCCGCGCTCCGCCGCTTCACCGGCGGACGCAAGACCGCCTGAGTTCTCCCTTCCCGACGCCGGGGCCTGCGGGCTCCGGCGTTTTTTTTCGCCCAACGCTCAGGGCCGGATGACCTGCGTCGCTGAAATCTCCGCCGTGACGTTCACCACGCCCGGCGCGCGATCGGACAGCACGGCCACCTGCTCGAGGTTCAGGTACGGCGCCTCGCGGGCCAGGTCGTCATAGAAACGCAGCAGCGCCGGCAGGCTCGCCCGGCGGAACGTCACCCGCGCCGTATGGTAGGCAAACTGCGGCGTGCGCTGCGTGACCGCCGGATCGACCGCGGGGGAAAGCCCCGCGCTGCTGGCGAGGCGGGTGATCGTCGCCGCCAGGCCGGTCGCATCGTACGTGCGGGACGGATCGAGGTTGCTCACCGCGGACGCGGCGCGCCGCTCGATCTCTTCGCGCCGGTCCAGCCAGAGCTGTTGCGCGGTCTGCTCCAGCCGGGCCGAACGCCACGCCGCGACCTCGGCGCGCAGCCGTCGCGCCGCGGACGTGAAGGCGATGCCGGCGCCGAGCAAAACGAAAAGGGTGACAAGCAGCTGCTCGCGGCGGCTGCGGCCGTTGAACCACGCCCTCATGGGGTTCCTCCCTTGGCCGGCTCCGGCCGGAAATCCGTCACCAGCCCGAAGGTGGTCAGCCCCTCCCGGGACCGCACATCGCGCGTCTCGACGTGCTCGAGCCCGGGCAGCTTGCGCAGCGCGGCTTCGTAGGCGCCGATATCCGACGCCTCCTTGGTCTGCGCCTCGACCTCGAGCCCGGTGCGGCCGTGGGTCGCGACGCGCGTGAAGACGATGGAGGTCGGGCGCGGCCGGTTCACGGTGTCGACCATCTCGAAGAACCGCAGCCGGCGTCCCGTCAGCTCGTCCAGCTTGCTGGCCAGGCTGTGCATGGTGGCCAGGTGCGCCACCAGCGGCTCGCGCGCGGCATTGCCGGCGCGCTGCAGCCGCGCGGCCTGCGCGAAGGCCACGGCCCCGAGCGCGCACAACCCCGCCACCCCGGCGAGGCCGAGGCCGGCGAGCAGCGCGCGCCAGACCAGGTCCGAGCGCCCGCGCTGCCGGCGGCGCTCCGCCAGGAACGCGCGGTCGCGCACGTCGAGCAGTTCGCGCGTCTCCGCCGGCACCGCCGTGCGGACCACCGCCGTGCCGGCGACATCGAGGAATTCCAGCACCAGCTCCGCGCCCTCGCGCCGCGCGGCAGGCGTGCCGGCCAGCCAGGCCGCGGCCGGCGCCTCCTTGAGGCCGGCGCGCGCCGCCAGTGACGTGACAAAATCCCCTGTCTCCTCTCCCGCCCCGCGAGCCTGCGCCGCCACCGGGCCGGCGCCATCCCCCGACCACGCCACGCCGAGCAGGCGCGAGTCCGACCGCGCCAGGCGCAGTGCCGCGCCGGCGGGATCCGATCCAAGCAAAGCCAGCAGGTCGGGCACGACCAGGTCGGCGTCCGCCCAGGCGGCGGTTTCCTCCGCGGTAAACCGGCGGCGATGCGCCGCGTAGACCAGCGCGGTCTTTCCTCCCGGCGCGACCCGGCAGCCCCAGTAAAGTTGCGCCGGCGGAAACGGCGCGAGTCCCTCGAGGGCGAGCTCGGCCTGCGCGGCCACGGAGCTGCCCGCCGCCAGCGGCACGACGCGCAGGAAAAACCGGTCGGAAGGTGCGAAAAGCACCTTCACCGGCGGGCGCAAGGCGAAGTCAGGCAGAAGGGACATCGGGCTGAGACGGGGAATCCGGGAGGCTGGTTTCAACCAATTCCAACACCGTGAACGGGTAATGCAATATCCCCGTTGCCTCGGTCACGGGGGTCGCGCCCCGCGCCCGCGTGGCGGCGGTCTGCTGGTTGGCCGCCGTCCCGCCGTCGGCGGTCACCGGCGGCGGCAGCGTGGCCTGCCCGGACCAGGTCACGAGCGCGGAGAGCTTCACCCGCGCGGCGCCCTGGTAGGCCACGACGTTGATCCGCAGCAGCTGGACCTGCACGCCGAAGCCGCGCATCGCGGGATTGCCGGCCTGCCGCCGCGCCTCGGCCACCGAGCGGAAATAATGCGGCGTGCTGCCGGCGGTCGCCAGATAGGTGCGCATCGCCCCGGCCTGGGAAGTGTCCCAGCCTTCCGCCAGCAGCACCCGGTCGGGCGCGCTGTTGAGGTTGGTGGTCCCGAAACGGTAGAGCGAAACGCATTCCTGGAACGAGGCGAACAACGGCGTCGGCCGGCCGTCGCGGTCGTAGAAAAAATCCCGCGCGACGAGGATGTTTTGCAGCTCGTCGAACGAACGGAGCGAGCGCAGCGGCGGCGTGGCCGGCAGCTCGCCGCGCGCATACGCCGCGGCGCCGTAGCTGGAATCCGGCGGGAGGAAGCCGCTGCGCGTCCACACCGCCATGGCGTCGGCCACGCGCGTCGCGTCCGCCGGCGCCAGCCCCAGCTGGGTGAACAGGGCCGCCAGCGTGTCCGGGGTGAGCCGCGGCAGCGACAGCTTCCCGCTCTCGTCCTCGAAACTCACCTCGCAGCGCACGCCCGCCCGCGGCTGGTAGCCGGCATAGGCCAGCGGGTCGGCCCAGCCCTGGGCCGGCGTGTTGAGCCCGCCATCCACCGTGCGGAAGTCCATCAGCACGCCGAGCACGGTCTCGAGCGCCGCATGGGCATCGTCGTGCAGCCGCGCCCGGTCGGCCCGCCGCATGGCCACGAGCAGGTCGGAGCTGCCGGTTTCGATGAGCCGGGTCAGCAGCAGCGCGGCGAAGACGAGCGTCACCAGCACGAGCACGATGACGGAGCCGCGCGACGCGGGGGAACGGCGGTGGAACATGCGGCGCATGGTCAGTCGAGCGCGACGCCCTCCACGGTTGCCGCCGGCAGCCACACCACTTCCTCGATCTGCTGCCCGCCGCGCGCGAAATGCAGGCGCAGCCGCCGCGGCGCGAGGTAGGTGCCGTTGTCGCCGGCCTGGGGCTCGGTTTTTTCCGACCACGTGCCGGCCTGGTCGTCGTAATAGTCGTAACTGACGGACGTGACGAACGGCGACAGCGTCACGTGCCGCGGATCCGCCGTGGCGAAATCCTCCTCCAGCCGGGACTTCCAGTACAGCACGAGGCCCTCGTCGGCGTTCCAACCCAGCGCGCACCAGACTTCGGGGAGCGGCGCGGCCGGCCACGTGAACAGCCGGTCGCCCTGCGGCAGGTCGAAGGTCAGCAGCGGCGCGGTGCCCGCCCCCTGGGGCAGCCGGACCTCGGCGAAAGCCGGCGCGACCGTCGGGCTGTTGCTCGCCCGGGCGCGGTCGGCCGACCCGGCCAGCAGGTCCTCGACGTGCTCCGTGACGGCCCGCGCATGCCGGGCGAAAACCAGGCGGTCCTGGCTGTGCGCCCACGCATCGGTGATCGCGAAGACAAACTGGTTCATCGCCAGCAGCAGGCCGGCGAAGAGCGCGAGCGCCAGCAACACCTCGATCAGGGTGAAACCGGACGCAGAACGGCGGCGGGGCATCCTCATGGCATGACCCTCTTCGCCAGGCGGCTCCGGGCCGCGGTGCGGAGCGCCTCGCGCTCCGCGGGCTTGGACCACGTCGGGCGCAGCAGCCGCAGGTTCTGCGTCGGGGACGGCTGGACGCGGCCGTTGCGATCGAACAGCTCGGTTTCCAATGCCACGTCGAAAACGTCGGCGAGCGCCGTGGGCGTGATCGTGGCGCGCCAGCGGGCGCGGCGGTCGTCGGGCAGCGGCAGCTCGTTCCACGCCGTGGCCTTTTCGAGCGCGGGTTCCGCCGCGAGCGCCGCGCGGATGAAGCGCAGGTCCGGCGCATCGGCATCGCGGCGGTGCGCGGCCTGCTGCGTCTCGATGATGTTCAGGTAGGCGCCGGCCAGCGCCATGCCCGCGAGGGCAAAGATCGCGAGCGCCGCGATCACCTCGATGAGGGTGAACGCCGCGCGCCGGGACGATGGCCGGGGACCGTTCATCGCACGGCCTCCACGCCCTGCGCGAGCGGCACGCAGGTCCACGGGTCGATGGCCAGGATCCGGCTGGGCTGGCTTTCCCCGCGGACAATCTCGAGCCGGAACGGGTCGCAGGTGCCGTCGGCGTAGAAGCGCACGCGCGGCAGCTCCTGTTCCAAGGCCCGGCCGGCGACGAGCACCGCGGACTGCGTGGCGGGGGCGAGCAGGCGGACGTCATTCGTGTCCCCCAGCGCCAGGTGGCCGGCGCCCCAGTCGAGCGTGCGCGCCTTTTCGTCGTGGCGGAGTTCGAGCGTCCGTCCGGTGAGCACCGCCTCGTTGCGCGCGCGGGCGATGGCGGCGAGCGCGGTGTCCTCCGGGTCATCCTGGATCGCGAGGCGCATCCCGCCGCTGCCGATCAGCAGCGCGGTCACCAGCCCCATCAGCGCCAGCACCATCAGGATTTCCAGCAGGGTGAACCCCGCCGCGCTGGGCCGGCGGCACCGCATCACCAGTTGCCGATGTCGTCGGCGGTGTCCGCCGTCTTGTCGGGTCCGCGCGAATAAAGGTCGTAACCGCCCGGGTTCTTCACGCCGGGATAGCGGTATTCATAGGGCTGGCCCCACGGGTCGGCCGGCAGCTTGCCACCGGTAACGTCGAGATACGGCCCGCGCCACTTGTCGTTGCCGCCGTTGGGCGCAGCCACGAGGGCGGCCAGGCCCTCGGTCGTCGACGGGTAGTCGCCCAGGTCGATGCGGTACCGCACGAGGGGCGTCTTCATGGAATCGCGGACGAAGAGGCGGGCCACCGCCTCCTGGCTCTGGCCGAAGATCTTGTCGGTGTTGCTCACGACCAGGCCGACGAGCAGGCCGATGATCGCGAGCACGACCAGGATTTCGAGCAGGGTGAACGCGCGGGTCGCGCGGCGGGGAAAGGTGGAGAAGGGCTTCACGGGTGGGAAGTCGGGCCGGCGGGAGCGGGAGCCGGGGCGGCGGGCGGCGGCGTGCCGTCGCGAAGCGCGCGGCGGCGGCGGATTTCCTCGCGGATGGCGCGGACCTCCGCGGGGATTTCCTCGGGGCCCGGCGGCGGCCCGCCGTTTTCCATGCGCTCGCGCATGCGCTTGCGGAACTCGGCGCGGCGCTCCTCGCGCGTGGCCGCGTCGGCGTTGTCGTCGGGGCCGGCGGGGCCGTTCATCGCCGGACCCACGGGCGCCGGCGCCGCCTGGAGCAGCGCCACATGGGCCTGCTTGAGCGGGAGCGTGAGGGCGCGGCCGTCGCGCACCACCTTCACCTGGTTGGTGCGGGCGTCGAAATCCATCACCTGCAGGCCCTGGGTCGTCGCATTGACCGGAACCCAGCGCGACGTCTTGGCCGCGGGATCGTACAGGTTGACCAGGCGGGTGCTGCCCTCGACGACCATGCCGCGGAATTCCAATTCGGTCGGTGCCTGGTCGCCCGGACCGGCCGCCGCCTGGCCGAAAGGCGACTTGGCCATCAGGTCGCTCCAGTCGGCCGCCACCAGCCCGGTCACGGACAGGCCCGCCAGGAAAAGGGCGGCGCCGGCGCGGCGGAAGGGGGAGAGCTGGACAGGAACCATGGGGAGGAAGCGAGGCCTTGGTGGGCGACCCGTTCAGTGACGGATCAGTCGGAGGGAAGTTACGGCAGCTACACAAACCCCGGTATTGGCCGGCGTCAACCCGTGCGCTGCTGGACCGCCCAGCGGTAAAGTTCCACGTATTTTGGGGCGCTGGCGCGCCACGAGAAGTCCCGGGCCATCGCGCGCTGCTGCAAGGCCGCCATTTCCTGCGGGCGGTCGTAATAGGTGGCGCAGGCCCAGCCGATGGTGTTGCCGAGCGCGCCCGGCGTGGGATCGTGGAACACGAAGCCCGTGCCGGTGGACTGGCCTTCGGCGTAGTTCTGCACCGTGTCGATCAGGCCCCCGGTCGCGCGCACGACCGGCAGGGTGCCGTAGCGCATCGCGTACATCTGCGTCAGGCCGCACGGCTCGGTGCGGCTGGGCATGAGGAAGAAATCGCCGCCGGCCTGGATGAGCCGCGCGAGCTTGCCATCGAAGCCGATCCGCACGCCGCAGCGCCCGCGCCAGCGGTCGGCCGCGTGGCGGAATGCGCCCTCGAGGCCGGCATCGCCGTTGCCGAGCAGCACCAGCTGCACCTTCAGCCGCTCCATCATCCAGGGCAGCGTCTCGGCCAGCAGGTCGAGGCCCTTCTGCGCGGCGAGGCGTGACACCACGCCGAACACCGGCACGCGCGGATCCTGCTCCAGGCCGAAATGTTCCTGCAGGCGGGCCTTGCACACCGCCTTGCCGGTGAGGTTCGCCGCGGAATAATTCACCGGCAGCGCCTGGTCGCGCGCCGGGTCCCACGACTGGTCGTCGATGCCGTTGAGGATGCCCGTGAGGTCGCCGCCGCGAAAGCGCAGCAGGCCGTCGAGGCCGAAGCCGCCCGCCGGGGTCTTGATCTCCTGCGCGTAGGTCGGGCTGACGGTCGACAGCTTCGTCGCATGGCACAGCCCGGTCTTCATCAGGTTGACCATGCCGCCGCGCTCCAGTTCGTCGCGCCGGAACTCTTCCGCCGGCAGCCGCGCGAACTCGATCACGCGCGACGGCACGTAACCCTGGTACTCGAGGTTGTGGATGCTGAACACCGTCGCGGCGCGCCCGAGCGGCGTGTCGCGCAGGAGGGTGTTCAACAGCAGCGGCACGAGGCCGGTCGTCCAGTCGTGGCAGTGGATGACATCCGGGATCCAGTCGAGCTGCTGGCAGAGCGTCAGCGCGCCGCGGCAGAAAAACGCGAAGCGCCGGTCGTTGTCGCCATGCGCGCCCCACGGGCCGGTGTAGACCTCGGGCCGCGCGAAGTGCTCGTGGTTCTCGAGGAAATACGCCGGCACGCGCGAGCCCGGCAGCACCGTTTCCCAGGTGCGCGCCCACTGGGTTTCCGTCCCGACGTCCACGCCGAGCGGCTCCGGCAGCGCGCGCCACTCGCCGAGGCGGCGCACCGAGCCGTAGGCGGGGCACACGACGCGGACGTCGTGGCCGAGCGCGGCCAGGTCCGACGGCAGCGCGCCGGTCATGTCGGCCAGGCCGCCGACCTTGACGAACGGCTCGACCTCCGGGGTGACGAAGAGGATCTTCAGCGGCGCGGCCACGGTGACGTCAGGCGCGCTTCGCGACCGGATAGCTGCCCAGCCACTTCACGAGCGGGCACTGGCGGTGCAGCGCCTTGAGGGCGGCCTGCATCGCCGGGTCCTCGTAGTGGCCCGCGACGTCGAGGAAGAAGATGTAGTCCCACGGGCGCAGGCGGCTCGGGCGCGACTCGATGCGCGTGAGGTTCAGCTTGCGCTGGTCGAACGGCTGCAGCGCGCGGAGCAGCGAGCCGGGCTCGTGGCGGAGCGAGACGAGCAGGCTCGTCTTGTCGTGGCCCTTGCCGGACGGGCCGGACGGTTCGCGGCCGAGGATGCCGAAGCGCGAGGTGTTGTTCTTCTGGTCCTGGATGTGGCCCGCCTGGATCGGCACGCCGTAGCGCTCGGCGGCGAGCGGCGGCGCGACGGCGGCCGCGCCCTTCTCCTTCGCGGCGTGCTGCACGCCGAGTGCGGTGCTGTCGATGTCGATGAGCTGCGCGTGCGGCAGGTGGCGCTGCAGCCAGCGGCGGCACTGCGCGAGGGCCTGGTCCTTGGAGTAGACCTTTTTGATCTTGGCGAGCGGGGACCGCGAGATGAGCGCGTGGTCGATGGACAGCTGGACCTCGGCCACGATCTTCAGCGGCGTTTCGACAAACAGGTCGAGCGAGTCGCGCACCGAGCCCTCGGTGGAGTTCTCGATCGGCACGACGCCGTAGTCGGCCTCGCCCTTCTCGACGGCGGCGAACACGTCGGCC
Organism: Verrucomicrobiota bacterium; assembly: GCA_048497945.1. GTDB lineage: Bacteria > Verrucomicrobiota > Verrucomicrobiia > Opitutales > Opitutaceae > Lacunisphaera. The sequence continues at coordinate 22,728 of JBEHYX010000005.1, read as the reverse complement.
AGCGCCTGCATCGGGCGGTAGTCGACGCTCGCGCCAAATTTGCGGAGCGCGGCCTGGTGGGTGTTGGTCGCCTCGGGCCCGAGGTAGGCGATGACGAGCGGCTTCTCCAGCGCGAGGGCGGCGGACATGATCTCGCGGTAGATGGCGTGGAGGGCGGCGTCCTTGATCGGGCCCTGGTTGGCGGCGGCGACGCGGCGCAGCACGTCGGCCTCGCGCTCGGCGACATAGATGCGGGTGCGGGCGCCGCGCTTCAGCTCGCCGATGCGTTGGGCCAGCTTGAGGCGGGAGTTGAGCAGCTTGACGGCCTTCTGGTCGAGGGCGTCGATGCCGGCGCGGATCTTCGCGAGTTCCTGCTTGAGGTCGGATTTCATGGCGAGGGGACGGTCAAAGGGGAAAGTCGGCGGCCAGCATGAAGCGGACGCGGCAGGTTAATCAACCCCGCAGGCGCGGGATGACGTGACGAATCCGCGCCCCGCGCCGATGTTCGTATTACGAACAAACGGCTCGGGATGGCGCGCGGGCAAATGTTCGTAATACGAACATTGGGTCGGGAGGTGCGGGTGTTTTTCATGGGCGTAAAACGAAAAAGCCGCCCGGGTGGGCGGCTCCTCTTGGCAAATGGTCTGGGTTCAGCTCAGACGTTGCGTGGGGACAGGCCGCCTCGGTTTTGCGGGGCAAAATAGCCCGCAAAGGTAAAGCTGAAGGAGGCGGCGGAAGGATTCACGGGCGAGATTGGTGACGGGCGGGACGATTCCTGTCAATCACGCAGCCAACACACCCCGCCCTGCCGGACACTCCTCTTGATAAGAGGGGATTTCCGCCAGCGTGGGTTTGATTCCCCTCTATCAAGAGGGGTGGCGCAAAGCGCCGGGGTGTGTTCGTCCAAAGGCGGCGCTATTTCTTCGCGTGATACGCCCGCGCCTGCTCCAGCGCCGCCGCCCAGCCCGAGCCCTGGCCGCATGCCAGCCGCGCCGCGGCGCGCGCGTTGAGCGTGCCGACGATGTTGCCCGTGCCGTTGTAGCCACCGGCGGCCCAGGTCTTGGGTCGCACTTCCTCGAGGATCGGCAGGCCGTCGGGCGTGTAGCCGACCGACGCCGCCCAGCGGTGCGTGATGGCGGCCTGCACCTTGAGCCGCTCGCGCAGGAACTTTTCCAGCAGGCCCTGGATCTTCTCCGTCGGCTGCGCCTCGGTCGTCCACTCCTGCTCGAGCGCGTGGTCGCGGAAACCGCCGAGCGCGATCGAACCGTCGGGCAGCTGCTGCCAGTACTCGTAGCCATGGCGGTAATAGACCGGCCGCGTGAAACTCACCTCGGGCGCGGGCGCCGTCGCCAGCATCTGCAGGCGCGCGGTGCGGACGCGGCCAGCGAGCTCCGGCAGGAGCTGCTCGAGCCGTCCGTCGACCGCGACGATCACGGTGTCACAGAACACCGTGCCGCCGTCGGTCACGACCGAACCCGGCACGATCTTGCGCACGGGCGAAGACTCGTAGAGCAGCGCCTCGCGCTGGCGCAGGCGCTGCGCGATCGCGCGCACCCGGTGCAGCGGCTGCATCATGCCGTCGGTCGGCAGCAGCAGCCCCTCGCCTTCCGGGCCGCCATAGGCCTCGGCCTCGAAGCCGCAGTAGCGCAGCGCCGCGAGGTGTTTCCGGCAGTCGGCCAGTTCCGCCGCGTCGGCGGCGATGCGCAGCGAACCGGTGCGGCGCACGACCGCCGGCATCTCCTCCGCCGCGCGCTCGATCTCGCGGGCGGTCAGCCGGTAGATCGCCGCCGCGGCTTCCTCGCCGAACTCCGCCACCGTCTCGTTGAAAAACTTCGCCAGCCCCGCGAGCACGAAGCCGCCGTTGCGGCCCGCCGCGCCGCCGCCGACCTCGCCCGCGTCCAGCCCGATGGCGGCGACGCCCAGCGCCTGCAGCTCCTCCAGCGCCGCGAGTCCCGAGCCGCCGAGCCCGACCACGCAGACGTCCGCGCGCACCGGGCCGTTCAGGCGCGGCAGCGGCCGCCAGTCGCGGTCGTCCCAGATCGGGGTGTTCATGGCCCCATGGTTGCGCAGACCCGCCATGACGCAAGTGCACGTCCCCGATCCCAAGTAGTTTAATGGATTACTTGTGGTCGGGAAACCAAGGCCAGCCGGCTGCGTGGATGTACCCCGGGGATTCGTTTTTCCCGTCCGGGCGCAAGTAGTCTATTAAACTACTTGCGGCCGGGGGGGGTGCCTCCCTCGTTGACGGCGGCAAAACCGCCGTGCTTGATGGCGGCGCCCGTCGCATGAAACCGCTCTACGATTTTTCCGCCCTGCCCATCGACCGCACCGTCGCGCCCGAGGACGGCATGGTGTCGGCGGCGGACCCGGAGCAGTACTTCGACCTCGGCCGGCGCGCGCTGGAGCTGGTGCATTTCTCGAGCGTGCTGTGCGACAAACCGCACTACCCGCGCATCCTCGACCTGCCGTGCGGCCACGGCCGCGTGCTGCGCTGGCTGCGCCCGCACTACCACTACGCCGAGATCACCGCGTGCGATCTCGACCGCAGCGGCGTGGATTTCTGCCACCAGCGGTTCGCGGCGATCCCGGTCTACTCCCAGCCCGACCTGCGCACGCTGGATTTCGGGAAGCAGTTCGACCTGATCTGGGTCGGCTCGCTGCTCACCCACCTGCCGCACGACCGCTGGCTCGACACCCTCGACTGCCTCGTGAAGTGGACGGCGGACTGCGGCGTGATCGTCCTGTCCACCCAAGGCCGGTACTACACCAGCCAGCTGGCGCGCGGGCAGAAGAACCTGGCCGAGAACATCGACAAGGCCGCGCTGCTCGCGAGCTTCGCGCGCGACGGCTTCGCCTACGAAAAATATTTCGAGGCGCACCACGGCGACTACGGCATCGCGGTCACCTCGCCCGAGTGGATCGGCCGCACGCTGCAGCGCTATCCGAACCTGATCCTGCGCGCCTACCTCGAGCAGGCGTGGGGCATGCAGGACATCGTCATCCTCTACAAGCGCGACGGCCACTACGAGCCGGTGCTGGGGGCGGCGGAGCTGAACCGCGCCGCGCCGGCGAAAAATGGCAAGTCATCCGGGTTCTTGTCCGGCTGGCTGGGGAAGTAATTCGCAGGGGTGCAGTCTTGCTGCACCCAAGCCCGCAGGGCTTCCCAGGATTCGCGCTGCGCGCGCATGGGCGCGGCAAGTCTGCGCCCCTACCCGCGTTAACCCCGCCCGAAGAACTCCCAGCACATCACCGCCGCGGCGGCGGAGACGTTGAGCGATTCGACCGAGTCGGCGCCCGGGATCTTCACCAGCCGGTCGCACAGCGCCACGAGCGCGGGCGCCATGCCCTTCTCCTCGTTGCCGAGGATGATCGCCGGCGGGCGCGGCAGGCCGCGCGCCTTCACGGCGGACGGCGACAGCTGCTGGCCGGCGAGGCTGGTGCCGAGGAGAAAATGGCTGCGCTTGAGCGCGGTGCACAGCTCGGGCAGCGCCGGCACGCGGTAGAAATCCACGAACTCCATGCCGCCCTCGGCCACGCGCCACGCGGCCTCGCCCGGCAGGGCCTGCGCCGGGTGGTCGGCGACGATGATCGCGTTCACGCCGAAGAACGCCGCGGTGCGCACGATGGCGCCGACGTTGTTGGCGTTGCTCACGCGATCGAGCAGCAGCAGCGGCGCCTTGGTCCGGCCCCACGTCGCGAGCACCTCGGGCGTCACCTTCCTGAGCGGGCGCTCGCCGATGACCGCCACGATGCCACCGTGATGCACGGTGCCGGCGATCTTCTCCAACTCGGCGGGCTCCACCTGCCGGTAAACCTTCTTTGCCCGCGCCAGCTGCGAACAGAATTCGCCCGCGCGCTTGCCGGTCGGCGGATCGAAGAACAGCCGGCGCACCTCGTCCGGATGCTTCTCGAACAGCATCGAGACCGACTGCCAGCCGCAGACGTTGATTTCCTTCGGGCGGTTCGGGATCGGGGACTTCATGGCAGGGTTTCTCCCACCACCGTGAACTCCTCGCGGTCATGATACAAGTGGCGGATGCGCACCGCGGTGGCGTGGCGCATGAACGGCGAACCGGCGGCGCGGATCTCGCGCAACAGCGCGATCGAGTCGACGTGGCCGAACTTCAGGTTGATGACAAAACGCCGGCACCAGCGGGCCTCCAGCCACGGCGTCACGAGATTGCGCATCACGTGGTGCGGCTCCTCGACCAGATCACAGAAGAGCCAGTCATAGCTTTGCCCGGCCGGGGGCGCGAATTTGAAGGCATCCTCGAGCCGGTGCTCGATCAGCGGGTTGTTCAGCGCGCCTCCCTTCAGCGGGCCGTTGTCCACCGCGATGACCCTGGCCCCGCGCTTCGCGGCGCTGTAGCTCCACCCCCCGGGCGCCGCCCCGAGGTCGACGGCCGTCTCGCCCGCCTGCGGCTCGCGGCCGAGCACGATGTAGGCCTCCTCAACCTTCAGGTACGAGCGTGACGGCGCCGCGTCGTCGTCGGCCATGCGGCGCTGGCCGCCGAGCCAGGCGTCGCGCGACGCATACACGCGGCCGAAGTCGGCGAAGAACACGAAAAATCCGCGGACCTTTCCCGCAGTGCGCGGGGCGTCGGGTTGCGCGAGCTTGGCGATGCGCGAGAGCTTCTTCTTCAGCAGCTCGAGAAACGCCTTCTCCACGCCGCTGGCGCGCCGGCCGAGGCCGACGACCTCCGGCACCATGGCGAACACGCACGGCCAAGGTGCGTCGATGCGCTCGCCGCGCAGGCTCTCCAGGAAAAAGTCCGCCAGCTGCTGGGCCAGGGCGTTGACCGACTCGCCGCTGAACTCGCGCTCCGCCAGCAGGCTGAGCTGCGGGAACGCCAGATCCGGCAGGGCGGGGACTCCGCTCCCCGCCGTCGCCGCCTCGGCGGGGAAAGGAGTCCCCGCCCCACCCTCCGCCCGCACCCAACCCGATCCCTTGCCCGCCACGACCAGGCCGGCATCAGCCAGCTCGCGCTCGAGGAGCGCTTCATAACCGTGCTGGCAGAGGGATAACATGCGCCGAACGTGTCGCCCCGGCGCGGAGGGTCGACAAAAATTCCGCCGCCCGCATGCTGGCCGCGTCACCATGAAATTCCTTCCCGCCCTGCTCCTGTTCGCCCTCGCCTTGTCGTTGTCCGCCGCGCCGCCGGCGCCGTCCGATCCGCGGGCAAAGGAGCTGATGACCTCGCTCAAGCTGGAATTCCTCCCCGGCGAATCCGGTTACTTCGGTTTTCTCGGCTCGTCGGCGCAGACGGTCACGCAGGACAGCCGCGCCCTCCCGGCGCAAAGCCGCATCTACTATATGCTCACCGCCGAGGCACCCGTGAACTACCTGCACTGGCTGGCATCGGACGACACCCACCTCCTCCTCGAAGGCGGTCCGGTCGACTACTTCATCTTCCATCCCGACGGCACCGTCGAAAAGATCACGCTGGGCCGCGATGCCGCCGCCGGCCAGCAGCTCGTCGTCGCCATTCCCGGCAACTGCTGGAAGGCGCTGCGCCTGCATCCCGGCGCGAAGTACGTGCTGCTGGCCAACGTGCTTTCGCCCGCGTGGACGCCTGACCGCGTGAAGATCGGCGCGGGCGCGGAGTTCCTCGCGCGCTACACCGGCCGCGCGCCGTGGGCGACGGAGGCGATGCTGCGCGAACTGATCGGACCCAACTTCCGGCAATAGCTGGTGAAAGTTGTGGGCGGGGCTTTATGCCCCGACGTTGAATGTATGCCGAACCGAAAACACACCCCGCCCTTCGGGCACCCCTCTTCATAGAGGGGACTTCGACTGCGTGGGCTTGAATCCCCTCTAGCAAGAGGGGTGGCGCGCAGCGACGGGGTGTGTAAGGCCGAACTGCGCGGGCGAACTTATTGGTCCTAACGTTCGACCGCAGGCATTCGCCGCTTTCCATCCCGACGGGCGCGCGCATGCTGCGTCCTGTCGGTGACCTGGACGCAAAACTATACCCCGCTGTTCGACAGCCTCCCGGCCTCCGCCTTCGTCGCGGGCGCGCCGGTCCTCGTGTTGCTCGGGCTGCTGGCCTTCTTCCATGTACGGGCGCATCTCGCCGCGCTGGCCGGCCTGGGCGTCGTGCTCGCGGCCGCGATCCTCGTTTACCACATGCCGCCGGTGCTGGCGCTCAGCGCCGCAGGCTACGGCGCGCTCTACGGCCTGCTGCCGATCGGCTGGATCGTGCTCAACGTCGTCTTCCTCTACCAGATCACGGTCGACACCGGCCAGTTCGAGGTCGTGCGCCGGTCGGTGGCCGGACTCTCGGGCGACCGCCGCATCCAGACGCTGCTGATCGCGTTCAGCTTCGGCGCCTTCATTGAGGGTGCCGCCGGCTTCGGCGCGCCGGTGGCGATCTCCGCCGCCATGCTGATCGGCCTCGGCTTCCGCCCGCTGCAGGCGGCGTCGCTCGCGCTCATCGGCAACACCGCGCCGGTGGCGTTCGGCTCGCTCGGCATCCCGATCATCTCGCTCGCGCAGGTCACCGGCCTGCCGCTGCAGGAACTCAGCGCGATGGCCGGCCGCCAGCTGCCCTTCTTCAGCCTGATCATCCCGTTCTGGCTCATCGCCGCGCTGGCCGGCTGGCGCGCCATGGTCGCGATTTGGCCCGCGTGCCTCGTGAGCGGCCTGAGCTTCGCCCTGGTCCAGTTCCTCGTCAGCAACCACCACGGGCCGTGGCTCGTCGACACGGCGAGCGCGCTCGTGTCGATGGGCGCGCTGCTCCTGCTGCTGCGCTTCTGGCAGCCGAAGACGACCTGGCGTTTCGCCGACGAGGCGGTGGGCGCCGGCCCGGCGGCGGACCGGATTCCCGCCGGCCAGCTGTTCCGCGCGTGGGCGCCGTGGCTGATCCTGACGGTGATCGTGTTCATCTGGGCGCTGCCGGCGACGAAGGCGCTGCTGGCGGGCCATCTCGAATGGAAGATCCCGGTGCCCAACCTCCACCAGGCCGTGCTCAAGGCGCCGCCGCTCGCGCTGAAGGAAACCGCCGAGGCCGCGGTCTTCATCTTCAACCCATTGTCGGCAACCGGCACCGCGCCGCTGATCGCCGCCTTCGTTTCCGGCGCGCTGCTCGGACTCGGACCGGTCGCACTCGGCCGCGTGTACCTGCGGACGGTCTGGCGGCTGCGGCTGTCGCTGCTGACGATCTCCACGATGCTCGCGCTGGCTTTCTCGTCGCGCTACGCCGGCCTCGATTCCACGCTCGGCCTGGCGTTCGCAAGCACGGGTGCGTTGTTTCCGTTCTTCTCGCCGCTGCTCGGCTGGCTCGGCGTGGCGCTGACCGGCAGCGACACGGCGTCGAACGTCCTCTTCGGCAACCTGCAGCAGGTCACCGCCCAACAGGTCGGCATCTCGCCGGTCCTCGCCGCCGCCGCCAACAGCACCGGCGGCGTCATGGGCAAGATGGTCGACGCCCAGAGCATCGTCGTCGCCGGCGTCGCCACCGGCCAGCACGGCGAGGAAGGGAAGATCCTGCGCTCGGTCTTCTGGCACAGCCTCTCGCTGGCCGCGCTCGTGGGCTTGCTGGTGCTGGCGCAGGCATACCTGTTTCCAGGGGTGGTACCGGGCAAATAAGAAGGCAGAAGGAAGATTTGAGAAGTAAAAGCCGGATCACCGGCTTTCATCCTTCTTAACTCTTCCTTCTTCCTTTTTCTGTCCGGCTCCGTTTTCCTGTCCGACCTCCATGCGCCAGCCGACTTCCGACCTTCGCATCCGCACCGCCCGCCCGCTCCTCTCGCCTGCCATCCTTGAGGAGGACCTGCCGCTGGCCGAGTCCGGTGCGGCCGTGGTGCAGGCCGGCCGCCGCGCGATCAGCGACATCCTGCAGGGCCGCGACGACCGCCTCGTGACCATCGTCGGCCCGTGCTCGATCCACGACCCGGCCGCCGCGCTCGACTACGCCCGCAAGCTCAAGCCCGTGGCCGACCGCCTCGCGAAGGACCTGCTGGTCGTGATGCGCGTCTATTTCGAGAAGCCCCGCACGACCGTCGGCTGGAAGGGCCTGATCAACGACCCGAAGCTCGACGGCAGCTTCCAGGTCAACGCCGGCCTCCGCCTCGCCCGCAAACTCATGATCGACGTGAGCGAGGCCGGCCTGCCGATCGGCACCGAGTTCCTCGACACCACCCTCGGCCAGTACTACGCCGACCTCGTCGCGTGGGCCGCCATCGGCGCCCGCACCACCGAGAGCCAGATCCATCGCGAGCTCGCCTCCGGTCTCTCGATGCCGGTCGGATTCAAGAACCGCACCGACGGGGACCTGCAGGTGGCGGTCGACGCCATTGTCTCCGCACGCCACGCCCATTGTTTCCCGTCGCTCACCCGCGAGGGTGCCCCGGCCGTGCTGGCCACCACCGGCAACCCCGAGTGCCACATCGTGCTGCGCGGCGGCGCGGCGGGCCCGAACTACGACGCGCTGCACGTGCAGCGTTCGGTCGCGCTCCTCACCAAGGCCGGCGCGCTGCCGGTCGTCCTCGTCGATTGCAGCCACGGCAACAGCGGCAAGAAGCACGACCAGCAGCCCGCGGTCGCCGCCGATGTCGCCGCGCAGGTCGCCGGCGGTTCGAAGGCCATCATCGGCGTCATGCTCGAAAGCCACCTCGTCGCCGGCGCGCAGAAGCAGGAGCCGGGCGGCAAGCTGGTTTACGGCCAGAGCATCACGGACGCGTGTCTGTCGTTTGACCAGACGGTGCCCGTGCTGGAGAAACTCGCCGCGGCCGTCGTCGAGCGCCGGAAGAAAAAATAAGCGAATGCGCTCCCGACCCTTCCTCTTGCTGCTGGAGGCGGGACTACCAGTCCCGCGGGACGCAAGCTTTGGAGCCGTCAACTCGCGGGACTGATAGTCCCGCCTCCAGCCAAAACCATCCCATGCGAGTCCTCGTCGCCTTCGACAAGTTCAAGGACGCCCTTTCCGCCCGCGCCGCGTGCGACGTCACCGTCGCGGCGCTGCGCGCCAAGCACCCCGGCTGGACCTTCGATGCCTGCCCGCTCACCGACGGCGGCGAGGGCTTCGCCGAGGCGCTGACCAACGCCACGCAGGGCCGGCTCGAGCTGGTCGAGGTGACGGGCCCGCGCGGCCGGCGCATCCCGGCGCCCGTCGGCTTCATTGACCGCGACCGCATCCCGGCGCCGGCCCGGGCGCTGCTGCCCGCCGCGCCGGTCAACAATTGCGTCGCGCTCGTCGGCCTGGCCTCGGCCAGCGGCATCGAACTCATCCCGCGCGGCGAACGCGATCCGTGGAAGACAACGACCTGCGGCACCGGCGAACTCGTCGCCCGCGCCTATGCAAAGAAAGCCGGCGCCATCCTCCTCGGCGTCGGCGGCAGCGCGACGAACGATCTCGGCCTCGGCGCGCTCGCCGCGCTCGGTTTCAAGTTCATCGCGGCGAACGGCACGCCGGTCGCCGTGCCCACGCCCGACACTTGGGAGCGCATCGCCCGGATCGAACCGGTCACCCTGGATCTGCCGCCCATTTTCATCGCCTGCGATGTCACCAATCCCCTGCTCGGACCAAAAGGCGCCACCGCGACCTTCGGCCCGCAAAAAGGCCTGGCCGTGGACGACATCCCGAAGCTCGAGGCCCGTCTGGCCCGCCTGGCGGCGTTGCTCTGCGCAGCGTGCGGCAAATCCCCCGCCCTCGCCGAAACGCCCGGCACCGGCGCGACGGGCGGCCTGCCGTTCGGCCTGATGGTCGGCCTTGGCGCGAAGATCGTTCCCGGCGCCGCGCTCGTCTCGGCCTGGCTCGACCTGCCGGCCCGGCTGGCCGCCGCGGACCTCGTCATCACCGGCGAAGGCCGCTTCGACGCCACCTCGCTCGGCGGCAAAGGCCCGGGTGAACTCGTCGCCGCCGCCCGCCGCCTTGGCAAGCCAGTCCACGTCTTCGCCGGCCGCGTCGACCTGCCTGCCCTGGGCGGAATCGAAGGGCACGCGATCACTCCCGCCGGCCTGCCCCTGGCCGAAGCGCTGCCGCGCACCGCCGAGCTCCTGGCCGCAACCGTCACCCGCATCTTTTGAAAAACAGCCGCCCGGAGGTTCGGTTCCCCGTCCCCCCACCCGTTGGTAGTCTATTAAACTACCAACCGTGCTTGGCGTGCTGGTAGTTTAATAGACTACCAAATTGCTCCCCCCGGGAGGAGTGCGGCGAGCGGGGTGAGGGGGTGATTCGGGAGATGCCGGCGGGTTGGGTTTCGCGGGCGTTTCTCCTCGCCAAGCCGCGCGCGCGTTTCCAGAAATTGCGACGATGACCCGCCGGTCGCTCGCGCCCTCTTTTTTTCCCGCCGCCCTGCTCGCCCTCCTCGGCCTGCTCGCCAGCTGCAGCAGCCCGCCGAAGCCCGCACCCAGGCCGGCGCCGCCCGTCGTCGCCGCCCCGCCGGCGCCGAAACCCGAGCCGCCGCCGGAAAACCTGCCGCCGGTCATGCTCGGCATCGACGTGCTCGAGGCCGACGGTTTCAAGGCCATCGCCGGCAAGAAGCTCGGCCTGCTCACGCACGCCGCCGGCGTGAACCGCCGCGGCGAAAGCACGATCAACGTCCTCCGCCGCGCCCCGCAGTCCAAGCTGGTCTGCCTGTTCGCGCCGGAGCACGGCCTCGAGGGCCAGATCCAGGCGGCGACCAACTTCGGCGACCTCGTCCACACGCCCACCGGCCTGCCGATCTATTCGCTCTACGGGAAAAACAAGCGCCCGACCCCCGCGCAGCTCAAGGGCCTCGACGCGGTGGTGATCGACCTGCAGGACATCGGCGCCCGCACCTACACGTTCAGCAGCTGGATGCGCTACACCATGGAGGCCTGCTTCGAGGCCGGCGTGGAGGTCATCGTGCTCGACCGCCCCAACCCGCTCGGCGGGCTCAAGGTCGGCGGCCCGCCGCTCGACGCCGAGTGGATGAGCGACGTCGGCGCCTTCCGCGTCCCGTATGTCCACGGCCTGACCATGGGCGAGCTGGCCACAATGGCGAAGGAAGCCCCGCGCGTCCTGCAGGTGAAGGACCGCGTCCGCGCCAAGGGCAAGCTCACCGTCATCCCAATGCGCGGCTGGAACCGCGCCATGCTCTGGCCCGACACCGGCCTCAAATGGGTGCCGACCTCGCCGATGGTCCAGAGTTTCGACGCCGCCGTGGGCTACTCGCTGGTCAACCTCGGCTGCCAGAACACCGACTGGTTCTCCGGCATCGGCAAGGATTACGTCTTCCACTCGATCGGCTACTCCAAGAACCCGAAGGGCCCGAAGAAGAAGCCGGAGGAGATCATCGCCGCGATGGAGGCGTACAAGATCCCGGGCGTGCGCTTCGTGAAGCGCGACGGTCGGTTCCCCGACGGCAAGCCCGCACAGGGCGTGTACGTCGAGATCACCGACTGGGACAAATGGAACCCGACCGAACTCTGCTTCTACATGCACAAGCAGGCGGAGAAATGGTCGACGACCAAGGTCTTCGCCTCCCTGAACGCCACGGACCAGGGCTCGTTCCAGAAACACGTCGGCTCGACGGCCTGGTACGATGCGCTCGCCCGCGACGGCATGCGCGTGGACGTGGCCGCGTTCGTCAAGAACTGGACCGACCGCGCGCTGGTCTACCAACAGGCGTCGAAGAAGTACTGGCTGTATCCCTGAACCGGCGGTCGCGGTTTTTCGCAGGAGGGGCTTTATGCCCTGACGTTCGTCTTTCGTCGGGGCATAAAGCCCCTCCTACATTTTCAAACCACGCCAGCGATTTACTTCGAGGCCACCGCCGGGCTGTGCGCTGCGGCCCACTTGTCGTATTCGGCGCGCGGCATGAACTTCAGCGAGGCGGAGTTGATGCAGTAGCGCAGGCCGGTCGGCGCCGGGCCGTCGTCGAACACGTGGCCGAGGTGGCTGCCGCACACCGCACAGTGGCTCTCGACGCGGACCATGCCGAAGCTGACGTCGCGCTCCTCGGCGACGAACGACTTCTCGATCGGCTCCCAGTAGCTCGGCCAGCCGGTGCCGGAGTCGAACTTCGTGCGCGAGTCGAACAGCGGCGTGTCGCAGCCGACGCAGAAATAGACGCCGTCGGCGTGGTTGTCCCAGTAGGCGCCGGTGAAGGCGCGCTCGGTGCCCTGCTGGCGGGCGACGCGGTACTGGTCCGGCGTGAGGCGGGCGCGCCACTCGGCGTCGGTGCGCTGCACCTTCGCCTTGCTCATGTCGATCACCACCCGCGAGGGCAGGCCGCACGCGGACTTGGCGTCGCCGGGCGGACAATAGGCGGCGTCGGAGGACAGGGAGGGCTTCGTGGTTTTCATAGTGTCGGAAAAGGCGGAGGGAACAGCCGCGGCCGTCACGACGGCCAGCGCGCAGAGAGTGAACCAGCGTTTCATGGGAGGAGAATAGCGGCCGCGAATCATTTCGCAACCAGACCCACGTGAGAGCTGCGAAACCGGAGAATATTCCCGAGCCGAACGTTCAACAGCGAACGTTCGACGCTCAACGTCCAAGGCCGAGCAGCCACGGTCCATATTGAACGTTCAGTGTTGAACGTTGGACGTTGGAGGTTGCGCGTCTGTCACGCGGACCCGCACCTTCCCATCGTGGAACTCGTTGACCAGCGCCTGACCGGGCTTGGTCGCCTTGGCGCGGGCAACCGGTTTGCCGCTCTCGTCGCGCACGATGGCGTAGCCGCGCGCGAGCACGGACTTCGGGCTGGCGGACTCGAGGCGCTTCCAGAGCGCGAGCAGGCGGTGCGACTCGAACGCGACGCGCTTGCCCGGCGCGGTGGCGGTGAGGCGCGCCCGCACGTCCTTGAGCTCCTCGCGCCGCAGCTGGGTCGAGGCGCGCAGCGAGGCCGCCAGGCGGTTGCGCAGGTCGTCGAGGCGGAGATGGTTGTGCTCGATCGCGGCGGCGGGTGACAGCAGGCGGAGCTGGCTGCGTGCATGGGCCAGACGTTCCCGCCCCTCGCGCACGCCTTGGATGAGGCGCTCGGCGAGAATCTCGCCGGCGCGGTTCACGCGGTCCAACGCCGCGAGATAGGTGCTCGAGATCAGCTCGGCCGCGGCGCTCGGCGTCTCGGCACGCACATCGGCGGCGAAGTCGCAGAGCGTGAAGTCGATCTCGTGGCCGACGGCGGAAATGATCGGGATCGGGCACGCCGCGACCGCGCGCACGAGCGGTTCCTCGTTGAAGGCCCACAGGTCCTCGATGCTGCCGCCACCGCGGCCGAGGACGAGCAGGTCGAAAATCTTCATCCGCTCCGCTTGCGCGAGCAGCGCGGTCATTTCGGCCGCCGCACCCTCGCCCTGTACCCGCGCGGGCAGCACGACCAGGCGGCCGGTCCACTGGCGGCGCGTCAGGATGCGGATGAAATCCTGCACCGCCGCGCCGGTGGGTGACGTGATGAAACCGATCGTGCGCGGCCGCGCCGGCAGCGGCACCTTGTTCTCCGGGGCGAACACGCCCTCGGCCGCGAGTCGCTGCTTGAGTTGCTCGAACTCCTGTTGGAGCCGGCCGGCACCGTGGTCGACCAGCGCGCGGGTGATGAACTGGTACTGGCCGCGCGCCTCGTAGACGTCGACCTCGCCGAACGCCAGCACCTGCAGGCCGTCGCGCAACTTCACACTCTGGCGCAGCGCATCGCCGCGGAACAGCACGCATGAAAGCTGCGCGCCGGCGTCCTTCAGCGAAAAATAAACGTGCCCGCTCGCCTGCGCGCGCAGGTTGGAGACCTCGCCCCGCACCCAGCCGGGGGGCAGTGCGTCCCTGAGCACCGCCTTCACGCGCTGCGTGAACTCCGTGACCGACTGCACGCGGCCCGGATCGTCCAGCGAGATCTCAGGCGCGCTTCTTGCCATAGTGCTTCCGCAGCAAGGTGGTACCGATCAGCAACACGACGATCACGCTGACGCCGTAAAAAGCGATCATCCCCTTTCCACTTTTTAACGCGTCGCCGAAAATGACAAACGCGGCGTTGAGCGGCCCCTGGATCGCCAGGGAAATCAGGAGATAGCGCCCGAAGCTCGCACGGGCGAGGCCGAGCAGGTAGTTCTGCACCGGAAACGGGATGCCGGGCGTCACGCGCAGCAGCACGATCAGGCCGGTCTCGTCACCCTTCTCCACCTGGGGAATCTTGTAGCCGAGCCGCTTGAACAGCGCCTCGAGCACCGGCCGCAGCACGCGGCTGGCCATCCAGTAGGACAGCACCATGTTGAAAGTCATGGCCGCGAGCGCCAGCAGCACCACGGCCGGCGTGCCAAGTTGCGCGGAGAACAGCGGACCGGCCGTCAGGGTGAACGCCATCTGCGGCGCGCCGACCGCGGGCAGGAGCGCCATGCCCAGGAAGAAAACCGTCGGGCCGGCGCTGCGCACGAGCGCGAGTCCCTGCTCGATGGCGCCCTTGATGTCGTAGCCACGCGCCACGAGACCGGCGCCGACCAGCAGCACGAGCGCCGCGGCGGCCAGCTTGACCAGGAGCATGCGGCGCCGGGCGGCGGTCACCGGGGCATCGACGGGCGGGGAAACGGTATCGGACATTGGCTGACGATGTCCGGGCGACTCCGGCAGCGTCAAGGGCCTACCACTAGCGGCTTGTGGCAGAAAGGGATAGCGGCTGTCATCGTCCCGCCGCACATGCCCTCCACCCCGCACGATCCCCTTTCCCTGCCGGTCCGGCTGCTGGCGTGGGGCGGGCTGGCCGGCCTCGCGGCGCTGACGCTCGTCGACCGTGGCGCGACCCGCATGTATGCGACGCCGTGGACATGGGTACTGGCCGCCACGCTCACGGTTCCGGTGCTGGCGCTGGTGTTGCGTTCCTTTTCCGCCGCCCGGCCGCTCCAACTGCCGGCGTCCGCCTGGCTGATCCTTGCGGCGGCGACCGCGCTGGTGCCCGTGGCCAGCGCCCTCGTCAGTCCCTATCGCGGCCCGAGCCTGCTGGCGGCGGCGATTCCCGTGGGCGCCGTGGCTGTTTTCCTGCTCGGCCATGACTGGCTGGCGGCCGATCCGGAGGCCCGCCGTGCGCGGCTCAGCCTCGGCTTCGCGCTCGGGGCGACGCTGGTGACGATCGCCAGCACGGCGCTGTGGCTCGGCGACATGATCCGCCCCGCGCAAGGCGGCTACCTCAAGGAAGCGATGCTGGTCCTGCGCAACCCGCATCCGCTCGGCCACTCCAATTACACCGCCGGCCTGATGCTGCTCGGACTGCCGTGGCTCGTGCTCGCCGCCCGGTGCGCGGCGGGCGCAAAGCGCATCGCCTGGGCGATCATCACGGCGCTCGCGCTGTTCAACCTCTTCAACAGCGGCAGCCGCGGCGGATTGCTCGGGTTGGCGGCGCTCGGCGTGGCTGCGGTGGCCACGGCCCGGCTGGGCTGGAAAAAATTCCTGCTGCTGGGGACGGGGGCTGTGGTCGCGACAGCCATCCTCGCCATCGCGAATCCGCGCATCCGCGCGCTGCTCGGTCCGACCGATCCGGCGGCCGAACCCAACCTCAGCAACGTGCAGCGCACCGCGATGCTCCGGGCGGGCCTGTTGATGGGACACGACCGCCTGCTGCTCGGCTGGGGTCCGGGCACGACGCCGCTCGCCTACCCGCGCTACCGCGACACGCTCGAGGGCGGTGCGGAAAACGTTCTCCAGCTCCACAGCCTGCCGGTCCAGCTGTGGGCGGAAACCGGCGCCACCGGCCTGCTGGTCGCCCTGGCTTTTGCCGGCCTCGCGTGGGCGAACCGGTCGCGCTCACGCGTCGCGGCGGTGACGCTCGCCGGCTACGGCGTGTTCGCGCTCACCGACCATCAGCTCGACGTGCCGGTGTTTTCCGAGGCGGTCGCCCTCGCGCTGGCGATGCTCGCGCCCCCGGCCGCCGCGCCGGCCGCCTCCCGCCTGCGCGGGAGCGTGGTCTTCGCCGCGCTCGCGGGTGTAGTCGTGATTGCCGGGCTCGGCCGGCGTGATCCCACGCCCCGCCTGAACGCCGAGGCGCTCGAGCTCGCCAAGGTCCCCGCGCAACACGACCGCGCGGTGGCGCTGCTGCAGGAATCGCTGCGCCTCAATCCCGACCAGGAAATCGCCCACTTCAACCTCGGCTGGCTGCTCCTCGTGCCCGACCCGTCCGCAGCGGAACGGCACTTCCTCGCGGCGGCGAACCTCGTGCCGGACAAAGGTGGCGTCTATTTCGGCCTCGGCCTCGCCCGCCTGAACCAGGGCGATCGCGCCGGGGCCGCCCGCGCCCTCGCCCTCGAGTGCATCAACGAGCCGCTCTTCCTTGCCTCGCCGTGGTGGAACGTGCCGGCGATCGCCGCCGAACGCGAGGCAACGCAGCGGGAGTTCGACGCGCTGCTTGCCTCGGTCGAGGCCCACCGGCACCCCGGCTACAACGTCTGGTGGGAAAACCGGGTCCCGGACATGCGCCGGCTCGCGCCTCACCTCGGCCAGCCGTCGCCCGGGCCCGAGAAAAACTACCGCCGCGAGCGCCTCGGCTATCCCGTACTCATGCGCGACCTCGACCTGCCGCCGCCGCTCGACCTCTACGATGTCCGCGAGGATCCGCGCTTTCCGGAGTCAGTATCGTTTCCCCTGCCTAGCAAAGGCTGGATGCCTTCGCCGAAGCTGCTCAAGCTGCTGCACGCTCCCCGCTGACCATGGCCCGCGCCTCCCAGAATCCCCTGCGTGAAACCACCCTGCCCGGCGTGCTCGTGTTCGGCGACACGCTCGTGGCGTTCGGCGGCCTTTCGCTCGGCTACTGGCTGCGCTACCGCTCGCCGATCGGCCTGCTTGGCATCGATGTACCGGACGCCCGCTTCCACGACTATCTGCCGCTGCTGCTCGTGGGCGTGGTCTTTCTCGTCGGCGCGTTTGCCCAGCAGGGCCTTTACGACGGCCGCATGCTGCTGCGGAAGCAACACAGCCTGAACCTGCTCGCCCGCGGCACGGTGTTCTGGGTGCTCGTGTACCTGGCGTTCTCGCTCGTCATCAAATTCGAGCCGCCCATCTCGCGCCTTTTCGTGGTCATCGCGGGCATTGTCATCCTGCTCCTACTCTGGCTGTGGCGCGAAATCTTCTACCGCATCATCACCAGCGCCTCCCTGCTGCCGCACCTCCAGCAGCGCGTCGCCCTGCTCGGGTGGAATCCTTCCGCCCAGGGCCTCGTCAAGGAGGTCCAGAAGAGCCGGGCCCATCCCTACGCCATCGTCGGCAGCATCAGCGACGGCACCCACCCGCCGATGAACCCGCTGCGCAGCCTCGGCTCGATCGACGAGCTGGGCACCGTCCTGCGCGAGCAGGAGATCGACGTCCTCATCGCCGCACACCTCGACATTCCCGCCGACAAGCTCCGTGCCATCACCGGCGTGTGCGAACAGGCCTACGTCGAGTGGAAGATCGTGCCCGCGGCCTTCCCCATTTTCCTCACCGGCCTCCGCCTGCAGACCGTCGGCAGCATTCCCGTGATCGGCGTCGAAGACCTCGCCATCTCCCGGCTCTTCAACCGCGCCGCCAAGCGGCTGCTCGACATCACCGGCGCGCTCGTCGGCCTCGTCGTTTCCGCCCCGGTCATCGCCGTGCTCGCCGCCCTGATCAAGGCCGAGTCACCGAAGGGGCCCGTGTTTTTCCGGCAGGTGCGCGTCGGCACCGGCCACGAGCCGTTCACGCTCTACAAGCTGCGCTCGATGCGGCCCGATGCCGACGCGAGCGATGCCGCGCACCAGAGCACGCGCGCGGGCGACCCGCGCCTGCTGCGCATCGGCGCCTTTATCCGCCGCTGGAACCTCGACGAGCTGCCGCAATACTGGAACGTGCTGCTCGGCGACATGAGCCTCGTCGGCCCGCGCCCCGAGCGCCCGCACCACGTCGACCAGCTTTCCGCCGTGATCCCGCACTACCTGCCGCGCCACCTCGTGAAGCCCGGCATGACCGGCTGGGCGCAGGTCAACGGCCTGCGCGGCGACACCGACCTCGCCGAGCGCATCCGCTACGACATCTTCTACATCGAGAACTGGTCCCTCTGGCTCGACTGCCAGATCCTGCTGCTCACATTCGTCCGCTGGAAGACGCTCGCGGAGTAAAGCTCTTCCCCGAGCCACCAAGTAGTCTATTAAACTACTTATTTCCGGACGCACTCCCCAGCCGGAAGTAGTTTAATAGACTACTTAGGCCCCGGGAGAAATCAGACCGGGCGCACGGCGCGGTGGTTGCGGCGGCGGGCGCGCAGCAGGGCGACGCGCTTCCAGGCGCCGAACATCAGGCGCCATTTGGCGCGCGCGAACGCCGAGCGGCCGAAATGCTTCAGGTAGACGTCGCGGTTCGCATCGAAGATCGCCGTCGACATGCCGGCGAAATCCTTCGCCACGCTCAGGCCCTTCAGGTGCGTGAACGCCACCCGCCCGTCGTACACGATGCGATAGCCGGCGCGCGCGACGCGGATGCACAGGTCGAGGTCGTCGCCGTACATGAAGAACGCCTCGTCGAACTGCCCGACCTTTTCGAACAGCTCGCGGCGCCCGAGCATGAAGGCCCCGTTCACCGCGCCGACCGCGTAGGTGCCGTCCGCCGGCAGGTGCGTCAGGTTGTAGCCCGCGAACAGCCCGCTGCGCGGGAACGCCGCGGCCAGCCCGCTCGCCCGGCAAAAGCCGTCCCACAGCGTCGGGATCGAGCGCCGGCACGCGAGGTCCATGGAGCCGTCGGCCTGCTCGAGGCGCGGCGAGATCAGTCCGAGGTCCGGTTCCGCCAGCGCGCGCCGCACGCAGTGCTCCAGCGCCGCGCGGTTGCCGATTGTGTCGGGATTGAGGAAGAGCACGCACTCGCCGGTCGTCGCGCGGTAGCCGCGGTTGTTGGCGCGGCCAAACCCGAGGTTCCCGCCGGTCTCGAGGAACTTCGCCGCCGGGAACGCCCCGGCGATCCACGCCGCAACGCCGTCGCCCGGCGAGTTGTTGACGACGCACACCTCGACCGGCCGCCCGAGTAATTCCGCTGGAAGCGACGCGAGGCAGGCCGGCAGCTCGTCACGCGACTGGTAGGCCACGATGACGACCGAGAGGATGGGCGCGGGGTTGGACACTCGCTGGCACCGTTGGGGATGCGGGGACGAACCGCAACGCTGCGAATGCCGCCGGTCCCCGCGCGCGGGCATTGCGCCGGGCGCGTCTTTTGTCAGCCCAGCCCGGCCAGCAGTGCCCGCAGCTGCTGGAAACGGCCCTCCCAGGAATTCGCCGCCGCCAGCTCCATGCGGGCATCCCGCGCGGACGCCGTGTCGACCGCGACCGCGGCTTCCACCGTCCGGACCCATTCCTCCGCGCCCGTGGCGAAGGCGAGCAACCCGCCGAGCTGCGCCTGGAGCTCCGGCAACGGCGTCGCCACCACCGGGCGCCCGGTGGCGAGGCACTCGTAGGTTTTCGCCGGCAGCACCGCCTGCGTGTAGTGGTTGAGCACGTAAGGGAGCAACAGCACGTCGGCCTGCGCCGCGAAATCGCCCAACCGCTCGTGGGGTTGCTGGCCGGGCAGCTCGACGTTGGGCGGAAAGGCGTGGGGCGTGACCACCGGGCCGACGAGGATGATCCGCCACTGCGGCCGTGCGCGCGCGATGCCGTCGAGCAGGTCGAAATCCAGATGCTGGCGGTGCAGGTGGCCGTAATAGAGCAGCGTCAGCCGGCCGGCGGCGGCCGGCGGCTTGGGCGGCAGCCGGAAGCGTTCGACCAGCGCGCCGTGCGGCAGGCGCACGCAGCGGCGGGCCAGCGGGCCCTTGCGCTCCTCGAGCACGCGGCTCGGCACGAGCGTCAGGTCCGCCAGCTGGAGGAGGCGGCGCTCGTCGGCGCCGAAAAACGCCGGCACGCCGCGGACCGCGGGCAGGTCGTCGGTGCAGTCGAAGACGAGGCGCCGGTGCGGCACGCGGGCGATCAGTTGCAGCGCCGTGCGCGCGACGGAATAATTGAAGACCAGGTCCACGCCCGCGCGCAGCGCCGGCTCGCGCGCGACCAGCCGTTTCATCCGCCAGTCGTTGAAGGCGCAGAACAGCGCATTGGTCGCCGGCAGCACGAAGGGCCGCAGGAGTCGCAGCCGCGGCGGCAGCGTCGCCGGCGCCGGGCGTGCCAGCGTCCGCAGCCGCCGGAAGACCCGGCCGAGGTCGGCCCAGCCCACGCCGCGCACGCCGGGAATCTCGCAGTAGATCACGTCCTGCCCGCGGGCGAAGAGCGCCGCGATCGTCTGGTGCCGCTGCCAGATGAAATCCCAGGCGACGTTGGAAATCACCAGCACGGGAAGGTGGTCGCCGATTTCCACATCGGCGACGGACGCCGGTGCGGAGACCGGCGGCTGCCTTGGACTGCCGGCCGGCTCAGCCATGGCCGTAGAGCGTGTGCATGTTCACGAAGCCGTGCTGGCGGATGCGCCGCCAGTACACCCCGCGGTTGTCCCAGCGGAAGCGGCACTTCGCCCGGAAGGTCGGCTGCGCCGGGATCTTCGCGACCGCCCGCGCGTGCTCGACGGCCGCCGTCTCGCGGTCCTTCGACATCTGGTAGGTGTGCAGCCGGAAGCGCGCGACCTCGCCGTCGTGGAAGCCGAAACGCAGGCCCGCCTGCAGGGCCCGCACGAAATAATCCAGGTCGCCCGCCATCCGGTACGCCGGGTCGAAGGTGCCGATGCGCCGCAGCGCCCGCCACCGGAAGATCGTGCCCGGCTGCGCCAGCGGCATGATCCCGCCCGCGAGCAGCGGCAGGAGATCCTCCGGCCGGCGCGCGACCGGCAGCTCGCCGAGCGGCACGCCGCGGCCGTCGATCAGGCCCACGCGGCCGTAGAGGGCGTCGAGCGAAGGATCGGCGGCCAGGCGCGCGAGGGCCTGGTCGAAGCCCGGCGCCAGCAGGTCGTCATCGTTGATCCACGTGAAGAAGTCATCCGGCTCGCCCATGTGGAAACCGGTGTTGAGCGCCACATAGAGGCCCTGGCCCGTCTCTTCCACAATCTGGCAGCGCGGAAACTGGATGCTGAGCCGCAGCTTCATGTGGGGCGGGCAAACGAGGATGTGCCGCACCTTCAGGCCGAGCTGGTCGACGGAACGCACCGTCTCGATCAGCAGCGTGGAGTCGCCGCGGGTGGCCGTGATCACGCGCAGGACCATGGCGGCAACCTCAGGCCCACAGCCGGCGGCGCGCGGCCAGGCCGGCAAACAGGCGGCCCAGTCCGGCCGCATAGGCATCCGCCGTGCAGCCGGCCACGGCGGCGCGGGCCGCGCTGTTCAACGCCGGGCGCAGGCTGGGATCGGTGAGCAACCGGCGCATGGCCGCAGCCCACGCTTCGGCGTCGAGTGGCGACGCATAGAGCGCGCCGGCCCCCAACTGCTCGCGATGCCCGGCGAGGTCGCTGAGGATCATGGGGCAGCCGAGCACCGCCGCTTCCTGCGGCGGAAGATTGTTCGGCCCGAGCAGCGAGGCGAACGCCAAGCCGGCGGCATTTTCGTAGAGGAACTTGAGTTCACCGCGGGACACGAAGCCGCCGAAACGCACGCGCTCCGCGACGCCCTGCTCCACCGCCACCGCCTGCAGGTACGCGGTGTTGCCCTTGTCGGAGCCGACGAACACCAGGTGCGCGTCGACCTGCTGCCGGGCGAGCAGCGCCAGCGCACGAACGAGCGTGTGGTGGTTCTTGTGCGGCCAGAATTGCGCGGGATACAGGAAGTACGGCGCCGCCGGCAGCCAGGCGGGCTTCGCGGACGCCACGGCGCTGAAACCGGGATTTGGGAAAGGCAGCTGCGCCACGCGGTCGGCCTGCACGCCGTAAAGCTGCGTGACCTCATCCGCGCCGGTGCGGTTGCCCACGACCACGGCGCTCGCCTGCGGCAGCATCCGGCGACAGATCGCCTCGCGCTGCACCCACGAGTCGCGGCCGCTGCGCATCTCGGGAAATTCCGGGATCGTGCGGTGACCCGTGTCCCAGTGCGTGAAGATGAACGGCACGTCGATCTCGACGAACGCCGGCGCGGCGAAATACGCCCCGTCGAGGCGCAGCTCGCGGCACAGCGGACGCAGGTCCACCCACGGCAGCTCCACGCCGGCGAACCGCGCGAGGCTCCGGCGCAGGCGGCGCAGCGGCTGGTTCCGGTAGGACCAGCGGTCCCACGCCACCGGCACCAGCTCGATCGCCCCATCCGAGGCCGGCAGGCGCGCCGCGATCGACTGCAGCAGCGTGTCCGCGCCACCGTCGGCGGGGGCGGAGTCGCGGCCGAAAATTCCGATCCGGATGGTGCGCATGGGAAATCCTAGAGGGCGGTCGCCACGATCAAACCATACCAAGCCCGCGCGTCGAGCGCATCGCTGCCGATTCCGGCATGGGTGCGGTCGACCCGGAAACCGGCCGCGGCGAGCAGCGGCGCCAGTTCCGGCGCCGAGAAATAGCGCATGCGGTGCAACTCGCGGATCTTTTCCGGCGCCCCGCCGGCCACCGGCTCGATAGTGACGTCGTACTGCACCTCGATCACGCGGCGCACCGTGTCGTGGTTGGGCACGGCCACCCGGTGCACGCGGATGACGTCGTCCTCGATCCGGCGCTCACGACGCACCGGCGGGTCGGTCTGGACGCCGGGACCATGCCAGAAATCGAAGACGAACCGCCCGCCCGGCTGCAGGTGGCGCCGGATGTTCGCCAGCATGCGCGTCACCTCGCCGTCGGTCGTGTGGTACGACGCTACGTGAAAGAGCGAGACGATCGCGGAAAATTGCCGGCCCAGGTCGAAGTCCGCCGCCAGTCCCTGCGTGAAGGTGATGCCGGTCGCGGCCGGGGCGCAGACGCAGATCCGGACGTGGGGCGACAACACGAA
>JBEHYX010000004.1:0-86330 GCA_048497945.1 Verrucomicrobiota bacterium | reverse complement strand
CCCGCCTACCACCGCGGTAGTGTCGGCCGGGGCTGCGACACCCGCGACCTGCCAGCCGAGACGAGCGAATTCGCGCGCGTGCACACCGGTGCCGCAGCCCACGTCGAGCAGCGTGCCGGCCGCGCGGCCGTCCTCGCGCAACACCGCGTCAACCCAACGCGCTTCCGCCGCGTAATTCTTGTCGCGGTAAAGCAGGTCGTAATAGCGCGCGTACCGGGCGAAGGGCGCGTCGCTCATCGCAGGCTCTCCCGCAACGCCGCCACCACCTGGCCCACCGTCGCCTCGTCGAGGTTCAACCCGCTCGGCAGATAGAAACCCAGCCGCGCGGCGCGCTCGGTGTGCGGGTATTTTTCCCCCGCGAATAGCCCGCGGTCACGAAGCACCGGCTGCTCGTGCAGGCCGAGGAAAAAGGGTCGCGTCGCCACACCCCGCGCCTTGAGGCGCTCCATCACGGTGACGGCGTCGAGTTTGCCCGCCGCATCGAGTTCCACCGAGTACATCCAATAAACCGACTTGGCCCACGGCTTGACGCTCATGAAGCGCACGCCGGGCAGCCCGGCGAGCGCGCGGCGATACCAGTCCGCGACGCGCACCTTGATCGCGACGAACTCCGCGAGACGCTCGACCTGGGCGAGGCCGACCGCGGCCTGCAGGTTGGTCATGCGGAAGTTGTAGCCGAGCTCGGTGTGGTAGAAGCGCTTCTCCGGCCGGAAGCACAGATTGCGGTAATCGCGGGCGCGCGCGGCAATCATGGGATCGTCGGCCAGCACCATGCCGCCCTCGCCGGTGGTAACGATCTTGTTGGCGTAGAAACTCGTGGCCGCGGCGTCGCCGATCGCGCCGCATTTCAGCCAGCGCTCGCCGCTGCGCCGGCTCAGGTACTCGGCACCCTGCACCTCGGCGGCGTCCTCGAGGATCTTGAAACCGTGGCGGGCGCGCAGCTCGAGCAGCGGGTCCATGTCCACCGGGTGGCCATAGATGTGCACCGGCATGACGACCTTCGTGCGCGGCGTGAGCTTCGCCGCGACCTGGGTGACGTCCATGCACCACGTCTCGGGATCGATGTCCACCAGCACGGGCCGGGCGCCGAGGCGCAGCGCGGCCGTGGCGCACGAGATGATGGTGAACGACGGCATGATCACCTCGTCGCCCTCGCCCACACCGAGCGCATAAAGCGCGGCCTCGAGCGCGGCGGTGCCATTGCACACCGCAATGCCCTGCGCGCGGCCGAGCGCGGCGGCGAAGGCCGACTCGAAGCGCGCGACAAACGGGCCTTCCGACGAAATCCAGCCCGAGTCGATGCACTCGGCGAGGTAACGCTTCTCGTTGCCGTCGAGCAGGGGCGCGTTGACCGGGATCATGGCTGCGGGCCGACCAGCCGGATGCGATCCGGCGCCACGGCCTCGATGCGGGTCTTGTCCGCATCGCCGGCATACGGGCCCTGCTTCACCTCGAACATCTCCAGCGGTTCGAGCACCTCGAAACCATGGCCACCCGCGACGAGCAGGATGACATCGCCGCCGCCGAGCACGCGGCTTTCGACGTATTCGCGGGCATCGGTGTAGAAATCGACGCGCAGCTTGCCCTTGCGGACAAATAGGACCTCCAGGGTTTTCGTTACATCGCGCTGCACCGCCTTGTGGACGTGCGGCACGATGGCCTTGCCGGCCGGATGCTGCATGTAGGCGAGCTGCTGGCTGAAGTCGTTGGGCGTGAAAAACGAGATGCCCGGCCGGTTGATCGAGCCGCGCACGATCAACGCCAGAGTGTCTTTTCCGGATGACACCGTCTCCACGAAATCCATGGAAAAACGGTAGCGCCGCGTCCCGGCGCAGCAAGGCATTAACCCGCACCGCCGGCCGCGAATCGCTCCCAACCGACGGGCAGCTGATAATCCAGATAGTCCGCGCGCCGCACCCACGCGAGGAGAAGCGGGTCCGCGCGCACCGCATCCTGGTGAAAGACATAACCGGCCCGATGGGCGCGCGCCGCAAGTTCGCGAATTTTTTCCAATTCGGACGCGGCCGGACGCGGCCCTGGTCCAAGCCGGCGGCGCAGCGCGCCGAGCGAACGCCGCAGCCGGGTCGCTATCCCAGGCGTATGGCGGAGCTCCGTGTAGGAATCGCACACCCCCTGATAAAAGGCCCGGCTCGCGAAATAATCCGGCGTCAGACGGGCGGCCGACACTTCGTGCGTGACCGCCATGCC
This sequence comes from Verrucomicrobiota bacterium, assembly GCA_048497945.1. Lineage (GTDB taxonomy): Bacteria > Verrucomicrobiota > Verrucomicrobiia > Opitutales > Opitutaceae > Lacunisphaera. The sequence continues at coordinate 84,122 of JBEHYX010000004.1, read as the reverse complement.
GGGATGATAAAGCGTCGCAAAGCCGGCGCGTTCGACGCGATCGCTCAGCCCCGTTTCGCCGTCACCCTGAAAACGCTGCAACGATTTCGGCAGGCAATCGGGATGAAATCCGCCCAAGGCGAAGAGCGCCTCGCGGCGAATGACATAATTCAGCCCCCAAATGTAGCGCGCCGGAACCGGCTTCCCGCGGTCGCCGCCCTGGAACAGGCTGAGCCAGGTGCAAAACTCGCCGTGCTCGTCCCGTTCCCAGAATCCGGCGAGCCATTCCGGCGGCGGCGTTTCGTAACGCGGCGTGGAGGGTCCGCCGGCGAGCGTCACGCCGGGATTGCGAAAGGCCTCCTGGATCGCCTCGAGCCACGTCGGCGCCACGCGCACGTCGTCGTCGAGGAACGCGCAGATCTCGCCGCGCGCCGCGTGGGCGCCGGCATGGCGGCCCGATAGCAGTCCGGGCATCGGTTCCGCGAGATAGCGCCAGGCGCGCGCCGGATGCCGGGCGGCGGTCTCGTCAAAGGCGGCGCGGGTGTCGTCGGTTGAGCCATTGTCCACCACCAGAATTTCCAGCTCATCGCCGCGGACGACCGCCAGCGACTCCAGCGTGCGCCGGAGCGAAGCACTGCGATTGAACGTGGGAATTATGGCCGAAACGCGCATGGCTTGGGGTGGCGGCATCCTTCAGGCCCATTCGCGCAATCGGGCGACATTCCGAAGCGAAGGGAGGGTTTCATGATTCTAATGGCCGACGCGCTTCAACCGACCGGCGGTGGCATGCGCAAGCGACCGCAGAAGAGCACCCGATTCGGCTCCAGCAATTCCTCATGCCACAATTCAAACTCCCGGACAAAGGCGGCGCGAAACCATTCGAGATTATACCAATCCGGCACCGACGACTCATTCGTTCCGTCCCACAGGCCAAGCGGCATGAACTCGATAAACACAAATCGCCCGGCGAACGCCGCAATCCGGCGCAGGACCTGATCCACGGGCACGCCTTGAGTCAGCAACAGATGATGCGTCACGGCGAGAGCGATGACGGCGTCCGACCGGAGGCGGGCCACCGGAGGATCGTCGAAAGGACTCATGATGGAGTAGACCAGATCCAGCACCGCTGTGTGCAGCGCGCCCCGCTCCGACCGCGTCCGCTCGTAGGCTGCGTCCACCGCGCGCTCATCGGCATCGGTACAGGTGGCCCGCGCGACCACCCCGGTGCGCAATAATTCCGCGGAGAACAAGCCTTGGTTGCCAGCCAGCTCCAGGGAGGAAGTGGCGCCGCTTTCGCGAATCAATTCCAGGATGCGGCGGAACCGCGGCGATTGCATCGAGGTCCTGCCCTGGTCCTGGTAACCGCTCCAGTACCCGCCCGGCCCGCGATATTTCCGCCGCAGCGCGCGCCGGCGCAAACCCTCCAGCCCGGCGTCCTGCCAGGGCAGCCAGCCGTGGTTCTTCACCGCGCAAACCGCCGTCGCCAGTACGCCGGGGAGTTTACGACGGATGCGTTCGTCTGGCGCATAAGAAAGCCGGCGGTAACGATGCCATTGGGTGACGGCTTCCTGATAGGCTTTGATTCCCGCCCAGCGCAGCCAGGGCCAGCGATACAGACCGTGATCAGCGTGACTCAGGCAATCGCCCGCCGCGATCGCATGGCGGGCGAGAAAAGTCCCGCCATCCGCCCAGATCTGCAGCGGATATTCATAGGTGCGGATGAAGCTTTCGCGGGCGACCCAGCCCCGCGCCCCGGCGACCCGCGGCACCAGGCTGCCCAAGTCGACGTAACAGGGACGAGGTCCGTCAAAGAGCACGTTGAAGGGATGACAGTCCTTAAGCTCATAACCGAACGTGTTGGCCAGCCGGTTGACTTCGAGGACCAACACCGCGGCGTCCCGCAGCATGCCATAACTCCACTCGCCGGGAAAAGTGATCACCGGCAGGCGCGCCGTCTCGAGCACGAAGGCATAGCCGGGAAGATGACGCTCGCTCCGGGAAACGGCCGGCATCAGGCCGCGAGCGGCTAGCTCATCCGGCAGACCGCTGCCCAACAAGGCTTCCACCAGTCCGGCGGACGCAGGATGAATACCCCGGAGCACCCGGTCCGGCGTGAAGAACACCGTCCCCACTTCGTCGACCAGCGACAGAGCCGAACGCACGGGAGGGGAGGCGATGGTGTCCATGAAGCAAGTGGGTCAAAGGCGCTTCCGTTTGGCGAGTCCACACCACTCGCGCATCACAGGGCGGATGCTCGGCAGCAACCAGGGCAGCACCAAGGCGGAGACGGCCCACGTCAACACGGCCGCCCAGGCGGCGCCCCGCGCGCCCGCGTGCGGAATCAGCCAGAGATTGGCGCCGACGCTCAGCGCGGCCGTGCCAACGGACATGATCAACACTCCGTGCGCCCGTTCCTCGATGACCAGCAGCCGCGAACGCAGAGAGACGATTGAAATGAACACCAAGGCCCACGAATGCACGGCCAGGACGGCACCCGCCGCGCGGTATTTTTCCCCCAGCAAGAGGGGCAAACCCCAGCGGCCGCCCGCACTGAGAGCCGCCGCCAGGAGCACGGCGGCCAGGAGCATCCCGGCGGTGGTGCGACGGGCGGTCTGCCAATATTCCTGCTCTCCCTCCTGCTTCAAGGCCATCAACCGGGGCAAAAGAACCGCGCCCAGTGCCACCGGCAGCACATAGAACACCTCCGTGAATCGGGCCGCGGCCGCGTACAGCCCCGTCGCCGCTTCTCCCGCCAGATGCGGCAGCAGCAAGCGGTCCGCTTGCAGGGCGATCGTCACCAACGCACCCGATGCGAGCAAGGGCACTCCTTCCGCCAACAAGGTGCCGCGGGAAATGGCGCGCGCGCCTTTCCAGTCCAGTTCCCCTCCCTCGCACAGCAGCACCCAGCCCAGTGCCAGCGCAATCAGGCAGGCCTCGATCGCCACCGCGAGGGCGAACATCCACAGCGGCGCGCCGACCCCGACCAACACCAAGCGCAAGAGCGAAGCCAGCAGCAGGCCGGTCTGGCGCGCCAGGACCGGCGGCCGCATCCGCTCGTGCGCCTGGAACCAGATGTCGACTGCATCCATGGGCAGAAACCAGAGCCCCATGCCCGCAAGCACGACAATTTTCCATGCCTCCGGACCCGCGGGGGGTCGCCACCACCAGGAGACGGTGAGCAGCAGCAGGAACGCCACGATCGCACCGAGCATCTTCAACTGCAGTCCGGCCGCAAAGAGCGCCGCGGCCCGGGGACGTTGCCGGACCAATTCGCGGGCCAACACATCATCGATGCCCAGCCCGCCCAACGACAAGAAGATCGCCGCGAAGCCGAGCGCATAGCTCAAGAGCCCGAAACTTTCCGGACCGAGATAGCGGGCCACCGCGATATTGACGAACAACCCCAAGAGCGTGCGCCAACCCCGCTCCGCCAGGAGCCAACCGAAATTGGCCACGAGGTGTGACGATGGAGCGGGCATTGGGGTGGTTGATTGGCACCACGAAGCTGAAGCGTCAACCAACCGCTGCATCACACCCGAGGGTGGTGCGCGCGCCGGTCAGCTGCCCGGGAAAAGGCTTTCCCTCCCTCCCCGCTCCAGTAGCTTGCTCCGGCACGCATGAAGCTCTCGATCGTCATCCCCTGCTACAACGAACGAAAGACCATCCGGACCATCGTGGACGCGGTGCGCGCCGCGCCGGTGGCGGACAAGGAGATCATCGTCGTGGATGACTGCTCCGTGGACGGGACGCGCGACATCCTCCGCGCCGAGATCGAGCCGCTGGTCACGAAGATCATCTACCACCCGGTCAACCAGGGCAAGGGCGCCGCCCTGCGCACGGGTTTCGCCGCCGCGACCGGCGATGCCGTGATCGTGCAGGACGCCGACCTCGAGTACGACCCGCAGGAATATCCCAAGCTGCTCAAGCCGATCATCGACGGGAAGGCCGACGTGGTGTTCGGCTCGCGCTTCATGGGCGCCGACGCGCACCGTGTTGTCTACTTCTGGCACATGGTGGGCAACCGCTTCCTCACGCTGCTCTCCAACATGATGACGAACATCAACCTCACGGACATGGAGACGTGCTACAAGGTCTTCCGCCGCGAAGTCATCCAGAAGATCCGGATCGAGGAGAACCGCTTCGGCTTCGAGCCCGAGATCACGGCCAAGGTCGCGCAGCTCGACGGCTGCCGCGTGTTCGAGGTGGGCATCAGCTATTACGGTCGCACCTACGCCGAGGGCAAAAAGATCGGCTGGCGCGACGGCTTCCGCGCGATCTACGCCATCCTGAAATACAACCTGTTCCAATGAAGCGCCGCTCCGCCAGGTGTCATTGCGAGTCGTCCCGCCCTGACGGGCCGGCGAAGCAATCCAACTTGATGGATCGCCACGCCGCGCTGCGCGCAGCTCGCGATGACCGGCAAAGCGCCGCCGGTGAATGACATTGCCTGACCTGCGCCGCCCCTTTCATCTTCGCACCCGTGGGCTCCTCCATCGCCATCGTCATCCCGGTCTTCAATGAGGAGGCCGTGCTGCCCGAGCTGTTCGCCCGCCTGACGGCGCTGTTCGACGCCCACCCCGGCGAGAAATGGTCCGCGGTGCTGACCAACGACGGCAGCCGCGACCGCTCGGTCGAGCTCATCGCCCAGAAGTCCGCCGCCGACCCGCGCTTCGTCCTCGTCGAGCTCTCGCGCAACTTCGGCTTCCAGGCCGCCATCTCCGCCGGCCTGGCGACGGCGCTGGAGAACGGCGCCGACGCGCTGGTGATGATGGACGCCGACCTGCAGGATCCGCCGGAGCTGATCCCGGAACTGGTCGCCACGTGGCGCTCCGGCGCCGAGGTCGTGCTCGCGGTGCGCCGCTCGCGCCAGGAAACCGGCCTGCGCCGCGTGTGCATGGATCTTTTCCACGGTTTCTTCGGGGCGGTGGCCGACCAGAAGATGGACCCGAACACCGGCACGTTCAGCCTGCTCGACCGCACCGCGGCGGACGCCGTCCGCCAGCTGCCCGAGCGCAACCGCTACTTCCCCGGCCTGCGTTCGTGGGTCGGCTTCAAGACGGGCGAAGTGCTGTACGACCGCCAGGGCCGCGCCGCCGGCCAGCCACAGCAGACGATGATGCGCCTGATGCGCTACGCGCTCGACGGCGTGTTCAGCTTCTCCTACCTGCCGCTCCGCGCCCTCACCTACACCGGCATCTTCATCGCGCTGCTCGGCTTCGCCGCCGCCGTCTTCTACGCCATCCGCCGCCTCATCAACATCGAGACCGCGCCCACCGGCTACACCACGCTCGTCACCATCGTGCTCTTCCTCGGCGGCGTGCAGCTCATCGGCATCGGCGTGCTCGGCGAATACCTCGCGCGCGTGTATGACGAGGTGAAGCAGCGGCCGCCCTACATCGTCCGGCGCGCGCGGAAATGATCCGGAGCCCCGCCAAGTTCGCACTCTGGTGCGTGCTCGCCGCCGTGTTGCTGATGACGGGCTACCTGCTCATCAACACGACGCTGATGCCGTATGACGACGAGGGATTCGTGCTGATCTCCCTCCGCAACTATCTCTCCGGCCTGCGGCTCTACGACGACGTCTTCTCCCAGTATGGGCCGTGGCCGTACGTCTACCACCAGGTCATCACCACGCTGGGTGGCAACGCGCCCATGACCCACGCGCTGGGCCGCGCGCTCACGCTCTTCCACTGGGTGGCGACGGCGCTGCTCTGCGGCCTGATCACGTGGCGCCTCGTGCGCCGCCAGCTGGCGGCCGCGCTCGCGAGCGTCTTCGCCTTCACGCTGACGTGGCAGATGACGTCGGAGCCGACGCATCCCGGCAGCCTCATCAGCCTGCTCGTCGCGCTGGGTGGGACGGCGATCGTCCTTCTCCCCGAAACCCGGCGGCCCGCGACCGCCTACGCCGCGCTTGGCGTGCTGATCGGCCTGCTGCTGCTGACCAAAGTCAACGTCGGCCTGCTGCTCGCCGCCGGCGCCGGCTGCATGGTCCTGCGCTACACCCCGTGGCCGGCGCGGTGGGAAAAAATTTCGTGGCTGGGGCCCGCCGGCCTGCTCGCCGTGCCGTGGGTGCTGCTGGGCAGCCAGCTGCACCAGGACTGGGTGCTCACCTTCGCCGCGGTTTTCTCGCTCGCGGCCGCGAGCCTGCTGTGGGTCACGCCCCCGGGCGCAACGAGCGTGCGCCTGCCGGCGCGGGCCTGGCTCGCGGCGCTCCCGGCGGCCGCGCTGACCGTGATCGGGCTCGCCGCGTGGGTTTGCCTGCGCGGCACTTCGCTGCGCAGCCTGGTCGAAGCCGTGCTGATCAGCCCGCTGCGCATGCCCTCGCGTTTCATGATTGGCATCCATTGGTACTGGCCGGCGCTCCCCGTCGCAGGGTTGTCCACGTTGATCGCCGCCGTGGCCGGGCGCGACCTGCGGCGCAAGGGGGAGCTGGGTGCGCCGGCCTTCCGGCTCGTCGCCGGCGCGCGGGCCTTCGCACTGGCGGCGTTCCTGGTGCAGGCTTCGCGATGGCCGACGTACTACGGCATCTTTCATTTCGCCAACTACTGCCTGCCGCTGCTGCCGCTGTTCGCGATTCCGCTCGCGCGCCCGGCGGACGAACCGCGCCGCCTCGCGCTCTGGGGCGTCGCCACCGTCGCGCTGCTGCAGGTGCTGCACTCCTTCCCCGTCGCGGGCAGCCAGCTGGGCTGGGCCACGTTCCTGTGCGTGCCGCCGTTGCTCGCCGGCTTGTGGGACCTCGGTGCGGCGGTCACCTTGCGGTGGAACGACACCGGCCGGCGCCTGGCGCAGGGCGGCGCGCTCGCGGTCATCGCCGCGGCGGCGCTGGCGCTGGGATTGTCGCTGCAGACGGGCTGGGACCGCTGGCGCACCTCGCGCCCGCTCGGCCTGCCCGGCGCGGAATCGATCCACCTCGACGGCCCGACCCGCGAGTCGCTGCGCCTGCTGAACCTCAACGCCAGCATCCACGCCGACCTGCTGTTTTCCCGGCAGGGCATGTACAGCCACAACCTCTGGAGCGGTGTCCCGACGCCGACGGCGCAGAACGCCACGCACTGGTTCTGGCTGCTCAGCGAGGCCCAGCAGCGGGAAATCATCGCCCGCCTGTCGGCCACCCCGCGCACGGCGTTCATCACGTCCATCTCGCTCGACGGGTTCATGGTGGACTTCAACGTGCCGGTCACGGGACCGCTGCAGGACTTCGTGCAGCAGCACTACCGGGAGCTCTTCCGCTATCGCGACTACATCTTCCACGTACCGCAGGGCAGCGCGGCGGTGCCGTTCGGCCGCTATGACATCCTCGAGTCCGCCTCGGCCGACCCGGCGGTGCCGCCGCTCCTGCTGCGCGGCAATGTCCTGCTCGACGGCACGCCCGCGCAAATCCGGTTCGAGATGATGGATTACCCGTGGACCGGCGGTCCCGAACTTTTCACGCCGGCGACGCAGGTCACGGTCCAGCCGATCGACCGCAACGGCCGCGACCTCGGCCCGGCGCGCCGGCTGACGCGGCCCGAGCCCCTGCACGGCCTGTACCGGCTGACCATCCTCGCCCCGCGCCTGCCGCCGAAGCTGGCGTGGCAGGAATACGCCGTCGTCGTGCGCGACGCGGCGGGCACGGTGTTGAGCGAATCCGCGCACTGAGGACTCCGGCATGAACCGCCCCGCGTCCCGGATCGCCCTGTGGCTCGCCCTCGCCGCCGGGCTGGCGGTGATCGGCTACTGGCAGATCGACACCGTGTTCATGGGTTACGATGACGAGGGCTTTGCGCTGATCTCCCTGCGCAACTACCTCGCCGGGCTGCGGCTCTACGACGACGTCTTCTCCCAGTACGGCCCGTGGCCGTACGTCTACCACCAGCTCGTCACGCTCGGCGGGCATGTCGCGCTCACGCACACCTTCGGCCGCGCGCTCACGCTGTGCCACTGGACGGCCATGGCGCTGCTCTGCGGCGGAATCGGCTGGCGGCTGGCGCGCAGCCAGTTCGCGGCGGTGCTGTCCGCCGTTCTCGCCTTCGGGCTGACCTGGCAGATGACGTCGGAGCCGTCGCACCCCGGCAGCCTCATCAGCGTGCTCGTGGCGCTCGCGGGCCTGGTCATCACCTTTGCGCCGGACGCGCGGCGCCCCGGTCTCGCCTACGGCGCGCTCGGCGCGCTCGCGGGCCTGCTGTTCCTGACCAAGATCAACGTCGGCCTGCTGCTCGCCTGCGGCCTCGGCTGCTTCATGTTGCGGTTCCTGGCGTGGCCGGGCCGCGGGCAAAGCGCCGGCTGGCTCGGCGCCGCGGGCCTGCTCGCGCTGCCCTGGGTGCTGATGGGCGGCCAACTGCACCAGCCGTGGGTGCGGCTCTTCGCACTCCAGTTCACGCTGGCCGCGGCGAGCCTCCTCTGGCTTTCGCCGCCCGCCGCGCTGGCGGAGCGTCCCGCGCCGCGCGGCTGGTGGGCGGCGCCGCTAGGTTTTGCCATCGCGCTCGCCGCGATCTGCGGCTGGGTCATGGCGCGCGGCACGACCCTCGCCGCCCTCGTCGAAACCGTGCTGGTCGGACCGCTGCGCATGCCGGGCAAGTTCGTGGTCGGGCTCGCCTGGTACGCCGAAGCGTGGCCGCTGACCGCGCTGAGCGCCGTTCTCGCGCTGGCGGCAGGCTGGCAGCGCCGCCGGCGGCGGCCGCTGGCGGCGGCGCTGGTGTGGGGTGTCCTCGCCGCGCGGGCCGCGGTGCTGCTGTGCTTCGTGCCGGGGGCGGGCGCGTGGCCGACGTATGCCGGGGTTTTTCATTTCATCGGCGACTGCCTGCCGCTCGTGCCGCTGTTCCTGATCCCGCTGCGGGACCGCCCCGCGCCGGCGGAACTGATCCGCTGGGGCGTCGCCGCCCTGGCCCTGCCGCAGGTGCTGCATGCATTCCCCGTCGCGGGCAGCCAGCTGGGTTGGGCGACGTTCCTCTGTGTTCCGCTGCTCGTGGCGGGATGGTGGGAGGCGGCGGAAGCGCTCGCCGAACGCGCCGGCGTCACGGGCCGGCGGGCCGCGCGGGCGGGGGCGTTTGTGCTCGCCGCCGCGGCCGCGCTGCAACTCGCCGTCTTCGCCGCGGCCGGCTGGCAGCGTTACGCCGCCGCCCGGCCGCTCGGCCTGCCGGGGGCGGAGAACCTGCGGCTCAACGGCGGCGCGCGCCAGACGATGCGGCTGCTGGCGCTCAATGCCAGCATCCATGCCGACATCCTCTTTTCGCGGCAGGGCATGTACAGCCACAACCTCTGGAGCGGCGTGCCGACGCCGACCACGCAGAACGCGACCCACTGGTTCTGGCTGCTCAACGAGGCGCAGCAGCGGGAAATCATCGCGCGCCTGCAATCCACGCCGCGTACCGCCGTGATCACCAACCCATACCTTGACGACATGCTCGTGCGGCTGCAGGTACCGGTGACCGGGCCGCTGCAGGATTTCATCCGACGGCGCTACCGCCCGCTTTTCGACTACGGCGGCTTCGTCTTCAACGTGCCGCTTGCAAGCACCGCGGTCGTGTTCGGCCGCTGCGAGCTTTTCCAAACCGGCGACGCGAAGCTCCCGCCGCTCCTCTTCCGCAGCAACGTCCGGCTCGACGGCGCGCCCGCCTCGATCCGCCTCGAAACGATCAACCCGCCGTGGCTCGAAAGCCCGGAACTGCTCGACCGCCACTCGCTCGTCATCGCCGAACCGATCGACGGCAGCGGCGCCGCCGCCGGCCCGGCCGTGCGCCTCCCCGCGCCCGCGCCTTTGCGCGGCCTGTACCGGCTGTCGGTCTACTGCCCGCCGTTGCCGCCGGAATTCCCGTGGCAGAGCTCGGCACTCGTGGTCCGCGACGCCGGCGGCGCCACGCTCAGCGAGTCGATGAACTGAATCAGGCGCGGCGGCGCGCCACCAGGACCAGGCTCACCCCGATCGGCAGCGGCAGCCGCCACATCGCCGGTCCGACGAACAGGCGCTGCAGCCCGGCGTTGATCCAGCCGGGCGGCTCGCGGTCCTCGGTGCGCGTCCGGGCCGGAAAAACCCGGCGCCACTTGCGCACGGCCCAGACCGCGGGATAGACGGCGACGTTGGTGTAGTTCACGTGCAGCAGGTCCCATTCGCCGGGCGGGAAAAGCGCCGTCAGCTGCGGACGCGAATAACGGCGGTAGTGATGCAGCGAGACGTCCCAGTCGCTCCAAAGCGCCATGCTGGCCGGCACGGTCACGAGCGCCACGCCGCCGGGCTTGAGCAGGCGCGCGAATCCCGCCACCACCGCGCGGTCGTCGGGTGTGTGCTCGAGCACGTCGAGCGCGGTCACGTAATCCAGCGAACCTGCCGGCAGCGGCACCTGGTCGCCCGCGAGGCTGAGGATCTGGTCCGCGCGGAACTTGCCGCGCAGGATGCGTAGCGACTCCTCGTGGTCGTCGAGCACCATCACGCGGCACTGCGCCTCCATCTCCTTGGCGAAGCGGCCGGTGCCGGCGCCACAATCGAGCAGCAGCTGGTCGGGCCGCGGCGGGCCCGCGCGGTTCAGCCATTCGCGCGCGATGACCCGCTTGCCGGCATAGTACCAATGCGTGGCTTCCATCCGGTCCATGTTGGCGTACTCGGCGGCGTTCATGCGGAAATCACGGGGAGGTTGTGTGCGGCGCGGGAACCTGTCCATACTGCTTATCAATCTCCGGCCTCCGTTTGCCCCCGTCACCTTCACCCTCCCTCACCCCCCGGCTGGTCGCCGTGGCCCTGCTCCTGGCGCTGGGGCACGCGGCGCTGGCCGTCTGGGCGATGCGCGGGAAGTCGACGACGGCGGACGAGATCGCCCACGTGGTCGGCGGCTATACGTTCAACCACTGGAACGACTACCGGATGCAGCCCGAGAACGGCGTGCTCCCGCAGCGCTGGCAGGCGCTGCCGGCGACCTTCTCCGACACCGATTACCCGGCGATGAACACCCGGGCGTGGAGCAAGTCCATCGTCTGGCTGGTCGGCTACGATTTATTCTACAAGAGCCGCAACGATCCCGACCGGCTGCTCCGCGGCGCGCGGATCATGAACTCGATCTTCGGCGCGGCGACGGTGCTGTTCGTTTTCTTCTGGTCCTGGCGGCTGTGGGGCGTCGCCGGCGCGGTGGTTTCGGGCCTCCTCGCCGCGCTGTGCCCGACCATGCTCGCGCACAGCGGGCTCGCGACGTCGGACATGTGCATGACGTTCTTCTTCCTCGCCGTGCCCGCGGCCTACTGGCGCCACCTGCATGACGGACGATGGCAGGCGTGGTGGCTCAGCGCCGGCCTGCTCGGGCTGGCGGCCGTGGCCAAGTACACCGCGGTGCTCCTGCTGCCGATGGTCGCGGTGATGGCGCTGGTCCGCGCATTGCGCGCCGAACCCGTGGTGCTGTTTGGCCGCAGCTTCCGTTCCGCCGGGGCGCGCTTCGCCGCCATCGGCGTGTCCACGATCGGCCAGGGACTCGTCGCCGTTGCGGTCGTCTGGGCGTTCTTCGGTTTCCGCTACAGCACGTTCAACCCCGCGCTGCCGCCGGGCGACTACAACCTGACGTGGGATGTCATCCTTTCGTTCGGGGGCTGGAAGGCGGAGTTCATCCGCTTCTGCCGCACGTGGCACCTGCTGCCCGAGGGCTGGCTCTACGGTTTCGCCTTCGTGCTCGAGCACGCGATGGCGCGCGCAACCTTCCTTGACGGCGAATACGGCATCTTCGGCTGGGTGGATTTTTTCCCGAAGGCCTTCCTCTACAAGACGCCGCCCTCGCTGCTCGTCGCCCTTGCCGGCGGCACGGTCCTGCTCGCGCTGCACCTGCGGAAAATGCCGCGTTCGCGCCTCGCGCAGCAATGCTACCGCGTCGGGCCGCTGTTCGCGCTTTTCGGCGTCTACTGGCTGTTCTCGCTGACCAGCCACCTCAACATCGGGCAGCGCCACATCCTCCCGACCTACCCGGTCCTGTACATCTTCTGCGGCGTGCTCGGCTGGATGGCGCTGCGCGCCTGGAAGTTGTCGCCCAAGGGCGGCGCCGCCGCGGGCGGCATGGTCGCCGCGCTGTTGCTGTGGCATCTCGCCACGACGATCCGGATCCATCCGCATTACCTCGCCTACTTCAGCCCGATCGTGGGGGGACCCGCCCAGGGCTACCGCCACCTCGTCGACAGCTCCCTCGACTGGGGCCAGGACCTGCCGGCGTGGCGCGACTGGCTGGCGAAGAACCGGCGCCCATCCGAGCCGGCCTACATTTCCTACTTCGGTTCCGACGAACCGCTGCGCTTCGTGCCCGACGCCGCATTGCTGCCGCGCCTGCCGGACTTCGAACAACCGCGGCGCTGGAGCTGGTTCGAACCGGGCGTCTACGCCGTCAGCGCCACCATGCTGCAGCATGTTTACTACCCCAACCTCGCCGCCTGGAGTCCGGCCTACGAAGAACGTTACCAAAAACTGCGGACCTTCGACGCCCAGTTCCATGCCTTGCGCGATCACCCTGATCGGCCGGCCGAAGTTTGGGAAGGGCTGACTTACAAGGAATGGGACCAGGCGTGGACCCTTTATGACCAGCTGCGTTTCGCCCGGCTCTGCCTGTACCTGCGCAGCCGCGAGCCGGACGGTTATGCCGGTTACTCGATCCTGATCTACCGCGTGTCCGCGGATGAACTGAAGCTCGCCCTCGACAGCGACCTGCCCGCGCTCGCGGCCGCGCTCAACAAGGCGGCGTCAGGGAAGTAATCTCACCTCGACCCGGCCGCCGTTCGGGCCGGGCTTGGTGTAACCCACGCCGAAGAGCGAAACGGCCATCGGCAGCGGCAGCTCCAGCAGCGCGTGCGCTCCGGGCGCAAGATCGCCCTCGGTCCCTCCCACCGACGAATACACCGTGTAGTGACAGCTCGCCGCGCCGGGATTCGAAAGCTCGAGGCGCAGAGGCGTCGCGGACCAGTTGCGCACGAGGAATTCGCGCTGCACCTGTCCGCCCCGCTCGAACAGCCGGTTGCGGTAGATCATCGGCGCCGGTTGTTCGCCGGCGCGCAAGGCGCGGAACGCCGCCACGCTGTAGGGATGGTGCTCGTCGCCATCGTAAAGCCATGTGCGGCCCAGGACGCGCCCTTCCTTCCCGAAGAACCGGGCGACGGGCACGACGACCCAGCCTTCGCCGGGCTGCACAACCGCCTCGGCACTCGTCGCGGGCAGCGCCGAGAGTTTCTCCGGCAAGATGCGGCGCGATGATTCCTGGCGGTAGAACGCCGCCAGCGGCGAATTCACACCCAGCGCCACCCGCAGCGGCTTGTCGCGGAAATCGAGGCGGGCCGACCAATCGCGCCAGCCTTCATACACATAAGAACCCGCCGCCTGCGCGGGATGGGAGATCGCCGGCCAGCCCGATTGGTAGGTATTGAAAAGCGCACCACCCAGGCCGCTGATCGTCGCCGCACCGGTGACGATCCAGGCCACGGCCCGCTCGCGCCACGGCAGGATCCGGATCCACCACACGACCAGCGCGGCCAGCCATGGCGCGGCCAGCCCGAGAAAACGGAAAAGATACGGGTGCCACTGCACCCGCCAGTGGAGGAACAGCACGAAGGCCGCGAGCGCCACGGACCAGAGCAAGGCCAGTTCGCCATCCGGGGTCTTGCGGCGCATCAAGGCCGTGAGCGCCGCCGCCAGCCCCAGCACGGGCAGGAGGATTCCCGTGCTCGCCACGTCGGCGTCGGGCGCCGCGACGGCATAGATCTTCCGGAGATTGGCGCGGCGGTCCAGCCCTTCGAAGGCGTAGGGATCCTGCTCGGGCAGGTGCGCGATAACCGCCTCGCCCATCGCGCGCGCCATGGCGCGCCAGCCCGGCAGCTGGGAATTCGGCTCGAGGAGCTGGGCGAAGGACGACGCGAGGTTGAGGCGCAGCTTTTCGACCGAGCCGGCGAACCCGGGTGTTTTGCCGTGATGCGCCACCACGAATTCCTCCGGGCCGAACGGCCCGCCGTAAGCCTGCAGGTTGCGTAGCGTCACCGGCAGCACGAACACCGCCGCCGCCAGCGCCGCCGCGCCGATGGTGCGGGCCCACGCCGCCCGGCCGACGCGTTGCCGCCACGCCAGCCAGAGGACGGCGATCAACAAACCGGGCGCAAAATACAACACAGTGCCCTTCGAACCCAGGGCGAGCCCGGCCGCCGCCCCGCCCCAGAGCGAACCCGTGCCGCGGCGCAACGCCACCAGCCAGAGATAAAATCCCGCGGCCAGGACTCCCGTCGTGAACAAATCCGTGTAGGCCGAGGTGAACTGCGGCGCGACATTCGGCAGACCGAGCACGATGCCCGCGGCCGCGAGCGCCGCGGCGCGCCCCGCGCCGAGCGCGCGCGCGAGCCCGACCGTCGCGCCGAGGGCGAGCAAGCCGCCGATGGCCTGCGCCACCGCGGCCGCGCCATAGCCGGAATCGCTGCCCGTCAGGAACCAAGCCATCACGAGGTCCGGCACCACCGGCATGTAGTTCAAACGCGCGTCATCGCCGCCGATGAGGCCAATCCGGCCTTCCTGCAGCCAGTGCCCCACGCGGGACAGGCGGTAGGTCAGCGCATCGAACACGACCGGTTGCGTCGCGAAGGCCATCGCCACGAAGACCGCCGACACCAGGCCGAGCAACACGAGCAGCACCGTCTCGGCGCGTGAAGCGCCGGAAGCCGCTCCTCCGAGAAGATTCCTCCACGCGGCGAGGTCGCCGCCCAACCGCGATCTCCTGGCGGCGATGAGCCCGACCAAAGCCAGCAGGTGAATGCACAGGAAACCGCGCCGACCCAGGCCACCGGTGAGGCCGAGCAGCACCCCGCTGCCGGCGACGATCAGCAACAGGGCCAGGCCCCACGCGAGGAATTGCTCCAGCGCCGAAGGCAGTTCCTCTACGAAACAGCGGACCAGCAGCCAGGCCGCGGCCACCACCATGAAGGCGTCCGCGGCGAACCAACCGGCATGGATCAGCGGCATCATCGTCAGGCCGCGCGGTGTTGCCGCCATTCGCGCGCATGGGCGAGCACGGCCTCGAGCAGCCAGCCGGCGAGCAGCGCCATCAGCAGCCACTGCAGCGGCTGGGTCCACAGGCGGTAGACCAGCAAAAGGTGTTCGATCCACGCCGGCGATTGCCGCGGGAGCTGGTTGACCACGAGACAAAGGATGCCATCGGCCCACAGGCTGAGGAACGCCAGGACCCAGGCGAGCAGCGCGGCATGGCGCTGGCGGGGCGGCGCGTCTTCCCCGACGCGGCGCCACAGCCACAGGGCGACCCAGACCACAAAGATCCAACGGTAGGCATAACCAATGCCCGAGATAAAACAGGCCAGCAGCAGCGCAATCCCGGTGGCGGCCAGCACGCGTTCGCGCGGTTCCCCGCGCGACGCCAGGCCCGCCGTGACCCGCGCGCGCACCAGCAGCACACCGGCAGCCACGAACAGGAGCACCGCGGGAAGGCGCGCCTGCGCGTCGGCCAGGCCGAGGTCGCGCCACAGGATGGGCGCGCCCACGGTGTGGATGCCGGGAGGCACCGCGAGCGGCGCATGTTGCAGGCCGGGCAGCACGCTGACCAAGGCCAGGCCCGCGACCAGCAGGCCGGCGCCGAACACGACCGGCAGCTGCCGCACCGGCCGGAACCACAGCAAGGCGAGGATTGCGACCACGGGATAATATTTCAGCCCGGTCGCAAGACCGATGCCGAGCACCGCAACCAGCCAGCGACGCTTGCTGTTGCCGGTGAGCACCGCCCCGCAAGCGGCCAGCAGGACGAAGATCACGAGGTCGTTGTTGGCCCGGAGCACCGCGAGCAGGACCGGCGGGGAGACCAGGATCGCCGCCAGCCAGAGGGCCTCGCGCCAGGTTTTCGGGCGAACGACCAGGCATGCCGCGGTGCCGAAGGCCGCGACCAGCGCAATGCCCACCGGGATGTTTTGTGCGCGCGTCAGGCCGGTCCATTTCAAGGCGAGCCACCAATCGGAATAAGCCAGCGGGCGGCCGAGTGCGTCGAGCGGGATGGGTTTGTGCGGGTCAAGCCCGGCGCGAACGGCATCCAGGGCCGCCAGGATGGAGTGAAAATCGAGGAACGGCGTGCCGTAATCGGCGATGCCAACCAGGCCGAGCCACTGCGGCCAGTGCAGGGCGGCGCTCCACGCGATGCCCGCGAGGAGCACCGACAGCAGCGGGGCGAAACGACGTTCAGCCACGGGGGGCCTCCGGTTTGGCGGATTCACGCTGGATCTCGAAAAGAATGAAGACGTCGTTGCCCATCACCGGACGAAGATGGCCGTCCAGCGATGGCAATGCCCCGGTTTTGGCGAGAAAGTCGAAGCTGATCGAGGAGCGCTTCAACAGGAGGTGGGAAAATCCCAGCGCGCGGAGCCGCGACGCGGCATCCGGCACGGGCTGCCCGGAGAAAAGCCAGGCCAGTTCGGGCGTCCAGAACGGCGAATAGGTTTTCCCTTCCGCGCGGAAGAAATCGCGCAAGCCGGCCGAGTCGGAAAGCACGCGCCCGTCGACGGTGCGGGCCACCTGCCTGAGGAAGGGAACGTTGCCCTGTTCGAATCCGGTGCGCAGCACGTCGCCGGCGCGGCTCCATTCCGACGGGCGCAGGGTGTAGGGATTGAGCGGAATCGTCCACGCCCGCAGGGAGGCATCACAGGCGAACAAAGCCAGGCCGAACATCAGCCCCGCGAGGTGCGCGCGTCCGGGCACCCAGCGCGCCACGCACGCCCCGCCCCAGGCACAGCCGAGCACCAGCACCGGGCTCAGCACCCGCATCGAATAGAACAGCCCGCCGGCGGTGAAGGGCACCGATGCGAACCAGACCGCCGCGAAGGCGGCCGCAAGCATGGCCACCAGCCCCACCCCGGCGCGCGGGCGCCAGATCACAAAGCCGGCGACCAGGCCCGCCAGCGCCGGCAACGCGGTGACCAGCAGCATGCGGCCGATCTCCCACCAGACGCCGGGTTCGTGGAGCTGCTGGCCGTAGATGGCGCGGTAGGCTTTCATCCACGCATCGAAGACCGGATTGGTCGGGAAGCCGGCGAAGCTCTGCGCATAAACCGGGTTGCCCGTCATCAGGAAAACCCGGCCCTGCCAGGTTGCGGGCAACAGCGCCGCGCCGAAGGCGAAACCCAGGACCGTGCGCCAGGGGCACCCGCGGACCAGCAGCCAGCCCGTCGCGACGACGGCGGCCACCGCGCCGTATTCGCGGGCGCACGCCGCCACCGCCGCGCAAATTGCCGCCGGCACCAGTGCGGCCGCGCGCCGGTTGTCGTGCCATTCCCAAAGGTAGAGCACCATGCCGCCCACGCCGAGCGCGGTCAGGCCGGTTTCCTGCCCCAGGTTGAAGGCAAACTGCAGCAGCATGGTCATGCCGCCGAAAGCCACCGCGAACCATCCCGCCCGCGCCCCCTGCCACTGGCGGCCGAGCGCATACAGCAACGCGAGCAGCCCCGCCGTCTGGGCCAGGGCAACGATCGCCGTCCAGGTTTTCCCGAGGCTGCCGCCGGCAAGGTAGACCCAGGCGTAGAGTGACGACACCAGCGGCGCGATCCCGTCGGCCCAGAAATACTGCGAGAAATCCGCGGCGGTGGTTGGCGGGTAGTTGCCGAGGCCGCCCGTCTCAACCAGCAGCTCCGCCACCAGGTTCCAGCGAAAGGAGACGTCCGCGCCCGACAGGGGCTGCAGCCACGCGCGCCACAGGGCGACCCCCAGCAACGGCAGGACCGGCAGCGCCAGCCACCAGTCGCCGCGCCCGCCGGACGCCGGCGCCGGCGCGGCGGATTGCATGCGATTGCGCCACCACCGCCACCAGCCCGGCGCGCCGGCCGCCAGCAACCAGCCGCCCAGCGACGGGAACGTGATCGCGACATGGCCGATCGCGCCGGCCACCACCCCGGCAAAAATCAACAGCGCGGAAAGCATGCCGCCGGCGAACCACGGCAGCCGCCAGCGGCCGGCGAGCGCCCAGCCCAGTCCCGGCAGCAACAACCCGGCGGCCGCCAGCAACGCCCGTGCGCCTTCGAGCATCATGGCGCGGCAGCGGGCGCGGGCTTCCGCCGCCAGACGGTGTAATAGGCATCCATCAGGAGGAACTCCCGGCCCGGCAGCCAGGCGATGTCGTTGACGGCCTGGCGCACGTCATGCGCCCCCACGAGTGTGTAGTCGCGCTCCAGGTTGGCGTGCTCCGCGGGCGACATGGCGAGCACTTCGCTGGCGCGCAGCACGGTCCAGTCGGGCTTGAGCGCGGCGATCAGCCCGCCCATCGAAAGGATGCCCGACTTGCGCAGCTTCACCACATCCGGCGCACAGAGCCCGGGCGTGTCGCGCATCGACAGGTTGGAGAAAAACCCGATGTAGCCGAGCGGCTCGAGGAAGACCGTCTCGCGCGGCGAGGCGGCGGAGTTCTTCAGCGCCCGCCCGATCGGGGCCCGCACGCCCCACTCGATGATCCGCTGCTGCGCCCGCAGCTGCACCGTCACGCTGACAAAAAGCCAGGCCTGCGCCGCCACCAGCAACACGGCGGCGCCCGCGACCGCCCAGCGCCACGCCGGGCGCGATTGCAGGACGCTCCAGGCGGTGGCGACGCCGCCGGCGAGGGCGAAATATGCGAGCAACGACCACGCGGGGAAATACCATGGCGCGCGCGTGGTGATCGTCAGGTAGACGCCCCCCAGCACGAAGGCCAGGCCCGCCACGCGCGCCGGGCGCGGGCAGCGCGGCCAGGCGGCAACGCCCGCGGCGAGCAACGCCATCGCGTGGCCATACCACGGGAGCCAGGCCGGCCATTCGCCGAAAAAGAAGTACGGCGGCAGGAAGGCGTCGTGCGCCGCGCTGTGGGTGAAGAGGAACCGGAACGGATACGTCGCCAGCAGCTGCAGGGAGCCCGCGGGCGTGAGGTGCGTGCCCTTGGCCACGATCGTGTTGGGCACCGGCGAACCATAGTAACCCCATGCCCACACGAACCACGGCGTATAAATCACGGCCGCGACCGCGGCCATGATCAGCCAGTCCTTGAAGCGCCACGGCGTTTCGCCGCGCAGCAGCCAGACGCCCGCGGCGATGGCGCCGACAAAAACAAACCCGTCGGGCCGCGTCCACATCGCCACCCCGAACGCGATGCCGGCGAGCACGGGCCGGTGGTCGAGCAGCGCCCGCCACGCCAGCACGACCGCGAACAACAGCAGCGCCGTCTCCATACCGTTGGTGGAGAAGGCGGAAATCTTCACGTCAAACGCCCAGAACAGCCCGGCCAGGGCCAGGCCGAAGCCCTCCCGCAGCCGCGGAACGGCCAGCCACCACGCGAAACCCAGCGCGACACAGGCGAGCGCGCGGAAAAAAAACAGCACCACGCCCGCGTCATCGGTGCCGGCAATCCAGGCCAAGCCGGCCGGAATCAGCGTGCCCAGCGGCGACGTGAACGTGTGCACGCGGTGACCCACCTCGAAAACCAGCCCGTTGCCGTGCGCGAGGTTCAGGCTGCTGCGGTAGGTGATGAAAAAATCCTCCCAGATATTCCCGGTCCACAGTGTGAAGACGACCGGCGAGCCCACGACCAGCAACAGCAGCAGGATGCGCCAGGAACGGGCGGAAGAGGCGGCCGCCGGAACCGGTGCCGGCGATGAAGGGGAATCGCTCATTTGCTCGGATGCTCCGGCTGGGCCACCTCCGCGGCGGACGGTGGGGCGTTGGACGGCTGGAAGTTGGCGGGGAGGTCGATCGCCACCAGCCGGCTGATGCGCGCGAGCTTGGTGCCGAACCGGTGTTCGGCCAGCAGCTGGAGGTGAAACCAGGGCGGCAGCGCCTCCTCCGGCACGATCTGGTACTGGCCGTCGGCCGAAGTCGGGCGCGCACTCTGGGTGACGAGGATCTCGCTGAAATCAGGCAGCTGCAACTGCTCCGCCAGGCGGTCGGCGACGGCCTGCGCGCGGCCCAGCAGAATCGCGGGCGTCGATTCGATCATCCAGGGCAGCGTCGACTTGTTCGAAAGGATGAGCCGCGTGCCGGGACGCGCCGAGATCACGCGCTGCTCCCAGGCGAGTTCGTCGTTTCCGAGATGGGAATAGAAATGATACGACTGCTTCGGCGCCGACCAGCCGAGCAGGTAGACCGCCGTGGCCCCCAGCACGATGATGCTCGCCGGGGCCTTGCGGTCCGCCAGCGCGGCCACGACCACCACGGCCATGGCCAGCAGCAGGTTCAACGGCAGCGCGAAACGCGCGGCCATGGGATCATTGAAGGCCGCCCAGTAGTAGAACATCATCAGGCTCGTTATCGCCAGCATGCCGCCGCCGAAAAGCAGCAGGCTGGCCCGCAGCGGTTCGAGATCCGGCAGCTGCCGCCAGCGGAGCATGAGCCGGCCGCCGACCACGACCAGGGCCGCCGCACCAAGCGCACCGAGCAGCACGGAGTTGGCGTGGACCAGGCCCTGTTCCGAGAAAAACACCCACGCGCCCTTCAGGTTGCCCGCAAGATATTCGAGGCTGAACCGCGCGGTCTGGTTGTCGTGCAGCTCCCACATCACGGGACTGTTGGAAACGACCTTCTGCTGCAGGGCGACGGGAACAAGCAGCCACGGGGAGAGCACCACCGGCCAGGAAAGGATGATGCGGCGGGCGCGCCACCAACCCCAGAGGATCGCGGCCGCGGCCGGGGCGACATAGATCGCCGACTCATAGCGTGACTGCACCAGCAGGATCACGCCCAGCACGAGGGCGGTCAGGCGCGGCTCATCGCGATGGCGCAGCCAGGCGGCGGCCTGCACGATCACCATGACCAGCATGAAGAAGTTGAGCAGCTCCATGCCCGCGCCGCTGGCGTTCTGGGCCAGCAACGGCAGCGACCCGAGCAGGCCCACGGCGAGAAAACCGCCGCGCCAGCCGTTCAGGCGCCGGCCGATCCAGTAGATCAGCGCCAGTGTGAGGACGAAGAGCGCGCCGTTGAGGATGAAAACATTGGCCGGACGGTAGCCGAGGGCGTCGTGGGCCAGCGAAAGCAGGAACGGAAAGAAAACCGGCCGCTTGTCGACGTAGCTGTCGAGCGAGAGGAACACGCCCTGGATGTCGTAGCCGCGCACGATCGCGGAACCGTCGCGGAAGAAGTGCATGTTGTACGCCGTGGATTGCAGGACGTATTCGTCGTACAGGATCTTGCTGCGCAGCGTCTCGTGGCCGATCGCCATCACCGTCAGCAGCCCGATGATCGCCACCGCCATCCAGCGTTCCCGCGGGGACAGGGGAGACGGTCCGGCCTCGCTCCCGAGGCGCCGCACCCGCCAGAGCGCGGCGACCCAGAACAGGAAGGTCAGCAGGATGATGTAATAGCCGCCCTGGCGCAGGATCTGCCGCGCGGTGGCAACATCGAACGCGATGAAGCCAAAATACAACGCCGCCACCCCGCACAGGCCGAACAGCACCAGCCGCAATTGGGGCCGGTTCAGGGGAGAACTGACGATGGCAGCGGGATCACTCACTGGCGAAATCAGGGCAGCCGCTGCACCATCCGCTCAAAGTAGGCCTGGCGGACTTTCTCGCGCTCCGCGGGCGACATCTTTTCCAGCGGTGCCGCCTCGCGCAGCGGCGGCGTGGCGGCCTCGCCCTTGCCGGGTGCGATCGCCACGATCCGGCTGATGCGGCTGACGGTGAGCGGCGTGAACCGCCGCTCCCAGACGGTCTCGAGCTTGTAGTCCGGGCCAAGGTCGTCGTCCTTTTGCACGATCTGGCGTCCGTTGGACGGATCGATGTCGTAGCGCTGGAAGACGTAGAACGCCGAGAACGTGCGGTTCTGGAAATTGAAAATGATCTTGTCCTTGTGGTCGAGCGCCTGGCGCACGGGCGTGCCGGAAACCAGGTGCGTGATCCAGATGATCGCGTTGTTGTCGATGAAGAGATAGTCCTTCTCCGGATGCGCCGCGATGAACTCCCGGCGCCACTGCATTTCGCGCCCGACGTAGTAGTCGAGGGAGTAATCATGGCGTGACATCGTCGGCAGCGAGTAGGCAAAGAAGCCCAAGCCGGTCACCGCCATCAGCGCCCGCCAGATCCACCAGGGCCGCCGGAAAAGCTCCGTCGTCGTGGTCACGACCGCAAGCGCCAGCCAGAGGTTCAGCGGCAGGCTGAGCCGGCGGATGACCGGGTCGTCGAAGCGCCCCCAGAAATAGAACAGCAGCAGCAGGGTATGCGCCCCGAAGCCGAGGGCGAAAAAGGCGTTGGTGACCTGCACCGGCGAGGCTTCGCGCACGCGGGCCAGGATCTTGGCCGCCGCCAGCAGCGCGAACGGCAGGGCCAGGAAGCCGAGCGCGGCGAGCACCAGCGAATTCGAGTTCTCGCCGGTCGTGTCGAAAAAGAAATTCAGCCAGTGGGAAAAATTTCCCGGGGCGTAGGAAATGGAAAAGGGATGCTCGAAGCCCGGCTGGCTCGCCAGCTCCCAGGAGGATGCCTTGGCGCTGAAAATCTTCTGGTGCCAGGCGGCCGGCAGGAAGAGCAGCGGCATGAACACGGTGCCCCAGTCGAGCACCGGCTTTTGCTCGCGCCACCACACGTACAGGATGAGCAAACCGACCGGCAGCAGGAAGAGAATCGACTCGTAGCGTGTCTGCGCCAGCAGCACGGAGGAAAGGATGAAGGCCTGCTGGCTCGTGGTGTCGCGCTTTTCCGCATAGCGGATGCCCAGCAGGAAGGTGGCGACGATCATGAAGAGGTTGAGCAGCTCGAAGCCGCCGCCCGTGGCATTCTGCGCCAGCAGCGGCAGGCTCGTCAGCAACAGGACGGCCAGCACGCCGGCTTCGCGGTTCGCCAGCTTGCAACCAAGCCGGTAGACCAGCGCGAGGAACCCGAACGTCAGCGCAGTGTTGAGCACGAAGACATTTTCCGGACGGTAGCCGGTCAGGTCGTGCAGCGTGGAAACGAGGAACGGCTGGAAGAGCGGGCGCTTGTCGAGCTGGCCGTCGAGCAGCTGGAAGGCTCCCTGCAGGTCGTGTCCGCGCACCGCCACCAGCGGATGCTTGTCGAAGTGCAGGCCCATCGAGGTGCCCAGCAGCATCATTTCGTCCATGAGGATCTTGAAGCCGTAACCCTCATGGATCAGCAGGAGGAAGCCGCAACCGGCGATCAGGGCCGGGATTTTCCAGGCGCCCGGGGCCCGGACGGAAGGGCGGACCCCGCTCTCCTTCCCCACGCGCCAGAGCGCCCAGAGAAACCAGCTGAACGTACCGAGCATCGCCCAGTAGCCGCCGATGGTCATCGCCGCGAGGGCCGCGGTCGGGGACAGGACGAGGAAACCGAGGATAACCGCCAGCAACGAAACCACACCGAAGAGTTGCAGGCGCCGATCATCACGGATTATCGCGAGAAGATTCATGCAGGGGAAAGGGGCGAGGTGTTCGCCGGGTATTTTCAAATCAGATTATCCCCATAGAACAACACCCCGTTTCCTCGCCCCGCGTTCGCGCGCGTCACGCGAAAATAAAAAAAGCCGCTCCGTTGCGGGAGCGGCTTTTGAAGTCGTAAGACGAACCGCCAGTTACGGCGAGTACGTGATCGTGCGGAGACCAGCGACACCGGTGATGGTGATCGTGATGCCCTGCGTGAAGCCGGTCGGATAGGTTTCCTGGGCAACCGTGTTAAGAGCCTTAACATAGTTGGTGGCACCGATCAGGTTGGCCGTACCGACGCTCGAACCACCGTATTCCAGATAGTACTGGTCGGCGGCCGCGGAGAGCTGGCGAGCGTTGTTGAGGACAGCCTTGTCCTGGGAGGCCTGACGAACCTTCTGGAACGCAGGAATGGCCATGGCGGCCAGAAGGCCGATGATGACCACGACGATCATGATTTCAACGAGCGTGAAGCCCTTGTTGGAACGAGTATTCATGTTATGGAGGGTTATCTAACGTTTATGATTCACGGCCCACAGATGTGAGCCAGTTGCATCAAAGGAAAATCAGTTACCGAACACAAGGTTTAAGCCTTAAAGATTAAGTAAATGATCTATCAAAAACGGCTTATCGATGACGCAATATGCTTTGGAACAACCAATTGCCTGTCGTGCTACGACGAATGTGGATCGTGGTGAGTCTAGTGACGCCGGTGACGGGGATGGGATTCCTTTCACGTAATTGGTGGTGTCGATCCGGTTGGCGGTACCGACGCTCGAACCACTGTATTTCAGAACCTTTTGGAACGCAAAAGGCCACGGCGGCCAAGATGGCGATGTTGAATACTTACAACGACATCCAATTAACAGATAGATACTTATCCTATTATTTCAATAACTTGGAGAGCGGAATTGGCGTCGCATCCTTCCATAGGAGTTCCATGCGGTATTTATCCCGATTTTCGGGGGTAAAGAGATGAATCATGACGTCGAAGGCGTCGACGACGATCCAACCACTCTCCTTGGCCGTTTCCATTCCGAGGATCCTGACTTTTTCAGCATCGATGACTTTTTCCAGCTCCACCCGCAGGGCACGCAGGTGCGGATCGGAGTTGCCGTTCGCCAGCACCAAGTAGTCGGTAATGCTCGATTGTGCGCTGACATCGAGCACCCGCAAATCCTCGGCCTTCTTGGTATCCAGCGCCTGAACGATCAGCTTCAAAAGCTTTTGGGTCGGACTCGCCTTCGCCCGGGGGGCGGCCTTGGCACGAGGCGCGCGCGCCGGCGCTGTTTTACGCGGTTTCGGTTTCATGATCTCAACGATAGAGCTGCTTGCTTTGGATATAGGCGATTACTTTCTGCGGACAGAAGTAGTGCAGCGATAATCCGTCGCGGATCCGCTGCCGGAGTTCGCTCGAACTGATCTCGATCAGGTGGCCGTCGCAGCGGTGCAGGCGCAGGCCGCCGATGTCGACGTGCGGTTTCGTCGGATGGCGCGGGCGCTCCAGGTAAATGAACTCCACCAGCTGCACGAGCTCCTCGATGTTCTTCCACTTGTGCAGCAGCGGCAACTGGTCGCCGCCGATGATCCAGTACAACTCATCGTTCGGGAACTGGCGGCGAAATTGCCGCACGGAATCGATCGTGTAGCTCACCCCGCCCTTGCGCAGCTCATAGTCGGCGATCTCGAAGCGCCGGTCCCATTCGCAGGCGGCCTGCAACATGGCCAGCCGGTCTTCGGTCGACGACTGCACATCGCTGGGCTTGAGGGGCGCCTGCGCCGCTGGCACGAGGAACAGCCGGTCGAACTTGTACTTCTCGTACACGTCCTGGGCCGCAATCAGGTGGCCGAAATGCACCGGATCGAAGCTGCCGCCGAGAAAACCGATCTTCATGCGACTGCCCGCGCCGACTGCTGCGGGCCGGGCGACATTAACTGCGCGATGGGGAAGACTCTTGCCACCCGGCCCACTTCATTCCGCAATCTCGATTCGGCAATCCCAAACCTCGCCCGGGTGGCGGAATGGTAGACGCTGGGGACTTAAAATCCCCTGACTGAAAAGTCGTGTGGGTTCGAGCCCCACCCCGGGCACCATGCTGCGCCGAGCAAAGCGAACGCGAAGCATGCCCTGCCGAAGCTTCAGCGAAGGAGGGCCTTTGATTCGCCGACGCTGCCCGAGTGGCTGCGCATGGCGCGGCCCGCCCCGAGCCTTCACCTGGAGACCGGCGGCCGGTTCTCGCGCACCACGGTCCACAGCACCACCGCCCCGAGCAGATCGAGCGCCGCCAGGCCCATGAAGAACGGCGTGTAGCCGACCTTCACGACCAGGATGCCGATCAGCATGTTGAACACCAGGATGCCGGCATTGCCGAAGGTGCCGGCCATGCCGGTGACCGTGGCGACTTCGTTCCGCTTGAACAGATCGGACGACATGGTGATGACGGTTACCGAAAGGGTCTGGTGCGCGAAACCCCCGAGACAGAGCAACGCGATCGCGGCGGCGGGACTCTGGACCAGGCCGACGAAGGCGATCCCCATCATCATGAGCGCGCCGGCCGTGAACGCGCCCTTGCGCGCATTGATCAGGCCGACACCGCGCCTCTGCAGAAACGCGGCGATGGCCCCGCCGGCGAAGCAGCCGAGATCGGCGGCGAGGAACGGCATCCAGGCGGTCAACGCGATTTCCTTCAGGTTGAATCCGCGCACCTGGGTCAGGTACAGCGGCAGCCAAAACGTCAGCGTGCCCCAGGTCGGATCCGCCAGGAAGCGCGGCAAGGCGATGCCCCAGAAATTGCGCTGGTGCAGGATGGAGCGCATCGCCGGCTTCTTCACCCCGGCTGCGAGGTGTTTCTCCTGGCCGGCGGTGATGTATGCGCGCTCTTCCGGCGACAGCTGCGGATGCCGGTCCGGCCCGTGGTACGCCCAGATCCACAGTCCGGCCCAGATCAGGCCGATCGCCCCCGTGATCACGAAGGCCATCTGCCAGCTGTAATAGTAGATCGCAAAGCCGACGAGCGGCGGGGCCAGCATCGAGCCGAAGGACGCACCGATGTTGAAGAAGCCCGCGGCAAATCCGCGTTCCCTGGCCGGAAACCACTCCGCCGTCGCCTTCATGCCCGACGGGTTGGCCGAGCCTTCGGCAAAACCGAGCAAGCCGCGCAGCGCGGCAAACACCGGCCAGCCGTGCGCGAGGCCGTGCGCCATGGTGATCAGGGACCAGCTGGTCGCGAAGATCGCCATCGCCAGCTTGAGCCCGATCGAATCGATCACGAAGCCCGCGAGCGGCTGCAGCATGATCGTCGCCTGGAAGGCATTCAGGATGAGCGAATATTCCACCTCGGCGATGCCGAGGTCCTTCATGAATGTCGGCGCCGCCACCGCCAGCGTGCTGCGCGTGAGGTAGTTGACGATGGCGCCGAGCATGAGCAACCCCATCATCCACCAGCGCAGTCCTTTGATGTGTCGAATAGCCATGGAAGATCAGTGGACGGCGAGGGCCCGCTCCTTGGCCAGCTGGTCGCGAAAGGCCTGCTCGGCGCCCGCCAGGAGTTTCTGCCAGCCCGCCGGATCGACCAGCGCCGCCACACCCTCGCCGCGATCCAGGCGCGCGAACTTGTCCGCCATGGCAAACTGCCCGCCGTGCGGCGCGAGAAAGATGTCGCAGGGCAGCTCCTTCAGCTTCGCAAAGGTGCTTTCCAAATCGCTCGCGATCTCCGGATAACGCGCGTTGTTCACCAGCCGCGTCCCGGCGTTGATCGTCGCGCTGCTGAAGAAGACCACGTGGTAGGTTTTGCCGCCGTCGGCCAGTTCCATGGTCCAGGTCGTCGCACCCTTCGTGTGGCCGGGAGTGAGATGGGCGGTCAGGGTCGTTCCCCCGAGTGAAACCGTTTCACCATCGGCAATGGTCCGGTCCACCTTCACGGGCGCGTAATGCATTTCCGCCGCCGGCCAGGTGATGAAATCCGCCGCGCCGCCCGACTCGAGCACCGCCGCGTCCGCCGCGCTCGCCACCACGCGCGCCCCGGTGAGCTTCTTCATCTGCGCATGGCCGCCGGCGTGGTCGATGTGCGCATGGCTGCTGAGGATGAACTTGATGTCCTCCGGTTTGAACCCGAGCTGCGTCACCCCGCGCAGGATCAGCGGCACCGTCTCCTCGAAGCCGGTGTCGATCAGGATGTGTCCCTCCGGTGTGGCGATCAGGTAGGAACTCACGCCACTCGCGCCGACATAGTAGAGGTTGCCCGCTAGGTGGCGCGGCGGCACCGGCGCCTTCCACGGCGCGAACAGGTCGCGCACCGCCACGGCGCTCAAGGGCGCGGGCAACGGTGGCGCCGTCCCGGCTTTCCCCGTGCTCCCAGCCAGCAGGCCGGCCATCAGGCCAAAGGACAACAGGCAGCGAGGGGCGCGCATGAGGAAGAGAAACGAGCGAACGGCCACCCGTCCGTCAACGGGTCTCTCGGTCTAACGCTAGTTGGGCGCGGCGGCCGGGATTCAGCCGGCCGGCGTTTTTTCGGTGCGCAGCCGCAGCACGTAATAGGTCGCGGGCGTGGCGCCCGTGTTCTTCCAGCCATGCTCGTCGTTCGACGAGATGAACACGATCGAGCCGGGCCCCGCCTGCTGGGTGCGTCCGTTGATCATCACTTCCAGCTGCCCTTCCTTGATCAGGATGATCTCCTCCTCGCCATGATGGTGCGGCGGATGCGGCGCCTCGCCGGCCTTGATGGTCGTGACGTGACACTCGAGGTTGGCGAAGGTCGCCGTCGGCCGGTCGAAGACATCCCGGCGCTCGCCCACCGCGGTCGGCTTCGCCACCAGCTTGGCCCATTCGAAGATGCTCGCGCCGAGGTGCTGTTCCGCCGTGGGACCGGAGACCCGGCCCTTCATGGCCGCCGTGGCCGCGGTGGCGAAGTTGAACACGAAGTACGTCGCCGGCTTGTCGCCGTGGTTCTGCACGGCGTGCGGGTTGTTCGAGGCGAAGAAAAACAGCGAGCCGGGCCCGACCCGGGTGTCGGTGCCGTTGACATGCACGTCGAGCGTACCGTCGCGCAGGATGATCAGCTCCTCCTGCGGGTGCGTGTGCGGCGGATGCGAGGCCTGGGCGGGATTCAGCGTGCTGATGTGGCACTCGAATTCCTGGAGCGTTGCCGTGGGATTGCGCGCCACGTCCCGGCGCTGCCCGACCGGGGTCGGTTGCACGGCAAGATCTTCCCAACGGAAAACCGTGGAGCCCATCCTAGCGGGCGGGGCAGCTTCCTGCGCCAGCAGCGGGGTGACAAGGAGCGGGGCCAGCAGCCAGCCGGCCGGAAGAAGACGAAGGCGTTTCATGCGGGGAGGGGGTTGAGGTAACGGCGAGCACGACGGCACTCACAGTTGCCAGGCGCGCGGGCGATGCAAATCGCAATCGCGGGCGGCCGGCGGCATCACGGCACAAAAAAACGGCGTGGAACTCCACGCCGTCGAAAGTGCACGGTTGAGCGGGTTACTCCCAGAAGCCTTCGTAGAAGCGGTAGGTGCCGTCGGACAGGCGCTCCCAGCGCGGGGTCACCCACACCGCGTTCGTGCGCGGCGGAACCTCCCAGTGGCCGGCCATCCACTCGTAGCGGTTGTTGCGCCAGGTCCAGTAGCCGGGGACCCAGACATGGTCCGACGACGGGCGGGCCTGCGCGACTTCCTGCTGCAGCACCGGCGGGGCCTGCGTCACAATGATGGTGCCGGCGGGAATCTGCGAACCGGCGGCGACCACGACCTGCGTGGGCTGCGGCTGCGATTGCACGACGACGGCGTTGGACGGCGGCGGCGCCGACACGACATGGGACTCGGGGTAGGAACCGCAGCCCGCGAACAGGGCGGCGGCGCCGGACAGCACCACCAGTCGGCCCAGCTGTCGGGGCGAGCTGATGAAGCGAAGACTGGTATGCAGTGTATTCGTATTCATGACCAGTTGGGACAGACCGGCGAACAGCGTGGTTCGGTTTTCCCTCCGGGTTTTTCGGGTTTTATTTGGGCACCTTTGCGAAGCAAACCTGTCGCCGCGCCATTCCTCGCTTGCCGCTGCCGCCGCGCCGCGCAGTCTCCCGCACGGGCCGCACACACCCTTCACCCCATGAGCGCTGATCTCCTGGAGACGTATCGTCATTCCGGAAAATTCAACCCGCCCGGTTTGGTCTTGCCGGTCATTGCCGCCGCCGTCGTCGGCCTTCCCCTGGGAATGGCCTACGCCTACGTCGTTCGCTGGATTCCCTTCATCTACCTGAACCTGCTGATCACGCTCGGCTACGGCTTCGCGTTCGGCTGGGGCACGTCGCGCATCCTGCGTGCGACCCACGTGCGCAACACCGCCCTCGCGGCGCTGTGCGGCCTGGTCGTCGGCATCATCGCGCTCTACGCCGAGTGGAACGGCCATCTCCACGCGCTCTTCACCGACGCCCCGTGGATCTTCCGCCCCGACCAGATCGCCCGCGGCATGGCGATCCTCTACAACGAGGGCTCGTGGTCGTTCCACGGCCAGACGGTCACGGGCGTCGTTCTCGCCTTCGTCTGGCTGATCGAGGCGGGCATCATCGTCGGCCTCGCCACCGCCATCCCGTGGGCTTTCGTGCGCGACACGCCGTTCTGCGAGCAGACGCGCACCTGGCTCGACGAGGAAAAGCAGATCAACACGCTCGAGCACTTTACCGACGAGGCGCAGGTCGCCGCGCTGCGTTCCGGCGACCTCATGCCGCTGGTCAACGCCAAGGCCAAGCACGACGGCGCCGCGGTGTTCACCCGGCTCCTGCTCAAGCGCGCCCCGGGCCGCACGTCGTTCTGCACGCTGCGCGTGCAGAATGTGAGCGTGTCGATCGAGAGCGATGGCAAGGTGAAGGAAAAGGCCGAGGATTTCACCGGTGACCTGATCCTGCCCGCGTCGATGTACGACCTGATCGTGCGTTTCGAGGAGTTCAAGCCGCAGCCGGCCGCGCCGGCGGCACCGGCCTGAGGCGGCGGCGCGGGGGCGCGCATTCCCGGTTTGCCAAGCTTATGACACTGGGCTTGGGTTCCAGCCCCGCCATGTCCCGCACCCTCGTCAAAGACGCGCTCAACGCCACCCAACCCGCCGACGCCATCCTGCTCCAGGGATGGGTCCGCACCCGCCGCGATGCGAAGGCCTTCTCCTTCATCGAGCTCAATGACGGCTCCTGCCTGAAGGGCGTGCAGGTCATCGTCGACGCCACCCTCCCCGACTACGCCAACGTCGCCCGCGCCAACACCGGCGCTTCCGTTGAGGTTCGCGGCAAGCTGGTCGCCTCGCAGGGCCAGGGCCAGAAGTGGGAGGTCGTCGCGGAGAAGTTCACGGTGCTCGGCGAGGCCGACGCCACCTACCCGCTGCAGAAGAAGGGCCACACGCTGGAATTCCTCCGCGAGATCGCCCACCTCCGCCCGCGCTCGAACCTCTTCGGCGCCGTCTTCCGCGTGCGCAGCCGCCTCGCCTACGCGGTGCACCAGTTTTTCCAGGAGCGCGATTTCCACTATGTGCACACGCCGATCATCACCGCCAGCGACGCCGAGGGCGCGGGCGACATGTTCCGGGTGACGACGCTCGACCTCGAGAACCCGCCGCGCGGCGAGGACAAGAAGATCGACAGCGCGAAGGATTTCTTCGGCAAGAAGACCTTCCTCACCGTCTCGGGCCAGCTCGAGGGCGAGATCTTCGCGCACGCCCTCTCCAACATCTACACCTTCGGGCCGACCTTCCGCGCCGAGAACTCCAACACCTCGCGCCACGCCGCCGAATTCTGGATGATCGAACCCGAGGTCGCGTTCTGCGACCTCAACGGCGACATGGACCTCGCCGAGGCCTTCGTGAAGCACCTGATCCGCGACGCGAAGACGCATTGCGCCGCCGACCTCGAGTTCTTCGCCAAGTTCGTGGACAAGGACCTGCTCGCGCGCCTCGACTTCGTGCTGGAGAAGCCGTTCGTCCGCTGCAGCTACACCGAGGCGGTCGAGATCCTCACCAAGAGCGGCAAGACGTGGGAGCATCCCGTTTCGTGGGGCGCCAACCTCCAGGCGGAGCACGAGCGCTACCTCACCGAGGAGCATTTCAAGTGCCCGGTCACGGTCTACAACTACCCGCGCGCGATCAAGGCGTTCTACATGCGCCAGACCGACGGCTGCGCCGAGGGCCGCGAGACCGTCGCCGCCATGGACCTGCTCGTGCCGGGCATCGGCGAGATCATCGGCGGCAGCCAGCGCGAGGAGCGCCTCGACAAGCTGCGCGCCGGCATGGCCCTGCACCACCTCAACGAGAAGGACTACTGGTGGTACCTGGACCTGCGCCGCTACGGCAGCGTGCCCCACGCCGGCTTCGGCCTCGGCTTCGAGCGCATGCTCATGTTCGTGACCGGTGTCGGCAACATCCGCGACGTCATCCCGTTTGCGCGCACGCCGGGCACGGCGGATTTCTAAGCCCGCGTTTGCGGCGGTTACTTCGCCCGCGGCGGCGGCACGGCCGACGAGTGATGGCTGACGATCAGCCAGCGGCCGTCCTGCTTGCGATAGGTGAAGCTGAAGCGCGCCGGCGACGACTCCGTTTGCCCAGCGCGCACATTGGTGAAGGTATAGTAACCCGTGTTCATCGCGACATCCGCGCCCAGCACGCGGATGCGCTGCTCGCCCAAACTGACCCGCGCCAGCGGACGCTCGGGCATCGCCTTGAAATATTCCCGCCGGCTCTCCGGCGTATCGCGCAGCACGGGGGGAAGTGGTGCCCCACAGCACCGCGTCCTTTTCATACAGGGCGAGAATCTGCTCCGGGTCCCGGCTGTTGTAGGCGGCCACCCAGGCTTGGGTCGCCGCCGCCACCTCGTCCCTGGGCTCGGCCGCCAGCAATGAAGCGACGGCAAGCAAACCCAGCCACCCGAACGCGCGGCGCAGCTTCATAAACGCACGGCCCGCGCGGCCTCAGACCTTCACTTCGATGCGTTTGCCGCCGGCGGCCGCCGACGCGTAGATCGCCTCGACCATCACCATGTCACGCCGGCCCATCTCGCCGGGCACGCGGCTTTTGAGGCCGTCGCGCACGCAAAGCGCGAAGTCATCGATCTGCAGCGCCTGCTGGCTCTTGAGCGGCGTGGCGTCGACCGGGCCCGCGCTCGTGGCGGCCTTGAGCCCGCCGTAGCTGTAGGCCGGCCCGACCTCGTACCAGCCGCCCTTCGCCTCGGCGCGGAAATTGTTCCGGTTGTCGTTGTAGCTCGTGTAGCCGTCGCAACGCGCGCCGTTGGCGAACTCCATCGTCCACTTGATGGTTTCCTCCACGTCCACGAAGAACTCCGGGCGCTTCTTCGGCAGCTCGGTGGCCGTGATCGCCACCGGGGGAATCTCGCCCGTGGCCATCAGCGCCTCCTGCAATACGTACACGCCGAGGTCCATCAGCGGGCCGCCGCCGGCGAGCTTCTTCTGCGCGCGCCACTGCATGGTCCCCATGACGAACGCGAAGCCGCCGTCCATCTTCAGGAACGGCCCGTATTCCTGGCTCTTCGCCAGCTGGCGCAGCTTCTCGTGGAACGGATCGAAATGCAGCCGGTAACCGACCGAAAGCTTCACCCCCGCGGTCTTGCACGCCGCGATCATCGCGTCGCAATCGGCCACGCTGTTCGCCATCGGTTTCTCGGTGATGACATGCTTGCCGGCCTTCGCCGCGGCGATCACGTGCTGCGCGTGCAGGCCGTTCGGCGTGACGACGTACACGATGTCGATGTCCGGATTCCCCGCCATCTGCGCCATGGTATCGTAATTATAGACGCTCGACTCCGGGAAACCGAACTCCGCCGCCCATTTGTTGCCCTTCTCGCGCGAGCCGGTGACGACACCCACGAGGCGGCAGTTCTTCGTCAGCTTCATCGCCGGGCGCAGCTGGCCGGTCGAGTAGTTGCCCAGCCCGCAGATCGCGATGCCGAGCTTGCGCGGTTCACCGGCGGCCAGGAGCGAACGCGGGGCCAGCGCGACGGCGCCGGCGGCGGAAAGGGTGCCGATGAACTGGCGGCGGGAATAGGACGGCGGGACAAGCGGGGTATTCATGGGGATGGCGGCACTATGGCCGGCCCCCCTCCCCCGCGCAAGCAGCCGCAACGGTCGCTTATTCGACCAGCGGCAGATCCACGATGGCGCGCAGGCCCTTGCCATCCGGCCCGACCTCGAGGCCGAACGACCCGTGGTGGAGCCGCGCGATGTTGCGGATGATCGCGAGCCCAAGGCCGAGGCCCTGCTGCTCGTGCTTCGCGCGATCGAACTGGCGGAAGGCGGCGATGGCCGCCCGTTCCTCCGCCGTCATGCCCGGCCCCTGGTCGAGCACCTCGATGTGGTAGAGGCCGTCCACGATCTGGGCGGTGACATTCACGGGCGTGCCCTTCGGGGAAAACTTGAAGGCGTTCTCGACGAGTTCGCCCGCGAGGGTGCGCATCCACTGCGGGCTGATCTTCACCGCGGCACGCGCGCAATTGAGATGCAGGTCGGCCGAACGCCCGGCGCGCTCGGCCACGCCGATCACCTCGTCCTCGATCCCGGCGCCCGCCTCGATGGCCGCGGTCGGGTCGCTCCAGTTGTATTCCCGCAGCTGCTCGAGCTGGAAATACTGCACGAGCTTGCGCGCCAGGTCCTGCTGCCGCCGCGCACTCGCGTGGATCGAACGCGCCAGTTCGCGCAGCTCCGTGTGCGACACCGCGCCCGGCTCGGCCTCGAGCATCGACGCGATGCCCAGGATGCCGTTGAGCGGCGTGAGCAGCTCGTGGGCCCACGGTGCCGCCAGCTCGCGACGGTATTCCTCGGTGTAATGCTTCAGGCGCTCCGCCAGCGACTCGCGGCGGCCCAGCGCGCCCGCGATGCTCGACAGCAGCTCCTCGCGCGAAAACGGCTTCGTCAGGTAGTCGTCTGCCCCGAGCGCCATGCCCTTGCGTTGGTCGACGCGCGCGTTGCGCGAGGTCAGGAAAACCAGCGGGATGTCGCTCAGGCCGGGCTGCTGGCGCAGCGCCTCGAGCACGCCGAAGCCGTTGAGGCGCGGCATCTCGATGTCGCAAAGGATGATGTCGGGCTTCACCTTCGCCACCATCTCCAGGCCGGCGAGGCCGTCCGGCGCCGAGTGCACCTTGTGTCCGGCCGACTCAAGATTCGCCTCCACCCAGGTGCGCCAGCGGATGTCATCCTCGATCACGAGAACCCGGAGGATCTTCGCGGGAGCCTTGTCCACGCCCGTGGATGGAAATTGGTCCGTCATAGGATTGCCCCACACGCTGGCCCAAGCGCAAGGGACGCCCACCATACCATCCAACCGTTCCCCGTCCAGTTTTTCCTCTCAGCCCGGCAGGACAAAGGTCTCAAACTGGCGCTTGAGCTCCATCATGAAGGCGGCCGCACCGGCGCCATTGACCACCCGGTGGTCAAAAGTGAGCGAGAGTGTCACAACTTCCATCGGGTAGACGATGCCGCCGTCCTTGACCATCTTCTCGTGCGCGGAGCCGATGAACAGCGTGCTCATGGCCGGCGGCACCACGATGGGCGTGGCATTCTCGACGCCGAACGCCCCGAGGCTGCTGATGTTGAGCGGCGCCTGCACCTCGATCATCCGGCCGGCGCGCGTTTCCTCGACGGCGCGGTTGTAGCCGGCCACGAAGTCCGCCCATCCCAGCTTGCTGGCGCCGGCGATCGACGCCGTGCCGAGCCGGTCGCCCTCGAGCGCGACGGCCACGCCGAGGTCGAAGTCGGTGAGCTCGTGGATGACGCCGTCCTTGTTCACGATGCGACGGAAACCGGCGTGCTGCTGCATGGTGCGGGTGACGCACCACGCCATCATGGCGGACGGCGAGGCCGCGGCCTTGCCGTGCTGCGCCTTGGCCTGCTCGCGCGCCGCGCGGATCGGCTCCCATTTGCAGTCCATGAGCAGGTTGGCGGACACGACCGTGTCGAGGCGCTTGGTGATCGCCGGCGAAAGCGCCGGCGGGCGGACGTTGCCTTGCATAGGCGGAGCGGGGGTTGAAGTGACGACGGGATCCGGCGCGGCGGACTTGGCGGCGGCGGGAACCATGGGCGGTGTGGTCGCCGTTTTCTTGGGCGCGACCGGCGCCTCGGTGGAAAGGCCGGCCACGCTGGCGGCGTCGCCGGTCACGAGCGCGATCTCCTGGCCGATGAGCACGGTGTCCTCGACCTTGATCTGCCAGGACTTGAAGGTGCCGGTGAACGAAGCCTCGACCGGATAGACGGCCTTGTCGGTCTCGAGCTCGCACAACACCTCGTCGGGCCGCACGGGATCGCCCGGCTTCTTGTTGAGCACGACAACCCGCGCGGAACGCAGGCCCTCGCCCATGATCGGCACGCGGACAATGATGTCGCTGGTGCCGGCCACCACGGTGTTCTGCGGGCCGTGGGCGTCCGCGTCCTTCACCTTGACGGCGGCCGCCGGCGCCGAGACGGCCGCGGCCTGCAGCGCGTCGAAGCCGTCGCCGCGCGCGACGTCGACCGACAGCGTGCGGCGGATGGCGTCCAGCACGCGCGCGGTGTCGGGCAGCGCGGCGTATTCGTAGATGGGGTTGTAGCCGATCATCACCTGGCCCTTCGACACGAGCACCGGCGGCGCCTTCAAGGCGGCCCAGATGTCGGGCTGGCTCATCAGGTGGGTGACGATCATCTGGCCGACGGAACAGTTCTCCGTGTCCTCCTGCACGATCACGAGGCGGCCGGTCTTGCGCACCGATTCCTCGATGGCGGCCTTGTCCCACGGCGCGATGGAGCGGAGGTCGATCAGCTCGACGCGGCCCGGCGCCTTCAGCTCGGCGAGCGCCTCCTGCGATTTCTCGACGGTGTTGCCCCAGGCCACGAGCGTGAGGTCGCCGCCCTCGGTCACGCGGCGCGCGACGCCCAGCGGGATCGCGGCGATGGGATCGCTGACGGTGCGCTCGGCCCACAGCATGTGCTTCGGCACCAGGAACAGGGTGATGTCCTCGCCGTGCATCGCCGTCCAGAGCAGGCCGGCCGCGTCCTCGGGCGTGGAGGGAATGACGATGTTGATGCCGGGGAAGTGCGCGAAGACCGACTCGTTGGCCTGCGAGTGCCAGAGCGAGCCGCCCGGCAGGTAGGCGCCGTAGGGCGCGTAGAACACCGCCGGCACCTTCCACTCGCCGTTCGAGCGCCAGCGCAGGTTCGCGAGGTTCGAGATCAGCTGGTTGAAGCCCGGGTAGATGAAATCGATGAATTGGATCTCGAAGACCGGGCGGCGGCCGTAGAGCGCGAGGCCGCCGGCGATGCCGATGATCGTCGACTCGGCCAGCGGCGAGTTGAACACCTGCTTCGGGAAATCGGTCGACAGCTTCTGCGTCAGGCGGAACACGCCGCCCTTCGGGTCCTCGACGTCCTCGCCGAAGATCACGCGGCCCGGGTCGGCATCGAGCCCGGCGCGCAGCGTGCGGTTGAGCAGGTCGCCCATGCGGTACTTGCCCGGCTTGAACAGTTCGCCGGTGAGCTCCGGCGCGGAGCCGAGCGACTCGACCATCAGTTCGTCGGCGCGGGGATTGTCGGCCTTCTCCGCCGCCGCGTAGTCCTTGCGCACCTTCTCCTTCAGGTCGGCCTCGAGCTTGTCGTAATCCTTCTCGGTCAGTTCGCCCTCCTTGATCATCTGCTGCTTCAGGCGGCGGATCGGGTCGTGGTTGTCGAGCGCGGCGATATCCTCCTTGGAGCGGTAAAGCGTGTGGTCGTCGGAGCTGGTGTGGCTCGAGAGACGCTCCAGCTTCACCCAGATGAAGACCGGGCCTTGGCCGGCGCGAATCCGCTCCATCGCGGCGCGCGTCGCCTCGTGCACGGCCAGCGGGTCGGAGCCGTCCACCATCTGCCATTGCGCCGGGTTCATCACCTGGATCGCCATCGGGTTGGTGCGGCGGGTCGGCGTGGAGATGCCGTAGGCGTTGTCCTCCACCATGAGCAGCAGCGGCAGCTTCTTTTCCTGCGCAAAGCTCAGGGCCTCGTAGAAATCGCCCTGGCGCGTCGCGGCGTCGCCGATCGTGGTGACGACCATGCCGTCCTTCTGGTCCAGCTGCAGGCCCCAGGCGATGCCGCAGGCCGGCACGAGCTGGGCGCCGGTCGGGGTCGGCACGCTGACGATGTTCAGTTCGCGCGAGCAGTAGTGCGCCGGCATCATGCGGCCGCGCGAGGCGGAGTCGCGCTTGGCGAAATATTCCAGCGCCATGTGGCGCGTCGTCATGCCGCGCCCCATGCACAGGCCGCGGTCGCGGTAGTAGGGCACGACGAAGTCGCCGTCGCGCAGGTGCGCACCCACGGCGGCCATGGCCTCGTGGCCGCGGCCCGACACGTGGAAATGCCCCTTGCCCTGCCGGTTCAGGCTCTCCTCACGGAGATCGCCGAGACGGCTTTCGAGCATCGTCACCAGCAGGTGGCGTTTTTGTTCGCGATTCAGGGTGGCAACCTTGGCCATGGGGGCGGAAGTGAACGGAATTAGCCGGGAATCGGCGACCAACTGCAATGCATTTCTCGGTGCCGCTCAGACCGCGCGGCGGGCCTGGCCGTTCAGCAGCGGCGACTTGTCCAGCGCCGCCACGAAACCGAGCACGCGCTCGGCCGTCAGGCGCACCGTTTGCGAGCCGATGGTGACCTGCACCTTGGGCGACAGGCTCACCGGGTCGAAGAAACCCAGCCCGATCACGCGGCCGGGCTCGGCGGTGTCGGCGAACAATTCCTCGAGTCCCGCCGCGGAGGCGCCGGTGGCCAGCACCGCCTCCTTCGGCATGACCTTGGCGAGCTGGGCGAAGCGCGCGCGCTTCGACGCGGCGTCCTCCACCACCGTCTCGATGATCATGTCGCAGAATTCCATGTCCTCGACGCTGGTCGTGATGCCGATGCCGCCGACGGCCTTGTGCGCGGCGGCGTGCGTGATCTCGTTCCGCTCCTCGGCCTGGTGGAAGAGCGTGCGCACCAGGCCGACCGCCTGCGTCAGCGCGCCCGGCTCGGGATCGTAGAGGATCACGCCCATGCCCTTGGTCGCGCACCAGTGCGCGAGGCCCGTGCCGAGCTTGCCGATGCCCACGAGCCCGATCGCGCGCAGCGGTTTCGGCGGCGGCGTCCCCGCCGCGGCGGGCGGAAACCAGGGATTGAGCGAGGGAAATGGCGGGAGGTCGGGCATCAGGCGTATGACACGAAGCTAAGGCTGCGGCTGCCGGGCGGACAACGCTTTTATCACCGCGCGAATTTCACCAGGTATTTCAGGGCCACCGCCAGGTCGTTCGGCAGCGGCGCGGCAAGCGTGAACGGCTCGCGCGAAACCGGGTGCGTGAAGGTCAGCGCCGCCGCGTGCAACGCGAGGCGGGCGATCAGCGGGCGCTCGTCGTCGCGCCCCTTGTAGCCGCGCTTCAGCCCGGAAAGCAGCAGCGCCGTGTCGTTGCCATAAAACGGGTCGTTGAGGATCGGCGTGCCGCCCGCCGCGAGGTGGACGCGGATCTGGTGCGTGCGGCCGGTCTGCGGCCGGCACTCGAGGTGGGCGAACGCCGGCCGGCCGGCCGGCTGCGGGAACTTCGCGCGCACCGTGAAGTCGGTCACGCTCGCCTTGCCGTGCTTCTTCACGACACACATGCGGCCGGGCTTGGCGTCGTCCTCCTTCAGCACGAGGTCGACCGTGAACTCGTCGGCCGCGGGAATCCCGACCGTGATGGCCTCGTAGGTTTTTTTGACGGTCTTCGACTGGAACTGTCCGCTGAGGAAATCGAGCGCGGGCTTGGTCTTCGCGCAAAGCACGAGCCCGCTGGTGTCGGCGTCGATGCGGTGCACGTTGGCCACCCCGTGCCCCATCCGGGCGTGCACGAGGTCCATCAGGTTCGCGCGCGACTTGTCCCAGCGGTCGGGCGCGATCAACAGGCCGCTCGGTTTGTCGAACGCGATGAGGCTTTCGTCCTCGAAAATGACGGGCGGCAGGCTGGGCACGCGCGTTTGTCGGCACGATGCCCGCCGCGCGCAATCCAATACGCGGGCCGGCCGCACCCCGGGCTTTCGCCCCTGAATTGAAACCCGGTGGCTTTACGGTTTTTTCGGCAAACCGGGACAATTCCCTGTGGTGTTCGCCCGCGGTGGGTGTATGAATTCCCGGCGGACAAAGATGACTCTGGCACCTCGGTTTCTGGTCAATCTCTGGACTGGGCTCAAAGTCGCGTACTTCGCGCGGCGGCAAAAGGCCCTCGGGCGCGGCGGCGTCGCCCAGCAGGCGGCCTTTGCGGAACGGATGGCGGCACTCGACGGCACCGAATTCGCCACGCTGCACGCCCTTGACGCCGACACCACTTACGAGGAGTTCCGCGACAAGGTTCCGCCGCGCACCTACGAGTGGTTCGAACCGTTCATCCACCGCATGGCCGCCGGCGAGGAGGACGTGCTGGTCGCCGGCTCCTGCGCGTTTTTCGTCGAGACCGCCGGCACCAGCGGCCTCGCGCCGAAGCTCCTGCCGGCGCCGGAGGCCATGCTCACGCATTACCGTGATGCGCTGCAGTCGTCGCTTTACCTCTACGCCCACCGCGCCGGCCACGCGGGGGTCTTCCTCGGCCGGCATCTCCAGGTGGGCGCGAGCACGAAGCTCGTCGAGACCGGCGGCTCGTGCCGCACGAGCCTCGACGGCATCCTCGCGCGGTGCGCCACGCCGTGGGACCAGGCCAACCTCCGGTCGCCGCCCGCCGCCGTCGCCGCGCTGCCCGAGGGCGCCGAAAAAATCACGGCCATCGCCGAGGCGATGCTGCGCAGCGACGTCACGCTCGTCGCCGGCACGCCCGCCCTGGTCTGCGCGCTGTCGCTGGCGGCGCGCGGGCGCGCCGGCACCGGCAAGCAGCGCATGACGCACCTGCAGGCCGTGTGGCCGAACCTCGAGTGCTGCATGCACACCGGCGCGCCGCTCGGGCTGTTCGGCG
Organism: Verrucomicrobiota bacterium; assembly: GCA_048497945.1. Taxonomy (GTDB): domain Bacteria; phylum Verrucomicrobiota; class Verrucomicrobiia; order Opitutales; family Opitutaceae; genus Lacunisphaera. The sequence goes on along the minus strand of JBEHYX010000004.1, from coordinate 43,894 downwards.
ACGCATTGCGCGCCTCGCTCGGCCCCACCGTGAAATTCCACGAGCTCTACGCCGCCGCCGAGGGCATCTTCGCCGCGCAGGACGCCGGCACGCCGGCCGCGCTGCGCGTGCTGGCCGACACGGGCATCTTCTTCGAATTCCTCCCGCTCGCCGCCGGCCACGACGCCGCGCTCGCGAAGGCCGGCCCGCAATGCGTGACGCTCGACGCCGTCGAGCCGGGGGTGGAGTACGTGCCGGTCGTGACGACGCCCGCGGGACTTGTGCGCTATGTGACCGGCGACATCGTCCGTTTCGCCGGCGTGAACCCGCCGCGCCTGCAGTTCATCGGCCGCACCGCGCTCGAGCTGAACACGCTCGGCGAACACGTGAGTGAGCGCGACGTCCTCGACACCCTCGTCGCCGTGTGCGCCCGCAACGGCTGGCAGGCGACCGCGTTCCACGTCGCCCCCTACACGCAGCGGCTTGGCGCCGGGCAGGTCGCCCAGGTCCACGAGTGGTGGCTCGAGCTCGGCACGCACACGATGAAGACGCCCACCGCCAACGTGCTCGGGCCCGAATTCGATTCCGAACTCTCCCTGCGCAACCGCCACTATGCGGCCAAGCGCGCCAACGGCACGCTCGGCGCGCCGCTCGTGCGCCTCGTCATGCCCGGCGTCTTCCAGCACTGGGCGCGCGAACAGAACAAGACCGCCAGCGCGAGCAAGCTGCCGCGCTGCCGCCCCGACCGGCTCATCGCCGACCAGCTGGCGGCGCTCGCGCCGTTCCACCAGGCGACGATCGCACCGTTCAAGCCGAACAGCCTGCCGGTCGGGTGAGGCTTCCGTTTCCGTCTCCGCTGCCACTCAGATCACGAAAGCAGGCCTAAGGACCAACCTCGTACGCAGAACGCTCCCGATTTGATGCCGGCTTGAGCAGGTTGCGTTTCGGATCGAACTCCAGGTTTCGTGTCCCGTCGGGGTTGAGATAGTAGATCATATCAAAAAAATCCCCGTAGATTTTCCCGTAGAGCGCCCTTGTTATTTTGCCATCAGGGCCGAGCGCTGTGCGCACCCGGAAGTAGTAACCACCCTTGGAATCGAATGTAGTTTGTTCGGGCTCTGCGGAGCTGGTGCGCCAGCGATGCAGCTTCCACTCTGAGGAATATCCCTCGGCGGGGGCCTCGTAATCCGAACGAAAAACCGCTGACTCCGCGTCCGGCCTGAACCGTTGGATGCCGTCGCCGACGTTGGGAAATGCAACGGTCAACAGCCAATCGAACTTTCTTTCGCCTTCCTGCCTAAGTTTACCGATGAAAATCACATCACGGTTCCTTCCTCGGCCATATGGTGCCGTCCAATCTCCAACTTCAAAATCGTAGCCAACCGGCTCGTCGAGTTTTGGCAAAGACAGCGCCAATCTTTTGGCGTACATCGGCACCGGGTTTTTCTTTCGCTTCAGTATCACCTCGATTGTCGGGTTCCATGGCTGCCAACGAAAAAATCCGGCTTCCTTGAAGTGATACCGCAAACCCCAGGCCGAATAATAACCCTCCTTACTTACTCCATAACTAATCCCCGAATCAGCGGTCTTCCCTTCCAAGAGAACCTGCCCACCCTTCCCAGTTACCCCTTCAGCAGACCGAATACGCTCGGAGGGTTTCATTGCTTTCGCATTCTCCCACGATACCTGCGCCTTGGCTTCCGCTATGGCCTGCTGCGCGTCGTCAGCAACCCGGAACGTAACCTGAAACGCCGGATCCACAGCCAAACAAGTAACCAAGCCGGCCAGCATCCCGAAAACCAGCACGAGCCGTCTCATGGCATCAATCCGCGAAATTCCAGCGCGTCCTTGCCCGATGAATTTAGCAAGTTCCGTTTCGGATCAAATTCGACGTTCCGCGTCCCGTCAGGATTCAGATAATAAATAAAAGCGAGCCCGGACTTCGGCGCACGCGCGCCGATGAACCAGCGAAAGTCCCCGTGCACCTTGCCGTATAGCGCCGAAATCACCCGGCCATCCTTGTCCCGCACGGTTCGGACACGGATGAAATAGTTCATATTTGGGGCCGCGGAGGATAGCACATGCTTCATCCCATCTCCCGCAATGTATCGTTTTTCACGCCAAGTCTTGCCGGGAAGGTAACCGCCTTCCGGAGCCTGATACGGCATTCTCAACCCAGAGGAATCGGATTGGGTTGTTTCATATGGCAGCAATCCGTCACCCTCGCGAGAGAAGCTCAAAGCCAGTGTGCCATCATATTCGTCGTCGGTAATGATCTTGCGTTGAGCTACAAAAATTAAATCTGCGATACTGCCCTTGCCGTATGGAGCCACCCAATCTCCCGATACTAGATCATAACCTATCGGCTGACCGAATTCAGGAATTCTCGCTTCCACGCGCTTAGCATACATTGGCACAGGGCTTTTCTTTCGTTTCAGCACCACCTCGATCGTCGGGTTCCATGGCTGCCAGCGGCGAAATCCGGCTTCCTTGAAATGATAGCGCTGCCCCCAGACAACGTAGTGACCTTCCTTGCTCGCGCCATAACTGATCCCTGAATCGAACGTCTTTCCTTCCAGGGTTACACGTCCGTCCTGTCCCGTCACACCCTCGGCAGACTGGATCCGCTCAGACGGCTTGGTCGCCTTCGCATTTTCCCAGGAAAGCTGAACCCTAGCTCCCACTACAGGATGCTGCTCCTCGTCAACCACCCCAAACGTAGCCTGGAACGAACGCTCCGCGCCGTGACAGGCAATGATGGCCAGAAGTCCTGCGGCAAAGCCCAGATAAAGTCTCATGGAACGGACTGCCCGAGGCTTCCTGAAATCACCAGCTGCCTGTATAGTCCGCGCACAAACGGATAGGCCACTTCCCGCAGATCGCTATGCCACCAGCGGAAATCCTGCCCTCGATCCGCCGGCCACGGCGGATTCTGCCCGGTGCGCGGCCGGATGACGGCGCCGTTCATGTCGAAGTTCCGTTCTACACCCGCATCGGCAGTCAGTCGCGGCACCGGTATTCTCCCCGCCGCCGGGCTCATCGCTGGGATCATGCGCGCGAGCAAAGCATCGCGCTGCCGGAAAGCAAAGCCTGATCCCGCGGACGGATCGTAGAGCATCCCGAGATTTTCCTCATTCCACGACACCACCCCGGTGACGTTGTTGAAGCTCCACGAGCCGACTTTCCGCCACCGTCCACCCGGCCGGAAAAAAGGTTCCTCCCGCAAGACTTCCGGAGTAAACACCTGACTCAGCATGGCCGGGGAAATTTCATTGGGGCGAAGCACCATAGGAGCTAACAATGGCCCCTTGCCGCCGGCACCCCCGGGACTCTTTTTAAAATACAGCGCGTTAAAACCCCAGCCGCCGAAGTTTGATCCCAATATCTTACCCGTGATGGTCCGGCCTTTCAGTTGTTCCTGATACTGCCAGGATTTGTACCCCGCCGGCTGGTGGCTGTCTGCGTCGAAGTGCAGGTACTCGGCCAGAGCCCGGGCCGCAGTGACAGCCAGGACAGACCCCAAGTTGGGCGTCGTCGTCGGGGTATGATCCAACACTTCCTCACCGGTCGAATGAAAGTCATAATATTCCACCCCGGGGCGGGGGGCAAAGCGGTCACGCCAGGTAAGCGTGGCCCGACCGTCCGCTGGCGACCGGTTTTGGAAAAGCTGGTACCAATTGCTCGCCCAAAGAATGGCAGGGTAAACCCCACCCAGTTCCTTGTTCCACTCGGTATGCGGCATATCTGCGGTGGAATCCGCGGGCTGCACGACACGCTCGCCGGTATTGTCAGGCGCCGCACCGTCATACGCTTCCGCCGCCACCGCAGCATCGATCATGAAATAGCGCGCCACTGGCGCGAGATGGTCGGCGATTGCGGATGAAACGACCATATTGCCGAGGCTGTGGCCGGCGACATTGACCTGATATCCCTCGCCCCCAGCGATCTTCAGTTCCTGAATGAATTCCGCCAGCTTGGGCGCCGTGCCGAGTGCATGAATTACATTAATCTGGTAGTTCGAGGTGAGATGCGAATTGCGGACGACAATTTGGGAATCCGTGCCATACCAAGTTACGGCCCAAAATTCCGCATTAGAGCCACTCCACCACAGACGCTTGAAGAACTCCGCCTGCCAACCGCGGGCTTGCTGCTGATTCACGTTGTAACCGTGGACGAAAACGAACGCCTGGTTGTTCAACACGGCGTCCGGCCAGTTGGGAGTGCTGATACGATCGGGCGTTTCCTGTTTCACACCAACTGCACCCACCAGGTTTTTGTGCCGGAACATTGTTTCCACGCCGGCGAAACTCAACGGCAACTCGACCTTGGCGACGAGCACGCCATTGCGCCGCACCTCCAGGCGGAGCGGCTGGTGGGTTTCCTTCCGCGCCTCGACCAAGATAATGCCCTGGTTGTCGCTCAGGATCTTGCCGAGAAATCCCGGATCGAGCGTCACCCCTTGATCGGTGATGGGCGTGACTGCGGCACTGCCCAGCAACCGCGCTTTTTCCGGATCGCGCAGATAGTCACCCGCGGTATCAGGCGTCAGATCCGTCGCGAGGAAGTTTGCCGCACTGTCGGCTTGAACCAGCTTGTAGCTGACGGCGGAATCTGAGGCCGGATAGCTTTGCAAGAGTGGCGCAATATCCAGATGCACGGGAAAGAAGTCCACGAGGTCGCGCGTGCCGTTGACCACCGCGTCCTGGGCGTTGGCCCCGCCGCCCGGGATGTCGTTGCCGTCGGTCTCGCCTGCGTCGTTGTCGTCGTTAATCCAGAAGAACCACGGGAGCTTGCGCCGGGCGAGTTCCCGGTCGGGGTTGTCGCCGGCGCGCGAGGTGTTGATCACCCCATCGCGGTCGAAATCCACACCCAACCGCGCGGAGGTCAGGAGATAGGACTGCACCGAGAAATCATCGGAAACGGCGCGAAAAAGAATCTCATCCGCATTGTTGATCTGAAGCGTCTCATAGACGTCCATCGCGGTGAGTTCATAGAGATCGGTGGCTTCGTAGACGACTGAACCATCGGCAGCCACCTTGGGCTCCCAAAGCAATGAGGTGAGTTCCCCCTCCAGATCGACAAGCACCTTCGATCCATCGTTGAGCGAGGTGGTGTACCCCGGTTCGTTCCCCAGCGCGATGCGCTGGCTGCTGCGACGCAAGATGGGCACGCCCGCGGTATCCTGACCGACCACTTCACGCAGGTTGTTCAGGTGTAAGGGAAAAAAATCCAAAGCTTGTTCGTTAAGAAAGTATCCCACCAACTGGCCCGGTTCATTCGGATCCTCCGGATAGTGCCACTTACGCGCAATGAAGTCGCCGTAATCGTTGATATCACTGAGTTGCGTAGGAATTTGATTTAATCGCTTTCCTGATGCACCCACGGCTTGATATCCGCCGGTAGCAAAGTCCCAGATAGCCGTGGACCAGGTTTGATCGTATCTTGAGCCCTCGCCTGTGGGGATCTCCACGAGAGCGGTCAAAAGTTGGCCGGTGGCGTAGTGATTGGAAATACGACTAATAATCGCGTTGTGATAGGATGTATCTTGCAAAACCTTCAGCTCACCGGATGCCCGGAGTATGGCCTGCGTGCCCACTCCATTCAGGAAATATCCGACAGACAAGTCGCCCTCCCTGTTAATTGCCCCGACTCCCAAGTTCTCTGCCCCGGGCACTTGAACCGGTCTCTCCTTGCCATGATCCCAGAGATAATAAAGTTGCGGCGAATAAGGGTTCTCCGGATCCGTCCTTCGTGAATAAAGTACCACGCCGGCGTCGCTCATTCCGATCGGATTCACGTCCGCAGGGAGCGCTAAAGGTTGCAGCGCCTCGCTCCACGCGACGGGCACGATTGCCTTCGATTGGATCGGCGCGCTGATTGGGGAATTCGCTGATGCATCCGCGGGCGAAATGTCCACCGATCCCGCGAAACTCCGGCCGAACGGGGCCGCGAACACAAGTAGGCCCATCATGAGTCGCGAATGGCTGAAATGAAATTTTGTCGGGCTGCTCATTGCTGGAGAGGTTCGAGGTAGCCGTGGGCCAGGCCGCCAACGTCGGCCCGAACCGTGAGTTGATAGGCGTAGTCAGGGCCGGTCGGGGTCGGCGCGATCCGCCGGTTCGCCGAACTGGTGTCGAGGTTTACCGGTGCATTCGGCCAGGGTGTTCCATCTGGCTTTTTCACGCGGACTACGATTTCGCCGGTGGCGTCGCCGTTGTTTACTATTTCCAGAACCGGTTTCACCCCGTTAAAGAAATCGACAGGATTGGATCCCGCCTGGAACTCCTGCAAATTGCTCAGCCCGTCCCCGTCGGGATCGGCCCCCGGCAGCGCGTCCGAATCGCCAAAATATTTCTGTTCCCATTCATCGGGCAACCCATCGCCATCGCTATCCCGGACCATCGTGGTAACGAGAATTTCCGGGCTCATCGGCGACAGGTTTCCGGCAAAATCGAAAGCTCTCACCTGGTAGGCGAATTGCTCGCCGTCCGGGAGGTTGGTGTCCGTGAACGTAGTATCGCGAATTGGCAAATTGGTTTCGATCGGCTGGCCGTCGCGATAGACGATGTAGCCGGAAACCCTTAGGTCGTCCGTCGCCGCAGGCCAGGAGAGGGTGAGCTGATCGAGGGCGATGGCTCCAACGCTCAAAGCCGTCGGCGCGGTCGGCGGAATCGTGTCGGGACTGGGAACTTTCGGGTCGCGCCCCAACGCTATCTCATCGCCGTCATAGAGTCCGTCGCCGTCACTGTCGGGATTGCTGGGGTCGAGTCCCCGTCGAAATTCCTCCAAGTTGGACAATCCGTCGTGGTCGTTGTCCAGGTTGCTGTCGTCCAAGTGCGGATTCAAACCATGCGCTATTTCCCATGCGTCATCCATGCCGTCGTGGTCCGCATCGAGCACGGAAGGTCCGCCGGTGCCGAAATCCAGGACCAGGAGGCGTCCACCGCTGTTGATCGTCAGGCGATCCGCCGCAACCGCACCGGTGAATGCACCCCCGCTATTGACCGTCAAGGTTCCCGAGGGAGCGGCCAGCACGGCATAGACCGCCGATGCGCTGCCATTTAAGGTGAGTCCTCCGCTGGCAATACGAAGATCAAGCCATTCCGGGTGATCGGAATTCCCCATGACCGCGTTTGCCGTGAAACCCGAGTTCACCGTCAGGATCACTGGTCCGGCCAGAACAAAAACACTTCCGCTGTTCAATGTGAGGCTCTGAAAATTATAGGTCATGGGCGCGGTCGCCCCGGCGACGCCGAGCACGAATCCGCTGCCGGAATTCGCCGTGAAGGCACCGTAATTTCCCGCAGGTATGGTGATCTGGCCGACGTTGCTATTGAGCGTGAGATTTTTGAGCGTCGCGAAGTCTCCGGGCGACTGCCCGACACTGTTCAGCGTCACGCTGCGCGTTCCCGCCGGTACTGACGGGGCCGGCACCGTCGGCAGGCTCAGCGGGTCGGTGCGGCGAATGACATGTCCCAGGGATGCCCCGCTATTCAAGGTAACCCTGTGACTGTTCGGGGTCGCACTTCCTGTCCCGTCAAGCGTACCCCCATATGTCGGCGTTCCGTTGAACTGAACGGCCGGAAGCCCGGGTATGAAAAGGCCTCCCGTAACCACCGCGCCACTGTTGAGCGTGACACTTTCTGCGGTCATTTGCTGAAGGGACCCCTCCACGCGACCGTTCACGGCTGGAGCGTGACGAACAAGGGCGGTGCCTCCGGCCTCGCTTGCTAGCAGGCCGATTGGCAAGAGTGCGCCGCCCCAAAGGGCAAGGCCCAGCGCATGGGCGACGTATTTGCTCATAGTGTTGAGCTCTCGTCGTCGGCCCACGCCAAGAGATTAGCCGGAGGAGAATGCTCCGGCGCAATCAGGTCAAACCAAACCGCGAATCAATCCTCGGACTTCCTGCCCTTGCCCTTCTTCGTCGCGGCGGATGCCTTGGCGTTGAGCCACACCTGGCCCTTCGCGTTCGCGTTGAGCCAGTACACTTCCCCGCCGTGCTCGGCGAAGGTCGGCTTGGCTTTCGGCGAGTCCGGCAGCTGCAGGCCCACGTTGGCGAGCATGCCTTGGATCGTGTCCGGCGTCTTCTCGAGTTTTTCGGCGAGTTCCGTCAGGGAAGCCGTCACGCCTTCGCCGCGCTTCTTCGGCTGCATGAGCAGGCGCATCGCGGTCAGGACATTCTCCGGCGGGAGTGAAGGCACGGCGGCGGCAGGAGCGGGCGTCGCGTCAGCAACCGGAGCAGCCGGCTGGCTGTCCTCCGTCTTCTGCCCTCCAGCCTCGGGTCTCTCGCCTTCCGCCTCCGCGGCTTTGCCGCGCCGGGCGTTGATCCAGATCTCGCCGCGCTGGTTCTTCTGCAGCCAGTAAAGGTATTCGCCCTCCTCGTGGAAGAGCGGCTTGCCGGCCGGATCCTCCGTGAGCTTGAGGCCGTTCTCGGCCAGCTGCGCAATCAGGCCGGCGTCGTCGAGCTTCAGCGCCTTGGTCAGGTACTGGAAGCTGCCGGAGTAGCCGTGGCCATGGCGGTTGCGGCGCATCATGCCGCGAATCTTGCCGAGGAAGGTCTTCGGCGCGGACTCGGGCTCGGGCTGCGGTTGATTTTGGTTCTGCTCGCGCGGCGGACGCTGGCCGCGGTCCTCGCGGGGGGCCCGCTCCTCGCGCGGCGCGGACGCCTGCACCTGCGCTTCCGTGGCGACCTCGGCGGCGGCGGCATCCTCGCCCTCGAGGCGCTTGCCCTGGACGACGCGGAACACCGGCTGCGGCTTGTCGCGGAGGTTGATCCAGATCTCGCCGCGGCGGTTGATGTTCACCCAGTAAAGCTCGCCCTCGTACTCGACGTAAACCGGCTTGGCGTTCTCATCGACCGGGATCGACAGGCCGCACTCCACGAGCGCGCCCTTGAGGTCGGACTCGTCGAGGTGCCACTTCCTGGCGAGGTGGTCGATGCCCACGCTCATGCCCGGGCCGCGCTGGTTGCGGCGCATGTGCGGACGCAGCGCGTCGAAGAACGTCGGCAGCTCGTCCTCGGCGGCGAGCTTGTCCCAGTCGTCCTTCGGGGCCGCGCCGTTGTCGTCTTCGGCCTCGGGGTCGTCGTCGCGGGAAATGTCGCGCGGGCGGCGCAGGTCGCCCTCGGCGCCGCGCTTTTCCTCGGCGAGGAAGGTCTCGCCCTCCTCCTCCGCGGGGGCGGCGGCCTGGCCGGAGCCGGCCTTGAACTTGGCCTCGAATTCCGCGCGCAGCTTGTCCGCCTCGGCGCGGGCGGCCGCCTTGGCGGCGTCCTCCAGCGTCCAGTCGCGCTGCGTGGACCGGCGGCAGAGCCCGTGGAAGGCCAGGGCGTTGTCGGGCGGCTGGTGGAAGCTGATGATCTCCCAGTTTTCCTGCCCGAGGTCGTTCAAAAACTTTTCCATCAGCGCCGGCGACGCGAAGCCGCCCTTGCCGCTGCTGATGATCTTGTATTCCCAGTTGGACATAGGCGGAGAGGCATCCCGCAAGCGGGGGACCGACGCGAGCCTAATCTCCTGTGTGACCGGCCGGGCACTTGCCACCCGTCCATTTCTGGGCAGGTTCGCGCCACCCATGAAAACTGCCCCGATCCTCCTTGCCGCGGCCCTGCTGGTCCCGGCCGCCCATGGCGCCCTCACTCCGGCCGACAACAACGACGGCCTCGTCCTCCCCCCGGGCTTCCGCGCCGTGGTGGTCGCGGAAAAACTCAAGCCGCTGCGCAACATGGCCGTCGCGCCGAACGGCGACCTCTACATCAAGACCGCCAAGGACGGCATCTACGCGCTGCGCGACACCGACGGCGACGGCAAGGCCGACGTAATCAAGGAATTTGGCAGCGGCGGCGGCACCGGCATCGCGCTGCGCGGCGACTGGCTCTATGAATCGACCGACGACCACGTCTTCCGCTACAAGCTGACGCCCGGCGAACTCGTCCCGACCGGCGCGCCCGAGCGCGTCATCCGGGACCTGCCCAACGGCCACCAGCACGCGGCGAAGGCCCTCGCCTTCGGCGCCGACGGCCAGCTCTACGTCGAGACCGGCTCGCCCTCCAACGCCTACGGCGGCAAGAAGGACCGCGCCCTCGGCGCGACCGGCGAGGATCCCACGGAATTCCTCAAGACCCACGGCGGCTACTGGCGCTACGATCCCGACAAACTCGAGCAGACGCAGGCCGACGGCTACCATTTCTCCACCGGCCACCGCCAGTCGACGACCATCGCGCTCAACCCGGCCAACGGAAAACTCTTCATCGGCATCCATGGGCGCGACCAGCTGAACACGGTCGCCCCGCAGTTCTATACCGCGAAGGATAATGCCGAGAATCCCGCCGAGGTGCTCCATGAGCTGACCGACGGTGCGAATTTCGGCTGGCCCTACACCTATTGGGACGCGCTCACGCACCAGCGGAAGATCAACCCCGAATACGGCGGCGACGGCAAGAAGCTCGCCGAGGCCGGCAAGTATCCCGACCCGCTGGTGGCGTTCCCCGCCCACTGGTCGCCGATGCAGCTCGCGTTCTACACCGGCACCCAGTTTCCGGCGAAGTACCGGCACGGCGCGTTCCTCGCCTTCCAGGGTTCGTGGAACCGCGCGCCCGAGCCGCAGCAGGGCTACCGCGTGGTCTTCATTCCGTTTGACGCGAAGGGCATGCCGACCGGCGAGTACGAGACCTTCGCCGACAACTTCATGGGCAAGCCCGAGATCAAGTCGCCCAACGACGCCGTGCACCGCCCGAACGGCGTCGCGGTCGGCCCCGACGGTTCGCTCTACATCGCCGACTCCAAGGCCGGCAGCGTGTGGCGCATCATCTATACCGGCGAAACCAAGTGAGGTTGCTCGCGGGCGCAGTCCTCGTCCTCGCGCTGGCAGCGTGCTCCAAGCAGGAGCCGGCGCCGGTCGCGAGTGCTGCGCCGGCGAAGCCGGCCGCGACTGAACATGGAGGAGGGAGTTTACCTCCCGACAAAGCCACGTCGGGGCATAAAGCCCCTCCTACTTCCGAGCCAAAAGCGCCACCGCCTTCCGCGGTGATCTCCGAAGCGCAGCTCAAGCAGGGCGAGGAGCTCTTCACCAACACCTGCGCCACCTGCCACATGGCCGACGGCTACGGCGTGCCGAACCTCCAGCCGCAGATCGTCGGCAGCGGCTGGATCTCGGCGCCGGACCCGCAGCCGCTGCTGTCGCTCATCCTGCGCGGCTCGGCCATCCTCGGCGAGGCCGCCAACGCCTACGAGAACGACATGGCCCCGCAGGAACACCTGACCGACACCGAGATCGCCGCCGTGGCCACCTATGTGCGCCAGCGCTTCGGCACGCCGCCCGTCACCGTCCCGGTCACGCCCGCCGAGGTGGCCGTCGCACGCGCCCGCCCCGGCCTGCCGCAATGACATGAATGTACGGCGCCTCGCGGGAGCGGGCCTGTTCCTGCTTTCCCTTTCGCTCCACGCGCAGGTGACCCTGCCGGACATGATCGTGCGCGCGGCGCGACTCGCCCCGCCGCGCAGCGAAATGCCGTTCACCGTCGCCACGCTCGACGAGAGGACCGCGCCGGTCCCGGCCACCACGCTCGACGGCGCGCTGCGCTCCCTGCCGGGTTTCTCGCTCTTCCGCCGCAGCGACAGCCTGACCGCGAATCCGACGGCGCAGGGCGTGTCGCTGCGCGGCCTCGGGCCCAGCGGGGCCAGCCGTTCGCTCGTGCTTCTCGACGGCGTGCCGCTCAACGACCCGTTTGGCGGCTGGGTCGCATGGACGAAGGTGCCGCGCGAAAGCCTCGCCGGCATCCAGGTCATCGAGGGCGGCGGCGCGGCCGCGTGGGGCAACGCCGCGCTCGGCGGCACGGTGCAGCTCACCACCGAGGCGCCGGGCTATCCGCGCGGGCGGGTCGCCGCCTCTTACGGCTCGTTCGACACGCACAGCGTGGAGTTGTCCGCCAGCCAGGCCCTCGGGCCCGGCACGCTGCAGCTGCTCGGCCGGGATTTTTCCACCGACGGTTTTTCGCTCGTTGCCCCCGAGAATCGCGGGTCGATCGACATTCCCGCCGCCAGCGAGCACCGCTGGCTCGCGGCCCGCTGGGCCCAGCCGGTCGGCGGCGCCAGCCTCACGCTCACCGCGCGGACCTACGACGAGGACCGCAACAACGGCACGCCGTACCAACGCAACTCGTCGCGCGAGAACTTCGCCTCCGCGGCCCTCGGCGGCGTCGGCGCGGATTTTCTCTGGAACGCGGTCGCCTACGTGCAGGACCAGTCGTTCGCCAGCACCTTCAGCTCGGTCAACGCGGCGCGCACCGCCGAGACGCCGGCGAGCAACCAGTACGACGTCCCCGCCGCGGCGTTCGGCGCCACGTGGACCGGAACCTGGCGCCAGGCGGGCGGCGCGTTCACCAGCGCGGGTGCCGATTTCCGCCGCGTGGACGGCGAGACGCGCGAGTTTTTCACCTACAGCAACGGCGACTTTACCCGCCAGCGCATCGCGGGCGGCGCCCAGGATACGGGCGGCATCTTCGTCAGCCACGACCGCGAGCTCGCCCCGCACCTGCGCGCCACGCTCGGCGGCCGCGTCGACCTGTGGCGCGAGTCCGACGGCCACCGCCGCGAAACCGACCGCGCCACCGGCGCCAGCCTGCGCGACGACCGCTACGCGAGCCGCAACGGCGTCGAGTTCTCCCCCAGCCTCGGCATCGTCTGGTCCGAAACCCCCGGCTGGCGTTTGCGCGCGGCGGTGCAGCACTCGTTCCGCCGCCCGACGCTCAACGAGCTCTACCGCCCGTTTCGCGTGGGCAACGTCATCACCGAGGCCAACGCCGCGCTGAAGACGGAGCACGCCACCAGCGCCGAGGCCGGCATCGAATACGCCACGCCCGACGTGACGCTCGGCGCCACGTTTTTCTGGAACGAACTCACCGACGCCGTCGGCAACGTCACGATCGCCAAGGGCCCGGGTACGTTTCCGATCGTCGGCTTCGTCCCGGCGGGCGGACTCGGGCGGCAGCGCCTCAACCTCGACCGCACGCAGGTGCAGGGCGTCGAGCTCACCGGGCAATGGCGCGTCGCGCCGCAGTTTTCCGTCACGACTGCCTTTATCTACAACGACGCCACCGTGCAGGCCGCGAGCGTGGCCCCGGCGCTCGTCGGCAAGCGCCTCGCGCAGGTGCCGCGCCAGTCCGCCGCGTTCGGCGCCGTGTGGCGGCCGTTCGCGAAGTTCACCGTCACGCCGCGCCTGCGCGCGTTCGGGCGCCAGTTCGAGGACGATGAAAACCTCCTGATCCTCGGCGCGGCCGTCGTGGCCGACGTCGGCGCGAACTACGCGCTCACGTCGCATTGTTCGCTCTACCTGAACGCGGAGAACCTCACCGACGAGCGCGTGGAGACCGGGCGCAGCACCGACGGGATCGTGAATACCGGCACGCCGCGGCTCGTGTTGGGGGGCGTCCGCTGTACGTGGTGACCCTGTAGCGGCGCTCCATGAGCGCCGTCTTTGCTCCCCGGCGGTCACAGACCGCCGCTACAGTTGGACTACCCCGTTTCTTGCGCACCGGGTGAAATGGTGCATGCTGCGCTCGTTCCTTACCCCGCATGAAACTACCCCTCGTTGCCCTCGCCTCGCTCGCCGGCGCCGTCGCCCTTTCGGCCGCGCCCGCTCCCATCACTTCCAACGCCGCGCCGTACCCCAAGGACGCGAAGAGCTCCGTCGAGAGCTTCGACCCCTCCTTTGCCTCGCTGGTCGCCGCCGATGCCGCGGTTGAAAACCTCGGCTCCGGCTTCAAGTGGTCCGAGGGTCCCATCTGGGATCCCGCCCAAGGCGCGCTCCTTTTCAGCGACACGCAGGAAAACCGGGTCTACCGCTGGAAGGATGGCGCCGGCATCACCGTCGCCGTCGAGCCGAGCGGATTCACCGGCGTGCAATACAACGGCCGCGAGCGCGGTTCCAACGGCCTGACGCTCGATGCCCAGGGCCGCCTCACGCTCTGCCAGCACGGCGACCGCCGCATCGCGCGCCTCGCCGCCGACGGCAAGCACTTCGAGACGGTCGTCGACAAGTACGACGGCAAGCGCTTCAGCAGCCCGAACGACCTCTGCTTCGACAAGGCCGGCAACCTGTTCTTCACCGATCCGCCGTACGGCCTGCCGTCCGATACGAAGCAGGAAACCGCCTTCAACGGCGTCTATCGTCTCGGCACCGACGGCAAGCTGACGGTGATCTCCGACAAGCTCTCCCGTCCCAACGGCGTTGCGTTCTCCCCCGACGAGAAGATTCTCTACGTCGGCAGCACCGACGACAAGGAGCCGTTCATCACCGCATATGAGCTCAATGCCGATGGTACCGTGGCCTCGGGCAAGGTCTTCTTTGACGGCACCGACTATTCGAAGAAAACCGGCCGTCGCGGCGGTTTCGACGGCCTCAAGGTCGATGCCAAGGGCAATGTCTGGACCAGCGGCCCCGGCGGCATCCTCGTGCTCAACCCCGAGGGCAAGCTGCTCGGCACGATCCTCACCGGTCGCCCGACCGCCAACTGCACGTTCGGCGACGCCGACCACCAGACGCTCTACATCACGTCGAACGAGTCGCTGTTGCGCGTGCGCACCGGCGTGAAGGGCGCCGGCCGCTGAGCCAACACCGGCCTCCCCTTCTTCAAGGCGGAGCACTCGCTCCGCCTTTTTTCATGCCCGCCTCCCGGAAACAAGTAGTCTATTAGACTACTTGTTTCGGGAAGTTCGCAACCACCCGCATTCTCCGCCCCGCCGGGAAATACGAGCCCGACCCCGGTCACCAAGTAGTTTAATAGACTACTTGGTGACCGGGGAAGCGGGCGGGATTTTCTGCGTGTGCTTCGCCCGCGGCTTGGTTGAGTCGGCTCATGCGACGCCTCGACCAGCTTCTCGCCAACCTCGGTTACTGCTCCCGCAGCGAAGCCCGCGAATGGGTGCGCGCCGGGCGCGTGACCGTGAACGGCAAGGTCGAAAAGGATTTCGGCGCGAAGACCCACGCCGCCATGGTGCGCATCGACGGCGAACCGCCCGACCATCCCAACGGCCTCCTGCTGCTCCTGCACAAGCCGCTTGGGCTGGTGTGCTCGCACGACGAGCGCGAGGGTCCGAACGTCTACAGCCTGCTGCCGGAGCGCTGGCGCCGCCGCAATCCGGTCGTCACCTCGGTGGGCCGCCTCGACAAGGACACCAGCGGCCTGCTCCTGCTCACCGACCGGAGCGAGCTCGTGCACAGGCTGACGTCGCCCAAGCACAAGGTCCCGAAGGTTTACCACGCCACCCTCGACGCCGACCTGCCCGCCGGTCTCGCCGCGCTCTTCGCCGCCGGCACGCTGGTGCTCAAGGACGAGGACGCGCCCTGCGCGCCCGCGGAGCTCAAGGTGCTCGGCCCGCGCGAGGCCGAGCTGACCCTCACCGAGGGCAAGTACCACCAGGTGCGCCGCATGTTCGCCAGCCAGGGCTGCGAAGTGCTCACGCTGCGGCGCCTGCGCTTCGGGCACCTTGATCTCGGCAATCTCGCACCAAGCCAATGGCGAGAGCTGCCGCTGACGACATTCGCCTAGTTTTCTTTTTAGCAGAAATCGGAGGTTTTTTCCGGGAATCAGTCCTTGAACGTCGAACGTTCAACGTTGGACGTTCAACGTTCAAAATAGAGGCGAGTTTAAGCTGTGCCCTCCGTGGAATCCGTATAATCCGTGATTCATCCAAATGACCGAACTTCCCTCCCTCACCGGCGCCCAGAAAACCCAGCTCCGCGGCCTTGGCCAGACCGCGCCCGACCGCGTCTGGATCGGCAAGGACGGCATCACGCCCGCGTTTCTCACCGAGCTGAACCGCCAGCTCGCCGCCCATGAACTCGTGAAGCTGCGCTTCACCGGCGGGCAGGATCGCCACGAGCGCGCCGCGTTGCACGGACAGATCGAAACCGCCGCCGCCTGCCTGTGCGTCGGCGCGGTGGGCCAGACCGCGCTGTTCTGGCGTGCCGGCGCGGACGGGTCCAAGCTGCTGACCGCATGACGCTCGCCGACCTCGGCTGGGACGACCGCTTCGCGGAGGCCTTCGCGCCCCACGCGGCCGCGGGCTGCGTTCCGGCCCGGGTGACGCTCGAGCTGAAGGGTTTCTTCGAGGTGACCGGCGAGGCCGGCGCGCAGCTCGGCGAATGTACCGGCAAGTTCATCCACGCCGCGCACACCGGCGCCGACTACCCGGCGATCGGCGACTGGGTGGCGATCACGCCGCAGCCGGGCGAGGAAACGCGCGCCGCGATCCACGCCGTGCTGCCGCGCCGCACGAAATTTTCCCGCAAGGCCGCCGGCGAACAGGTCGTCGAGCAGGTCGTGGCCGCCAACGTCGACACCGTGTTCCTCGTCAGCAGCCTCGACGGCAACCACCACCAGCACCGCCTCGAGCGCTACCTCGCCGCCGCCTGGGCGAGCGGCGCGCAGCCGGTCGTGCTGCTCAACAAGGCCGACCTCAACGACGACACCGCCGCGCTCACCGCCGAGATCGCCGGCGTCGCGCCGAACGTGCCGGTGTTCGTCACCAGCGCGCAGACCCGCCGCGGCCTGAAGGCGCTCGCGCCGTACCTGCAGCCGGGAAAGACCATCGCGCTGCTCGGCTCGTCGGGGGTGGGCAAATCCACCCTGATCAACCGCCTCGTCGGCGACCGCGTGCAGGACACGCAGGAGGTGCGCGAGGCGGACAACAAGGGCCGGCACACGACGACCCAGCGCGAGCTGTTCGTCGCGCCGTCCGGCGTGATCGTGATCGACACGCCCGGCATGCGCGAGCTCGCACCCTGGGATGCCGCCGCCGGGATCGACGCCGCGTTTGGCGATGTCACCGCCGTGGCCGCCCGCTGCAAATTCCGCGACTGCTCCCACACCGTCGAGCCCGGCTGCGCCGTGCAGGCCGCGCTGGCCGACGGCTCGCTCGACGCGACCCGCTGGGAGGCCTACCTGCGCATGCAGCGCGCCTCGGCCTACGAGGTGCGCCGCACGAGCCTGTCCGCCCAGCAGCGCGCGAAGGTCGACCACAAGAAGGCGGTCAAGGCACTGCGCGGCCGCGTGCGGGAGAAGTCCGGCGAGTGATTTGTCATCGCGAGGCCCAAACGGGCCGTGGCGATCCAGTGAATTCCGCTGGATTGCTTCGTCGCCTTGCTCCTCGCAATGACACTTCGAAAGAGCGCGGCGTTGACCCGCCGGAGGGCGGGCGCATTGTCGCGGCATCATGTTCTCGATCCTCGGCGTTGACGGAAAGGAATACGGGCCGGTCTCGGCCGCCAAAATCAAGGAGTGGATCGCGGGCGGCCGCGCCAACCTCGAAACCAAGGCGCGGCGCTCCAGCGACACCGAGTGGCGGACGCTGGGCGACTTTCCCGAGTTCAACCCGGCGGCCGCCGCCGCGACGCCCCCGCCGCTGGATGCCTCCGCCGCCACCCCGGCGTTCGTTCCCGCGGCTGCTCCCGTGGCGGAGCCGGTCTCGCGGCTCGAGCTCGGCGGACTCGGCGCCCGCTTCGGCGCCGCGTTGCTCGACGGCATCCTCCAGTGGCTCTGCAAGCTGCCGTTCTTTTTCGCATTCGTGGAGCTTTTCCGTCTGGCGATGCAGAACCCGCAAACCCCGCTCCAGCCGGAACAGGTCAGCCCCGTCATCATGGCGGCCTATTTCAAAACCCTGCCCTGGCTCCTGCTGGTCGCGGCGATCCAGATCACGCTGCTCTGCGTCCGCAGCCAGTCGGTCGGCAAGCTGGTCGTGGGCCTGCGCATCGTCAGCGTCGAGACCGAACAACCCGGCGGCCCCCTGCGCGCCTTCCTGCTGCGCGCCTTCATCCCCACGGTGATCGAGTTCATCCCGTTCCTCGGCCTGCTGTTCTGGGCCGTGGATTCCTGCTTTATTTTCCGCGAAGACCGGCGGTGCCTCCACGACCTGATCGCCGGCACGAAGGTCGTGAAGACCCAAGGCGGCGCGCGCTGACATCAGCCGGAATCATGCAGCTGCTCCCTGCCTTCGCTTGACGGCAGGACCAATTAAAATGTGGAGCGCGGTGACCTCACCGCGCTGAGGGAGCTCCGCCGGCAAGAAGCGCCTTGGGGACAAGTCGCTCCACCTGCAATGGCATGAGTCCGGCTCAGGGCGCGGGGTCCCAAGGAAAAGGAAGCGCCCTGAGGCCAGGTCGCTCCACCACCAAGCGGGTGTTATTTCGCCGCCTTCGGCGACGCCTGTCCGCGCAGCGCGTCGATCGAGAAACGGCCCGGCCCGAACGCCAGCACGATGAGGGCGGCGAGCAGGAAAAGGAACGGCGCGGCCGTGACGAACTTGTCGGGATCGCTCGTGATCGCATTCAGCGCCTCGCGCTCGTCGGTGGCGTAAGCCACGCACATGACTCCGATGATCGGCACCGCGGCGGGACGCGCGAAGAGGCCGAGCAACAGCAGCGTGCCGCCCACGCACTCGGTGGTGCCGGCCATGATGGCGTTGAGCTTGGGCATGGGAATGTTCAGCGAGGCGAAGAATTCGGCGGTGCGATCGAGATGCGTGAGCTTGCCCCAGCCGGTCTGGGCGCACTGGAAACCCCAATAGAGCCGGATCGCCAGCAGGAGCGGCGACTGCAGCAGGCTGGCGACGGTATCGAACTTGGCGAGGAGGGGTCGGAGTTGCATGGGGTGATGGGATGAAGGTGGAGTTGCGGATGAGAGCTGCCGGGCGGCAGTTTATTCCGCGGGCACAGCAGGTTCGACCACGGATTTCATGAATGGATACGGATCAAACCGGATGCTCCCTTCGGTCATCCTGAGCCAAGGTGGTCGCCGCCGTCCCGGCGGCGACAGGCGTCGGTGCGGAGACCGACGCCCACCTTTCCTTCGCGCGGCAGAGGATGACGGAAGATGAGATCAGGATTCATCCGTAATAATCCGTGCGATCCGTGGTCAAAAAACACGCGCCTGCGCGACATGAACCGTATCCCCCTCACCGTCTGCAGAACCACCCGAGTTCCATCCAGGTACGAAACCAGCCCTGCACCTTCGCGGCCCAGTCCTCGGTCGGGTGCTTCGCGCGCGGGATGCCGGCGGCGAGCGCGCGGTCGAGCGTCCGGCCGGCACGAATCGCGAGCAGGATCTTCAGCGCGGCGGGCTCGAGGCGCTTGAAATAGATCTTCCCGTCGTGGCGGTGCACGGCGACGGCGCACGGCTCCGGCTTCGGCAAACGCACCTTTTTCTCGCGCTGCACGTGCATGCCGGTCGGCGCGTTGCTGGCGTCGCCGCGCAGCAGCGCCTCGCGTTTCTTGATCGCGATCAGGAAATCGTCGACGGGGTAGCCGACCTCGAGCAACTGCAGGTAGGGCTGGAGGCCGAGCCGCACCTTGGCGGGATCGGAGTCGAGCAGGTCGTCGGTCGTGAACAGCGGCAGCGCGGCGCCGTCGTACACCTCGACCTGCGCCCACTCGAAGCGCGCCAGGTCCGTGCACAGCGCGGTGTGCGGCTTGGTCCACTGCGGCTCCTCGCGCAGGAATTTCTCCAGGCGGGCCGGCAGGTTGCGCAGGGTGTAGGAGCGCGACGGGTACTTGATCAGGTAGGCCTCGGCCATCCGGATGAACTTCCGGTCGCCCAGGACCGCGCGCAGGCCCGGGCAGTCCTCGTAGAGGCTGTCGAGCACCCGGAACCAGTACATGCGGTTGTAGATCTCGAGGCGTTCGAAGGAAGTGAGCCGGTCGTTGGGCTTCACGATCTCGCCGACGGCGGCGGCCGTGGAGCGGCCCTCGCGCGTCCGCGGCTTCATGCGGTTGCCCGCCGTCAGCGGCTGCGAAACGAGGCCCCACACCGCGCGCTGCAGGTCGGCGAGGTCGCGGGTGGAGGCGACCTGGGTCGGGGCGACGGAGTTGCGTTTCCGCTGCGTTAATTTCTTCGATTTACCTGCCATACGGGAAAACGTCATCCTGAGCGCAGCGAAGGATCCACTGGGTCAGCGTAGGCTGCATTCGCTGGAGTGGATCCTTCGCTGCGCTCAGGATGACAGAAGGAAAATGAATCGAATCTTCAGACATCTCACCGCACCTTCGCTTTGTTCACTTTCTTCGGCGCAGGAATATCCGCCTCCCGCGCTTGGGCGATGAATTCGTTGGCCTTCAGGGCCTCGTCGTGGACTTCCTGGAAGGACGGGATCTTGTCGTCCCACTCGAGCAGCGTGGCGGTCACGCCGCACCGCTTGATCGCGTGGGCATAGAGCTTCCACACCGGGTCGAGCACGGGATGGTCGTGCGTATCGAGGATGTACTTCTCGAACTTGGTGTGCCCCGCGATATGCATCTGCGCGACGCGGTGGTGCGGCACATGGTTGATGTAGTCATACGGGTTGAAGTCGTGGTTCTTCGATGAGACGTAAATGTTGTTCACGTCGAGGAGGATTCCGCAGTCGGCCAGCTCGACGACCTCGGTGAGGAACTCCCACTCGGTCATCTCGGAGACGTGGAACTCGGTGTAGGAGCTGACGTTCTCGACCGCGATTGGCAGCTCGAGGTAGTCGCGCACCATGCGGATCTTCTCCGCGGTGCGCTTGGCGGCGGCGAAGGTGTAGGGCATCGGCAGCAGGTCGTGCGAGTACGTGCCGTCGACGCTGCCCCAGCAGAGGTGGTCGGAGAGCCAGGGGGTCTTCGTGCGCTTGGTCAGCGCCTTGAGCTTCTTGAGGTGGGCGCGGTCCGGGTTGTCGGCCGAGCCGAAATAAAGCGAGACGCCGTGCTGCACGACACGGTACTGGTCGAGGATGCGGTCGAGCACCTCGAGCGGGCGGCCGCCGTCGACCATGAAGGTTTCGGAAATGATCTCGAACCAGTCGACCGTCGGCTTTTCCGACAGGATGTGGTCGTAGTGCGGAACGCGCAGGCCGAGGCCGATGCCGTAGTCGGTGTAGCCGTTGTAAGGATTCGCGGGCATGACGGGGAACAGGGGACGGTAGCGGCGATCGGTGACCGCCGTCGAGTCTGCTGAATTGCAGGGCGGGGTCGCTGACCCGCCGCGGGCGAGGCGGGATCAGCGATCTCGCCCGACAAATATCAAGTGATCGGAAAAACGGAGACCGGGCCGACGGGCCCGGCCTCCGGAAAATCAAAACGGCCCGGTCATTGCGAACGGGCCATGTGCGGCGGGAAGGTTACTTCTTCTCCTCGGACTTGCCGTCCTTGGCTTTGCAACCGTCCTTGCCCTTGCAGCCATCCTTACCCTTGCAGCCGTCCTTGCCTTTGCAGCCATCCTTGCCCTTGCAACCGTCCTTACCCTTGCAGCCATCTTTGCCTTTGCAGCCATCCTTACCCTTGCAGCCGTCCTTGCCCTTGCAGCTTTCCTTGGACTTCTCGCCGGCAGGGGCGGCGTTGCCGGCATCGGCAGCGGAGGCTTTGACGGCGAGGCCGCCAGCGTAGAGACCGGCCATGGCGGCCGCGGTGATGAGGAGACGGGTGGACTTGTTCATGATGGAGTATTGTTGTTTTGGTTTCAAAACCACCGGACAAGCACCGTGCCTGCAGGCGGCAAGAAAATGGTTGGGATCGTTAGGAGATCTGAGGTCGGCGGGGTATTCCCGATAATCTTACGGCCGGGGCCGGGCGGGGGATGCAGGCGCCACATAAAATATAAACCGGGCCTGGCTGCCAGACATTATCGGCGAACGGAGGTGCCATCGCGGCCAGTTCCCGTTTGCGTGCGTCCGCCGGTGCGCCCAGCCTGCGGCATGAAACCATTCCCCCGGATCGCGTTGCTCTGCGCGGCTTTGGCCGTCGCCTGCCCGGCTTTCGCAAAGATTTTAATCCACGCCGGCGGCCTGATCGACGGCCAGGCGGACACGGCGCGCAGGAACGTTACAATCGCGGTGGCCGGCGACCGCATCGACTCCATCGCGGACGGCTTCACCGCCCCCGCAGCCGGGGACACCGTGATCGACCTGAAGTCGGCCACCGTTTTGCCCGGCCTGATGGACATGCACGTCCACCTCGACGGCCAGCAGTCGGCCGACAGCTACACCGAGGGCTTCTATCTCAACCCGGGCGACTACGCGCTGCGCGCCTCGTTCTACGCGAAGAAGACGCTCCTCGCCGGCTTCACGACCGTGCGCAACCTCGGCGACACCGACTACTCCACCGTGTCCCTGCGCAAGGCGATCGCCGCCGGCTGGGTCGAGGGCCCGCGCATCTACACCGCCGGCCCCGCCATCGGCACCACCGGCAGCCACGCTGATCCCACCAATGGTTACAGCGACGAGGTGATGAACCTGCTGCCGCATGCCTCCACCTTCAACGGCGCCGACGCCGGCCGCGCCGTCGTGCGCGAGCACATGAAGCACGGCGTCAACGTCATCAAGATCATGACGACCGGCGGTGTGCTGAGCCTCGGCGACAGCGCGCAGGGCGCGCAGATGACGCAGGAGGAGGCAAAGGCCGTCGTCGAGGCCGCCCACGAATACGGACTCAAGGTCGCGGTGCACGCGCACGGTTCCGAGGGCATGAAGCGCGCGATCCTCGCCGGCGCCGACTCGATCGAACACGGCACGTTCATGAGCGACGAGGTCATCGCGCTGATGAAGGAACACGGCACGTACTACGTCCCGACGCTCAGCGCCGGGAACTTCGTCATGAACAAGGCGAAAATCCCCGGCTTTCTCCCGCCCAGCGTCGCTGCCAAGGCACTGCTCGTCGGCCCGCAGATGACCGCGACCTTCCTCCACGCCTACCAGTCAGGCGTGAAGATCGCGTTCGGCACCGACCAGGGCGTCGCCCCGCACGGCGAGAACGCCAAGGAGTTCGTCTACATGGTCGAGGCCGGCATGCCGCCGATGAAGGCCATCCAGTCCGCCACGCTCGAAAGCGCGAAGCTGCTCGGCGTCGAAAAGGATCTCGGCACCGTCACCGCCGGCAAGTTCGCCGACCTGGTCGCCGTCCCCGGCGACCCGCTCGCCGACATCAGCCTGATGACGAAGGTCAGCTTCGTCATGAAGGGCGGCACGGTCTACAAGCAGTAAGACCGGGAGGTTGGTGACCACTAAAGGAATTTCGCCAAAGGCGAAATTTTGAAAATGCAGGGATGACTGATCGTCATCCCTTATAAGTTTCGGGGGCCCGCTAATCGCGGGCTTGAAAGGTCTGCGATCAGCAGACCCCCAAAACCTTCTGCGGAGGCGATCAGCCGGAGTGGTAAACGTAATTTCGCCTTTGGCGAAATTCCTTAGTGGTTAACCCCGGTTCGAGGCTCAGGACCGGCCGCTCTTCCAGTTGGGGAGCGGCCCGAGCTCGAAAACCTTATAGTCGAAACCGTAGCCCGCGATCTCGACCTTCTCCGCGGCGGCCGCGAGGAACTCCGTGACATCGCCCTCCGGCGGCGGCACGCGGAAGGCCACGAGGATCGTGATGCCCTTGCCGAACGCATCCGGACACCGCTCCCACACCTGGCCCGAGGCGATGAACCGCAGGTAGGCGTCGATCTTCGCCTGCAGGAGCGCGATGTGTTGCAGCGGCTCGGCCCAGTCGAGGTGGTCCGAAATCGTCAGCGTCACCCCGCCGCTCTCGCGCGAACGGGTCAGGACATCGATGACGCCTTGCTGGTCGACGCTCATCACATGATCCGATCCACCAGCTTCCCGCCCTTCGTGAAGGCCGCGAGGTTGGCGAGGAAGTGCCGCGAGAGGTTCTCGTCCTGCTCGCGCGTGCCACCGCCGATGTGGCAGGTGATGTAGCAGTTCTTCGCGTCCCACAGCGGGTGCTTGGGCGGCAGCGGCTCGGGATCCATCACGTCGAGGTACGCGGCGCCGACGTGATCCGACGCCAGCGCGGCCATCAGCGCGGGCTGGTCGACGGTCGTGCCGCGGCCGATGTTGTAGAAACGCGCGCCGGGCTTCATCTGCGCGAAGCGCGCCGCGGTCATCCAGCCGCGCGTCGTGTCGGATTCCGGCAAAATATTCACGACGTGGTCGGCCGCGGCGAGCGCCGCCGCCAGGCCCGCCTCGCCGACCATCGGGATGCCCTCGTCGCCCCGCGGGGTGCGGCGGTAGGCGGTGACGGTCGTGCCGAAGGGCTTCAGCAGGTCGGCCATGCGCCGGCCGATCGCGCCGTAGCCGAGCAGGAGCACGTTGCGGTGCGTGAGCGTGCCGTTGGTGAAGCGGTCGTTCAGGTAGCGCCACTCGCGCCCGCCGTCCTGGTTGCGCAGCTGCACCGGCAGGTTGCGCTCGAGCGCGAGCATCTGCGCGAGCACGTGCTGCGCGCACGGGTCGGCGAAGACCTGCGAGGCGTTGGTCACGGGCACGCCGCGCTGCTTCATGGCGGCGCGAAAATCGTCGCGGTCGTAGCGCGTGTAGCCGGCCGAGCTCAGCTCGACGAACTTCAGCCTCGGGCAACCCAGGGTTTGCGCCACGTCCGGCTGGCCGAAGGCGACGTCCGCCTCCGTGAGCGTGCGGTCCTCGGCGCCGGCCGACAGGACGTGCGGGCTCGCCGCGGGCGAAACCAGCAGGCGGTGGCCCAGGGCCTTGAGCTCGCGCTCAAAGATCACCAGCGCTTCGGGGCGGAACACATGGTTGGTCCAGACAGTGAGACTCATGCTTCCATCCCGCCAAAACCGCCGCCGGGCGGCAAGCATGCAACAACGCAAAATCATCCATGCACTCCCTTGCTATTCCGCTCTGAAGACCTACCGTGCGCGCTGCATGTCGTTCCGTCACCCCCGCCCCCTTCCCCGGGCCCTGGCGTTCATTGCCACGCTGGTCCTGGTCCTCCTCAACGCCCGCCTGACCGCCGCCACCGAAGACGTGGAAATGGCCACCGACCTGAACGGCAAGGTCGGCGTGCTCAAGCCGCTCCCGCGCAAGTCCGAGCCGGTCATCAACGCCGCCTCCGACGAGGGCGAGCTCGCGCTCCAGCGCATGAAGCTCCCGCCGGGCATCGTGGCCAAGCTCTGGGCCGCCGAGCCGATGCTCGCCAACCCCGTCGCCTTCAACCTCGACGAAAAGGGCCGCGTCTTCGTCTCCGAGACCTACCGCTACGGCAGCAGCGTGCTCGATATCCGCGACTACATGTGGACGCTCGAGGACGACCTCGCCTCGCGCAACCAGGACGACTTCCTCGCCGGCATCAAGAAGCACTTCGGCGACAAGGGCGTCGCCGACCTCTCCAGGGAATCCGAGCGCGTCATGCTCCTCGAGGACACCAACGGCGACGGCAAGGCCGACAAGTCCACCGTCTACGCCGACAACTTCCGCACGCCGATCGACGGCATCGCCTCCGGTGTCCTCGCCCACCGCGGCAAGGTCTGGTTCACCAACATTCCCGCGCTCTGGCAGTTCACCGGCAAGGACAAGGCCGAGACGCGCACCGAGCTGGTCCGCGGCTTCGGCATCCGCTTCAATTTCACCGGCCACGACCTGCACGGCCTGATCCTCGGCCCCGATGGTCGCATCTACTTCTCGTGCGGCGACCGCGGCACGCACGTCACGCTGCCCGACGGCCGCGTCGTCGACTCCGCCGACGCCGGCGCGGTGTTCCGCTGCTGGCCCGACGGTTCCGGCTTCGAGATCTTCGCCTCCGGCCTGCGCAACCCGCAGTCGCTCGCCTTCAACGAATACGGCGACCTCTTCACCGGCGACAACGACTGCGACCAGGGCGACCAGGAGCGCCTGGTGCACGTGGTGCAGGACGGCGACAGCGGCTGGCGCATCGGCTACCAGTTCGCCCCGCGCGGCGACGCCGGCCCGTGGAACGCCGAGAAACTCTGGCACCCGCGCCACACCGGCCAGCCGGCCTACATCGTGCCCCCGATCTGCAACATCGAGGACGGCCCCTCCGGCATCGCCTACTATCCCGGCACCGGCCTGACCCCCGCCTACGCGGGCAAGCTCTTCATCACGCATTTCAAGGGCTCGATCACCAATTCCGGCATCTACGCCTATGGCATGAAGCAGTCCGGCGCCGGTTATGCGATCGACACGGCCGAGCCCTTCCTGCTCGGCGCACTGCCGACCGACGTCCGCTTCGGCCCCGACGGCAAGATGTACTACTCCGACTGGGCCGAAGGCTGGCCGAAGCCGGGCAAGGGCCGCATCTACTCGATCTTCGACCCGAAGCTCGCCAACAGCGCCGAGCTCAAGGCCGTGCAGGCCCTGATCGGTTCCGATTTCACCAAGAAGCCCGACGACGAGCTCGCCGGCCTCCTCGCCCACGCCGACTGGCGCGTCCGCCTCGAGGCGCAGTACACCCTCGCCGAGCGCGGCGACGCGGGCATCGCCAAGTTTGTCGCGGCCGCCGACAGCAGGAATGACCTCGCTCGCCGCCACGCCGTATGGGGCCTGGGCCAGATTGCCCGCAAGAGCCCCAAGGCCACCGACGCCCTGCGCCTGCTGCTGGGCAGCGCCGATCCCGAGGTGCGCGCCCAGTCCGCCGGCACGCTCGGCGACCTGCACGACACCGCTTCCGGCGAGGCCTTCGCCAAGCTGCTCGCGGACGCCTCGCCGCGCGTGAAGTTCTTCGCCGCCCAGGCGCTCGGCAAGGTCAAGTACGCCGCCGCCACCGACGCCCTGCTCGCCCAGGTCCGCGCCAACAACGACGCCGACGCCACGCTCCGCCATGCGCTCGTGATGGGCCTCGTCGGCTGCGCCACGCCCGCCGAGCTGACCGCCACCGCCAAGGATGCGTCCGGCGCCGTCCGCCTCGCCGCCGTGCTTGCGCTGCGCCGCCTCCATGACGCCGGCCTCACCGCTTTCCTCGCCGATTCCGACCGCCTGATCGTCCGCGAAGCCGTCGAGGCCATCAACGATGCGCCGGTCGTCGCCGCCTATCCCGCGATCGCCACCCTGATCGACCAGCCCGTTGCCGACGAGTCGGTCATGCTGCGCGTGCTGAACGCCAACTTCCGCCTGGGCGCGCCCGCCAACGCCGAGGCGCTCGCCGCGTTCGCCACCCGCGAAGCCTCCCCGGCGCTGCGCACCGAGGCGCTCAACCTCCTCGCGCTCTGGCCGCACCCGCCGGCCCGCGACCGCATCGTCGGCGTCTACCGCCCGCTGGCGGAAAAGACCCGGACCGCCGGCGGCGCCATCGCCGCACTGGCCCCGAAGCTCTCCACGCTGCTGGTGGCCCACACGCCCGACAACGTCCAGGTCGCCGCACTCAACGCCGTCAACGCCCTGAAGCTGACCGACGCCGCCGCGGACCTCCGCGCCGTGGTCGCCGACAACGCGCAGTCCGCCAGCGTGCGCATCGCCGCCCTCCAGGCGCTGGCCCACTTCAAGGACGCCAGGCTCGCCGACGCCATCGCCCTGGCGGCGAACTCCGAGTCGCCCGACCTGCGCCTCGCCACCCTGCCGATTGCCACCGGGCTTTTCCCGAACACCGCCGTCTCCAGCCTTTCCGTGCTGATTGAGCGCGGCACGCCGAAGGAAAAGCAGGCGGCCTTCATCGCGCTCGGCGCGGTCAAGGACCCGGCCGCCGACGACCTCCTGCTCGCCCAGCTGGGCAAGCTCGCCGCCGGCCAGGTCGTGCCCGCCGCGCAGCTCGAGCTGCTCGACGCCGCCGCGCTCCGCGCCGACCCGCGCATCAAGAAGGCCCTGGCCGACCGCGAGGCCGCGCTGGCCAAGGATCCCGACCCGCTCGCGCCGTTCCGTGTCGCGCTCGAGGGCGGCAACGCCGGCGCCGGCTACGGTGTCTTCGCCTACAATCCCGCCATGCAGTGCGCCCGCTGCCACCGTCACAACGACGAGCCGGGCGGCGAGGCCGGCCCGAACCTCGCCGGCATCGGCAAGCGCGAATCGCGCGAGTACATCCTCGAGTCCATCATCAAGCCGAGCGCCAAGATCGCCCCGGGCTACGGCATCGTCACCGTCACCAAAAAGGACGGCTCGACCGTCGTCGGCGTGCAGGTCGCCAGCGATGCCAAGGGCACGAAGATCAAGACCGGCGAGAACGAGTTCACGGACATCGCCGCCGCCGACATCAAGCAGGTCGAATCGGCGCCCTCCGCGATGCCCGAGGTCGCCGCCTTGGTGCTGACCAAGGCCCAGATCCGCGACGTCGTCGAGGCCGTCTACAGCTTCAGGACGCCCGCCCAGGCGCCGAAGAAGACGCTCCGCGCGCTGCAACACCTCGACTGAGGCCGCCGGATGCCGGGCATAAAGCCCCTCCCACTCCAAGCCCGCGCTGCAAGGCGCGGGCTTTTTTTACGGCACTTACCAGCTCCGCCCTTCGAGTCCGTCATCCTGAGCGCCGCGAAGGATCCACCTAGAGCATTTTCAAAAATGTCATAGCCGCAGGATCGGCTGTAGGGCGGGATCGCTGATCCCGCCTTCCCGGCGTAGGTCCCAACCGGCGGGATCAGCGATCCCGCCCTACAGGCTACACCGTGGCTACAGTTCAATTTAAACTGCCTCAGCGTCCATTTGCCCGGCATACGTGGATTCTTCGCTGCGCTCAGAATGACGGCACCGATGGTTTGAATTATCCGGAAGATTCCGGCGTCACGCCAGGCGCGTTCCCCTTGGGTCCTTCGCCCGGCTCAGGATGACGGAAAGGCAATCGGGGAAATTCCGGACACAAAAAAGCCCGCCCTGTTGGGGCGGGCTGAACTCAAATCTCAAATTTGAAATCTGAAACCCCGGGCCGCGACCCGGGACGGCTCACCAGATCTTGGCGCGCAGCTCGGGCTTCCGCCACATCGGGTCGCCTTCCTTGATGCCGAAGGCGTCGTAGAACTCCTGGAGGTTCTGGAACGTCGCGAAAGAGCGGAAGTAGCCCGGGGCGTGCGGGTCGACGGAGGCAAGGCGCTTCAGCTCGCTCTCGCGGGCGTTGGTGCGCCAGACCTGCGACCAGGCGATGAAGAAGCGCTGCTCGGGCGTGAGACCGTCGATGATCTTGCGCTCCTTGCCCTGCTGCGAGCGTTCGAACGCCTCGTACGCGAGGCTGATGCCGCCGAGGTCCGCGATGTTCTCGCCGAGGGTGAGCTCGCCGTTCACGTGGACCCCGGGCAGGATTTCGAGCGCGTTGAACTGGTCGACAAGCTTCTGGGCGCGCGCCTTGAAGGCGGCCGCGTCCTCCTCCGTCCACCAGTCGGACAGGTTGCCGTCGCCGTCGTACTGGCGGCCCTGGTCGTCGAAACCGTGCGTGATCTCGTGGCCGATGACCGCGCCGATGCCGCCGTAGTTCACGGCGTCATCGAGGGAGAAGTCGAAGAACGGCGGCTGCAGGATGCCGGCCGGGAAGTTGATGTTGTTGGCCGTCGGGTCGAAGTAGGCGTTGACCGTCGGCGGCGTCATGCCCCACTCCGCCT
Organism: Verrucomicrobiota bacterium; assembly: GCA_048497945.1. GTDB lineage: Bacteria > Verrucomicrobiota > Verrucomicrobiia > Opitutales > Opitutaceae > Lacunisphaera. The sequence goes on along the minus strand of JBEHYX010000004.1, from coordinate 14,658 downwards.
TGTCGACCGGCTGGCCGAGCTGGTTGAGCGTGCGCTTGGTCTCGAACTCGATCGCGGCGCGGACGTTGCCGTAGTAGTTGTCGCGCTTGATGTTCACGGTCGAGTAGTCGCGCCACTTCTCCGGGTGGCCGATCTTGGCGTAGAAGCGGTCGAACTTGGCCAGCGCCTTCTTCTTGGTGGCGTCGGTCATCCAATCGAGCTTCTGGATGCGGTCGCGGAGGACGGCGGTGATGTTGGCGATCATCTCCTTCATGCGCGCTTCGGCCTCCGGCGGGTAGTACTGTGCGACATAGAGCTGGCCGAGCGCCTCGCCGATCTGGGCGTCGACGACCTTGGCCGAGCGCTGCCAGCGCGGCTGCATCGCCGGGGCGCCGGTCAGCACCGTGCCGTTGAAGTGGAAGGATTCCTCCTCGAAGGGCGCGGACAGGTACGGCGCGGCGGCGCGCAGGACCTTGAAGCGCAGGTACGTCTTCCAGTCGGCCAGCGGCCGCGAGGTCAGCTGGGCCTGCAGGCCCTCGAAGAACGGGGGCACGCCGACGTCGACCTCGGCGGCGGCCGGGCCGCCGATGCCGCGCTCGGCGAGGTAGGTCGCGAACGGGAAGGCCGGGAACTTCGCCGCGAGTTCGGTCGTCGGCATCTTGTTGTAGTTCTTGATCGGGTCGCGCAGCTCGACCGGCGTGCGGGCCTTCTCGGCGATGCCTTTCTCGGCTTCGAAGACGACCTTCGCCCCGGCGGCGGCGGCCTCGGGTGTGTCGCCGGCGAGCGTGAACATCTTCGCCACGTGCTCGAGGAACGCGGCGCGCTGCGGCGCGAACCTCTCCTCAAAATAATAGTCGCGGCTCGGCAGGCTCAGGCCGCCCTGGCCGGCGCCGAGGATGTTCATCGCGCTGTTCTTCTCGTCGGGCTCGACGAGCACGATGAAGAAGCCGCCCACGCCGGAGTTGTGCAGCGCGGCGAGCGTCTTCGCTAAGTCGTCCATCGTCTTGATCGCGGCCACCTGCGCGAGGTCGGTCTCGATCGGCTTCAGGCCGGCGGCGTTGATCGCCGCGGTGTCCATGGCGGAGGTGTAGAAGTCGCCGACCTTCTGCTCGAGCGAACCCGGCTCATGCGGCTTGGCCGCGGCGGTCTCAAGGATGCCCTTCAGGCCGTTCTGGTTGTACTGGTCGAGTTCGTTGAAGGAGCTCCAGCGCGCGCGGTCGGCCGGCACGGGATTGGCGAGCTTCCAGTTGCCCCAGGCGTAGCGGGCGAAGTCCGTGCCCGGCGACACGGTCGTGTCCATGTTGGCGGCGCTGAAACGCGGCACGGCTGGCGGCTTGGCGGCAGGCTCGGCGGCAAAGCTGGAAATAACGGCGGCGCTGGTGGCCGCCCCGATAAGGAACCCTCGGGTAAGCGAATGCATCCGCCGGTTGGACCCGATTATGACACGACAGGCAATCCCGCATTGACGAGCGGTCGGAAACCGCGACGGAACGGCCAGGCCGTACCGCAACGTCGAACTTCCAACGTTGAACATCCAACTTCGAAGGCCGGCCACCTTGGACGTTCGATGTTGAACGTTCAATGTTCAACGTTCGGCTGCAGTCACTGCGGCCGCGGGATCGTGAACAGATCCCGGGTGCGCGTGTAATAGTTGCCGCCGAAACGGCCGACGGTGTCGAGCTTGTGCGGATCGACCATGCCGTCGGCGCCGAGCACGGACTCGGCGACGTGCATCTGGACGACGCGACCGAGGACGACGTTCGCGCTGGCGGGGCCCTCGCCGAGGTCGAGGATGCGGTCGACGCGGCACTCAAAGGCCACCGGCGCGGCGGCCACGCGCGGCGGCTTCACCTTGAGCGACGGCGCGGACGCGATGCCGAACTTCTCGAACTCGCTGTCGCCGTGCGCCAGCGGCGTGGCGGTGAGGTTCATCGGGCCGGCCAGCTCGAAATTCACGAGGTTCACCACGAACTCCGGCACCGCGCGGACATTGAGCACGCTGTCCTTCGAGCGGCCGTTGCGGTCCACCGTGCCGGTGAAGAGCAGCGTCGGCGGGTTGGAGCAGATCGCCTGGAAGTACGAAAAGGGCGCGAGATTGGTCTTCCCCTCGGCCGAGACGGTGGAGACCCAGGCAATCGGGCGCGGCGTGATCGTGTTGGACATCCACGCATACACGTCGCGCGGCGCCAGGGTTTCGAAGTCGAGGGTCATGGGCTCGGAAAGGAAGCACGCGACGACCGAACTCTCAACATCCAACGCTCAACGTCCAAGGAGCAGAAACCCAGGTCGTCCTGTGGATCGACTTCAATGTTGAGCGTTCAAAGTTGAACGTTCGACGTTGCGCCTCAGAAGAGCCGCTTTCCCTTCGCCTCCGGTGGCAGCTCGACCCCGAGGATGCCGGCCAGGGTCGGCGCCAGGTCCTCGGTGTTGACGCGCTCGCGATGGATGCCGGGTTTCACACCCACGCCGAACCAGACCTGCGGCACGTGCGTGTCGTATTCGTAGGGCGAGCCGTGCGTCGCGCCGAGCGGGAAGCGCTCGATGAAGTACGGCTTGGTGACGAACATGACGTCCATGCTGCGCGGCGGATAATAGCTCAGGCGCTCCATTTCGCCGAAGGCATCGAGCGGCCCGGGGCCCGTCAGCTGCTCGCGCGTGTAGGCGGCGGCGATCATCGGGTACTGCACCAGGGCGTCGCGAATCCCCTCGTCGAGCTGCGCCGCCGTCAAATGCTTCGCCTGCAGCGCCGCCGGGTTGAGGTGATAGCCGCTGTTGTCGCGCGCCGCCCAGTAGGCGTCATCCGGCAGCGCGCCGAACCGGGCATCGAGCGCGGCAAACAGGAACTTGTCGAGCGCCCCGCCCGCGACACGCCCGGCGGCGTCGGGTCCCTGCTCGCGCTGGATTTTTTCCGGCAACGGCGCAACGCCGTGATCGGCGACCAGGACGATGACGCAATGCTGCAGGCCGACCTGGCGGTCGAGGAAGGCGAAGAACCCGGCCAGGGTGCGGTCGAGCCGCACATAGGAATCCATCACCTCATGGCTGTCGGGACCATAGGCGTGGCCGGCGCGATCGGTCTGCGAAACGCCCAGGCACAGCAGGTCCGGCGTGGCATCCGCGCCCAGCTGCTCGGTGGCGATCAGTTCCTCGGCGGCGGCCACCACCACGTCGGTGCTCGCCGGCGACTTGTCGAAGGCGTCGTAGAACCCGGGCGTGAGCCTGGCGCTGCCGCCGTCCATTTTCTTCGGAAACGTCACCGGCATGCCATCCTCGGGGTTTTCGCCCGGCGCATCGTCCGGCCCCTGCACCCGGTCGTAGACCGCCGGGTCGAGCAGGCGGTCCCATACCTCGCCGAAATGCCGCGCCGCGCCCTGCTCCTCGTTGAACCTGGCCAGCCACGCCGGCAGTTCCTTGCGGTAATACGTCGAGGTCACGAACCGGCCCTCCTCCGTCCAGTAGGCGCCGTCGGCCTTCGGGCCGGACATCAGGATCGCGGCCCGGTCCTTGTCCGCGATGCCATAAACCTTCGCGGCGGCGCCGTATTTCCCCTTGAGGCGGTCGCCCACCGTCACGCCGAGGAAATTGCGCGGCGAGCGGCCGGCCTTGGCGGCCTGCGCGGGATTGCGGTAGCGGTCGGCGCGCGGCGGCAGGCCGACCAGCGGCGCGTCGACGTCCTCGACGTTGTTGCCCTGGATGAAGGTCTTCCGGTCGAGCCACTCGTTGGCGATGATGCCGTGCACGTTGGCGTGCACGCCGCTGAGGATCGTGGCGTGGCCGGGGGCGGTCTTGGTCACCGCATGCAGGTAGTGGCTGTTCTGGAACCAGGCCCCCCGGTCGGTCAGGAGCTTGAAGCCGCCCTCGCCGAAATACGGGCGGAAGCGCTCGAGGTAATCGGCGCGCATCTGGTCCACCGAGATGACCACCGCCAGCTTCGGCGGGGCGGGATCCTCCGCGGCATGCAGGCCGCCCATTCCCAGACCCAGGCTCAACCCCCACAGCAAGAAACGATGACGCATGCCGCGACTCTAGGTGCCGGCGGGTCGTGCGCAAGGATGCGCTCGGGTCCGTCATCCAAAATTTGCAGAACGGACCAAATGCGCCAAAAGTCGGATGAACCGCGCGGCCTTTCCCGTCACCCGATTTCCGGTCGTGACAGGAGCGCGGCGTCATCCGAATCTCAACGACGCAGTCATGGCTCTTTTGAACATCGCGGGCGGCGTGGCCCTGATCCTGTTTGGCATCCGCTTTCTCCGCAAGGGGCTCGAGCGCCTGTTTGGCCAGCAGCTCTACGAGTGGATCGAGCGCACGGCGCGGCGCCCGTGGCAGGCGGCCGCCGCCGGGCTGGCCTTCGGCACCGTGGCGCCGTCCTCGACCGCCCAGACGCTGGTGGCGCTGCAGCTGCTGCGCGCCGGCCGGCTGTCGGCCGACTCGGTGCTCGGCTTCCTGCTCGGCGCCAACCTCGGCATCACCTTCACCGTGCAGCTGATCGCGCTGCGGATCTTCGACTTCTACGCGTTGTTCCTCGCCGGCGGCCTGGTCCTGTTCCAGGGCACCAGGCGCGAGGGTCTCCGGGGCGCCGGCCAGTCCCTGCTGGGCCTCGGCTTCATCTTCCTCGCCATGGAGGTCACCAGCACGGCGGCGGCGCGGCTCGTGGCGAATCCCGACTTCCTGACGATCCTGGGCGTGCTGGTGCATTACCGGCTGCTCGTGCTGGTGTTCGCGGCCGTGCTGACCCTGCTGATGCAAAGCTCGACCGCCACGCTCGGCCTCGCGCTCGCCATCGGCGGGACGGGCGCGGCCGAACTCAACCTGCTCGTGCCCGTCGTGCTCGGCACCAACCTCGGCATCGGCCTCACGTCGCTGGCCGCCGGCCTGTCGAGCTGGGAGGGCCGGCGGCTCGCGGTCGCGAACCTGCTGCTCAAGTCCGCCGTCATCGTCCTTTTCCTCGCGACCTTTGCGTGGATCGAGCCCTGGATCGCGGCCAGCGGCGGCACCATTGCGCGCGAGGTGGCGAATTTCCACACGGCCTTCAACCTCCTCGTGACGGTGCTCGGGGTCGTGCTCGCCGCCCCGATCGGCCGGCTGCTGCAGCGCACCCTCAAGCCCGCCGCCACGACCACCGGCGGCCAGCCGCCCGTCACCCACCTCGATCCCGAGGCGCTCGCCACGCCCGCCTTCGCCCTGGCCAACGCCACGCGCGAGACGCTGCGCGAGGCCGACGCGGTGAAGGCGATGTTCGAGGACGCGTGGCGGGCCCTCTCCACCCGCGACCCCCTCCTCGCCGCCACGGTGCAGAGCCACGACGACCGCATCGACGAGCTGAATGCCGGCATCAAGGCCTACCTCAGCCAGATCCACAGCGAAGTCCTGTCCCCCAAGGACCAGCAGCTCCAGTTCGGCCTGCTCAATTTCTCGAGCCAGCTCGAGGCCATCGCCGACGTGATCGACAAATCCCTCTGCGGCACCGTGCGCGACCATACGCGCGAGCACCTCCAGCTCGTGCCGGCCGACCAGGCGGACCTCGACGAGCTTTACCGCAAGGTCGTGCGCCGCTTCGACAGCGCCATTTCCGTGCTCGCCACGCGCGATCGCGAACTGGCCCGGCAGTTCCTCGACGAAGGCGAGGCGCTCAAGGAATGGTGCGTCGCCGTCCAGAAGCGCCATTATGCCGGCCTCGCCGCCAGCAACGGCAGCAACCTCATCGCCAGCACGCGCTTTCTCGACACGTTCAGCATCCTGCGCCGCATCAGCGGCCAGCTGAACACCATCGGGCATACCTTCACGCTGGCGTGATCCCCTCCCGGCCAATCCCGCGCCCAATGTCACGTATTACGTGACCTTGACGCTCCCGGGAGGGCAGGTTGCACATCGCTCCGTGAGAGGCGGACGAAGGATTCCGCCATTCGCCCGGGTTGCGAAACCGGGCTTTGTGGCGACGGTAGACGATCATGGTTTCCTTTGCTGCTGACACCAACATCCGGTCCGATTCGTCCCTGCTCGATGCCTACTCGGAGGCGGTCAGCTCGACCGTCACCACCGCCGGCGCCGCCGTCCTCCATCTCGAGGTTCGTGCCCGGCGCGCCAAGTCCGCCGAGGAGCAGGGCGGCAGCGGCTCCGGTTTTTTCCTCTCGCCCGACGGCTACGCGCTGACCAACAGCCACGTCGTCCATGGCGCCACCGAGCTGTTCGCCCACCTCGCCGACGGCCGCCGCCTGCGCGCCGACCTCGTGGGCGAGGACCCGCACACCGACCTCGCCGTCGTGCGTGTGAGCAGCGATCCCCTGCCCTTCCTGCCGCTGGCCGACTCCGACCAGGTGCGCCCGGGCCAGATCGCCATCGCGCTCGGCAGCCCGATGGGCTTCCAGCAGACCGTCACCGCCGGCATCGTCAGCGGCCTCGGCCGCTCGCTCCGCGCGCAATCGGGCCGGACGATCGACAACATCATCCAGACCGACGCCGCCCTGAACCCCGGCAACTCCGGCGGGCCGCTGCTCAACACGCGCGGCGCGGTGATCGGCGTGAACACCGCCATCATCCGGCCGGCGCAGGGCATCTGCTTCGCCATCGCCAGCAACCTCGCGCGCTGGGTCGCCGGCTGGCTGATCAAGGACGGGCGCATCCGCCGCAGCTACCTCGGCACCGGCGGCCAGACCGTGCCGCTGTTGCGCGCGGTCACGCGGACTTACCACATAGACCAAGCCACGGGCGTCATGGCCCAGCAGGTCAGTCCGGCGAGCCCCGCCTCGGTCGCCGGGTTGAAGGAAGGCGACATCATCATCGCCTTCGACACGCATCCCGTGCGCACCGTGACCGAGCTGCACCAGCTGCTGACCGCCGACACGATCGACCGGCCGGCCAACCTCACGGTGCTCCGCCACACCGAGCGCCTCGTGCTGCCGGTGCGCCCGGCGGAAATGCCGGCGGGCTGAGCGCAGCTCTGTCCGCAAGTAACAAGTGGCAAGTAACAGGTATCAAGACCGGCTGATCTTGATCCTTGTTACCTGATACTTCTGATCCTGCTGCAAAGCGGAATTACTCCGCTTTGAAGCCGCGGCCCGTCGCGGCCCAGTAGATGCCGCCGTAGATGTGGTGCAGGAAGGCCTCGTCGCTGTAGGCGGCGCCGATGTGGCCGAGCGCGGTGTAGAAGGCGCGGCCGCCGTCGTACTCCTGGTACCAGGCGATCGGGTGGAAGGCGCCCATGCCCTTGCCCGAACCCCTCGCGCCCCAGTTGGCCTCGGGCTTGTAGGTGGTCTCGTCGACCGAGAGGAGGAAGTGCAGCTTGTCGGAGTGCGCCGGCCCGAACTCATACCACTCGTCGGTCCAGAGGAAGCGCTTGGCGAAATGGTCCATGCCCGGGAAATTCGGGTCCTCGACCTTGACCGTGGCGGTCTGCGGGGCCGGGTGGATGTGGAAGTTGTAGCCGATCATCTTGGCGTACCACTCCCAGTCGTACTCGGTGTCGGTCGCGCTGTGGATGCCGACGAAGCCGCCGCCATTCTTGATGTAGCGCTCGAACGCCGCCTGCTGGTCGGCGTTGAAGATGTCGCCCGTGGTGCAGAGGAAGACCACGACCTTGTACTTCGCGAGCTCCTTGTCGTTGATCACGCGGTTGGCGTCCTCGGTCCAGAAGACGTCGAAATCGTGCAGCTTGCCGAGCTGGCGGATGGCGGTGACGCCGTCGTTGATGGAATCGTGGTGCCAGCCGGCGGTCTTGCTGAAGAGCAGCACTTTGAACTGCTCGGCGTGGGCGGCGAGGCCGGCGGCCAGCGTGAACGCGGCCAGGGCGAGGATCCGGAGGGATTTCATAGGGTAATGGGGTGTGGTGAGCCGGCTAGCGTTGCCACAACCCCGGCGAAAGCAAACCCCGGAATCCGTCCACCAATTGCGCACACCCCGTCCACGCAGCCAGCTGGTTGGTTTCGTTGTGTCATCCTGCACCGTGCGCAGGAAAGACGGGCGTCAGTCTCCACACCGACGCCTGTCGCCGCCGGGACGGCGGCGACCACCTCGGCTCCTTCGCCCGGCTCAGGACGACGCCAAGGAGGGCGCCTGGTTCTTGGACCGGCGCGTGTAGAGCCAGCCGCCGAACCAGCATTGCGGGATCGCCAGCACGGCGAGCGAGACGGCGTACCAATGCGGCCCCATGTTCAGGTCCCAGGTCATGACCGCACCCGCCGTGCCGAGGGCGGTGCCCACGAGCCCGAGGATGAGCGCGTCGCGCATCGGCCGGCCGGGCGACAGCTTCGCCGCGAGATAGGCGCCGGCAATGCCGATGACGAGGCGGTATGAACTCGCGACCAGCGCCAGCCCGTCGGTCAGCGGGGTGGCCGGCACGCCCTTCTCCGGGTCGGGCATCGGCGGATAGACGTGAAACAGGTGCAGGAGGATATCAACGAACGTGGTGGTGATGACGATGCCCAGCACGCCCGCGAAAACCGCCCCGATGCTCTTCCAAGTTTGCTTGTTCATAATGGGTGATCGCCGTCCTTACCGCCGCAGGGGAATGAGCGCCCGCAGGCGCGGCTCGCGCAGCCAGAGGCTGCCCCAAAGCAACACGCCGAACAGTGCGGGTAGGAGCGCCATCCCAACCATGCCCATCTTCACGGTCAGGGCCACCGCCCCGCCCAGGTGGCCGGCGAGCAGGATCGCCCCGAGCACCGAGGTGCGCGGGATGAGGTAGATGACGGTCCAGGCGAGCTCGAGCACACCGATGGCGGTCGCGCTGCCGGCGGGCCAGTCGGCGAAGCCTTTCACGACCTCTTCCGTGTGCATGATTTTCATCACGCCGCTCATGAGCAGCATGAACACGGGCGGAACGGCGAGGGCGACGCCGGTCCAGAACGCGGCCTTGGAAATGGAAGAGGATGAGGACATGGGAATTGGAGGTTGGAGGTAAACCGGGATCAGCCGCGGGATTTGATCCCTGCGAGGTAATCCGCGAGCTGCTCGAACGTGCCGCCCCAGCCCATCTTCATGCTCTCGCGGCCCTTCTCGAAGGTCTCGATTTCGGCGGCGGTCGCATCGAACGGCGTCCAGTTCACCGTCACGGTGGTCTTGCCCGCGTTTTCCGCGAACGTCACGACCGTCAGCATCTGCAGCGGCCAGGGATCCTTGCTGAACGGATGCGGCGTGATGCCGGCGTCCTTGTCGGAGAAAGAATTGATCCAGATGAGCTTCGTGGGCGGCACGACCTCGCGGTAGAGCGCCCGGCCCCACATCGTCGTGCCGGCGGGCGTCGGCATGCTGTAGTGTATCATTCCACCGGGCCGCAGGTCGAATTTCGCGAGCTCCATCTTCTGGAAGCCCTTCGGGCCGAACCACTGGCTGAAGTGCGCCGGCTCCGTCCAAACCCGCCACACGAGCTCGCGCGGCGCGGCGAACTCGCGGGCGATGACGAAGGGCTTCGCCTGCAGCGTCGCCACGTATTCGGCGGCGCGTTCGAGCGTCTGCTTGCCGCCCTCGACCGCGCCGTAGTCGCGCACCACGCGATCGCGAGCTTCCTTCGACGGGAAGACCATTCGGCCCGACAGGCGCGTCTTGTTGCCCTCGACGGTTTCAAAGGTCCAGGTGGCGCGGAAGGTCGCGCCGCGGCGCTCGTCGTCCTCGAGGTCGCTGCCGGCGCCGTGCAGGAAGGTGATGCGCTCCAGCGGCACGATCTCGAGGAACTTGGCCTTGTTGGGATAGTTCGTGCCGTCCGGGCCGTGCATCAGGTGCTCCCAGTAGCCGCCGACGCGAAACTCGTGCCGTTTCGTCGTGTTGGTGAAACCGCGCGGCCCCCACCAGTTGACGACGTGCTTGGGATTGGTCCAGGCCTCCCAGACCAGCTCGCGGGACGCGTGCAGGACGCGGGAGATGAGGATTTCGGTGTCGGAGGGCAGATGCGGGTCGGTCATGGCGGGGATGGGTTCAAAGGAGTCAACGAACGAGGCGCCCGGATCCGGACACGTCCCGTGCCAGATGCGCCTGGAGGCGGTCGAAGTTCTGCTCGTTCGCCGCGGCGATGAAATCCTTGAGGCGTTCCCGCTCGGCCGCCGACTCGAACTGCATGCGCCAGGTCAGGCGCGTGCCGCCGGCCTCCGGAACGAACTCCATCGTCATCCAGTAGCGGTGCATCGGCCCGAGGTGCTCGAAGACGACCCGGTCGGGCGCGATCGCGAGAAACCGGCTGTGATTGGGATACTCCTTGCCGTCCGGCGCGCGCATCGTGATGCGCCAGTCTCCGCCCGGGCGGAAATCGAATTCCTGGATCGTGTTGGTGAAGCCGGCCGGCCCCCACCATTGCGCAAGTTGGGCCGGGTCGCTGAGGGCTGCCTGGAGGCGCGCCGGCGCAACCGGAAAGACCCGGGTGTTGACGATGGCTTGGGCGGCCAGGTGGGGAATGAGGTTATTTCCGAGCATGGCCTGCCTTCCGGTTCAGTTTGACCAGCAGCGCGTCGAGGCGTTCGAAACATTCGCCCCAGCCGCCGGCATGGCCGTCGCGCGACGCGGCGGAATCGAAGCCGGCCTGCTCGAACTTGATCCGGGTGCCGCCGCCGGGCGCGTCGGTGAAGCGCACGGTGACGAGGGTTTCCGGGCCGCCCTCGCCTTCCCAACGGTGCGTGAAGACGAGCAGCTGGTCCGGGACGACCTTCGTGTAGAGGCCGCCGAGCCCGAGCTTCGTGCCGTCGGGCATGACCATCACCGCGCGCCAGGCGCCGCCGGGCGCCAGCTCGCCTTCGCTCACGGGAATCCTGAATCCGTGCGGCGCGCTCCACTGCTTCAGGTGCCCGGGCTTCGTCCACGCCGCGAACACCAGCGCGCGCGGCGCGGCGAAGGTGCGGGTGAGGACGAGCCTGGTCCTAGCGCTTCTTTTGCCCGGGCTTTTTGTCGGCATGGGGGGACTCCGGTTTGCCGGCCTGCAACTGCTGCAGGTAGGCGTCGAGACGATCGAAACTCTGCTCCCAGAACTGGCGGTACTGCTCCATCCAGTCCACGGCCTCCTTCATCGGTGCCGCCTGCAGCTGGCAGGGACGCCACTGCGCGTCGCGGGTGCGCGCGATCAGACCGCTGCGCTCGAGCACGCGCAGGTGCTTCGAGATCGCGGGAAGGCTCATGTCATGCGGCTCGGCCAGCTCGGTGACGGACCGCGTGCCGCTCGACAGCCGCGCGAGGATGTCGCGCCGGGTGGGATCGGCGAGGGCGGCGAAGACGCGGCTGAGACGGTCGGGGGACATGGCGATTTGTATTTAACCTTTTGGTTAAGTATGCAAGCGAGAAATTTCTCATCTCCAAACGGTGGTTCGAAAGGTGGAACCTGCACTCCGTGCAGGTTGGCTCCGAGCGCGCTGCAACGGTGTCGAAAACGCGCCAGCTCCCGCCGGCGATAAAACGCCATGCGGGCCGCGCGCACAGAGTGCGCGCTCCACCTTCCAGCCAGCCTACTTCGCGTAAGCTTTGTCCAGTTCGAGCCCGAAGTAGTCGCGGGCGTTGCTGAAGCAGATGGCCTTCACCATGCCGCCGACCAGCGCGCGGTCGTGCGGGATCTGGCCGTCCTCCATCTCCGCCCCGAGCAGGTTGCACAGGATGCGGCGGAAGTACTCGTGGCGCGTGTAGCTGAGGAAGCTGCGCGAGTCGGTGAGCATGCCGACGAAGCGGCTGAGCAGGCCGAGGTTCGAGAGCGCATTGATCTGCCACTCCATCGCCTCCTTTTGGTCGAGGAACCACCAACCGGAGCCGAACTGCATCTTGCCGGCGACGGTGCCGTCCTGGAAGTTGCCGACCATCGTCCCGAACGCGTAGTTGTCGGCCGGGTTCAGGTTGTAGAGCACGGTGCGCGGCAGCTCGCCGGTCGAGTCCAGCGTGTCGAGGTAGCGCGACAGCGCCCTGGTCTGCGGAAAGTCGCCGATCGAGTCGAAGCCGGTGTCGGGCCCGAGCTGCTTGAGCAGGCGGGTGTTGTTGCTGCGCAGGGCGCCGAGGTGCATTTGCTTCGTCCAGCTGCGCTTCGCATCCCAGCGGCCGAACGCGAGCATCATGAACGACGCAAACTTCGCGTGCTGCGCCGGCGTGGCGGCCTTGCCCTTCCGCGCCGCCGTGTAGATGGCCTTGGCCTCCGCGGCGGTGCAGGACTCCGCGTGGCAGTTCTCCATGCCGTGGTCGGACAACCGCCCGCCCACCGCGTGGAAATCGGCATGGCGCTTGTCGAGCGCCGCAAGGAAGTCGTCGAACGTCTTCACCTTGGCTTTCGCCACGCCGCCGAGCTTCTCGATCCAGGCGTTGAAGGCCGCGGGCTGGTCGACGACCATGGCCTTGTCGGGCCGGAAGGTCGGGTAGACGCGCGTCTTGAGGCCCGACTGGTTGATCGCCTTGTGCTGGTCGAGCGGCTCCGCCGGGTCGTCCGTCGTGCAGATCACCGCGACCTTGTTGGCGGCGAGGATGTCGTGCACGCGCATGTTGGCCAGCCTGGCGTTGGCCTCCTTCCAGATCGCGGGGGCGGACTTTTCATTGATGATCGTGTCGATGCCGAAGTAGCGCTTCAGCTCGAGGTGCGACCAGTGGTAGAGCGGGTTGCGCAGCGTGTACGGGACGGTGGCGCACCACGCATCGAACTTCTCGCGCGGCTTGGCGTTGCCGGTGCAGAAGCGCTCGTTGACGCCGTTCGCCCGCATCGCACGCCACTTGTAGTGGTCGCCGCCGAGCCAGATGTCGGCGATGTCCGCGAACGCGTGGTTGTCGAGGATCTGCTTCTGCGGCAGGTGGCAGTGGTAGTCGTAGATCGGCTCGGGCTTCGCGAAGTTGTGGTAGAGGTCGCGGGCCGCGTCGCTCTGCAGGAGAAAATCGTCGTGGATGAATGATTTCATAGGTGGGCGAAGATCGCTTTGCCACGGATGGCACGGATCCGTGCCATCCGTATTTTATCCGTGTGATCCGTGGTCAAGGCGCATCAGCGCGAGATATCATTTACGAGAGCCGAATAGCTTTCGTACCCGCCGAGCAGCTTGCGGGCGCCGGCGCAGCGCTCGACGGGGGCGAGCCCGGTGTGCTCGGCGAGGAAGATGAGGTAGCCGGCCACGCCCTGGGCGTACTTGAGGCGGGCCTCGTCGCTGATCGCGTAGAAGCGCGCCCGCTGGGCGTAGCCCGCGGGGGTGTGGTCGCCGAGCGCGGACTTCTCCGGTTTGCCGCCGGCGGCGAGCACATAGAGGAAGTTGTATTCGAAAAAGAACATGTGGTCCGGCGAGGGCGGCAGCGCGTCGATCGCCTTGAGGCAGGTGACCGCCGAGGCGAACACGTCTGGAGGCGGGGTGCCCCCACCCCGCTGCTCCCCGCGGGACGAGGGCGTCCCGCCTCCATTGGCGAGCGCGGTGGCGATGAACACGCGCGCCATCTTCTGTTCGGTGGCGTCGGAACTGAACGCGCCGGCGACGGCGAGGTTGACGGTGAAGCGGTACCAGTCGCGCCAGAGCGCGGCGTCGGCGGAATTCCGCGAGTTCGCGAGCGCGATGCCCATCTCGTAGGTGTAGCGGCCGCTGGTCTTGATCTCGAGGCGCGAGCCGGTCACCCGCCCCATCACCTGGTAATTCTCGGCGGATTTGCCGGAGCCGGAGTGGAAGCCGATGCTGACGCCGAACTTCGCGCAGACGTCCCACTGCTTCTGGATGAGCGCCTGCAGCGCGGCGTTGTCGGGATACGGCGTGTTCTTCTGGAAGCCGAAGGCCGGCGCCACGAAGTTGACCGGCATGCCGAGCACCTCGCAGAGCGCGAGCATGACCGCGGTCGTCTCGGGCGTCGTCAGGCCCGGCAGTTCGTCGATGGAAAGCTCGCGCAGGTAGGCGCGGCCGACATCGGTCGTGAACGCGGCGGCGCGGGCGGCGGCGTACTTGTCGTCGCGGCGCTTCATCTTGAGCAGCGAGGGCCAGACCGTGCAGAGCAGCGCGTTGCAGGCGGCGTCATCGAGCTTCAGGCCGGCGGCGGCGACCCGCTCGCGGGTCTTCCCGACCACGGCGGCGGGGACATCGGCCAGCCGCGCCGGCTGGTTGAGCGCGAGCTCGGGCGACAGGTCGAAGGTGATGTAGCTGGCGAGCAGGCAGCCGCGCACGAGCACATCCTCGCGGGCGTCGAACTTGCCGCCGATCGGCTGGTGGTCGGCGTTGAAGCTCCACGCGATGCGGCGGTGATGGAAGCCGGTCTTCAGCTTGGAAAGCACGCACCCGTGGCTCATGCCCTCGACGCTCTGGCCCTGGTGGCCTTCCGGCACGTTGGTGCCGATGAACGGGAACGGCACGGTGTCGAGCCGGCCCTCGAGCATCGCGTCGACGTCGAAAACGAGCTCGCGCGGGATGGAATTCTGGTTCGCGGTGAGGCCGATCCCGAGGGCGCTCATCGCCCACTCCACCGCCGGCCAGTGCAGCGCGGTGAAGCGCGCGCCCACGCCCAGCGTGCTCCGGCCCAGCTGCGCCGCGGCGGTCGGGAAGATCGTCGCGGCCGGGTCGTTTTCCTGGACGAGGTTCTTCAGCTTCAGCAGGTTTTCCCACGTGGCGGGAAACGCCATGGCGCCGTGCGGCAGCGGCACGCCGCCGGCGAGCGGCGACTGGCTCGCGGAAAGCTTCCAGGCACAGTCGCCGGCGTCGTTCTCCAGCAGCACCCACTCGCCCACCTTGGTGACAAAGCGGCTCTTGGCGTGCTCCGTCACCCGGCCGGCGAGGA
>JBEHYX010000003.1:0-91742 GCA_048497945.1 Verrucomicrobiota bacterium | reverse complement strand
GAAGAACTTGATCACCGGGTCGGTGCGCAGCTTGCCCCACGCGCCGCGCAGCGTGAGCAGGCCGTTGAGCATGCCGCCCCACGACGGCGCCCAGAGCATGAGCGAGAAGGTCATGCCGAGCAGCTGCAGCCAGTTCGGCAGCGCGGTGTTGAGCAGGTGGTGCGGGCCGGCCCAGATGTACAGGAACACGAGCGACCAGAAGTGGATCACCGACAGCCGGTACGAGTACACCGGCCGCTCCGCCGCCTTCGGCAGGAAGTAGTACATGATGCCGAGAATCGGCGTGGTGAGGAAGAACGCCACGGCGTTGTGCCCGTACCACCACTGCACGAGGCCGTCCTGCACGCCGCCGAACACCGGGTAGCTGTGCGTCCACGACGTCGGGATCGAGAGGTGGTTGACGATGTAGAGCATCGCCACGGTGATGATCGTCGCGATGTAGAACCAGACGGCGACGTAGAGGGACTTCTCGTGGCGGCGCGCGAGGGTCCAGAAGAAGTTCACGGCGAAGACGACCCAGATGACGGCGACGGCGATGTTGATCGGCCAGATCAGCTCGGCGTATTCTTTGCCGCGCGTGAGGCCGAGCGGGAGCGTGACGGCCGCGGCGACGATGATCAGCTGCCAGCCCCAGAAATGCAGGGCCGAGAGGAAATCGCTCGCGAGGCGGGCCTTCACCAGGCGCTGCGTCGAGTAGTAGATGCCGGCGAACATCATGTTGCCGACGAAGGCGAAGATGACGGCGTTGGTGTGCAGCGGCCGCAGGCGGCCGAAGCTGAGCCAGGCGGTCTGGAAGTTGGCCTGCCAGTAGTTGAGCTGGGTGGCGATCAGCACGCCGACGAGCATGCCGACGACGCCCCAGAAGACCGAGGCGAGCAGGAACTGCCGGACGACCTTGTCGTTGAATTCGATGGTGGATTTTTGAGCGGTGCTCATGGCGTGGAAAGTCAGGTGGATTGGGCGGGAACCTCGCGCCGGCGCAGGCAGCCCGCGCAGGGCGGGCGCGAGCCGTCGCGGCAGCCGCAACTGTCCCCGGGCGCGTGGCGATGGTTTGGTTTGAGGTGGTCGCCGCTTTCCCCCGCGGCGACCGGCGTCGGTGTGGAAACCGACGCCCACCCCTCGGCCCGCGGCGACTCGTCCGCCAGCGGCAGGAGCGAATCGCGTTCGGCGCTGGCGAAGCGCCGGCGGCGGTGTTCGCGCGCGAACAGCGCGACAAAGAGGCCGGCCAGGAGCAGGCTGAAGCAGAGGGTGATCGGGATGGCGGACATGCGTGGAATGTCTGGATAAGATTATCGGATCGCGGGCGGGCCGGACTGCGCATTCCTTGCCAACCTTGCCGCACCGGTTGCCGCCGGACGGGGACGGGCCCGGTGCTTCAGGCGTTCCTGGGCGGCGAGCCAGAAGTCGAGGTCGCGGCCGGCGGGACGGCCGGCGGCTTCCCAGAGGAGGTAGGCCTCGTGCTGGATCTCCCGGTCCGTGAACGTGGGGGTCATAAGGCGTGGTTTCATGACGTTCCCAGCCTAGCCGGTTTTCCGCCGCGGCACTCCGCACCGGTTGGCCGAAGCTGCGCATCCCTTGGCAAGGAGTGCGCAGCTTCGCGCAAGCGGTGCGGGGCGCGGGCGGCCCGGCGCCGCTAGACTGCGGGCGTGCAAAACCCCGCCCGCGCGCAACTGGCCGCGCTTTTCCCCGCCATCAAGGCCGACTGGATCACGCGCCTCCGGGGCGAGCCCGTGTTGTCGCCGCTGGGCCGGCCCGACACCCTCGCCTACCTGATGGATGCGACCTTGCAGCAGTGGGCGCTGGGCCTGGGCGCACCGGACCAGGCCGCGTGGCTCGGGAAATGCCGCCAGATGGCGGGATCCGTCCACCAGCACTGCGCCTGCGGCCTCAACCCGCTGTCGAAATACTTCGCCACCGGCGCGGCGGCCATCGACCGCGTCGCCACGCCGGTCCTCGGGCCGGAAGCCGGGCCGGCGCTCCACTTCTTCGCCGCCCTCGCCCACCACGAGGTGGAACTGTTGTGTTCGCTGTGCCTCCGGCCCGGCCATCCCGGTTGTGCGTTGCCCCCGGCCGGCCGGCCTGACTGACTCGCCCCATGACCCTGAGCCTTCGCGAAGCCGCCCGGCAGAACGGCCGGGTCATCTACCTCGAGCTGGTGGTGCTCGTGCTTTCCCTCTTTTCGCTCGGCACGCTCACCGCCGGGCTGCTGCGGCCGCTTTCACCCGAAACGGTGCACCTGCTCGACCGCGTCGACGACGTGGTGTGCGGCGTGTTCCTGATGGATTTTGCCGTCCACTTCTGGCTCGCGCCCTCGCGCGCGCAGTTCCTGCGCTGGGGCTGGATCGACCTGCTGTCCAGCATCCCCACGGTCGGCTGGCTGCGCTGGGGCCGGATTTTCCGCGTGCTGCGCATCCTGCG
The DNA here is from genome assembly GCA_048497945.1 of Verrucomicrobiota bacterium. Lineage (GTDB taxonomy): Bacteria > Verrucomicrobiota > Verrucomicrobiia > Opitutales > Opitutaceae > Lacunisphaera. The sequence continues at coordinate 89,324 of JBEHYX010000003.1, read as the reverse complement.
CGCGCTGCGCTCCTTCCAGGCCGTCGGCGACCACCTCCGCACGGACCGCGCCCGCGGCACGTTCGTCATGGTCGGCCTCCTCTCGCTCATCGCGGTGCTCTTCGCGACCATCGCCGTCTACGAGTTCGAGCGCGGCGCGCCGGGGGCGAACATCCACACCGGCGGCGACGCGCTGTGGTGGGCGTTCGCCACCATCACCACCATCGGGTACGGCGACCACTTTCCCGTGACCTTCGCCGGCCGCGTCGTCGCGGTGGTGCTGGTCGTGTTCGGCCTGAGCTTCTTCGGCACCTTCACGGCGTACGTCGCCAGCTTCTTCCTCGAGAAGGCGCAGCTGAAGGAGGAATCGGAGCTCCATCTCCTGATCCGGGAGGTGCGCCATCTCCGCGAAAAGATCGAGCGCCTCGAGGCCCGGAACCCGCCGCCGCCGGGACCGCCCCCGGCCTGACGCCCGCGCAATCCGTGCGCAGCTTCCGCCAACCCGCGCCCAGCGCGGCGGCCGCGGGCGTGCGATCATGGGGCGATCCCCACCCCCATGAAAAGACTCCACGACAAGACCGTTCTCGTCACCGGCGGTGCGCTCGGCATCGGCCGCGCCACCTGCCTGCTGCTCGCGCGCGAGGGCGCGCGGGTTGCCATCACCGACGTCCGCGACATCGAGGGCCAGGAACTGGCCGTGAAGATCACCCGGGCCGGCGGCGTGGCCCGCTACTGGCATCTCGACGTCTCCCGCGAGGACCAGGTTCGCGCGGTCCTGGCCGCGGCGGCCGACACCTTCGGCCCGGTGACCGTGCTCGTGAACAACGCCGGCATCGCGGGGGTCAACAAACCCACCCACGAGCTGACCGAAGCCGAGTGGGACGCGGTGCAGGCCGTGAACACCAAGGGCGTGTTCCTCTGCACCAAGCATGCGATCCCCGGCATGCAGCGCGCCGGCGGCGGCAGCATCGTCAACCTCTCCTCGATCTACGGCCTCGTCGGCGCACCGGATGTGCCGTCCTACCACGCATCGAAGGGGGCGGTGCGGTTGATGACGAAGACCGACGCCCTGCTCTACGCCAAGGACCGCATCCGGGTGAACTCGATACACCCCGGCTACATCTGGACGCCGATGGTCGAGGGCGTCGGCCGCGCCGCCGGCGACGACCTCGAGGCGTTCCGCCGGCAAACCGGCGCGCTGCACCCGCTCGGCCACATGGGCGAACCGGACGACATCGCGTACGGCATCCTCTATCTGGCGTCGGACGAGGCGAAGTTCGTCACCGGCGCCGAGCTCGTCATCGACGGCGGGTACACGGCGCGCTGAGCGGTGAGCCGGGATCAAGCAGTTACTTCCTGCTTTCGCCTGGTGCAGGGGTACTGAAAGGTGGAGCGCGGTGATCCCACCGCACTGAGGAAACCCCGTCGGGAAGAAGCGCCTTGGGGACAAGTCGCTCCACCTTCATCTGCATGATCCCGGCTCAGTTGCGCGGGAGCTTCGCGCGCCACGTCGTCGGCGCCTGGCCCGTCACGCGCCGGAAGACGCGGTTGAACTGCGAGAGCGACTGGAAGCCGGTCTCGTAGGCCGCCTCGCTGATGCGCTTGTGCGGGTTGAGCAGGAGGTTCTTCACCTTCTCGATGCGCACGCGCGCGAGATAGTCGGTGAACGTCAGGCCCGTCGCCTGCTTGAACACCTTGCAGAAATAGAACGCGCTCGTGTTCACCGCCCCGGCCACCTGCTGGAGCGAGAGTTCCTCGTGCTGGTGTTCCGTGATGAAGAGCTTGGCGCGGGTCACGACGGGCGACTCCACCTTTTCCGCCGACACCATGAGCTGGTTGCTGAGCGACGACAGGTGCTGCGCGAAGATCGTCAGCAGGCGCAGCACCGCCTCGTACTGCTTCTTCTCGAGCACGCGCGTCTGGTAGTAGGCCTCCTCGAGGCGCTTGAGGTCCGCCTCGACGCCCCAGTTGATGAGGTCGCGCGCCACCTTGTTGAATTCGTGGCGCCGCGGCTGGTGCAGCAGTATCTGGCCGGTCTGGAGGAAGGCCACGAGGTTCTCGCCCACGCGGACCGGCACGGCGGAGTCGCACAGGCCGGCGAAGCACTTCAGCGTCTTGGGCTCGAGGCGCGCCTGGTCCTCGACCTTGCGCTGCAGCTGGAGGCAGGCGGCGCAGCTCTGGTTGGTGCGGGCCATCAGGGCGCAGAAGGGGCTCTGCTTCGGATCGTGCGCGTGCGGCAGGTCGAAGCTCTCGATCGGCCGGAGGTTGATCGGCAGGCCGGTCGTCTCCCGGAACGCCTTTTCATAATCGCGGTAGATGTCCGAGCGCTTGAGCTGCTCGACAACGGCGCGGCTGCGTTTGGCACGGGCTTCGGGCGTGGGCACGATGCCTGCAACCTATTTCACCCCCGCGGCGCCGCAACGTCCAAATCCGCCTAGGCGGCCTCCCGGCCGAGCGCCTCGATCCGGCGCAGCCAGCGCCGGCGCGTCGCCTCGTCCTTGGATTCCACCAGGCCCACGAGGGATTCGCGCACGGGGTGGATGCCGCAGAATTTCAGGATGCTGCGCTCGAGGCCCTTCACGCCGTGGGCCCGGAAGAACCAGCGGTACCAGAAGGCCGGCATGCCCATGGTCACGACGACGCGCGCGGACTTCCCCGCCAGGCCCTTCTGCGGAAACCGGCTTTCCTTGTAGAGCAGCGCGAAACCCGGGCGCAGCACCTGCTCGAGGAAGGCCTTGAGCAGCGCCGGCATCGTCCCGAGCCAGAGGGGAAACACGAGGACGACATGATCCGCCCAGGCGATCGCCGCCTGGGCTTCCTGCAGGCCGGCGGGCACCGGCCCGTCGTTCCACTCCGCCTGGCTGTGCAGCATCGGGAAGTCGAGCCGCGCCACCTCCACGCGGCGCACCTCGTGGCCCGCGGCGGCGGCGCCCGCCGCGTAGGTGTCGGCGAGCGCATGGCCGAAATGAACCGGCTGCGGGTCCGGGTGCCCCTGGATGATCGTGATGCGCCTCATGGACAAAGGCTCAGCGGGCCGGCTGGTGTTTCGGGGGCACCACGATCACCGGGCACGGCGCCTTCCGGAGCACGCCGTGCGCCGTGCTGCCGACGAGGAGGTCGTACATCGCGCCGTGGCCGTGGGAACCGAGGACAATGTAGTCCGCCTCCGCGGCCTGCGCCAGGATTTCGGGCACCGGCAGGCCGACGCGGTGCAGGGTGCGCGCGGAGACGCCGCGCTCGGCGCAACGCCGGCCCAGCTCGTGCAGCCGTTCTTCCCCCACCCGCTCGGCCGCAACCAACATTTCCTCCGCCTGGCCGGTATCGAGCGCGTAGATCTCCGTGACCATGACGGGCGGCGGCTGCACCACGTGGAAGAGCCTCAGGCTGGCGCCCATCGCCCGCGCCAGTTCGCACGCGGCGTCGCACACGGCGGTGGACTCCGCGGAAAGATCGACCGGAACCAGAATGGTTTTCATGACGCCAGCATACCGGAAACGGCAGGCTCCGCCTCCGCATGGGTTGGCGGACCCCACGCGGATTTTGCCCGTGGCCTGGCTGGACCCGGCAGTTGGGTGGACGGCGGTTTCCAGAGCGACGCTCTCCCGCATGATCCCGGCCTGGAGCGCACCGGAAAGGTGGAGCGCGTTGTCCCCACCGCGCTGGGGCATGTTCGCCTGCCGCCGGGGAAAGCGTCTTGGAACCAGCCGCTCCACCTGCGCTGCCAGCCTTTTACGACACCCGCTCAGACCGCGCGCGCGTGGCGGGTTTCGCCGGCCGCCAGCCCCGCGTCGAAGCACGCCGCCAAGTTGCGCAGGAACAGCCGGCCCGCGGCCGTGACTTCCGCCCCCGCCGGTCCCAGGCGGACCAGGCCGTCCGCCGCGAGCGGCCCCAGGCGCGCCAGTTCCGCGGCGTAAACCGCGGGAAAGTCGCACTGCAGGTCCGCGGAGAGCTCCGCGTAGTCCAGCCGCAGCCGGCACATGAGCCGCATGATGATCTCGCGCCGCCGCTGGTCCTCCGCCGTCAGCTCGAGCCCGCGGGCCACCGGCGCGACCCCGGCGTCGATCGCGGCGTAGTAGACGTCGAGCTCCTTGTGATTCTGGCGGTAGCTGGCCGGCGTCTGGGAGATCGCCGAGAGCCCGAGGCCGAGCAACTCCACACCCGCCCGGGTGCTGTAACCCTGGAAATTGCGGTGCAGCGTGCCGGCATCCTGCGCCCGGGCCAACTCGTCGTCCGGCCGCGCAAAGTGGTCGAGGCCGATGTAGCGGTAGCCGCCGGCGGTCAGCGTCTCCACCGCCAGCTTGAACATCGCCAGCTTCGCCCCGGGCGACGGCAGCGCACGCTGCTCGAGGATTTTCTGCGCCGGCTTCATCCACGGCACGTGCGCATAACTGAAGATCGCCAGCCGGTCGGCGCCGAGTTCCTGCACCTGCCGCAGGGTGTCGGCAAAGGTGGCCTCCGTCTGCAACGGCAGGCCGTAGATCAGGTCGACATTGATCGAACCGAAGCCCGCCTGCCGCAGCCATGCGATCGCCTGCTCGGTCTGCGCCCGCGGCTGGACCCGGTGGATCGCCAGCTGCACCCGCGGGTCGAAATCCTGCACGCCGAGCGAAGCGCGCGCGAAACCGGCGGCGCGCAAGGCGTCGACCTGGCCGGGCGCCAGCCGCCGCGGGTCGATCTCGACGCTCAGCTCGGCATCGGCCGCGAGCCGGAAATAGCGCCGGATCATGCGGCCGAGACGCGTGAGCTCCGCCGCGGTGAGAAAGGTCGGCGTGCCCCCGCCAAGGTGCACCTGCACCACCCGCCGGCCCGGATGGACGCGCGTCGCCAGCAGGAGGATTTCCTTCTCGAGGTAATCGAGGTAGCGCGACGCCGCGCCGGCGGCGGGCGCCGTCACCGTGGTGCAGCCGCAGAACCAGCACAGCGACGCGCAGAACGGCAGGTGGAAATAGAGCGACAACGGCAGCTCCGCCGTCCGGTTGGCCGCATCGAGGTGGCGCAGCAGCCGCTCCGGTTCGCCTTCGTCGCGAAACGCGGCGGCGGTGGGATAGGACGTGTAGCGCGGGACCGGGCGGTCGTACTTGCGGATGAGATCGAGATCGACGATGAGCATGGCGTGGAGGCGGCAGGATACCACCCGCGGCGCGGGCCGGCGCGGCGCCGCTTGGCGGGAACTACGCAAATCTTGCTCCGGCCGCCGCGGCCTCCCGCAGCGCGCGGGGAAAGAGCACGTTGTTTTCCTTGTGCACGTGCTGGTGCAGGTCGCGCTGGAAGCGCGCGAGCCCCTCCAGCAGCGCACGGTGGGTGTTGCAGAACGAGGCGCCCCCGTCGAAGCCGTCGGTCAGCAGGCTGAGGCGCGCGATCGCATCGCCCGCCGCGCGGTGCTCGTCCTCCATCTGGTCGATCGGCGCCTCCAGCAGGCCGACCGGGCTGCCGAGCCCGCGGCCCGCGGCGATCTGCCGCACGAGCGGAAAGAGGATCAGCTCCTCCTTCTGCATGTGGCAGGTCATCTCCTCCGCCAGCTCGGCGGTGAGGCGGGCCACCTCGCGCAGGCGGGCGTCCCGCTCGCCGTGGTGCTGCGCCACGCGGCCGGCAAGTTCGACCAGCCGCGGCAGCTCTTCCTTGAGATAGGCGTGGTGGGTCTCCTCGATGTGGTCGGCCAGCGCCGCCAGGCCGAGGGCCGCGGCATCGACCTCCTTCGCCCCGGGCCACGGCACGGCCAGGGCGGCCTCGAGCCGGGCCAGGACATCGCCGGCGGACAAGTCCCGCCCGGCGGCCGCCTGCGCGACACTCTGCCGGCCGCCGCAGCAGTAGTCGATCTGCAGCGATTCGAAGACGCGCGCGAGTTCGGGGCGGAGGACGACGATCTCACCGATCGTGCTGGCGGGGGTAAAGACAGGGACGGTCGTTGGGTTCATGCCACCACCGTACCTCATCCCGCCGGCGGGCGCCTTGAGCCAGGTCAAGCCGGGCCCGGATTTCCCGGCGCCGCCACCGCGGCGAGAATCTGCCGGAGCCGCCGCCCGATGCCTTCGGCCAGGGCGACCAGCTCCTCCGCCTCGGCGGGCGGCAGATGGGCGCGGCAATGGCGGCCCCACAGGCCGAGCCAGGCTTCGAAATGGCGCTCCTCCAGCCCGAGCGGCGCGTGCTTGAACGGCATCCCGCCGGCATAGCGCGCCGGCCCGCCGGTGACGCCCGACCAGAAATCGGCGATCTTCTCCAGGTGCGCCGGCCAGTCCGCAATGTGCGCGGCGAAGATCGGCGCAATCTCCCGGTGCTGGCGCACGTCGGCGTAGAAGTGCCGCAGCAGCCGCAACAGCCCGGCGCGGCCGCCGATCCGCTCGAAGAGCGGTGCGGGCTCCGCGCTCATGTCCGTCCTCCCGGTTCCTCGCCGAGGTTGCGCCGCAGCCGCGCCTCCACCTGCGCGGCGGCGCGCACCGTGATGCTGCGCGCGGCGACCGCGATCAGGCCGTCGTCCCGCAGCCGCGCCATCGTGCGGGAAAGCGTCTCGCTGCTCGTGCCCAGCTCGGCCGCCAGCACGCGCTTCGTGCCGGGCAGCTGGATGACCCCGCCGCGGGCGGCGCGGCCGTGCTTCACCAGCCAGTTCAGCAGGCGGCTCTCGACATCCTTCAGCGTGAGGTCGTCGAGCGCGCCGACGAGCACGCGCAGGTGCGCGCTCATCGAGCCGAGCATACGCAGCGCGAGGTCGGGCCGGCGGCCGATCAGGTCCAGCACCGGCGCCTTCGGGAGCAGCAGGATCGTGCTCGGTTCGACGGCGCGGGCATGCGCCGGGTAGCCGGTGGCCGACGCCAGCGCCGCCTCGGCGAACGACTCGCCCGCCCGGAAAACATGGATCACCTGCTCCTTGCCCGCGGCGTTGACCCGGTGGACGTTGATCGCGCCGCTTTGCACGAGGTAGAAGCCGCGCGCGGGCTCGCCCTCGTGGAACAGGTAGTCGTCCTTGGCCAGCGCCTGCGCCACGGCGAAGCCCGCGATGGCCGCGAGGTCCTCGGCCGCCAGCCCCGCGAACAGCTGGCAGCTGCGCAGCGAGCCCATGAGGCCGGTGAGCTTGAGGTCGGCGCGGGTCGGCGGAGGCATGGCGAAGGCAATCAAAAGCCGGCGCGGGGTGACGGCGAGCAAAAGCGCGCCGCGCCCGCGCTCAGGGGGAAAACGCCGGGTAGCCGCCGAAGCGCAGGCTGGCTCCCGCCAGCAGGAAGAGGACGCCGAGCCCCGCCACGGCGACGATGTGCGCCCCCATCAGCGGCAGGTTGTCGTCGCGCAGCCGCGGGATGACGCGCGTCTTCGCGTGCACCGCCAGGGCCACGGTGGCGGCGAGGAGCGCGAGCTTCACCTGGACGAGGCGGGCCGGCCCGCTCGCGCCGAACCAGGCCGCGGGCGAACCGCCGAGCAGCCGGTGCGCCAGCCAGAGCCCGGTGAGCACCTGGGTCGCGAGCGCCGGCAGGCCGATCGCTTCGTACGCCTGTTCGAATTCGCGGATCAGCGCCGCCCGCCGCGCGCGCAGCGCGCGCGGCAGGATGCGCACGGCCAGCACGAGATGGCCGCCCACCCAGATGCAGGCGCCGGCGAGATGAAGGCAGAGGACGGGGTAATACCATGCCATCGGCTCACTCCTTCCAGAGCCCGACGGCCCAGGCGCCGTCGGCGCGCCGCTCGAGGTTGGAATGGAAACCCTCCGCCTTCAGCAGCTCGATGAGCGGCGCGGGCGGAAACGGGGCCACGACGGTGAGGCCGCGGCCGGCCGGCAGCCGGTCGACCTCCGCGCGGATCGCGGCAAACGGTTCCTCGCCGCGCGCGAGCAGCGGGCGGACATCCAGGGTCTTGAATTTCGCGGGACGCATGGGGGCGGCGGGGTTATTTGACGGCGGCCACCGCGGCGGCGGCGGCCTCGAGTCCGCCCTTCAGGCCCGTGCGCTGGTGCACGATCTCGCCCTCGGCATTGAGGATGGTGACGAGGTTGGAGTGGGAGAACCCGCCTCCGGCCTCGCGCTGGTACTTCACCCCGAGCAGCGCCGCGAGCTCCCGCACGGCATCGTCGTCGCCGTGCAGCAGCACCCAGTGGTCGTCGAGCCCGCGTTGCGCCCGGTACCGGGCCAGCGCGGCGGGCGTGTCGCGTTCCACGTCGAAACTCACGAGCACGAACGCGGCGCGCTCGCGCGCCTCCGCGGGCAGCCGCGCCCGGAGCGCCTCCATGTCGGAGACCAGCAGCGGGCAGGCGTAGCCGCACGACGCGAAGAACATCGTGAGCACGACCGGGCGGCCGCGCAGCTCGCCGAGCGCGAACTGCGCGCCGGCATCGGTCGTGAAGGCCGCCTCGGCCTGGTAGAGCGAGTCCTTGGTGAAGCCGCCCGCGGCCAGCGCGGCGCAGCAGGCGTCGTCCTTCGCCGGGGTGGCGGCGGAGAGGCCGGCGGCGATTCCGAGGGTGGCGGACAGGAGCAGGATTTTCATGGGAGGGATTGCGCGCAGCGGAAGCCGAGCGAGGAGGTGGTGTTGTTGGCCTGGAGGGAGGCGCGCAGCGCCTGGCGCATGAACGCGGCGTAATCGCCGGTGTCCTTGGCGCCGACCGCGCCGGCGCCGCAGAACAGGTCGCGGTCGAGCCCGGTGTCGGCGCGCGACTCGCCGGTGACCAGGGCGGTGTTGAAGTCGTCGACCCATTCCCACACGAGGCCGTGCAGACCGCGCACGCCGTGGAAATCGGGCCGGGCGGCTCCGGCCGGCGGCAGCACCTCCGGCACGGGCCGCGCCAGCCACGCATAGAGGTCGCGCGTGAGGGCCTCGTCGTTGCGGCCGTCGGGACGCGAGTATCCCGCCGCGGCCGCGAGCTCCCATTCCGCCGTCGTCGGCAGGCGAAGGCCGCGCCAGCGCGCGTAGGCGCGCGCGGCGAACCACGAGACCCGCACGACCGGCGCGTCGGCCGGGGCGCGCGGGCCGGGTTCGAGGTCCCCGGCCCAGCTCTCGAGATAGGACGAGTCCGCGAACAGCCGGCTCACCTCCGTGCGCCGCCACTTGGGATTGGCCGTGACGAAGGCAAGGTACTCCGCGTTGGTCACCGGGCGCTCGGCCAGGAGAAACGCAGCCACCGGCACCTCCGGCGCCGCGGCCGCGGTGCGCAGCAGCGGCCGGTAGGTCCCGGCGGGAATGGTCCGCATCGCCGCGCCCTCCTCCGCCCCGAACCCGCCCAGCACGCAGGCGGCGGCCAGGACGGCCAGCCAGCGGCGGAGAAGAACGGCGCGGGGGAACATGGCGGAAAGGGCTCAGTGAATCTGGCTGCGGATCGCCTTGACCTGGTCGGTGGTGAAGGCCTCGCCGCTGTTGCCCCAGGCATTCGTGATGTAGGTCAGGACATCCGCGACCTGCGCGTCGGTCAGCGCGGCTTCCTGCGGCGGCATGGCGCTGTCGTAGGTCTTGCCGCTGACGGTGACCGGGCCGGTGAGCCCCTTGAGCACGATGCGGATCGCGCGCTCGCGGTCGGCGAGGAGGAAGTCGGACTTCGCCAGCGGCGGGAACACGCCCGGCAGCCCGTTGCCGTCGGGTTGGTGGCAGGCGAAGCACAGGCCCATGTAGACCTGCTTGCCCTTCTCGACCTGCGCCTCCTTGGTCAGGCTGGCGATCGCGGGGTTGGCCTTGATCTCGGCGGCGATCTTCGCCTTCAGCTCGGCCTCGCGGCGCGCGGCTTCCGAGCCGGCGTCGGCCTGCGAGCCAAGGTACACGGCGTCGACCTCCTTGCCGGAGTAGATCACGCGGTTCGGGTCGCCGGCGACCTTCAGCATGCCGAGCGCGCCCTTGTTGAAGGCGCGGGTCAGCGAGTGGTCGACGAGGATGAACGTGCCGGGCACCTCGACCTTGAACTCGACGACCGTCGCGCCGCCCGCGGGCACCAGCGTCGTCTGCACGTTGTGGTTGGGCAGCTTCAGTCCGGCCTCGGGGTACACGGTGTCGAAGATCTCCCCGATGACGTGGAAGGACGACGTGAGGTTGGGGCCGCCGACGCCGAAGAAGATGCGGACGCGCTCGCCGACCTTGGCGCCCATGGCCTTGTCGCCGACGAGCGAGCCGACCGCGCCGTTGAAGACGACGTACGGCGGGCGCTCATCGATGGCCTTGGCCATGTCGAAGGACTGCAGGCCCTCCTCGCCGTACTTGCCGGTGGTGTAGAACTCGCCCTGCATCACGTAGAACTCGCGGTCGACCGGCGGCAGGCCCTCCTTCGGCTCGACGAGGATGAGGCCGTACATGCCGTTGCCGATGTGCATCGGGACCGGCGCGGTGGCGCAGTGATAGACGTAGAGGCCCGGATTCAGGGCCTGGAAGGTGAACTGCGAGCTGTGGCCCGGCGCGGTGAAGGTGCTGGCCGCGCCGCCGCCGGGCCCGGTGACGGCATGCAGGTCGATGTTGTGCGGCAGCTTCGAGGAAGGATGGTTGTTGAGGTGGAATTCCACGACGTCGCCCTCGCGGATGCGGATGAACGAACCCGGCACGCTGCCGCCATAGGTCCAGAAGGTGTACTCGACACCGTCCGCCAGGCGCGCGACGACCTCGCGCACCTCGAGGTTGACGACGACGCGGGCCGCATGGTCGCGCTTGATCGGCGGGGGCACCAGGGGCGGCGCGGTGAGGACGGCCTGCTCGACGGGCAGGGCCTGGATTTCCGGCGGAAGCGCCACCGGGCCCTGGACACCGGCGGGGCCCTCTTCGGCTCCACCACGCAAGGCGAGGACAAGGACAGCGGCACTGGCCGCGAGGAATCTCAATGAGGCATTCATGGCTGGTTTCAGTGGGGTTAGCTTAACAGGAGGACCGGCCCGGGACCTTGATTCAGCTCAAGCTTGGGCCGGAAAGGAGGTCATGGCGACGGCCAACTCGCGATCGCGAGCAGGAGGTAGACGAGGCCCCACGCGGCCTCGGCCTGGCCCACCTTGCGTGCCGGCCAGGCGATCCGGTGGGGATTGAGCAGCCACGCGGCGCGGAGGGCGAGCACGCCGGCCGCCAGCGGGGCGAACCAGCGGAGGCCGCCGGCCGCGGCCAGCCCGGCCAGCAACAGCACGCCGCTCCAAACCGCCACGAACGCCGCAACCCGGCCACCCGGCCGCAGCGCCGCGCGCACCACGAGGACGGAGCCGACGCTGCGGGTGGCGGCCAAAGCCGCCAGCCCGGCCGCCGCGGACACCGGCGCACCCGCGAGTATCGCCAGGGCGGCGGGCACCAGGGAAAAGGCCGCGCTGCCGGCGATTTCCGCCCGCAGGTTCCGCGCTTCGCCGCCGAGATCCAGCTGCAGGAAGACCAAGCCCAGCATGCCGGCCGGCAGGAGCGGCCAGAGCGCCGCCCAACCGCCGAGCACGCCGGCTTCGGCGACGCCGGCGACGGCCAGCGCCGACCACATCACCACCGTCTCCCGCGCAACCTGGCGGCGCAGCGAATGGATCGGCGAACCCGCGGCCCGCAGCGGCCGCCGCGCAAAAAACGCCGCCAGCACGGCGCCGGCGAGCGCCCCGCCCGCCCAGGATGGCACCAGCCAGAGCCCGAGGGCCAGCGGTTCCAGCACCAAAAACCAGGAGCCGTGCTCGCGCGGGAGAAAAACCGCCCGGGCCGGCAGCGGAACCGGCGCCGCACAGGCGGGGAGGAAATGGGAGGCGGAATCAGACATGCCCCATTATCGTCCTCTCCGGCGCCACCGACCTTGAGGCAGGTCAAGGGTCGGCGCGGTTGGCCGCCAAGTTTCGGGTCGACAAGCGGCGGCAGGGTCCTTGAGTGGACGGTTATGTCCGAGAAGAAGTCCTTTTCCGTCGTCACGCTCCTCATCGACCTCGCCCTCACCGCGGTCGCCTTCGCCATCTTCTATTCGCTGGTGCACACCCATGTGCCGTCGAGCGACCCGAAGATGATCATGCTCTGGGGCGGCCTGACGGCCGGCTGCATGTCCGGCGTGTTCTGGCTCGCCTGGCAGATGTTCAAGGTCGTGTTCGCCTTCCAACGCGAGTCGCGGAAGTAAGCGCGAGTCGCATGCAATCCCCGAGGCGCCGTTGCAACGGCGCCTTTTTTGTTTTCAACGGGGAGCAGCCAGCTTTCAGCCAAATTGCGCCACCAGGAGCTGACAGCTGAACGCTGAAAGCCGACTGCTTATTTATTGGTTCAGCTGGTCCCGGCGCTTGCCGAGGACGGCTGACACCCAGATCGCCAGCTCGTAGAGCACGATGAGCGGCAGGGCGAAAAGGCACTGGTTGAGCGGATCGGGCGTCGGCGTGATGACGGCGGCGATGATGAAGATGACGACGATGGCGTGGCGGCGGTATTTGCGCAGCGTGGCCACCTCGATGAGGCCCATGTACACCGCCAGCACCACCAGCAGCGGAAACTCGAAGGCCGCGCCCATGCCGAGCGTCATCCACATGAGGAGGCTGTAGTAGCGGTCCGCCGTCCACATCACGGTGTAGCCGAGCATCTGGTTCAGCTCGAAGGCGACCCGAATGGTGCTCGGGGTGAGCAGAAAGTAGCCGAACGCCGTGCCGATGAGGAAAAGCACCAGCGCCGCCAGGCCGGTCGGCAGGATGATCTTCATTTCCTTCTTCGTCAGCGCGGGCGCCACGAACTGCCCGATGAAGAACAGCCAGAATGGCAGCGAGAGAATGACACCGCCCATGAGGCAGATGTCGATGACCGCGGAAAACACGCTCATCGGGCTGTTGGTCACGAGGTCGTTCTTGAGCTTCGGGAACTCGCCCTGCACCTGGTGCAGCGGCCAGTTCAGGACCTCCGTGGCCGTGTCCAGCTGGTAGGCGATCACGGTCACGAAAATGCCGAAAACCACGGCCGACTTGATCAGCGTCCAGCGCAGCTCCTCGAGGTGCCCGAGAAAACCCATGGTCTTGCCGCCCTTCGCCGGGGCGTTCTCATCGTCTTCTACCAGTGTGGGTTGCTCGCTCAAGGAACGGATGACCAAACACCTTTGCCCCCGCCCCGCAACTCCTGTGTTAAGAAAGGTGGAACCGGCACTCCGTGCCGGTTTTAAGCCCGCACGGAGTGCGGCTCCACCACTTAATGGTGCGCCCGCCCGCCGTCGCCCCCCGCCCTGAGCGGCATCCAGTCTAGCCCTAATCAGGCTCTTGACCGCCGAATGGGTTGACACCCCCCGGGGCGTTGGCTCCGCTACCCGCTCCCCATTTCTACAACCATGGCCAAAAAATCCTCCGCTAAGAAGAAGCCCGCCAAGAAATCCGCCGCCAAGGCGCTCAAATACGTCTACACGTGGGGCGCTGGCAAAGCCGACGGCAACGGCTCGATGAAAGCCCTCCTCGGTGGCAAGGGCGCGAACCTCGCCGAGATGACCCGCATCGGCCTCCCGGTGCCCCCCGGCTTCACGATCACGACCGAGGTCTGCACCTATTTCTACGCCAACAAGAAGTCCTACCCGGCCTCGCTGCAGGGCCAGATGGAGGCCGGCGTCGCCAACATGGAGAAGATCATGGGCACGAAGTTCGGCGCCACCAACGGCATGCCGCTCCTCGTCGCCGTCCGCTCCGGCGCCCGCGACTCCATGCCGGGCATGATGGACACCATCCTCAACCTCGGCCTCAACGACCAGACGGTCATCGCGCTCGAAAACGCCACCAAGAACCCGCGCTTCGCCTGGGACTGCTACCGCCGCTTCATCCAGATGTACGGCGACGTCGTGCTCGGCGTGCAGAAGCGCGAGAACGAGGACCATGAGCCGTTCGAGACGGTCATCCACGAGTTCAAGCACCAGAAGTACCACAAGGACATCGTCGACTCCGAGCTGACCGCCGCCGACCAGGCCGAGCTCGTCGTCCGCTTCAAGGCGCTCGTGAAGGAGCGCACCGGCAAGGTGTTCCCGAACAACCCGTGGGACCAGCTGCGCGGCGCCGCCGGCGCTGTGTTCGGTTCCTGGATGAACGACCGCGCCAAGGTTTACCGCGCGAAGTACAACATTCCCTCCGAGTGGGGCACCGCCGTCAACGTGCAGGCCATGGTGTTCGGCAACACCGGCGAGACCTCCGGCTCCGGCGTCGCGTTCACCCGCAACCCGGCCAACGGCGTCAACGAGTTCTACGGCGAGTTCCTGATCAACGCCCAGGGTGAAGACGTCGTCGCCGGCGTTCGCACTCCGGAACCGGTCCTCGAGCTCAAGAAGCAGATGCCGAAGTCCTACGCCGAGCTCCTGAAGGTCCGCGCGACCCTCGAGAAGCACTTCAAGGACGTCCAGGACATCGAGTTCACGATCCAGGACGGCAAGCTGTTCATGCTCCAGACGCGCAACGGCAAGCGCACCGCCGCCGCCGCGCTGAAGTTCGCCGCCGACATGGTGAAGGAGAAGCTCATCGACTGGAAGACGGCCATCGCCCGCAACCCGGCCGACCAGCTCGAGCAGCTCCTCGCCCCGATCTTCGACCTCGGCGAAGTGAAGAAGGCCAAGGTCATCGCCACCGGCCTCCCCGCCGGCCCCGGCGCCGCCACCGGCAAGATCTACTTCAACGCCGAGCGTTCCGTCGCCGCCGCCGACAAGGGCGAGAAGGTCCTCCTCGTCCGCGTCGAAACCTCGCCGGAAGATCTCCGCGGCATGATCGCCGCCGAGGGCATCCTCACCGCCCGCGGCGGGGTGTCCTCGCACGCCGCGCTCGTCGCCCGCCAGATGGGCAAGGTCTGCGTCTGCGGCGCTTCCGCCGTGCAGATCGACTACGACAAGAAGACCGCGACCATCGCCGGCCAGGTCTTCAACGAGGGCGACTACCTCTCCATCGACGGCACGTCCGGCACGGTGTACGCCGGCCAGATCAAGACCGCCCCGTCCGAGATCATCGCCGGCCTCGTCAACGGCGACAAGGCCGCGCAGGCGACCGAGAAGTTCAAGAACTACGTGCAGCTGATGAAGTGGTGCGCCCAGGCCACCAAGCTCAGCGTCCGCACCAACGCCGACACCCCCGAGCAGACCCGCATCGCGGTGGCGTTCGGCGCCGTCGGCATCGGCCTCACCCGCACGGAGCACATGTTCTTCGAGGGCGACCGCATCGACGCCATGCGCGAGATGATCCTCGCCGACTCGCTGTCCGGCCGCGAGGCCGCGCTCGCGAAGCTCCTTCCCTACCAGCGCGACGACTTCTTCGGAATCTTCAAGGCGCTCAAGGGCTTCCCGGCGACCATCCGCTTCCTCGACCCGCCGCTGCACGAGTTCCTCCCGAACACGAAGGAAGCGCAGGTCGATCTCGCGAAAAAACTCAACGTCCCGGTCGAGAGGATCGAACATCGCGTGCACGAGCTCCACGAGTTCAACCCGATGCTCGGCTTCCGCGGCTGCCGTCTCGGCATCAAGTACCCGGAAATCACCGCCATGCAGGCGCGCGCCGTGCTCGAGGCGGCCGCCGACGCCAACAAGGCCGGCTTCAAGGCCAAGCCCGAGATCATGATCCCGCTGGTCGGCTTCAAGCGCGAGCTCGACCTCCAGGTCGCGATCGTCCACGACGTCGCCGCCAAGGTCATGGCCGAGAAGAAG
Source organism: Verrucomicrobiota bacterium (assembly GCA_048497945.1). GTDB lineage: Bacteria > Verrucomicrobiota > Verrucomicrobiia > Opitutales > Opitutaceae > Lacunisphaera. The sequence continues at coordinate 73,828 of JBEHYX010000003.1, read as the reverse complement.
ACGAAGATCGCCTACTCCGTCGGCACGATGATCGAGGTCCCGCGCGGCGCCCTCACCGCCGACGAGATCGCGCAGACCGCCGAGTTCTTCAGCTTCGGCACGAACGATCTCACGCAGACCTGCCTCGGCATGTCACGCGACGACTCCGGCTCCTTCCTCGCCCCGTACCAGGAGGCCGAGGTCTTCAAGAAGAACCCGTTCGCCTCGGTCGACCAGACCGGCGTCGGCCAGCTCATGAAGATCGCGATCGAGAAGGGCTCCAAGACCCGCCCCGGCATCAAGCTCGGCATCTGCGGCGAGCACGGCGGCGATCCGGACTCCGTTAAGTTCTGCCACAAGATCGGCCTCACCTACGTGTCCTGCTCGCCTTACCGCGTCCCCGTGGCGCGCCTGGCGGCGGCCCAGGCGGCCATCGCCGACGCCAAGTAATTGGTTGTCACCTTCAGCTTCCGAACCCGCCCGAAACGGCGGGTTCTTTTTTTGCGGCCTGTCCGCCATCGCTCCGCCGGAGCGACGGCGGATCGCCTCGCCTCCGGAAAAAACAGATTACTTTTGCCCCCGCCCTAAGATTCGGCTCCCGTCTGCGTGATTACTCCCATGAAACCCCGCTTCACCCTCGCCTCTTTTGTCCTCCCGCTCGCGCTCCTTTCCGGCCTGCACGCGGCGGACAAGCAACCCAGCCTCCTGGTCGGCAACGCCGCCGAAGTCCAGCGCACCTATGTCGTCGCGAAGATCCAGGCTAAGCTCGACCGGGGTGTGAGCTCCGCTGCGGATTTCGCCCCGGAGCTCAAGAATCTGGAGGAGCAAGCCGCCAAGTATGCCGAGTATCCGGAGCTCGCGGCCGATTTCGCCATGGTGAAGGCGGGGCTTTATTTGGACGGGCTCAATGACCGGGCGCAGGGGCGGAAATTGCTCACGGCGGTCACCCGCGATTATGCCGGCACCCCCTCCGCGAAACAGGCCGCCCAGGTGCTCGGCCTGCTTGACCAGATGGAGAAACGCGATGCCGCCGATGACGACCTGCTGCCCGTGGCGCAGAAGATCACCGACAAGGCAAAGGCCGGCTCGCATACCGAGGCGGCTTTCGCCCCCGAACTCGCGAAGCTCGACGCCCTCGTCACGAAGTACGCCGCCAATCGCGAGGCTGCCGCCAACCTCGCGCTGGCGAAGGCGGTGTTTTATGTACGGGTGCTCGAGGATTCCGCCCAGGGAAGGAAGCTGCTCCTCGCGATCACCACCGGTTACCGCGACACCCTGGCCGCCGCCCGCGCGCAGGAAACGCTCGAGGGCCTTGAGCCATCGCCGCAGCGCTAAAGCCAGCGCCAAGACCAACCGCCCGCTGCCGCGGTCACCAGCACAGTTCCCGGGCTTTTGCCCCGGACACCCTCCAGCCGGTGGACAAACGGCCGATACAGGGTTTCCTCACGACAACTTCATGAACCTCCACGGATCTAAAGCCCCGGCCCTCCTGATTGGCGCCTCCAGCCTTTCGTCCGTCGTCGTTGTCTCCGCCGTTACCGGCGCGCCACGAGGGTTCTGAACGTCCTGCCCGACTTTCGCCCCTCTGGTGCCACACCAGAGGGGCTTTTTGTTTTGGCCCCATGGTGACGAGGCCCGGAGGGGAAAGGTCCGCAACCTTTCCTCCCATGAAAACCAAACCAAACCAACGGACGACCCGTCGTCCCACCCGCCACGCGGCCCAGAACGGCCCCCAAACCCGCGCGCCCCAGACCGCACGCACGACCGGCGGCCGGCCCTACACCGACTTCTTCGCCATGTGCCTCTATCCGGGCATGAGCCTGGATCCGGTCGCGCCGGAGCGCATCCCGGCGGCCTGAAATCCGCCAACCCCGGCTTTGCAAAAGCCGGGGTGCGGGTTAGGGTCCGGGCCACCCCATGAAAACCCTCCGCGCGCTCGTCACCGCCTCGCTCGCCACCTTCGTGCTCTCCGCCGCCGCCTTCGCCGCGGACATTTCCGGCAATTGGAAATGGACGCAGCAGAACCGCAACGGCCCGCAGGAGGTGCACGGCACCCTCGCGCTCAAGGACGGCGTGCTCACCGGCACCGTCACCGGCCGCATGGGCGAGGCGCCCATCGGCGAGGCGTCGTTCAAGGACGGCCACGTGCACTTCACCGTCACCCGCGAGGTCAGCGACGGGAAGATCGTCATCAAATACGACGGCAAGCTCGAGGGCGACACCATCACCGGCACGATCGAGCGCCCGGGCCGCGACGGCGACGCCGCGCTGATTCTCGATTGGAAAGCGACGCGGACCAACTAAGAAACCGCGGCTTCGCGCGTAACCATGCTGCCGGGAATTTAAATGACACCCGGCGCCTCTTCCCCTTGTCCCACATCCTCTTCATGAAACTCCGTCCCCTCCTCGCCGCCCTCCTCCTCGGGCTTTCCCTCATCTCCAGCGCCCGCGCGCAGAACCCGGCGCCCGCCGCCCCGGCCGCCGATCCCACGGAAGCCGCCGCGTCGGCCGACCTCAAGGCCCTCATCGGCCGCATCAGCGCCAAGGCCCAGCAGGGCTCGCGCACGGCCGAGGCGCTCGCGCCGGAGATCGCGGAGTTCGACCAGCTCCTCGCCAAGTATCCGGGCAAGGGCGACGTTACCGCGACCATCGCGATCATGAAGGCGTTGCTCTATGTGCAGATCATCGACGACGCCCCGAAGGCCCGCGAACTCCTGCTCGAGGTGAAGAAAAATTACCCCGACACCGAACCCGGCCGCACCGTTGATCAGCTGGTCGCGCGGCTCGATGACGCTGCGAAGAAGGCCGCCGCCAAGGCCGCCCTCGTCGGCCATGCCGCCCCCGAGCTCCATTTCAAGTGGTCGTCGAAGGAAGGCCTCAAGACGCTCTCCAGCCTCAAGGGCCAGGTCGTCGTCCTCGATTTCTGGGCCACGTGGTGCGGCCCCTGCCTCGCCTCGTTCCCTCAGGTCCGCGACCACGTCGCGCACTTCAAGGGCGCGCCCGTCACCTTCATCGGCGTCACCAGCATCCAGGGCTTCATCGCCAACATGGGCGACCGCATCGACACCGAGGGCGACCCGGCCAAGGAAATCTCCCTCCTGCCCCAGTTCATGAAGGCCAAGAACATGACGTGGGACGTCGCCGTCAGCGAGGAGGAGGTCTTCAACCCCGCCTACGGCATCGAGGGCATCCCGTTCCTCGCGATCATCGCCCCCGACGGCACCGTGCGCCACGCCGGCCTGCATCCGGGCGATCCGTCGGCCGACGTGGCCGGCAAGATCGAGGCCATCCTCAAGGAATTCAACCTGCCGGTCCCGGCTAAAAGCTGAGCCGGCATCACGCGGATGAAGGTGGAGCGACTTGACCCCAAGGCGCTGCTTCCCGACGGAGTTTTCCCAGCGCGGTGGGGTCACCGCGCTCCACCTTTCAGTTTGCTGCACGATCCCGGTTGAGTGCCGGTTTGGCGGGCTCCGAAGCCCGCCACCGCGGTCTGAAGAGGCAGAGCCATGCACTCCGCCTCCACCCCTTCCGCTCCCGCGGCGCCCGCGCGCCGCTGGCGCGACTACATCCCGCTGATCGCGCTGGTGGCGGCCAGCTTCCTCGTCGCATTGGCCCTGCGCCGGTCCTACGGCCCCGACGCGAACCCGGCGCACTTCATGCACGACTTCATGGGCTTTTTCCTCGTCGTGTTCGCGCTGCTGAAGCTCTTCGACCTGCGCGGTTTTGCCGACGGCTTCCAGATGTACGACCTGCTGGCGAAGCGGGCGCGCGGCTATGCGTTGCTCTATCCGTTTCTCGAGCTGGGGCTCGGCCTCGCCTACCTCGCGTTCTGGCGGCCCGTGGTAGTGTATGCCGCCACCCTCCTCCTGCTTGGCTTCGGCGCCCTCGGCGTGGTCAGCGCGCTCCGCCGCGGGCTTGACGTGAACTGCGCTTGCATGGGCAACACGCTGAAGGTGCCTCTTTCCACCGTCGCACTCGTCGAAGACCTCGGCATGGCGCTGATGGCGCTTGTGATGCTCCTGCACGCCAGGCTCTGAGCCTGCTTGCATGGTGCCTTGAGGTGGAACCTGACCTCCGGGCAGGTTTTCCGGCTGCGTGCCTCATTCAGCCCGCCCGGCCTGCCGGCCATAGCCTTGGCGACGGCTGGAGGTCGGGCTCCACCTTTCTCACTGGCGCGAGCGCGCGAGCTGCCCATCCTATGACCACCATGCGGAATCGCCTACCCCTCGCGTCCTGCCTCGGCCTTGTCGCCGGCCTTTTTCTCGGTCCCTCCTTGCACGCTGAACCCGTCACTCTGACCAGGCTATCGGACCGCGTCCGCGTCGAGGTCGGCGGCCAGCTGTTCACGGAATATGTCTTCGGCGACGGCGCCTCGCGGCCCTACTGCTACCCGATCCTCTCCGCCGACGGCACGCCGCTCACGCGCGATTTCCCGATGAAAGAAACGCCCGGCGAGGACACCGACCATCCGTGGCACCGCTCGCTGTGGTTCGCACACAGTTTCATGAACGGCGTCGACTTCTGGAACGAGGGCAAGGGCGACGCCGGCCGTTCCCCGAGCGCCAAGGGCCGCTCCGAGCACGAGACCCTCCTTGAGACCTCCGGCGGCGAGACCGGCGTCCTGCGCAGCCGCAACCGCTGGGTGGGGCCCGACGGCAGGCTGGTTTGCACCGACGAGCGCACGCTGCGCTTCCATGCCACGGCGGCCGGCCGCTTCATCGATTACGAGATCACCCTGCAGGCCCGGCCGGACGAACCGCTGCTGCTGGGCGACAACAAGGATGGCACGATGGCCCTCCGCGTCGCCCAGTGGATGACGCTCCCGCACAAATACCAGGGCAAGCAGCTGCCCGGTGCAGGGCATCTCCTCACCAGCACGGGCTACAAAGACGGCGAGGCGTGGGGCAAACGCGCCGACTGGTGCGATTACTCCGCGCCGCACGGGGGCAAGGTTTACGGCATCGCGATCTTCGACCATCCGCAGAACCTGCGGCATCCGACGTGGTGGATGGCGCGCGACTACGGCCTCTTCGGCGCCAATCCCTTCGGCCGGCATGACTACGAGGGCCTCAAGGACCAGCCGCACATCGGGGACTGCACGATTCCCGCCGGCGGCACGCTCACGCTGCGCTACCGTTTTTATTTCCACGAAGGCGACGCGGACGCCGCCCAGGTCGCCGCGCGCTACGCTGACTACGCCGCCGGTCGTTGACTTGCTGCAAGGTGGAGCCAAACCTGCCCGGAGGGCAGGTTCCACCTTTTCCCAATCGACGAGGCAAGTTCAGCCGCCCAGGGCTCAGAGCGTTCTCTCGAACCACGCCACCGTCACCGCGATCACGCGCGCGGGATTGGGCGAACCGGGTTCGAAGACACTGAAGATGTGGTCGGCGCCGCCGATCAGCACCGCCTCGGCCGGACGGCCGGGCGCGATCTTCAGGAACTCGGCGTCGTGCTGCGGGAGAAAATCGTTCGAACCGCGGACCGTGAGAAGCGCGCCCGGGTACTTCGCGAGCGACTTGTCGTGGTCGAGGCCGCGGAAGCTCTCGTAGAACTCGCGCTTGGTCGTGATCTTCTTCCAGCCGGGAACCTCCTCCGTCGCCACGCCCTCCTTCAGCGCCTGCTGTGCCGTCGGGCTCGCCGCCCAATAGGCGAACATGTCGCCGCTCGGGCTCGACCAGAGCGCCATCGTCCGGAACCAGGCGGGATGCCGCGCGCCCACCTCGATGGCGGTCGAGGCGCCGAGGCTCCAGCCCTGCACGCCGACGCGGTCCGCCTTCACGCCGGGCAGCTGCCGCAGGAATTCCCGCGCGGCCTCGGTGTCGGCGATGCGCGTGGCAAAGGTCGACTCGATGTCGGTGCGCTGCTTGTCGCCCTCGCCACGGAAATTGATGCGCAGGCTGGCGATGCCGTGCGCCGCGAGCTCGGTGGCGAAGCGCCTGGTCAGGTCGCCCGCGCCGTCCATGTCGTCGGCGAAGCCGTGCAGCAGCAGCACCGCGCGGCCGTCCCAGGCGCCGTCGGGCGCCATCCAAGCGCCCTTCAATTCCGGCGTGATCTCGACGGGTTTGTCCGCCGCGCCGAGGGCGGACGCAACGCAGAGCAACAGGGCCAGCAGGCGGATGAAGGCGGATTTCATGCCGCCATCATGCAGGCTTCATGCCGCAAACGCACGCCAACACTCGACCGCTATGTAGGGGCGGAGCTTGCTCCGCCTTTTGCGCGTGGGCGGACCAAGGTCCGCCCCTACAGGAACCCAACAGCCTTAGACCGGCGACGGGTTGCGCTCGGCGAAGCCGTTCTGGTGCCAGTACGGGTAGGTCTTGGTCGTCGCGCTGGCGGCATCGAGCTTCGCCACCTGCTCCTTCGTGAGGTTCCAGCCGACGGCCCCGAGGTTGTCGCGCAACTGCTGCTCGTTGCGCGCGCCGATGACGATCGTGCTGACGGTCGGGCGCTGCAGCAGCCAGTTGAGGGCGACCTGCGGGACGCTCCTGCCGGTCTCCTTGGCCACGGCGTCGAGCGCGTCGACCACCTTGAACAGATACTCGTCCTCCACCGGCGGGCCCTTGTCGATGACGACCTGGGTGTTGAGGCGGCTCTGGGCCGGCTTGGGCTGGCCGCGCCGGATCTTGCCGGTGAGCCGCCCCCAGCCGAGCGGACTCCACACGACGGCGCCGACGCCCTGGTCGAGGGCCAGCGGCATCAGCTCCCATTCGTATTCGCGGCCGATGAGCGAGTAGTACGCCTGGTGCGCCACATAGCGCGTGAGCCCGAGCTGGTCCGCCAGCGCGAGCGATTTCATGAGGTGCCAGCCGGAGAAATTGGAGCAGCCGAGGTAGCGGATCTTGCCCGCCCGCACGAAGCCATCGAGCGTCTGCAGCGTTTCCTCGATCGGCGTCAGCGCGTCGAACGCGTGCAGCTGGAACAGGTCGATGTAGTCCGTGCCGAGGCGCTTGAGCGCGCCGTGGATCGCCTCGGTCAGGTGCTGGCGCGAGGAGCCGACGTCGTTCGGCCCGTCGCCGAAGCGGAACGTGGCCTTGGTCGAGATGAGCGCCCGGTCGCGGCGGCCCTTGAGCGCCTTGCCCAGGATCTCCTCGGCCGCGCCGCCGGAGTAACCGTCGGCCGAGTCGAACATCGTCACGCCCGACTCGAGGCAGATGTCGACGAGCTTCGTCGCCTCCGCGACATCGCTCGCGCCCCACGCGTTGAAGAACTCGCCTTTGCCGCCGAAGGTGCCCGTCCCAAGGGTGAGCGCCGGCACTTTCAGGCCCGAACCGCCAAGTTTCCGGTATTCCATAAAGTAAAGGAGGTGTGGATTGAGAATTTTCACCGTAGCCAGCTTTTTCCGAAAAACGACCAGAGTTTTCCGAACAAGGAATTGACCACGAAAAACACAAAACACACGAAACCAAAGGCAGTTGGTTCCCGATCCTTTTTGTGTATTTCGTGTGTTTCGTGGTTAATCTTCCCTCCCCATGAAAAAACTCCTCCTCTCCTTCGCCTTCCCCGCCCTCTGCCTGCCCGTCGTCGCCGAATCCGCCGCCAGCGCGTCGCCCGAGCGCCTCGCCTCGAATGTCTTCCAGGTTGACCAGCTGCCCGTCACCCCCACGCCCGTCGGCGTGCGCCGCGACGCATTCGACGCACACACCGCCACCGTGGACAAGATCCACTGCCACATCACCACGCTCAACGCCGGCGCCAAAGGCGGCGCCCCGAGCAAACATCTGCAGGAGGAAATCATCATCATCAAGGAAGGCACGGTGGAGGCGCATTGGGATGGCCAGACCAAGGTCGCCAAGGCCGGCGACGTGATCTTCTTTGCTGCCAACGCCGTGACCCACCTGCGCAACATCGGCACCGCGCCGGCAACGTACTACGTGCTGTACTACTTCACGCCGCTCACGGCGAAGGAGTGAGATTCAGGGGACAGGCGACAGTAAGCCGGAGACAGAAAACCTGCCCCTGCTCGCGGTCTGTTTCCTGACGGCTGTCCCCTGTCTATTGATTACTTCTGGTAGTCCCGGAACATCCAGCGCAGGATGTCGGGCAGGAGCTGGCCGCCGTGGTCGTCGGAGTGCCAGCCGTCGCCCCAGGCGTGGTCGAAGTCGTAGCGCGGGCCGTCGAGCTTGCGGAAATCGGCCGAACGGTTGGCGAACTCGAGCGCATTCAGCATTTGCTCGTTCGCGAGATGCCAGCTGCCGAACATGTTGCTCATCGACCACGCGTCGGGCGTCACGCCGTTCGGCGCGCTGTTGGCGAGGTCGTTGGTGCCGTCCTGCAGGAAGACGCGGATCGGCTTGATCGGCGTGCGGCGGATGAGCGTCGGATAGAAGTCGCCGCCGGGCACCATCGGCTGGTTGCCCTTGGCCGGGCGGAAGCCGATCGACGTGAAGCTGCCGATCATGCTGATGACCTTGCGGAACTGGTCGGGACGCTCCCACGCGACGGTCCACGCGCAGATGGCGCCGCTGCTGGTGCCGCCGATCACGCGCGAGTCGACGTTGTCCGAGATGTTATAGCTCTTCTTCAGCTCGGGGATGAGCTCATCGATCAGCATGCGCGCGTAGGCGTCGCTCAGGGCGTCGTACTCCTCGGCGCGGTGGTTCGGGTTGCCGGTGCCGAGGTTGTCCGGGTAGTGCTCGCTGAAATTACCGGGCGTGATGAACAGGCCGATCATCACCGGGATGTCCTTCTTCGCGATGAGGTTTTCCATCACCTGGTCAACGCGCAGCGGGCCCTTCGGGTTGAGCGCGCGCTGGCCGTCCTGGAACACCAGCAGGCCGGCCGGCTTGGCGGCGTTGTACTGCGCCGGCACGTAGATCCAGTAGCGGCGCACGGTGCCGCCGATGATCCTGCTGTTCCACTCGAGCGGCCCGATGAGCTGCCCCTTCGGCACGCCTTCCTGCGGCAGCGAATCGGCGGTCAGGTGGTATTCACCGACCTTGCGGGCTGCCGCGCCTTCGGCGCGGCCAGAGGACAGAAGACAGAGGCCAGTGAACAGACAGGCAAAGAGGCGGAGTTTCATGGGGTATAAAATAGAACTTCACCACTAATGCTCACTAAGGCCCCACTAATCCAATCCCATTAGTGGTCTATCAGTGTGACTTAGTGGTGCCCTGCTCGAAGGGCTTCATGAAAGCCTGCTGTTTCAGCCAGGCGACCAGCTCGGCGGACATGGCCCGGTCGTCGCTCACGCGCGGGTGCAGCACCGAGTAATGCGTGAAAGCGTAGTGCGCGACGCGCGGGTCGCCCGCCTCCAATTCGCGGACGGCACGCTCCCAAGCCGGGATCAGCCGCTCGCTTTTCGCGCCGCCGGTCATGCCGCCGCGAAGCAGCACGATCCGGGCATGGGGATACGCGGCGCGAATCGCGCGCACCAGCGCGACGTAGCCCGACACCCAATCCGGCGGAAACGGCATGCCGTGCCCCTTGGTGAAGGAATCGTCGTTCTCGCCGAAATTGACGAACGCCACGTCGGGCTGCCAGGCGGCGAGATCGGCGCGCGGACTGTCGGCGCGGGGATAGAGCTTGTCCCACACCTGTCCCGCCAACACGTCGACGTAGCCGATCCGGATGCCCATGCCGCTGACCGCCACCGCGCGATGATCGGCGGACAAAGCCTGCGACGTCAGATAACCGTAGCTCAACGCGTGGTTGTGCGTGCGAAAATCATCCCATTGGTCCTTGGCGCCGTCCTCGTTGCAGGCGCCGGCGGTGATCGAGTCGCCGAAGAACTCGATCTTCAGCTTGTAGGCCGGCACGGAGGGAGCCCAGGCCTGCGCGCCCGCCGCCAATTCCACACCGGCGAACGCGGCGTGTCCTTTCGCGACCTCGCTGCGTTTGAAAACCTCGAGATGATGCCGCCCCGCGGCGAGCGGATGCGGCCACGCATAACGCGCGCTTTTCGCCGCCTTGAGGTCTGCGATGTCCGTCACGCCATCGACGGTCACGTTGAAAACGGCCTGATCCGTGACCGCGCCAAATTCAAGCGCCAGGCTCGAACCTTCGAAATCGAGGCTGAGGCGCGAGCCCGACCAAATGACGACCGGCTGTTGCGAGTTGGCCCGGTCAAAACGGCCTTCGTAAAGGAAGCGGGCATCGGAGGCAGGCAGCAGGAGCGCATCGGCGGGAGCGGCCAGGCTCATCGTGACGGACAACAGGCCCAGAAAGAGCGTACTGAGACGGGGTAGCATGACTCTACGGCTAGCGGTTCCACCCGGTGTCGCAAGCGTGGGGTGGTCGTCGATCTCCGCATCGACGACAGGTGCCGTGTGCCCTGTTGTTCCCTGCTGTGAACCCGGGACCAGTCGCGCAGCCTGCGCTGCGGCTGGGAAACCGGCGCCCACCAATTCAGCTCAAGTCGGCCCGTTTTTTACCGATTAAACCCCGGTTCCCTCCCCCTGTTCGCATGCCCACTGTCCAAACCATTTCCGATACCCTCGTCCAGGATTCCATCATCCGTGCGATCAAGAGTGTCTGCACCAAGATGCTCAAGCGTGACGCGGTCTTCGTGGAACGCGGCACCGAGGGCACGCAAAACTCCTTCAAGGAGAAGCCGCATGTGTTCGGCAGCGTCGGATTCGTCGGCAAGGTCGACGGCATCGTCTATCTCTGCATCCCGGATGATTTCGCGATGGACGCGGCCGGCCGCGTGCTCGGCATGAGCGCCGCGGAAGTCGAGATGAGCGGCGACGGCACGATCAAGGACGTCATCGGCGAGATCACCAACATGACCGTCGGCGGCTTCAAGAACGCGCTCTGCGACGTCGGCTTTCCCTGCAAGCTCACGCTCCCGACCATCGTGCGCGGCGACCATCTCGCGGTCTCCAGCATCAAGGGCGCGGAGCGCCACATCTTCCACTTCGACTGCGCCGGCCACCTGCTGGTGGCGGATATCCAGCTGAAACAGGAAGGATGATTTAAGAAGGAAGAATTAAGAAGTCCGGGCAGCCGATTTTCCGCCCAGAAATTCTTAATTCTTCCTGCTTAAATCTTACTTTTCTCCATGCTTGCGGGGCGTCCTTCCCTTCCTACCGTCCCCGCCATGGCCGCCGCCGCTCCCTCGCCCTTTTCCCAGACCGTCACCTGGCTGGCCGCGCATACGCGGTTCCCGGCGTCGCGCCTGCCGGAGAAGGCGGAGCTGCTGGTGCTGATCGCCACCGCCGCCGCCACGCAGGATCTCGCGACCTCGAACCCGTACCATGTCGGCATGCTGAGCAACAACGGCTTCACCGCCCAGATGCGCAACTACACCGCGCAGCGCCGCAAGGTCCACATCGTCTGCGACAACAGCGCGAAGACGTGAGCAGCGCTCAGCGCTGCAGCCGTAAGCTCAAAGCGATAAGCTTTAAGCGCCTGAAATCCTCTCGGCGGGGCTTTTCGCTTAAAGCTTACTGCTTACCGCTGTTCGCCTCCAGCTCCTCCCATCGCGCGAACGCCGTCGCGTGCTCGCGCTCGACCACTTCGAGCCGCGCCTTCACTTCCGCGAATTTCGCCGCCTGGGATTTGTAGAAGGCCGGATCGGCCAGCTTGGCGGTCAGCTCGGCCTGCTCCTTTTCGAACGCTTCGATTTTCGCGGGCAGCGTCTCGAGTTCCTGGCGCTCCTTGTTCGTGAGCTTCTTCGTGGGTTTGGGGTGGAGCGCGCTGACCTCAGCGCGCTCGGAACGCGTTGAGGTCAACGCGTTCCACCTTGCGGCTTCCTTCTTCTTCTCCTCCTGCCAGTCGGAGTAGCCGCCGACGTAGTCGCCGATCTTCCCGTCGCCTTCGAACACCAGCGTGCTCGTCACGACTTCGTCGAGGAACTCGCGGTCGTGGCTCACCAGCAGCAGCGTGCCCTGGAACTCCACGAGCAGGTCCTCCAGCAGGTCGAGCGTCTCGGCATCGAGGTCGTTGGTGGGCTCGTCGAGCACCAGCACGTTGGCCGGCTTGGTGAACAGGCGCGCCAGCAGCAGGCGGTTGCGTTCGCCGCCCGACAGCACGCGTGCGGGCGTGCGGGCGCGGGCGGGTTCGAAGAGGAAATCCTGCAGGTAGCTGATGACGGCACGCGTGCGGCCGTCGATCGTCACGGTCGCGTTGCCGTTGGCGATGTTGTCCGCGACCGTCTTGTTGTCGTCGATCTGGGCGCGGAGCTGGTCGAAGTAGACGACCTCGAGGTTCGTGCCATGCTTCACCGTGCCACTCGTCGGCTGCAGCTGGCCGAGCATGAGCTTGATCAGCGTCGTCTTGCCCGCGCCGTTCGGCCCGAGGATGCCGATCTTCTCGCCGCGGCGGACGATGATGTTGAAATCGCGGATGACCGTCTGGCCGTTCGGCCACGTATAGGTGACGTCCTCCGCCTCGATCACCTTCACGCCCGTGCGCTCGGCCTCGGAAAGCTTGATCGTCGCCGTGCCGGTGCGGTCGCGGCGGGCGCGCGCCTGGGCGCGCATGTCCTTGAGGGCGTTGATGCGGGCCGTGGCACGGGAACGCTGGGCCTTCACGCCGCGACGGATCCATTCCTCCTCCTGCGCCAGCTTCTTGTCGAAAAGCGCACGCTGCTTCTCCTCGGCCTCCAGCACCTCCTGCTTGCGCACAAGGTAGGTGTCGTAGTCGCACGCCCAGCCGGCGAGACGGCCGCGATCGAGCTCGACGATGCGCGTCGAGATGCGCCGCAGGAACGCACGGTCGTGCGTGATGAACAGCAGCGTCGGCTTCTTCTCCAGGAGGAATTCTTCCAGCCACAGGATCGACTCGAGATCGAGGTGGTTGGTCGGCTCGTCGAGCAGCAGCAGGTCGGGTTGGCCGGCCAGCGCGCGGGCCAGCAGGGCGCGGCGCTTCAGACCGCCGGACAACGCGGAAAATTCCTGGTCGGGCTTCAGGCCGGTGGCCGTGATCAGGTCCTCGACGCGCACGTCGCGCTCCCAATCCTCCTCGTGGTGGTCGTCGTTGGGCCGCAGGCCGCCCGCGACGATGTCGTGCACCGGGCCCGTCAGGTCGGTCGGCACCTCCTGCGTCAGGCGGCGATACACGGCGTTGGCCGGGCGGAACACGTCGCCGGTGTCGGGCTGCATCTCGCCGACGATGACCTTCATGAGCGTCGACTTGCCCGCGCCGTTGCGGCCGATGAGACAGATGCGCTCGCCCGGATCCACCTGGAAATTGACCTTTTCCAGGATGGCGGGTCCACCGAAGTGGAGCGTGACGTCGAGCAAAGTGAGCAAAGCGGCCATGAGAACGGGCCACCGTAGGCCTCCGGCCTCAACGTTCAACCCTCAACATTCAACTTTGAACGTCCAAAACACTGAAAGTTGAACGTTCGATGTTGAACGTTGGACGTTTGGGGCGCTTGCGCCACCCCATGGCCTGCCCGCCGCCTTGTCCGCCATAGGCCCGGCGAAGGCGGAAGGCTCGGCGAAGGCAGGCGCTCGCCCGCGGTCCTGATTCCTCGAGCGAGGATCAAAGATAGTATTTGTTCGCTGGGAACAGGACCGGCGGGCGGCGTTTGGGCGAATCGGCGTGGTACGCACGTCGAGACGGACGCCTCCTCTATCGGCACAATCCCAATCCGTTTTAGCCGCAAAAAGACGCAGAAGGCGCAAAAATTACCGAGAGGATACTTGGATTTTTTGCGCCTTCTGCGCCTTCTTGCGGCCAACCCTGCCTTGTTTGCAGCGGCCCGGGATTGCGCCGCGAGGTGATTTCACCAAATCTCCCGCCATGAATCAGAAGATCCGTTGGGGCGTGCTGGGCTGGGCCCGCATCGCCCGGCTGCAGGTCATCCCCGCCCTCCAGGGTTCCCGCAACGGCGTGCTGCACGCGCTCGCCTCCCGCAGCGAGACCAAGCTCGCCGAAGCGAAAACCCAGTTCAACCCGGCGCGGCTGCACCGCAGCTACGAGGACCTCGTGCGCGATCCCGAGGTCGACGCGGTCTACAATCCCCTGCCCAACTCGCTGCACAAGGAGTGGACGATCAAGGCCGCCGAAGCCGGCAAGCACGTGCTCTGCGAGAAACCCGTCGCGCTCAATGCCGCCGAGGCCCGCGAGATGATCGCCGCCTGCCGCGCCAACGGCGTGCAGTTCATGGAGGCGTTCATGTACCGCTACACCGCGCGCACCCAGGCCGTCGTCGACGTGCTGCGCAGCGGGGCGCTGGGCGGCATCAAGTTCATTCATTCCCAGTTCCGCTTCCTGCTCAACCGCCCCGGCGACGTCCGCCGCAACGCCGAACTCGGCGGCGGCTCGCTCTACGACGTCGGCTGCTACCCGGTGAACTTCACCGGCCTCGTCATCGACACCATCACCGGCAGCACGCCCGGCGCCGGCCCGAAGCCCGAGTCGCTCTCGGCCCACTGCGACGATGTCAACGGCATCGACGAGCTCTTCTCCGCCCTGCTCCACTACCCCGGCGGTATCACCGCCTCCGTGCACAGCGGGCTCAACGCCCACGGCCGCATGCTCTCCGAGATCGTCGGCACCAAGGGCGCGCTCGAGATCCCCGACACCTTTCTCGGCACCGCCGGCGCGATGACGCTCATCACCGGCGACACGCGCCAGGAAATCGCGATTCCCGAGAGCGACCGCTACCGCCTGCAGCTCGAGGATTTCTCCGACGCGATCCTGCAGAAGCGCCCGCCGTTGCTCACCACCGCGGAAACCCTGCGCAACATCGAACTGCTCGACCGGCTCTATGCCGCGGCGCGCCCTGGCAAATCCGCTTAAACGCGGAGATCGAGGAACCGCGGAGCAATCCGCTGTCCGTTATCAACGGAATCGGGACCAGCTTCGCGTCTTCGCGGCCTCCGCGTTTAAATTCAATCAATGCCGCAGCCCGCTGAAGGTCAGGCAGCGGAGAATGTCGTACCCGGTGGCCTCGATGTAAGGCAGCACATGCGTCCAATAGCCGATCATGAGGATCGTCGTATAGATCGCGCAAAGGATCCCGAGCGTTAGGCAAAGCCGCCACGCCCAGGCCTGCAGCCAGGCATGCGCGAGCAATCCCCCCACCCCCAAAGCCACGAGCGGAGTCGACTCGACCAAAGGTCGCATGCTGAACGCGCCGCCGTAGCCCCAATCGTGCCACGAGACGATGATCCAGATGTTCGCGATCATGAAGGGCAGCACCACGCCCGCCTTGGGCAGGAGCTGGCGGCGGGCGATCGCCCAGCCAATCACCGCCAAGCCCGTGAGCGGCAGATAGACGAACCAGCCTTTTTCGAAACCGCAAAGCGCGCGCCAGCCGGCGGGCGCGAGGAAATTGAAACCCTCGTTGATGTAGGTGTAATAGAACCAGTGGCCGGTCACCAAGCGCCAGTAGAGGAATTGCAGCGCAATCGGCCCGGTTCCCGCGAGCACTGCAACGCTCACGCCCCGCCAATCTTGCCGCATCCGCCGCAGCGCTTCCGGCCACGATCCGGCCGCCGTGACCCATTCCGCCAGCACGAGAATCACGAAAATGCCGTTGGTGGGGCGCGTCACCACCGTCATGCCCGCCAGCAACCCGAACACGAGCCACCGCCCCAGCGACTCGCGATACATCCCCCGGCTCGCAACCAGCAGCGCGGCGATCAGGAAGAACGAGTAGACGTGACTGAACGCGATGTCGTACGTCGCATAGTGCAGCAGGTTGGTGCCAAACACCGTGAGCAGCAGCGCGAGCAACGCCACGTTCGGCGCGAACTGCCCGCGCAACAGGATCCAGACGCACAGGGCGCCACAACCGAAGTACCACGCGCCGGAAATCGCCGCAGCCACCTGATAGGGCCATGCGTAGACGGATTCGTAGCCGGCGATTTTGCTCACCAGCTGGGCGACGACAAAGAAAGGCGACTCCAGCACGGCTACGCCGAGCGGATACTTGATCACGTAGGCCCGCGGTCCGTGATGGATCCCGGTCCAGTACGGAATTCCCTTGGGAAACTGGCGCTGGCGATACGTCGCGAAGCTCAAGTCATGGTCGACCAGCACCGCGGGCAGATACGCTTGATAACCCACGCCATCGCTGCGGATCACGGGCTTGTTCGTGACCACGCCATAGATCAGCAGTTGAAAAGCCAGGCTCAGGCTGAAGAACCCGAACAGGATCCGCCGGTTGGCCCCCAGCTTTCGGGCAAGCGCGTGCGACCATCCGTTTCCGGAAGCGCTGCTGGCCGGCACCTCCTGGTCCCGGGATTCGATTTCATCCTGGCTCATGCACGCCCTGTGTTAATGCGTATGGAGCATACGCCAGCTTGGCCCGCTGTGCGCGCAGGATTCAGGAATCAATGGGCGATGCAAGCAGGCTCTGTCGACCGCAGCTTATGATCATCGGGACCGATACAAATAAATAACGGGGCACTATTTTCCGTGCATCCCAAGAAGGCCCGAGCATCCGGGCATGCGTTATCGCCTGGTGCGCCTTGGAGCAACCACGGGCCTTATCCAGGGAACAACGTCTGCGCATCGGGCAGAAACTCGACGCATTGCAATCGGGCCTTCAAGAAGTCGTGAAGAAATTGGCGGGATAAGCCGGCAAATATCGCCTCGCATTGGCCATCTTCGCATCCTATCCGCACTGGAAAATGATCTGATCTTCGTTCATCTGGTGAAGGACCGCAAAGATGCCTACCGCGACCAAGGAGAAAGCCATTCGCAAGCCCACGCTCAGCGCCCTCAGCCGCGAGCTTTTCGGGCTGCTTGCCCGTGTGGAGGACTTGGAAGACCTGCGCGACCTCGATGCCGCCATCGCCCGGAATGCCAACAAGCCGGGCGTGGCTTGGGAGAAAGCGAAGTCGGATTTGGCCCGGCACTAAGCCGGCTAGAGCAAGGCGCGAGCAAGCTCGGTCCCTGCCCAAAATGGGCCGGATTGGCGAATTCCGGAAAAGCGCGTATTCCTCGGGAATGCCAAACTCCCCTGCACCCATCGCCGCCGGCACGCGCATCGGCCATGTCCACCTGAAGGTCGCCGACCTGCAGCGCGCGCTCGACTTCTATGTCGGCGTGCTCGGCTTCCAGCTCATGCAGAAATATGGCGCGCAGGCCGCGTTCATTTCCGCCGGCGGCTACCACCACCACATCGGGCTGAACACCTGGGAAAGCCTCGGCGGGCGTCCGCCGCCGCGCGGCAGCACCGGCCTCTTCCACACGGCGATCCTCTACCCGACGCGCGCCGACCTCGGCGACGCGCTGCGCCGGCTGGTCGCGGCGAAGATCCCTCTCGACGGCGCGAGCGACCACGGCGTGAGCGAGGCGCTGTACCTCCGCGATCCCGATCAGAACGGCGTCGAGCTCTACTGGGACCGGCCGCAAGCCGAATGGCCGCGCACGGCGTCCGGCGAACTCGCGATGATCACGGAGCCGCTGGACCTGCCATCGCTGCTGGCGGCGAAATGACCGCGGCACGGCCGCGCTACCGCAGCCACCGGGCGTCTTCGCGCTGGGCGTAGGCGGCAAACCTCTCCTCGCCCAGCACCTTCCTGGCGGAGCTTCGCAGGCCGGCCACCACGGCCTGCCATTCCCGCACCGTCATGAATCCCTTTTTCCCGGCGGCGAGGTCCCGTTGCTGGCGCAGCCACCACAGGTCCAGCGCGGCGCCGGTGCTCACGGGCGGGTTGCCGCCCAGCGATTCCCGCAACGGTGCGAAATCCGGCGCCGCCCGCTCCAGGTAGATCGCGAACCGCTCCGAACCCAGCACCTCGCGCACCGCGGCCAAGTGGTCGAGCTGCGCCGCGGCGCGCTGCCGCCAGTCCGTGGCGGCATTGGCCGCCTCCAGCGCCGTGGTCCCGTAGTCGCGGGCGAAGTCGCGCTCACCCATGAACAACACCCGTTGCTCGTCCGCGGTCAGCACCATCCCCTGCAGCAGCCGGCCCGCCTCGCGCGCGGCGGCGGAATTCATCAGACGGAACTCGGCGATCTCATCGTAGTCCAGCTCGCGCAGGATCGCCCGGCGCCACAGCTGGTTCACCGCCTGCTCGCTCTCGCGCCAATAGCCGGGGGTGGCGAGCCCGGCGGTCTCCCGCAGGCGCACGGCGCGCACGCGCGCGACGAACTCGCGGTCCACCGCCTTGATTTTTTCCACCGCCTCCGGCTGCAGCCACCCGAAGTTGCGTTCCGCCGTCGTCTCCCAGATGGCCGCCAGTTGCGGCTGAAACGCGGCCACTTCGGTCTCCGTGTAGCCCGCGGCCCGCAGCCGCTCCAAGCAGACGGACAGGGCGTCTTCGACCCGCAGCTGCCGCCACATGCCATCCTCGCGCTCCAAGGCCGCGGTTTCCGCCAGCGTCAGGATGCGGTCGGGGTCCGGCTCCGCGAGAACCCGCGGGCAAATCAAAATCAAACCCGTCACAAATCCGATCACCAGCCTCATGGAGGCAAGCTACCGGCCCCAAAGGGCAAGTCACGCCGGATGTACGCAAGCCGGAGTCAGGTTGCCCTGAAATTACGAGTCGGCAATTAGCCGACCCCCGAAGGCCCCAGGCGGAGCCGATCAGCCTTCGCCCGGCTTACGGCTGACAAGTCAGGCGGAGCGCATCAACCAGTCTAGCCGTTAAGCGAGGCATGAGGGCGTGTCTTCAAACCTCCGAACCGTCGATCCGATTTTAACCACGAATGCTCCGCCTACCGGCTGCGCTTGGAGGTCCCCTTCGCCTAATCGGCTCCGGTTTGGGTTCCTAGGCGCGGCTAATCGCCGCGAGAAATTCGGACCACCCACTGGGCGTTTTCATAAGGATATTTTTCCAGCCGGCGATCAGCCGGCCCCCCGAAACCCTTGAGTGGAGCCGATCAGGCGGAACTGCACCAAGTAGCGGCGCCGGTAGGCAGAGCATTCGTGGTTAACCCTTCCGTTGGTTTGAAAGCGCCCTAGTGGTTAGAAAAACCGGATCGAAGAATCGGCGGTCATGGACCGCCGCTACAGATTACGAAGCCGCCGGACCGGCGGGCGGCGAAGCGACGGGCACGCCGATCAGCTCCTTCACCATGCCGAGAAACTGCACGCTCTGGAAGGGCTTCGCGAGCGTGCGGGCGGCGCCGAGGACGCCGGCCATCTTGAGCATGCTGTTGACGCGGAGCGCGCCCGAACCGGACATCGCCATCACCAGCGGCTGCGGCGTGATGCGGCGCAGGAAATTGAGCAGCTCGATCCCGTCGCCCTCGGGCATGAAGATGTCGCTGATGACCAGCGCCACGTGCTGCTTGGCGAGGAAATCCATCGCGGCGCGCCCGGTGGTCGCGACGCTGACGTCATAGCCCTGGCGCCGGAGCAACTCCGCCAGCGAACGGCCGAGCGCAGAGTCATCCTCCACGAGCAGGATGCTCGCGCGATTGGGTTCAGCGGTGGCCATGGGTGGAGGTGGATTCAGGGGTGGCGGAAGCCGCCGGCAGGCCGGCGGGGGCGTCCTTGAAGAAATCGTCACCGGCGGCCGGGACTGAAGCCCTGGCTGCGGGCGCGCGCTTCAGTCGCGGCGAAACGACCGGCTGGCCGGGCGCGGGCGCTTCGGCGACGCTGGCGCGGCCGTTGACGATGATAAGCAGCTGGCTGACACAGTCCTGCAGGGTGAGCGCCTGGGAGTTCAGCTCCTCGGCGGCGGCGGCGCTTTCCTCGGCGCCGGAAGCATTGCCCTGCGTGACCGTGTCCATCTGGCGCACGGCGGTGTTGATCTGCTGGAGGCCGTCGTTCTGCTCGCGCGAGGCGCTGGCGATCTCGCCCACGAGGTCGTCGAGCTGCCGGGTCTTGTCGGCGATGGCGGAGAAGCCGGAGGCGACCTTGCCGCTCAGGCTGGCGCCGAGTTCGCTCATGCGGACGGCCTCGCCGATGGTGGCGGCGGTTTCCTTGGCGGCGCTGGCGGAGCGCTGCGCGAGGCTGCGAACCTCCTCGGCGACGACGGCGAAACCGGCACCCGCCTCGCCGGCGCGGGCGGCCTCGACGGCGGCATTGAGTGCGAGGATGTTGGTCTGGAAGGCGATCTCGTCGATGGTCTTGACGATGGCCGCGACGCTGGCGCTGGCCTTGCGCAGGTCGGTCATGGCGGCGGACATCTGCTGCATGTCGTTGCGGCCGGCGTCGGCCGACGTGCGCGCATCGGCGGCGAGGGTCTTGGCGGCGGCGGCATGCTCGGCGTTGCGCTTCGTCATGCTGGCCATCTCCTCGAGCGAGGAGCTGGTTTCCTCGAGCGAGGCGGCCTGTTCGCTGGCGCCGGAGGCGAGGGACTGGCCGGCGGACGACACCTGGGTGGAGGCGGCGGCGACGTGCTCCGCGCCGGCGTTGAGCTCGGCGGCGATCTCGCGCACCGGGCGCGTGATGCCGCGGGCGATCCACCAGACGATCGCGAGCACGAAGGCGAGCACGACCGCACTGACCGCGATGATGTTGGCGCGCACCGCCCGGGCGCCGGCGAGCACCTCGCCCTCGCGGATGGTCACGAGGATGGCCCACGGCGTCTTGGCGTTGCCGATGTCGACGGACGAGCCGAAGCGGAACGTGGTGTCATTGAGCGTGTGCGAGAAACTCTCGGCCGCGAAGGACTGGCCGCGCTGGATGTGGCCGAGGAACGGCTGCACCCAGGGGTCGCTCTCGACGGCGGGCTTGCCGGCGCGCTCCGCCTGCGGGTGCGCGACGTAGGTGCCGTGGTTGGAAACGAGGGCGACGTAGCCGGTCTCGCCCACCTTTTCCCGGGCGATCCCGGCGGAAAGCGTATCGAGCGGCAGGTCGACGCCGACCACGCCGACGAAGGTGCCGTCGGCCTTGTGCACCGGGACGACGAGGCTGGTCATCAGCACTTCGCGGCCCGCGACCTTGTAGGTGTAGGGCTCGAGGACGGTTTCCTGGTTGTTGCGCTTGGCGAGCAGGTAGTAGTCGCCGGCGCCGTCCACCGTGTAGTCCATGAGCGGCTCGAGGGCGACCTTGCCGCTGCCGCGGTTCCAGTACGGAATGTAGCGGCCGGTGGCATCGTGGCCGGGCTTGCCGGCGTATTCCGCGTCGCGGTGGTCGAAGGCGTTCGGCTCCCAGCAGGTCCACACGCCGATGTAATCCGGCGAGGCCTCGAGGGTGCCGCGCAGCATGGCGTCGGCATCGGCGCGGGAGACATCGTTGGTCCCGACCCAGGCACCGAAGGCCTCGCTCAGGGTGCGGGCGGTGCCGAGGGCGGCGCCGAGGCGCGTCTCGATGCGCGCGGCCACCTCGTCCGCGGCCTTGTGGCTCAGCGCGAACGCGTCCTCGCGGGCGCTGCGCGTGACCCGCAGCGAAACGAGCGTGGCGAGCAGCCCGAGGCCGAGGAGCACGGCGCTGCCGATGGAGAGGAGCATGCGGCCGTTGAGGCCGCGTTGGGTGATGATTTTCATGAGGGGATGGAAACGGAAGGCGGCCGCCCTCCCCCGCGGGTTCACCGGGCCAAAAGCAGAAGGCACAGTCGCGCCGCCCTCGCAGGAGGAATGGCGTGACTGTGCCTTCGACTGGCAGGCCCGTGGTGTCCTGCTGGAGAAAGCTGCCCGCAACCGGGTTGCAGGCCTTCCACCTTCCTCTACGGCTCGCCCGGAGCCCGTCTTTAGCGCGTTTTCAAAAATGTCATAGCCGAGGGATCAGATTGCAGGGCGGAATCACTGATCCCGCCTGCCGCGCGTACGTCCAAACCGGCGGGATCAGCGATCCCGCCCTACAGCCTGCCCCGCGTGCATCCGGCGACAGCGCCCCCGGCTACAGGCGATTCACGTCGCCTTCGTCTGGCCCAGCAGCTGTTCGAGCTGCTTGCGCAAATCCGCAAGCTCCTTGCTCTTGAAATTCTGGCGGGTGCGCTCGAGCACCTCGACGGTGTGCTGCAGCGCCGCGATGTGGTCCAGCTGCTGCGAGCGGGCGCCGGTGCGCCGGTCGAGGGCCTGCGTGGCGCGCTCGAGCTCGGTCAGGGCCAGGATGGCCTGGCGCAGCGACACGCGGACGAAATTCTCCAGCGCCGCGCCGCGGTCGTCGGTGGCAGGGCGGCTCATCAAGCGCTCGATCTCCTCCAGCTCCTTCTCCCAGTCGCGCAGGCGGGCGCGCCCGGCGTGGATGAGGGCGAAGTCGCGGAAATCCGCGATCGCCTGGTCGAGCGTGCGCGTGAGCTCGTCGAGGTCCGGCGGCTTCGTGAGGTACGCCGCCACCGGCAGGCGCACCGAGCGCGCGGCCGTCTCCACCGTGGGCCGGCCGGTGAGCAGGATCACGGGTAGCCCGGGCACGATCTGCGTGGCGGCCGCCACGATCTCGAGCGCGGTGTTGCCGGGCATGTGGATGTCGGAGATCAGGGCCTCGAAGGGCTCGGCGCGCAGCTGGTCGAGCGCCTCGGCCGCATTGGGCACGGAGGTGCAGTCGTAGCCGACCTTGCGCAGCATGAGGGTCAGGCCCTCGCGGGCGGCTTGGTCGTCATCCGCGAACAGCACGCGTCCGCGGGAGTTGGGGGGAAGGATTTCCATGTCAGGAGGAAGGAGGCGCGAGCACCGCGCGCACGGCGCGGGAGAGCTCGATGATGTCGAGCGGCTTGGGCAGCACGCGGTGGCGCACGACCGGGTCGGTGCCCGGGCCGCTGCTGAGGCCGCTCATGACCAGCACGGGCAGGTCGGGCCGGATCGCCTCGATGCGCCCGATCAGCTGCGGCCCGGTCAGCCGCGGCATCGTGCGGTCGGTGAGCAGCAGGTTGAACGCGCCGGGCTCGGCCCGGAAGCGGGCCAGGGCCCGCTCGGGTTCGGTGAAGCTTTCCACCCGGTAGTTGAGCTTGCGCAGCATGGAGCCGACGGCATCGCACACCGCGGGTTCGTCGTCCACCACCAGGACCGACTCGCCCCGGCCGTAGGCGACGTCCTCCGCCGCCACCCGCGCGCCTTCCTCCGCCTCCGGGGCGGCCGGGAAATACAGGTCGAACTGCGTGCCGGCCTCGGGCGTGCTTTCCACGAAGATGCCGCCGCTGTGGTCGCGCATGATGCCGTGGACGACGGCGAGGCCGAGGCCCGTGCCCTCGCCCGGGCCCTTGGTGGTGAAGAACGGCTCGAAGATGCGCGCCAGCACGGCCTTCGTCATGCCGTGGCCGGTGTCGGAAATGGTCAGCTGCGCATAGGCGCCGGCGCGCAGCCCGGCCAGCGGGCGCGCCTGGGCGTCGTCGAGCGTCCGCGCCGCCAGCCGCACGGTGAGCCGGCCCGGCCGGTCGCGCATGGCGTGCGCGGCGTTCGTGCACAGGTTCATCACGATCTGGTGCACCTGCGTGCCGTCGGCCAGCACCGGCGGCGCCCCGGCGTCGAGCAGCTGGTCGATCTCGATCGTGGCCGGGAGCGAGGCGCGGACGAGGCCCATCGCCTCCTGCACCACCGTCGCCAGCCGCTGGCGGGTGCGCACCTGCTCGGACTGCTGGCGGCTGAAGGCCAGGATCTGCCGCACGAGGTCCTTCGCGCGGTTGCTGGCGCGGCTGATCTCCCCGAGCCGGTCGCGCAGTTCGACGGGATTGTCGATGTCCATGACCGCCAGCTCCTGGTTCACGACGATCGCGGTGAGGATGTTGTTGAAATCGTGCGCGATGCCGCCGGCGAGCGTGCCGAGCGCCTCGAGCTTCTGGCTCTGGCGCAGCTGGGCCTCGAGCAGCGCGCGCTCCTCCTCGGCGCGCTGTTCCTCCGAGATGTCCTCGGCGAGCGTGAGGATGCAGCGCTTGCCGCCGAGCTCGATCAGCTCGGAGTTGCACCGCGTGAGCAGGTCGGTGCCGTCACGGATGCGGAAGGTCACGGTCAGGTTGCGCACCACGCCCTCGCGCGCCAGCCGCTCGGCGAACGCCTCGCGGTCGGCCGCCACCGGCCAGAGGCCGAGCTCGAGCGTCGTGCGCCCGATCGTCTCCGCGCGCGTGTAGCCGGTGGTCTTCTCGAAGCTGTGGTTGATTTCGATGAAGCGGCCGGTCTCGAGCTCGACGATCGTCAGCGGGATCGGGCTCGCGCGGAAGGCGATGGCGAACTTCTCCTCCGACTCGCGCAGCGCCTTCTCCGCCGCGAGGGCGGCGGTGATGTCGCGCAGCACCGTGACGTTGTGCGGCCGGCCCGCGATCTCCACCGGCTCGGCGGAGATCTCGCACAGGCGGATCGCCCCGCTGCGCACGCGGATCTGCACCGTGAGGCCGCGCACCGAGCCGTCGCGCCGCAGGCGCGTGATGAACTCCCGGCGCTCCGCCGGATCATGCCAGATGCCCAGGTCCAGCGGCAGGTGGCCGACGATCTCCTCGCGGGTGTAGCCGAAAAAGCGCAGGCAGCCCGCGTTGGCGTCCACGTAGCGGCCGGTCTCCATCTCGTGCACCGAGATGGCATCCGGGCTGGCCCCGAAGGCCTTGGCGAACTTCTCCTCCGACTCGCGCAGCGCCTGCTCGGCCAGCAGCTGCTCGCTGATGTCCGAGCCGAGGATGACGAGGCAGGTCTGGCGGCCGATCTCGACCGTCTCGACGGAGAGCAGGAAGTCGCGGATGTCGCCCGCGCGGTTGCGGACCCGCGTGCGCATGTTGCGCACCAGGCCGGCGCGTTCGAGCTCCGCGAGCATGCGCGAGCGGTCCGCGGGGTCGGCCCAGAGATGCAATTCCTCGTTGCTGCGCCCGATCAATTCGGCGCGGCTGTAGCCCGACAGGCGCTCGAAGCCCTCGTTCACCTCGACGAACTTGCCGGTGACGAGTTCCGAGATCGAAATGGCGTTGGGGCTCGCGCGGAAGGCCTTGGCGAACTTCTCCTCCGACTGGCGCAGCACCTCCTCCGCGCGCTTGCGCTCGGTGATGTCGCGCGACACGCGCAGCAGGCACTCGCGGCCGCCGACCTGGATGCGCTCGACGCTGTGCAGGATCGTGCGGCGCTCGCCGCTCTTCGTCAGCACCGGCATCTCGATGTCCCGCACCTGCTCGCCGGCGTCGAGGCGCCGCCGCACCAGTTCGCTGAAGGACGGATCGGCCAGGATCTTCAGTTCAAAGGGCGAGCGGCCGATGACCTCCGCGCGCTTGTAGCCGAAGAGCCGCTCGAAGCCCTCGTTGACCTCGAGGTAGACGTTGGTCTCGAAATCGGCGATCGCCATGGCGTCGGGCGTGGCCCGGAACGCGCTCGCCACCCGTTCCTCGGATTCGCGCAGCGCCTGCTCGGCGCGCCGCTGCTCGGTGATGTCCTCGAGCACGGTGAGGAGGCAGGCCACGCCCGCCAGCTCGATGCCTTCGAAGGAACAACGCATGACCAGCGGGTGGCCATCGCGGTGTTTGAAGCGAAACTCCACGCCCCGCCCGACGCCGCCCTCCCGCAGGAGGCGCACCATCTTGTCGCGGTCCGCCGGGTTTTCCCAGATGCCCATCTCGAGCGAGGTGCGGCCGACGACGTCCTCGCGCCGGTAGCCGGTGACCTGTTCGAAACCGGCGTTCACCTCGATGTAGCGGCCGGTGGCGATCTCGGTGATCGTCAGCGGCGACGGGCTCGAACGGAACGCCTTCGCAAATTTCTCCTCCGACTCGAGCAGGTAGCGCTCGGCCTTGAGGCGCGCCGTGACATCGCGGCTGACCACGACCAGGCAGGCGCGCCCGGCGATCTCGACCTTTTCCGCCGACATCAGGAAGAAAATCAGCTCGCCGGCGCGGTTGCGCGCCTGGACCTGCAGGTCCCGCACCTTGCCGTCGCGCGCCAGCGCGGACAGCACCTTGTCGCGGTCCGCCGGATCGGCCCAGAAGCCCAGCTCGGTGGAGGTCCGGCCGATGATCTCGGCGCGGGGATAGCCCGACAGGTGCTCGTAGCCTTCGTTGACATCCAGGAAGCGCCCCGTCGTGAGGTCGGAAAGCGAGATGGCGTCGGGGCTGGCCCGGAAGGCCTTGGCGAACTTCTCCTCCGATACGCGCAGCGCCTCCTCCGTCTGCTTGCGGGCGGTGATGTCGGTGATGAAGCCCTCGATGGCCAGCGGCTCCGGCCCGTCGCCGAAGACGCCCTGGCCGCGCTCCCACATCCACGCGACCCCGCCGTCGGCGCGGCGGATCCGGTAGACGATCTCGAAGGGCCGGCGCGCCTGCAGCGCCGCCTGCACCTCGTTCCACACGTCGGTGCGGTACTCCTCGAGCATGAGGTCGGCGAAGGAGACGCGGCGGTTGCCGAGCAGGTCCTCCGGCGCGTAGCCGGTGAGGGCGCGGCAGCCTTCGCTGACGAACTCCATCGTCCACTGCGGGTCGTTGCGGCAGCGGTAGGACATGCCCGGCAGGTTGTCCAGCAAGGTGGCCAGCAGGCGGCGGTGCTCGCGCAACGCGTCGTCGGTGCGGCGGCGCTCGGTCACGTTCTGCGAGCTGTAGAGCAGGAAGGTGCACTCGCCCGCCGCGTCGAGGATCGGGGTGATCGTGCTCTGCCCGTGGCAGACGCCGGACGGCGCGTGGGTGACCTCCTCGTACTCCAGCGGCTTTTTCGTCGCCAGCACCTGCTCGTAGCGCGAGCGGTTCAGCGCGATGGCCTCGGCGCTGAAGCCGAACATCGCCACAGTCTCGGCAAACGTGCGCCCGGGAAAATCCTCCGCGTCGAAATCGAAACCCGCGGTCCGGATGGTCTCGAGGTAGGTGCGGTTGACCGAGATGACGCGGAACAGCACGCCCGGTTCGACCCGCGCCAGCAGCATCATGTCGCGCGCGCTGTTGAACACGAGGGTCAGCAGCTGGTGCTCGGGATCGAGCCGTGCGGCCTCGCGAGCGGTCGGCGAACTGGTGGATCCCGGGTTCACGGGCTAAAATCCCTCCCGTTCGGCCATGTCCGGATGGCCCGACAGGCGCAGAGATGCGAGGTGCGGTTCAAGCTAACGGGGGGAAGGGATGCTATATATCGGCCTCCGTGGCGAGAAGTTAAGCCATCTTCCTCCGGGGCTTTTTACGGGCTGCCGCCGCAAAACAGATGGAGCAAACCCCCGCCGCCCAAAAAGGAGCGCCGGCCCGCTAAGCAGGCCGGCGCTTACACTGGCACCCTTGGCGGCGTACTACCGGGCGCCGCCAAAATCGAACTCCTGCTCCGCGAGGACGAGCACCGGCTTGCCGTGGGCGGTCACGGGCTCGAACTTCCAGTCGCGCACCGCGGCCACGGCCTGCTCCGCCAGGTAGGGATGCGCCTCGGCGCTGACCGCCGGCTGGCGCACGTCGCCCTTCTCATCGATGTAAAACCGCACGCGCACCTTGCCCTGCACGCCGTCCTTGGCGGCCGCCGTGGCATATTTCGGGGCGTCGCCGCTGATCCGCACCGGGGCGCGGTCGAGGTCGGCGGACGCACCCGGCTGGTAAACCAGCCATTTGCCGCTGAGCGTCTCGAAGCGGTCATAGAGATAGTGGTCGGTGATGTTCGTGGTGATGACGGCGCCCTCGGCCACGTAGTCGAATCTCAGCTCCATCTGCACGGGCACTGGCTGGCCGTCCTGGCGGGCCGGCGTGAAGCGCCAGTCCTTCAACGCCTCCTCGCTCGCGCGGGCGAAGTGGGCGTTCGAATAGGCCAGCGGCAGCGTTTCCTGCACGCGGCCCTCGGCGTCGATGCTCACGGCGATCACCGCGCGCCCGCGGGTGACGCCCTCGAAGGTCATGATGGACGGATACTGCGGCTGCACATTGTCGGGCAGGGCGCGGGCGGCCTCGAAAGCGGCGGCGGCGGACAGCGCCGACGCGGCGAACAAAATCAAACCGGCGAATAGGGGGGAGGTTTTCATGACGAACTGGGGTTGCCCGCATAACGCCGCGCCCGCCGGCATCCCTTCACGTTAATGCGCCGCCCCCGTTTTTTGACCACGGATCGCACGGATCGAATCCAGATTTCACGGATCTGAAGTGGGTTCCGTGCTATCCGTCCCAATCCGTGCGATCCGTGGTCAAATCCCGCTCGGGATGACGGCCGGGCGCGGATCGCAGGCTGGATCCTTCGCAGCGCTTCCGCCGTCGCCGCGCGGCTATGGCGGACACGCAGGATGACGGCCGGGACGCGGTTTGCACGATGGGATCCTTCGCTTCGCTCAGGATGACGGCCGGGACGCGGCCGTCAGTTTCACGTGGACTCCCTTTCGTCCCGTCGTTTCCTCGGGAGACCCCATGAGCGCCGCCCCCGCCCCTGTCCGCGAGGCCACCCGCCTTCGCGAACTCACCCCGCAACAATGGAAATCCGGCATCGCCGCGTGGCTGGGCTGGATGTTCGACGGGCTCGAACTGCACCTCTACACGCTGGTCGCCGGGCCGCTGATCATCGGCCTGCTCGGCACCGTCGCCAGCAACCCGCAGGTGAACGAGAAGAGCGCCTACGTGCAGGCGGCGTTCCTGCTCGGCTGGGCGATCGGCGGCGCGTTCTTCGGCCGCCTCGGCGACAAGCTCGGCCGGAGTCGCGCGCTTGCGCTCACCGTGCTGACCTATGCGATCTGCACGGGGCTGTGCGCCCTCGCGCAGACCTGGTGGCAGCTGATGCTCTTCCGCTTCGTCGCGGCGCTCGGCATCGGCGGCGAATGGGCCGTCGGCGCCTCGCTGCTCGCGGAAACCTGGCCCAAGGCCTGGCGCCCGTGGATCGCCGCCGTCCTGCAAAGCGGCGTGAACATCGGCATCCTCATCGCGGCGGGCCTCGTCTGGCTCATCATGCCGTGGCTCCAGCAGCTCTTCGCGCCCGTCGCGTCGCCGGGCTTCGCGCATGCGCTGGTCGCCGCCGCGAAAGGCGTGCTGCCCAAGCTCTCGCCCGAGCACCTCGTCTTCCTGATCGGCGTCATCCCCGCGCTGGCCGTCTACTGGATCCGCCGCCACGTGCCGGAGCCGGAGAACTGGCAGGCCGCGCAGGCGGACACCGCGCCGAAGCCCGGGATCGCCGACCTGTTCCGCGGCGCCGTCGCCTCGATCACCTGGCGCACGATGGTGGTGTGCGCGCTCAGCCTGTCGTCGTGGTGGCTGTTCATGTTCTGGCAGGCGCAGCACCTGCGCCGCATCCTCGGCGGGAGCGGCGTGGCGCCGGCCGAGGTGACGCAGCGCGTGTCCGCCGCGTTCTTCTTCATGATCGCGGTGTCGATCGTCGGGAACTACTTCGCCGGCTGGCTCGCGCGGCTGCTCGGCAACCGGCGCGCGATCACCGCGATGTTCTTCCTGCTCTTCGGCGCGATGTTCGGCGCCTTCATCGTGCCGCGCGGCTTCGGCGAACTCGCCTGGTTCTGGATCCCGCTGGTCGGCTTCTTCTCCGGCGTGTTCGGCCTGTTCACCATGTACATGCCGCCGCTCTTCCCGACCCTGCTGCGCACGACCGGCGCGGGCTTCTGCTACAACATCGGGCGCAGCGCGGCGGCCGTCGCGTCGATCGTCTTCGGCCTCTTCGCACCGGTGAACGACATGCGCATCGCGCTGCTCTATTCCAGCTACCTCGCCCTCGCCGCCGCCGTGTGGGGCTTCTGGCTGCCCGCGGACGCCGACGCGTCCAAGGAAACCTGAAACTTGAGACCTGAGACCTGAAACTTTCAGGCCCGGTCATTTTTCAGGTTTCAGGTTTCCGGTCTCAGGTTTCTCGGCTTGGTCCAGGTCCTGCTTGGACCTGCCTGCCCATGGCCATCCACGTCGCCTTAAACCACCGGACCTCCTACAGTTACGATCGCCCGGTTACCCTTGGCCCGCAGGTCATCCGGCTGCGCCCGGCGCCGCATTGCCGCACCCCGATCCGCAGCTACTCGCTGAAACTCACCCCCGCCAAGGGCCACTTCATCAACTGGCAGCAGGACGCTTTCGGCAACTACCTGGCGCGCGTCGTCTACCCGGAGAAGGTCACGGAGTTCCAGGTCGAGGTCGACCTCGTGGCCGAGATGTCGGTCTACAACCCGTTCGATTTCTTTCTCGAGCCTTACGCCGAGAAGTATCCGTTCACCTACGAAAAGGGCCTGGCCACCGAGCTCGCGCCGTTCCTCCAGTTGAAGCCGCGCGAGTCGGTGTTCAACAACTTCGTCGCCTCGATCGACCGCCATCCGCAACGCACGATCGATTTCCTCGTCGCGCTCAACCTGCAGGTCAGCCGGATGGTGAAGTATCTCATCCGCCTGGAGCCGGGGGTGCAGACGCCGGAGGAAACCCTCGCGCTCGCCAGCGGCTCGTGCCGCGACTCCGCCTGGCTGCTCGTCAACGCCCTGCGCCACGCCGGCCTCGCGGCGCGCTTCGTGTCGGGCTACCTCATCCAGCTCAAGGCCGACCAGAAGTCCCTCGACGGCCCGAGCGGCACCGAGACCGATTTCACCGACCTGCACGCGTGGTGCGAAGTCTACCTGCCGGGCGCCGGCTGGATCGGCCTCGACCCGACCTCCGGCCTGCTCGCCGGCGAAGGCCACATTCCCCTCGCCTGCTCGCCCGAGCCTTCCAGCGCCGCGGCAATCTCGGGCGGCGTCGACGAAAGCGAGGTGAAGTTCGACTTCGCGATGTCGATCTCGCGCATCCACGAGTCGCCGCGCGTCACCCTGCCCTACACCGATGCGCAGTGGACGAAGATCGAAGCGCTCGGCCACCAGATCGACGCCGACCTGAAGCAGCACGACGTGCGCCTCACCATGGGCGGCGAACCGACGTTCGTGTCGCTCGACGACCCCGACGGCCCCGAGTGGAACCACACTGCGGTGTCGCCGCAGAAGCGCGTCCTTTCCGGCGAACTCATCAAGCGCCTGCGCGCGAAGTTCGCGCCGGGCGCCCTGCTGCACTACGGCCAGGGCAAGTGGTATCCCGGCGAACAGCTCCCGCGCTGGGCGCTCGCCGCCTACTGGCGCAAGGACGGCGTGCCGGTCTGGCACGACGACGCTCTCATCGCCGACGAATCGAAGAACTACGGCCACGGCGCGAAGGAGGCGAAGGAACTCGCCACGCGTCTCGCGCGCACGCTCGGCGTGAAACCCGGGCACCTCATCCCTGGCTACGAGGACGCCTTCTATTACACCTGGAAGGAGCGCCGCCTGCCGTCGAACGTCACGCCCGAGAAATCCAACCTGCAGGACAAGCTCGAGCGCGACCGCATCGCCCGCATTTTCCAGGAAGGCCTCGGCTCCGTCGTCGGCTACGCGCTCCCGATCAAGCGCGCGATGATCGGCAACCAGCCGGGTTGGATGTCGGGCGCGTGGTTCCTGCGCGACGACGACACGATGTGGCTGATCCCCGGCGATTCCGCCATGGGCCTGCGCCTGCCGCTCGATTCCATCCCGTGGGTCGCGGACAAGCAGCGCTCCTACAACTGGCCGATGGATCCCTCGGGCCCGCTGCCGCCGCTGCCGAAGGAAACGCCTTACGACGCCCGCCGCCTCGCCGCGCTCAAGGCCGGCCAGCGCATCCTCCCCGGCGGCGGCGTGCCGCTGCCCGCCGGTTACGGCCCGGGCCTGCGCGCGCAGAAGCTAGAGGATCTCCCGCCGTTGCCGAAGGAAACCGATCCGGCGCGCCGCCCGCAGCAGGGCGAGAGCGCGCCGTGGATCATCCGCAGCGCGCTGTGCGTCCAGCCGCGCGATGGCCGCCTCCATGTTTTCATGCCGCCGGTCCAGACGACCGAGGATTACCTCGACCTCATCGCCGGCATCGAGACGACCGTCGCCGAGATGGGCGTGCCCGTGATCATCGAGGGCGAGGCGCCGCCGAAGGACCCGCGCCTCCACAAACTCGCCGTCACGCCCGACCCCGGCGTCATCGAGGTCAACCTCCACCCGAGCAAGAGCTGGGACGAACTCGTCGAGCGCACGACCGTGCTCTACGACGAGGCGCGCCAGACCCGGCTCGGCACGGAGAAGTTCATGGTCGACGGCCGCCACACCGGCACCGGCGGCGGCAACCACATCCTCATCGGCGGCGAGACGCCCGGCGATTCGCCGGTCCTGCGCCGCCCCGACCTGCTCCGCTCGCTCCTCGCCTACTGGCAGAACCACCCGTCGCTCAGCTGGCTGTTTTCCGGCCTATTCATCGGCCCGACCTCGCAGGCGCCGCGCATCGACGAGGCGCGCAACGAC
This sequence comes from Verrucomicrobiota bacterium, assembly GCA_048497945.1. Classification (GTDB taxonomy): domain Bacteria; phylum Verrucomicrobiota; class Verrucomicrobiia; order Opitutales; family Opitutaceae; genus Lacunisphaera. The sequence continues at coordinate 41,964 of JBEHYX010000003.1, read as the reverse complement.
TCGCTCTACGAGCTCGAGCTCGCGTTCCGCGAGATGGACCGCCAGCTCGGCACATTCAAGGACGTCCCGCCGTGGATGGTCGACCGCCTCTTCCGCAACCTGCTGATCGATTCCGCCGGCAACACGCACCGCGCCGAGTTCAGCATCGACAAGCTCTTCGCGCCCGAAAGCGCCACCGGCCGCCTCGGCCTCGTCGAGCTGCGCGCCTTCGAGATGCCGCCGCACGCGCGCATGAGCCTCGCCCAGCACCTGCTGCTGCGCGGCCTCGTCGCCAAATTCTGGAAGCAGCCCTACACGAACGGGCTCGTGCGCTGGGGCACCGACATCCACGACCGCTGGATGCTGCCGCATTTCAACCGCACCGACTTCAACGACGTGCTGCGCGACCTCCGCATGGCCGGCCAGCCGTTCGAGGCGGACTGGTTCGACCCGCACTTCGAGTTCCGCTTCCCGCGCATCGGCGAGTTCAACGTCCGCGACGTCCACGTCGATCTGCGCGCCGCGCTCGAGCCGTGGCACGTGCTCGGCGAGGAGCCCGGCGCCGGCGGCACCGTGCGCTACGTCGACAGCTCGCTCGAGCGCCTGCAGGTCAAGGCGACCGGGCTGACCGGCGACCGCTTCGTGCTCACCGCCAACGGCCACCGCGTGCCGCTGCACCCGACCGGCACCAACGGCGAGGCCGTCGCCGGCGTGCGCTACCGCGCATGGCAGCCGCCGGAGTGCCTGCAGCCGACGATCCCGCCGCATGCGCCGCTGGTGTTCGACCTCGTCGACACCTGGAACCGGCGCTCGCTGGGCGGCTGCACCTACCACGTCGCCCACCCGGGCGGCCGCAACTACGAGACCTTCCCGGTGAACTCCTACGAGGCCGAGAGCCGCCGCCTCGCGCGCTTCATCGCGATGGGCCACACGCCCGGCAGCATGCGCGCGCACCTCCCGCCCACCGGCAAACCCGAGCTGCCGTTCACGCTGGATTTAAGGAACCCTTGATGTGCGCAGCCGATTGTCGAGGGTATGGGACTTAGAGGACCTATAGGTCTCATAGGTCTCATACGTCCCATAAGTCCTATCCCCAAGCACTCCCGCCACCCCATCGCACTCTTGCCACCCCGCGCCCTTTTCGAAAGCTCCCACCCCAATGTCCGCGCCTCTCTCCAGCGCCCGCTCGATCCTGCACGGCTATGCCCCGAAGGGCAGCCGCTTCGACGAGTGCGTTGACGGCCACGGCCACCTGCGGCCGGCATGGGCGCAGTTCTTCAACCTGATCAGCGGCTCGCAGGCCGAGGCGCTGCAGGCCGCGACCGACGCCGGCCACCGCGCGATCATCGAGCAGGACGTCAGCATGAACGTCTACCGCGGCGAACGCGCGGGCAGCCAGCTGTGGCCGCTCGACGTGCTGCCGCTGCTGATCGGCGCGGGCGAATGGAAGTCGCTCACCCGCGGCCTGCGCCAGCGCGCCCACCTTTTCAACGAGCTGCTCCGCGACCTCTACGGCGAACAGAAGCTGCTGCACGGCGGCCTGCTGCCCGCCGCCGTCGCGCTGCACAACCCGCACTTTCTGCGGCCGTGCGTCGGCCTCGGCAAGGGCTCGCCGGCGTTCCTCCACACGCTCGCGGTCGACGTCGCGCGCTCCTCCGACGGCCGCTGGTGGGTGATCGAGGACCGCCTCGACGCGCCGTCCGGCCTCGGCTACTCGCTGCAGAACCGCATCATCACGCGCCAGGCGCTGCCCGATGTCTTCCACCGCGCGCCGGTGGAGCGGCTCTACCAGTTCTTCCACGACTACCGCCAGTCGCTGGAAAGCCTCGCCCCCCACCGCGAGGATCCGCGCATCGTGCTGCTTTCGCCCGGCGCCGCCAACGAGACGTATTTCGAGCACGCCTACCTTTCGAACTATCTCGGCTACACGCTGGTCGAGGGCGAGGACCTGACCACGCGCAACCGCAAGGTCTTCCTCCGCACCGTCGGCGGCCTGCAGCAGGTGGACGTCGTGCTGCGCCGCCTCGACTCCGACTACTGCGACCCGCTCGAGCTCGACCCGAACTCGCTGCTCGGCGTGCCCGGCCTCCTCCACGCCGCGCATAACAACAGCGTCGCCCTCGCCAACCTGCCCGGCGCCCGCGCGCTCGAAACCCCCGCGCTGCTCGGCTTCCTCCAGCCGCTCTGCCGCCACGTGCTGGGCGAGGAACTGCAGCTGCCGAACGCCGCGACGTGGTGGTGCGGCCAGGACGGCCCGCGCGACTACGTGCTGGACCACCTTGCGGACCTCGTGGTGAAGCCCACCTTCTGCACGGGTGACGCCGCCCCGCCGCGCTACGGCGCATGGATGGGCAAGGCCGCGCGCGCCCACCTCGCCGACGAAATCCGCGCCCACCCCGCGGCCTGGTGCGCGCAGGAACGCGTCTTCCACAGCACGACCCCGGGCTGGCACGAGGGGACGCTGAAGCCGATGCCGTTCATCACCCGCCTCTACGTCTCGTGGCACGACGGCGATTACCACGTGATGCCGGGCGGCCTCACCCGCTGCAACCCGCGCGGCGAGGACATGATCGTCTCGCTCCAGCAGGGCAGCGTGTCGAAGGACACCTGGGTGCTGCACGAGGGCGAGCCCGCGCTGCCGCCGTCGCTCGTCAGCTCGCGTCCCGCCGAGACGCTGCGCCATCCCGCGGCCACCCCGAGCCGCACGGCGAACAATTTCTTCTGGCTCGGACGCTACCTCGAGCGCACCGGCGCCCTCGCCCGCCGCCTCGAGAAGCTCGACTCGCTGCTGCACGACGAGATCGCGCTCCTCGATCCCGCGGTGCCGCGCGACACGCTCGGCCTGATCTTCCGCATGCAGGACATGCCGGCGGCGGAGACGCACGCGCTCGACCAGCTCGCGCAACTCGCCCGCCGCACCGCCGACGACCCGGCGCAGCCGTCGAGCCTCGCCGGCACCACGGCGAACCTCGTCCGCCTGCTCGAATCGCTCAAGGTCCACCTGCCCCACGAGGCCTGGCAGATGATCCGCCACCTGCGGCAGCGCCGGAAGGCCGGCGACACCGTCGCGTGCGCGTGGCTCCGCCAGCACCTCAACGCGCTCGAGAGCCTGACGCTCGAGACGATGACGCACGACACCGGCTGGCATTTCCTCCAGCTCGGCCGCCGGCTCGAGCGCGCGCGCCAGCTGCTGATGCTGATGGAAGCGCTGCTGCCGGTCGCGCAGGACAAGACCCCCACCGAATTCCGCCTGCAGACGCTGCTGCACCTCGCCGATTCGCTGTTCACCTACCGCCAGGCCTACCACGGCGCGGTCGACCTGACCGCCGTGCTCGACTGGCTGATCGTTTCCGCCGACAACCCGCGCAGCCTCCGTTACCAGGCCGACCAGATCAACCACCACCTCGCCGCCCTGCCCGCCGACCAGGCGCCGCGCAGCGTCGGCGCGCTGCGCATGCAGTCGGTCCGCGTGCTGGGCGAGACGCGCCTGTGCGACCCGGCGCGGCTGGCCCGCCACCCGGGCGAAGCGGACAAGCTGGTCCACGACCAGCTGCAGCACCTCGCGCTACTCAGCGACGAGCTGAACCACATCTATTTCTCCCACGCGGACAGCCGATGAGCCCATGCCTGCCGAACCACACACCCCGTCGCTGCGCGCCACCCCTCTTTCTAGAGGGGATTCCCAAACCACGCAGCCGAAGTCCCCTCTATCAAGAGGGGTGCCCGACAGGGCGGGGTGTGTTGTCTTGGTTTCGCTTTGATTTCCCATGCCTGAATACCGCATCACGCACCAGACGGTCTACCGGCATTCCGCGCCGGCGACCGCGGCCTGGCAGATGCTGCAGTTGCAGCCGCGCGCGGAGCCCGCGCAGGAATGCGTGGACTTCCAGCTCGAGCTCAACCCGGCCACACCCGACCTGTCGACGCGCCAGGATTTTTTCGGCAACACGCGGCACTTCTTCTCCGTGCGCGAACCACACCGCGAGCTCTCGATCACCAGCCATGCCGTCGTGCGACGCGACGCGCCGGCGCTCCCGCTGCCCGGCTTGAGTCCGACGGTCGCCGAAGCCCGCGACCGCACCCGCACGCTCATCCAGACCGGCGAGGACCCGCTGCTCGAGCAATACCTCTGCGCCACGCCGCTGGTGCCGTTCCTCCCCGAGGCGGCCGCCCTCGCCGCTGGGCTCGACGAAGGCGAGCCGGTGCTGGCGTGGATCGAGGCGCTGGGGAAAAAATTCGCGGAGACCTTCACCTTCGATGCGACCGCCACCGATGTCACCACGCCGCTGGCGCAGGTGCTGGCGCAGAAGCGCGGCGTTTGCCAGGACTTCACGCACCTCTTCCTCAGCTGCGTGCGGCAGCAGGGACTGCCCGCCGCGTACGTGAGCGGTTACCTGCTGACGTCACCGCCGCCCGGCCAGCCGCGCCTGCGCGGCGCGGACGCGATGCATGCGTGGGCGTCGGTGCACGTGCCGGAGATCGGCTGGGTGGACTACGATCCCACCAATTCCTGTTTCGCCGGCCTCGGCCACATCGTCGTGGCCCGCGGCCGCGACTACTCCGATGTCAGCCCGACCCGCGGCGTTTTCACCGGCAGCTACTCACCGGTCCTCCGGGTCGCGGTGACGGTGGAGCCGGTAACGTGAATTTTGTAGGGGCGGAGCTTGCTCCGCCCTTCGCGCGAGGGCGGACCAAGGTCCGCCCCTACAAAGAGCATCAAGCCGCCACCGCCGCCTGAACCCCCACCCGCTGCGGCAGGCCGCGCAGGCCGTTCATCAGGCCGTCGAAGAGGCGCTCGTAGTGTTCGTCGCCGAGTCCGGCCACCTGGCGGCAGGCGATGCTCACCAGCGAACCACCCTCGCCGTCTGAACGCACGCGCAACGGCAGCACGATCGTCCAGCCGGCAACATGCCGGAAGCACAGGTCGATCTCGCCGGGAATGTCGTCGACCTTCGTCTCAACCATAAGCTCGCCGACGGCGGTGTAGGCCCACCAGCCCTCGCGGTGCAGTTCGATCCATTCGCAGAAGCCGCCCGTCCAGAGCGGCAGGTTTTCGATGTCGGCCAGGAAGTTGAAAGCCGCGGAGCGGGAGGCGGCGAGGGTCAGCGTGAGAATGCGGGCTTGCATGGCGGTAGGAGGCGTTGGATTGCGTTTCGGGAAAAGCGTGCGCGGGAAGAACGGTCGAAACACCGGTTTAAGCGGGCTTCTGCTTCATCTGGTGGAGGCCGATCTGGTTGCCATCAGGGTCGAGGGCCACCGCGAGATGGCAGGGCGGGAATTCCGTTGGCTCGAGCTTGAACTTCACCCCGGCAGCCTTGAGCTCCGCTGTCGCGCCGGCGATATCGGCGACTTCGAGCACCATCGCCGGGCCCTGCGCGCCGGGCTTCCAGTCGTCGCCGAAGCCGTTGGCGATCGCGAGGCAGCTGTCGCCGAGCTCGTATTCGATCCAGCCCTTGCCCTCGCCTTCCCAAGCGGTGGCGGGCTTCAGGCCGAGCAGCTTCTCGTAGAAATTACGGGCACGGGCGATGTCGGTGACGGGATAGCAGGTGTAGGCGAAGGCGGTGACTTTCATGGGGATTGGGGAGCTGAGAGGGTTAGAGTCCAGGGCGGAGAGACTGATCAGCGGACGGACTTGAGGTCGAAATGCGGGTTGTGGATCAGGCCGATGATGTTGCCAAAGGGGTCCAACACCGACGCGACGGTAATCCCGCCACCGACTTCGCGCGGTTCCTCGTGGATCGTGGCGCCGTGCCCGTGGAGGCGCATGCATTCGGCGGCGACGTCGTTCACGCCCCACAGCGGAACGACCCCGCCCGGCTGGCCCGCCAGTGGTGCGTCGGGCACGAGCCCAAGCTCGAAGCCGCCGATATTGAAACCGACATAGAACGGCTCGTCGAAATACGGCGCGACGCCGAAGGCCTCGGTGTACCACGCCTTGGCGCGGGCGAGGTCGGGAGCGGGATAAAGGGCAGTGCGGAGTCCTTGGATCATGTTACTTCGGGTCGTGCGGCAGGGGAAGCGAGGCCTGGCCGAAGGCGTATTTCCAGCCGGCCGGCGTGCGGACGTAGGTGTCGCTGAACCAGAGTTTGTAGTCGAAGGCCTTGCCGTCCCGGGCCGTGCCCTTGATCCAGAGTTTCGCGGTGATGACCGCGGTATCGCCCCAGACGCGAACCGTCTGCGTGCCGGGCTCCTCGTCCTGCTGCTCGTAAACGCGCTCCCGGTTCAGCGCCGCGTCGACGTGTTGCTGCGCGGTGAAAATCGCGCCGCGACCGGTGACGAGGATCATGTCGGGAGCCAGGATGCGGCCGATCGTGGCCGCGTCGTTGTGCTTCACCGCGGCCTGGAACTCGGTGTCGAGCGCCGCGACGACCTTGGCGTCATCGGCGGGCGCGGCGGCGGCACCTTGGGCCAGGGCCATGACGAGGCCGGCGCTGAGCAGGCCGAGGGCGGGGCGGGCGGGGGCAAGCTTGGACATGCCCCTATCCTACCACCCTGCCCTGACAGCCCTATGTCAGGAGGGAATCAATAGCTATTAAGCATTCGCTAATTGCCATTGGTTATATCGAGCCAGCCAGCGCCGGCAGGGCGGCATGATATGACCAATGCCGATTAACTATTAGCGATTAGCTAATCACCCGTGCTTCTCCGCCACCTTCTCCGCCGCAGCCCGCACCAGCTTGCGCAGCTCCGGCGGCGCCACCGCCTCGGCGCGGTCGCCGAACGACAGCAGCCATTGCGCGGTCCATTCCGGCGAAAAGGTGTACATGGTGAACTCCGCGCCGCCGTCGCGCTTCTTCTCCTCAATCAGCGTGGCGTAGCTCTCGCGCTGCGCGCGCTCCTGCGCCCGGGCGTGGAACCACACGCGCACCGGCTGGCTGTCGCCGTCGCGGCCCTCGGCGAAGTCCGACATGTGCTCGGACAGCGAGAAATCCTCCCGCGGCGTGAAGCTCACGGGCAGCAGCTCGAGGCGGCGGATGCGGTCCACGCGGAAATGGCGGATGCCCACCCGCAGGCGGCACCAGGCAACAACGTACCACGCGCCGCCGTAGAACACGACGCCCAGCGGCTCGATGTCGCGCTGCGTCTCCTCCTCGCGCTCGAGCCCGCGGTAGCCCATGCGCAGCACGCGCCGCATCACGACCGCCTGCTGCACGGTGAGCAGCCATTTCTGCGAATCGGTGTCCGCGGTGTTGCGCAGGCGCCCGCGCACGATCGTGCGGCTGGCGAGCTTCTCGACGTGGTCCTGGCGGTCGCGCGGGAGCACGGCGCGCAGCTTGTCCAGCGCCGAGGCCATCGGGCCCTGCAGCGACGCGTCGGTGAACTGCTTCACCAGCTCGGCGCCGACGAACAGCGCGCTGGCCTCCTCGGCCGTGAACATGACCGGCGGCAGCTGGTAGCCCTTCATCAGGCAGTACCCCACGCCCGCCTCGCCCGTGATCGGCACGCCGGCCTCGCCGAGCGCCGCGATGTCGCGGTAGATCGTGCGCTCCGTCACCTCGAAGTGCGCCGCCATCTCGGACGCGCGCACCACGCGCCGTCCCTGCAGGAAGAGCACCATCGCGACGAGCCGGTCCGTTCGATTCATGAACAAACAGCACAAAGGCCCGCGCGAAAGACTACAATCAGAGAAACAAAAAACCTGCCTTCTGTCATCCTGAGTCGTGCAAGGGACCCAAGGTGGTCGCCGCCGTCCCGGCGGCGACAGGCGTCGGTGTGGAAACCGACGCCCACCATTTTTCGCACGGCCCAGGATGACGACGATTGAAGTTTGGCTGGAGGCGGGACTACCAGTCCCGCGGATTAACGCCTTCGATACGCCTGCCTCGCGGGACTGATAGTCCCGCCTCCATTCATACCCGGGATTGCGCCACCGGGGCACGCCCCTAGCCTTTCCGTTCGTGAGCCCTCCCCCCGAATCCGCCCGCACCCCGGCTGCGGCCCCGGTTTTCCACGTGCGCAACCTGGTCAAGACCTACGGCGAGGGCACCGCGCAGGTCCGTGCCCTGGCGGGCGTCGACCTCGACCTCAATCCCGGCGAACTGGTCGTGCTGCTCGGGCCCTCGGGTTCCGGCAAGACCACCCTGCTGAACCAGCTCGGCGGCCTCGATATCCCGACCGCCGGCGAACTGCGCTACCGCGACACCGACCTCACGCATGCGACCGAGGAGCAGCTCACGCTCTACCGCCGGCGCTCCGTCGGCTTCATCTTCCAGTTCTACAACCTCATCCCGAGCCTGACCGCGCGCGAGAACGTCGGCCTCATCACCGAGATCGCGGACCGCCCGCTCGCGCCCGAGGACGCGCTGCACATGGTCGGCCTCGGCGCCCGCCTCGACCACTTCCCCGCCCAGCTCTCCGGCGGCGAGCAGCAGCGCGTGGCCATCGCCCGCGCCATCGCCAAGCGCCCCGAGGTGCTACTGTGCGACGAACCCACCGGCGCGCTCGACGTGAAGACCGGCATCGTCGTGCTCGAGGCCCTCGAACGCGTGAACCGCGAACTCGGCACGCTCACCGTCATCATCACCCACAACGCCGTCATGGCCGAGATGGCGGACCGCGTCATCCGCTTCTCCGACGGCCGCGTGCAGTCGGAAACGCGCAACGCCACCCGCGCCACGCCGGCGTCGCTCAAGTGGTAGGTTGATCGGAGCGTCTTTTTACCACGGATCACACGGATGAATACTGATCACACTGATTCAAGTCATCTGCTCCGTGTAATCCGTTTCGGATCCGAGCAATCCGTGGTCAAAAAACACTCGAGCAGGGCCGAAACATGATTTCCCGTTTAGACCGCAAGCTCCTCCGCGACCTGAAGCGCCTCAAGGGCCAGGCCGCCGCGGTGGCGGTCGTGATGGCCTGCGGCCTCGCGATGATGATCACCACGCGCAGCCTCATCGCCTCGCTGGAGGGCGCGCGCTCCGACTACTATGAGAGCTACCGCTTCGCCGACGTGTTCGGTTCGCTCAAGCGTGCGCCCAACTCCCTCGCCGAGCGGCTCGCCGCCATCCCCGGCGTCGCGGGCGTGCAGGCCGACATCGCCGGCCAGGTCACGCTCGACCTGCCGGGCGTCGACGAACCCGCCAGCGGGCTCGTACGCTCGCTGCCCGACTTCGGCGAGTCCGAGCTCAACCGCCTGTTCCTGCGCCGCGGCCGCTGGCTGTCGCCCGGCTCGCGCCGCGAGCTGCTGGTCGGCGAGGCGTTCGCCGAGGCCAACCACCTGAATCCCGGCGACACGCTGGCGCTGATCATGAACGGCCGCCGGCAGGACTTCCGCATCGCGGGCATCGTGCTCTCGCCGGAATACATCTTCGAATCGCGCCCCGGCGCCGCGCTGCCCGACAGCCGCAGCTACGGCATCTTCTGGATGACCTACAAGGAGGTGGCCACCGCGTGGGACCTGTACGGCGCGTTCAACCACTTCGCGCTCAAGCTCGCGCCCGGCGCCGATCCCGCGCCGGTCATCGCCGCCGCCGACCAGTTGCTCAAGCCCTACGGCGGCCTCGGCGCCTTCGGCCGCAAGGATCATCCTTCGCACATCCGCGTGTCCGACGAAATCCGCACGCTCACGATCCTCTCGATCGGTTTCCCGACGATCTTCCTGAGCGTGGCGGCGTTCATGACCAACGCCGTGCTCTCGCGCCTGCTCGCGCTGCAGCGCGAGCAGATCGCCATCCTCAAGGCCTTCGGCTTCAGCAACGGCGCGATCGCCGGCCACTACCTGAAGTTCGCCGCCGTGATCGGCCTCGGCGGCACCGTGCTCGGCGGGCTGCTCGGCCAGGTGCAGGGGCGCTGGATGCTCGGCCTCTACTCCCCGCTCTATCGCTTTCCGCATCTCGGGTTCCGTCTCGACTACGTGGCAATGGGCGCCGCGTTCGGCGTCGGCATCCTCGCGGTCGTGGCGGGCGTGCTGGGCTCGGTGCGCCGGGCCGCGCGGCTGCCCCCCGCCGAGGCGATGCGTCCCGAGCCGCCGGCCAGCTACCGCCCGTCCTTCATCGAGCGGCCGCCCTTCGCGCGCTGGTTCTCTCATCCCTTCCGCATCGCCGTCCGCAACCTCGAGCGCCGGCCTTCGCAGGCGCTCTTCACCGTCGCCGGCCTCGCGCTGGCCACCGCGCTGCTCGTCCTGCCCAACACGCTGAAGTCCGGCATCGCCGACATCCTCGACAACCAGTGGGACGTGGTGCAGCGGCAGGATCTCAACCTCGGCCTCGCCGAGCCATCGGCCGCGCGGATCGAGCATGAGTTCGAACGCCTGCCGGGCGTCATCCACGTCGAGCCCGCGCGCGGCTTCGCCGCGCGCATCCATTTCCACGGCGCCAACCGCCAGATCGGCGTGCGCAGCCTCGAGGCCGGCGCCAGCCACAGCCGCGCGATCGGCCGCGACGGCTTGGAAATCGTGCCGCCGCCCGACGGCATCATCGTGTCGGCCAAGCTCGCCGACGTGCTCGGCGCCCGGGTCGGCGACGAACTCGTGGTCGAGGCCCTCGAGGGGCGCCGTCCCATCCACCCGGTGCGCCTCGCCGGCCTGGCCAAGGATTTCAGCGGCATCGCCGCCTACATGGACCGCACCGCCATCAACCGCTTCCTCGGCGAGGGCGACATCATCAACGGCGCCAGCTTCACCCTCGACGCCGCGCACCGCACGGAATTCCTGCGCGCGCTGAAGGGCATCCCGCGTATCAGCTGGATCGCGGTGAAGGATTCGCTGCGCGAAAGCTTCCGCACCACCACCGCGAAGATGATGGGCATGCTCACCACGCTCTACCTGAGCATGGCCGTCGTCGTGGCGTTCGGCGTCATCTACAACAACGCCCGCATCTCCCTCGCCGAGCGCGCCCGCGAACTCGCCACGCTGCGCGTCATCGGCCTCACCCAGCGCGAGGTGGGCGCGGTCATCGTCGTGGAGCTGGCGCTTCTCGCCCTCGCCGCCGTGCCCGCCGGCCTGGTGCTCGGCACCGGCATCTCCGCGGCCATCATCTCCTCGGTGAACACCGAGACCGTGCGCCTGCCGCTCGTCTTCACGTCCTACACCTACACCTTCGCCATCCTCGTCGTCGCCGCCGCATCCGCCTTGTCGGCGGTGGTCGTCCTGCGCAAGCTGAAGCAGCTCGACCTGATCGGCGCCCTCAAGGCCCCGGAATGAGCAGGGCACCACTAATTCACACTAATAGCCCACTAATCCGATTCCCCGAACCATTAGTGTCTCCTTAGTGTGCATTAGTGGTGCCCCTTCCGAAATGACTTCTTCTACCAAAACCACCCGCCGCTGGCTCCTGTATGTCGTCCTGGCCGGACTCGCCGCCCTTGCCGGACTCGGCCTGCGCCGGCCGCCGGTGCCGGTCGAGACCGCCCGCGCCGCCGCCGGCCCGCTGCGCGCGACCGTCAGCGAGGAGGGCAAGACGCGCATCAAGCAGCGCTACGTCGTCTCGGCGCCCGTCAGCGGCCAGCTGCGCCGCATTCCCTTCAAGCCCGGCGCAGCGGTCGTCGCCGGCGAGACCGTCGTGGCGGTGATCGATCCCCTGCCCGCCTCGCCGCTCGACGAGCGCAACCGCGCGCTGGCCGAGGCCCGCCGCGATTCCTCCCGCGTGCTGCTGGAAAAGAGCCGCACCACGCTCGAGCTCTCGCGCAGCGAACTCCGCCGCATCAGCCAGATGTTCGACGCCAACACCGTCTCCCCGCAGGACCGCGACAACGCGCAGATGCGCGAGACCGCCGCCGCGCGCGACGTCGCCGCCGCCGAAGGCGCGCTGCGCTCGGCCGAGGCCGAGTTGCTCGCGACTGGAGGGCCCGCGTCCCTGCGGGCCGAGGCGCAAGCCACCGCTCCCATCGAGGTCAAAGCCAACGCCACCGGCCTCATCCTCCATGTCTTCCAGGAAAGCGAACGCGCCGTGATGCAGGGCACGCCGCTGCTGGAGATCGGCGATCCCGCCGACCTCGAGGTGGTCGTCGAGATGCTCTCGCGCGACGGCGCTGCCATCGCGCCCGGCGCGCCGGTGGCGCTCGAGCAGTGGGGCGGCCCCGCGCCGCTCGACGGCAAGGTGCGGCTCGTCGAACCCGCCGCCTTCACCAAGATCTCCGCCCTCGGCGTCGAGGAACAGCGTGTGTACGTCGTCGTCGACATCACCACGCCGCTCGAGCAGCGCCGGTCGCTCGGCGACAATTTCCGCGTCGAGGCGCGCGTCATCACCTGGGAAAGCGACCGGGCGCTGAAGGTCCCGAGCTCCGGTCTTTTCCGGCAGGGCCGCGACTGGGCGGCGCTGGTGGTCCGCGGCGGCGAGGCGAAGCTCGTGCCGGTGAAGATCGGGCGTTCCAGCGGTGCCGAGACCCAGGTGGTCGAGGGCCTGCAGGAAGGCGACGAGGTCATCCTTTATCCCGGCGACCGCATCAAGGACGGCCAGCGCGTGAAGCCGACGAAGGTGTGAGGCTTTCCCGGCGCGCTGGTGGGTTTGGCTACGCAGCGAGAAATCAATTGGGATGCAGTTTGACCGGGCCGAAATCCGCCGTGTCGTCGCGCAAGCCCTTCCCATTTATGCCGCCGTCCGGCAAGAAACCCGGCGGCGTGAGGTCGGCGATCTCGAGCTGGATGTCCCGCAGGTTCTTGGTGAGCAGGTCGTCGATGTATCCGCGGGTTTTCTCGTCCGCATCGGCCCGGGCCGCCTGCAGCGAGGTACGGATCAGCGGATGGCCGGGGGCGTAGGTGGCGAGCGTCAGCATGGCGTTGAGGCCCCGGCGGTCGCCCTGGATCGGGTCGATGTTTTGCAACTGGCCGATGAACAGGCGCAGGTAGGCTGGGTTGCCCGAGGCGAAGAACCCGCCCCAGCGCGCGTTGTTCGCGTCGCCCCAGGAATATCCCAGGCTGAGGATCGCCGCGGGGCGCTGGATGTAGGGCCCCTTGACCGCCAGCAGCGCGCCGGGCCGGCCGAACTTCGCCGCCGCCCGCAGGCAATCCCGCGTGATCCAATCCTTGCTGCCGAGACGCTGCCATTCCTCGACGCGCGCGGGATTGGCCGCGAACAATTCGGCGAAGAATCCAACGAACCCCCAATACCCCAGCGAAGGCGCGGCAGGCAGAGGCCGATGCCAGTCGGGATCCTGCTTCCCTGGCGCGTTCATGAGCGTGCGCTCGCGCGGCGGCACCATGCCCGGCCGGCTCCGGTCCAGCAAATGGTGGGTGGCGAGGGCATCGATCAACCCGGAGATCAATTCCGGGCGCGGCTGCTGGTAATAATGGGAGATGAACTCATCGCGCGCCCCGTCCTCGGAAAAATCCACGACCGGCGCCGCACCCGCCGCCTGCGCCGCCACCCGCACCAGCAGCACGAGGCTGTAATCGCCCCCCGCCGGTTTGCGCAGCAGCAATCCGGTCCACGTGTTCGACGGAGTGCGGAAGCGAAACTCATCCTCGAACCGCGCGAGCACCGGCCGGCCGACATCCAGCTCGACGCCGGGGATTTTCTCGCGTCCGCTCATGACCGCCAGCTGCAGCTGGCAGGAAACCGCCAGCCGCACTTCGTCCGCTTCCGGCCGCACTTCCATCGTGAACTGGTAATGCGGCACTCCCGGATCGCCGCTCTCGAGGTGCCGGACCTGCAAGTCGCCCGCCGGACCCTTCTCCATGTATTGCATCGGCATGGCGCAGTAGAGCGACGCCTTCTGCGCGGCCTGGACCACCACCACGGGCATTGCGACCTGGCTGAACGATGCGGGAGCCTTTTCGCCCGCACCGTCCCAGCTGTAACCCGACCCCTTCAATTCCAAGACGTGTCCGTCGAGCGACACCCGCGCCGGCGCCGCCAGGGACTCTCTCCGCCCCGACTGCGCCGCCGGCATGCCGTTGAGCGACACCTGGGCGAAGTCGCCATCGCGAAACACGTACAGCGCGGTTTCCAGCTTGAACGTCTCCACTCCCGCGGCGTGACCCGCCAGGGCAAGGAAGAGAACCAGCAAACCGTGGGCGCGAAGTTTCATGGCGAAATCCATCAGAAGCGCACCGATGCCGTGAGCGCCGGTGGGGCCGGCGCGCGGGCGGAGGGCGCGAGCAGCTCGCGCATCACGCCGTGGGGCTCGACCTGATAAACCAGGCGCTCCGGCGCGGGCGGAGCCGGTGGCATGGCTTTGGGACGCGGCGCCAGATAGGCGAGCGCCAGCGCGGCGGCCAGTCCGGCTGCAGGCAAGGCCGCCACCCGCCACCAATCGGTGCGGGCGCGCGACGGCGGCGCGGCAAACAGGGCGTCCATGCGCCGTTCGAATTCCGCCGGAGGCGGCGTCAGGCGCGCGGCGCGCAGGCGTTGTTCGAACTGGGAATCGTCATTCATGGATCGGATCGGTCAGCCGGCCGCGCAGTTTTCCGACCCCGCGGCGATACCACGAGGCCACCGTGGGAAGCGGCGTCCCGAGCAGGTCGGAGATTTCCTGGAAAGTGAAGCCGTCATAGACCTTGAGCACGATGACTTCGCGCTCGTCGGACGACAGTTCGCGGAGCTCCGCGTCCAGCTCGCGGGCTTGGAGCACGGCGTCGGGCGGGCGGGCTTCCGCCGGCTCCGGTCCCGCCGCGGGTTCGGCGGCACGCACCCGGGAACGACGAAACTGGTCGAGCACGGCATTGCGCACGCAACGGAAGACATAGGGCCGCAGCTCCGCCGGAAGGCGGTCGCATTGCAGCAGCCGGTGAAACGCCTGGTGAATGGCATCCTCGGCCGCTTCGCGCTGCCCGGCGAGCGCGACGGCGTAGGTATAGAGTTGCTGGCGGTTTTCGACATAGAAGACCCGGAGCGCTTCGGGAACCGTCGCACTCATGCCATCGGAATGAAGGGGAACCAAGGCATCACCCCACCCACGCGCGACTGCCGGGTTTTTATGCATGAAAATTGGCCCGGAGGAAAAACTAGCCGGCGGACCGTCGTGGGCAACCGCGGAACCGTCGCAGTTTCCGGTGGCCGACCGCCCGTCCCCGCCTAACCTGCCGGCATGCCCCTCGAACTCACCCAGGAAGAAACCGAACAGGTCGTCCCGTCGCTGCAGCGCTATTTTCGCGAGGAGTTCGAGCAAGAGCTGAGCGAGATGCGCGCCCGCTTCCTGCTCGAGTATTTCCAGAAGGAGATCGCGCCGCTCGCCTACAACCGGGGCGTGCAGGACGCCGAGCGATATTTCCGGAGCAAGACCGAGGATCTAACAGGTATCTGCTACGAGGATCCGCTGACGTACTGGACGCGGAAGCGGAAGTAGCCGTCGGTCGCAAGCCCCGGCCTCAGCTTTCCTTCTCGCCGATCAGCTTCAGCAGGCTCCGCAGCTCCGGGCCCTGCTGGCGCAGCTCGGTGAGGTGAGCGGCGGACAGCCGGCTCAGCAATCCCTCGCCGCGCGCGGTCAGCCGGACCTCGTGGCGGCGGCGATCCTCCTTGGCGCTCGTCCGGCGCACCAGCTGCCGGTCGACCAGGCGGTCGACGAGCCCGACGGCGCTGTGGTGCTTGAGCTGGAGGCGCTCGGCGAGTTCGCCGACGGAGACATGGTCGCGCCCGGGGAAACCCTTGATCGCGAGCAGCGCCTGATGCTGCCGCGGCGTGAGCCCGACCGCCTTGGCCGCCTCGCCGCTGAAATTCAGGAAGCGCCGCAGCGTGTAGCGCAGCCGGGACAACAGCTCGTAATGCTGCTTGGCGATGGGAGGCGGGAAGGAACGGGCCATGGTGTCGCGCCAGCCAAGCGGGCCGGACGGCGCCTGACAATCTCATTGCATTATATCGTATCACGATATTGTTTTGACCTTTCGCTCCCATGCCCGTCCTCACCACCGCTCCCGCCCCGCACTCCGACCGCCTCGCCGACTTCCGCACCGACCGCCGCGTGCTGCTGCTCTGCGCCCTCGCCCTGCCCGTGGGCGTGATCGGCGCCTTCGTCGCCAAGGCCCTGATCTGGCTGATCGCGGTGTTCACCAACGCCGCCTTCTTTCACCGCTTCTCGTCCGAGGCCGTCACCCTGCAGGGCCACCATTTCGGCTGGTGGGGCGTGCTCGTGCCCGTGCTCGGCGGCCTCCTCATCGGCCTGATGGCCCGCTACGGTTCCGAGAAGATCCGCGGCCACGGCATCCCCGAGGCGTTGGAGGCGATCCTGCTCGGTCGCAGCCTGATCCAGCCCAAGGTCGCGATCCTCAAGCCGGTTTCCTCGGCCGTGGCCATCGGCACGGGCGGCCCGTTCGGCGCCGAGGGCCCGATCATCATGACCGGCGGGGCCTGCGGCTCGATCTTTGCCCAGCTCTTCCACCTGACCGCCGCCGAGCGCAAGACGCTCCTCGTCGCCGGCGCCGCCGCCGGCATGTCGGCCGTGTTTGCCACCCCGATCGCCGCGGTGCTGCTGGCGGTCGAACTGCTCCTCTTCGAATGGAAACCGCGCAGCTTCATCCCCGTCGCGGTCGCCGCCATCGTCGCCTCGCTGGTCCGCGTGCCGCTGCTCGGCGCCGGCCCGATCTTCCCCGTGCCGCCGCACGCCGCGCTGGGTGCGATCGACATGCCCGTGGCCCTGCTGGTCGGCGTGGGCGCCGGCCTCGCCTCGGGCCTGCTGACCCTCCTCGTCTATGCCGCCGAGGATTTGTTCGCGAAACTGCCGATCCACTGGATGTGGTGGCCGGCCCTCGGCGGCCTGGCGGTCGGCCTGGGCGGGCTCGTCGACTCGCGCGTGCTCGGCGTGGGTTATGAAACCATCCACAGCCTGATGCGCGGCGACGTGCTCGCGGCAGCCGCGGCCACGCTGCTCGTGGCCAAGGGCGTCGTCTGGGCCGTCGCGCTGGGCTCGGGTACCTCGGGCGGCGTGCTGGCGCCGCTGCTCATGATGGGCGGCGCGCTGGGCGCGCTGCTGGGCCACGCCACCGGCGTCGGCGACCCGGGCCTGTGGGCCATGGTCGGCATGGCCGCGATGATGGGCGGCACGATGCGCTCGCCG
Organism: Verrucomicrobiota bacterium; assembly: GCA_048497945.1. Taxonomy (GTDB): domain Bacteria; phylum Verrucomicrobiota; class Verrucomicrobiia; order Opitutales; family Opitutaceae; genus Lacunisphaera. Next base: position 25,059 of record JBEHYX010000003.1, on the reverse strand, counting down.
CTGACCGGCATGTTCTTCATCCTGGAAATGACGCACGACCTCAGCGTCCTGCCCGCGCTCACGGTGGGCACGATTGCGGCGCTGTGCGTCACCGTGCTGCTGCTGCGCCGCTCGATCCTCACCGAGAAGCTGGCCCGCCGCGGCCAGCACATCGCGCGCGAATACAGCGTCGACCTCTTCGAACGCCTGCGCGTGGCCGACGTGATGGACGACAACCCGCCGCTGGCGCCCGCCAACATCACCGTCCGCGAACTGAACGACCGCATCGCCGCCGGCGACCCGGTGCTCAGCGTCCGCCAGGGCACGCTGCTCGTCGACGATCGCGGCCGGCTGGCCGGCATCCTCACCCGCAGCGACCTGCTGAAGGCGCTGCGCCCGGGCCTGTCGCCCGACCTGACCGCGCTCGAGGCCGGCACCACGCGCGTCGAGGTCATCCATCCCGACGCCACGCTCTACGACGCCATCGCGCTCATGCTGAAGCGCAACATCGGCCGCCTGGCGGTCGTGCAGGCCACCGATTCGCGCCACGTCGTCGGCTACCTCGGCCGCGCCGACATCCTCGCCGCCCGCGCCCGCCTGCACGCCGAGGAGGAGGAACGCGAACGAGGTCCGCTGTTGCGTCGCTCTCCGACCTGATTTGGGCCGCAAAGAGGCGCAAAACTTGTCCGTCCTGCTGCAAAGATTTTCCGTGCGCCTATAGGCGCCTTGAAAGCTTCGCTCGCCGCCGGATTTTTGCGCCTTTTTGCGGCCAATCCTGCTTGGCGCCTGCCCGGGAGCTCGTCGTTTAGGAGTTGGCGGAGTGGAGCCGTCCGTTATGACACGGGCATGATGAATACCCGACTGCTTCGTGGCGCCGCGCTGGCGGCCCTGCTCGCGACCGCACCGATGCTCCGTGCGGCCGATGTCAACCCCACCCAGGAGCGCGCCGACCGTTTCCTCGCGCTGGTCAATGCCTCCTACCAGGCGATCTACTACGTCGAGGCCGAGGCCCAGTGGAAGGCCCGCACCGATGTCAGCGACATCCACGACGAGGGTGCCGACGTCGCCGGCAAGGCCCGGGCGGCGTTCACCGGCAACCCCGCGCTGATCAACGAGACCAAGGCGCTCCTCCTGAAGCGCCACGAGCTGAACGATCTCACCATCCGCGAACTCGAGGCGCTGCTCCTCATCGCCGCCGAGTCGCCGATGACCAAGCCCGCGCTCACGCAGGCGCGCATCGAGGCCGAGACGAAGCAGTCGTCCACGCTGAACGGCTTCGAGTTCAAGCTGGAGGGAAAGCCGGTTTCGGTGAACGACATCGACAACCTGCTCCAGTCGAACGACACGCCGCTCGACCAGCGCCTCAAGGTCTGGCTCGCGTCCAAGGAATCCGGCAAGGCGCTGCGCGACGGCCTGATCAAGCTCCGCGACCTCCGCAACGGCGTCGCGCAGGAGATGGGTTACCACGACTACTTCGCGCTGCAGTCGGCCGGCTACGGTATGACGACCGACGAGATCATCAAGCTGAACGAGAATTTCATGCAGGTGCTGCGCCCGCTCTACCTGCAGCTGCACACCTGGGCGAAGTACAAGCTCGCCGAGCGCTACCACCAGCCGGTGCCGAAGCGCATCCCCGCGCACTGGCTCGCCAACCGCTGGGGCCAGGAGTGGCCCGGCCTCGCCGAGGGCGCCGACCTCACGCCGTTCTTCAAGGACAAGACGCCCGGGTGGGTCGCGCAGGCCTCGGAGAAATTCTACGTCGGCCTCGGCTTCCCTGCCCTGCCGAAATCGTTCTGGGAAAAGTCCGACCTCTACCCGGTCGCGGCCGGCAGCACGCGCAAGAAGAACACGCACGCCTCGGCCTGGCACCTGGACCTCGGCACCGACCTGCGCTCGCTGCAGAGCATCGAGGCCAACCCGTGGTGGTTCAGCACCAACCACCATGAGTTCGGCCACATCTACTACTTCATGTCCTACACCCGCCCCGAGGTCCCGGCGCTCCTGCGCAACGGCGCGAACCCGGCCTTCCACGAGGGCTTCGGCGAGCTGACCGCGCTCGCGTCCGCGATGGCGCCCTACCTGAAGTCGGTCGGCGTGCTGCCCGCGGACTACAAGGCGGATCCCACCGCCTTCCTGCTGGCCAACGCCGTCAACTCCGGCGGCGTGCCCTTCATCTACTGGTCGTCCGGCGTGATGGCGCACTGGGAGGCCGATGTTTACGCCCGCAACCTGCCCGCTTCCGAGTGGAACAAGCGCTGGTGGCAGTACGTCCGCGACTACCAGGGCATCGAGCCGCCGGACGGCGAGCGCGGCGAGGAATGGTGCGACGCGGCGACCAAGACGCACATCAACGACACGCCCTGCTACTACTACACCTACGCCATCGCGCAGGTCTTCAAGTACCAGCTCAACGACTACATCGCGAAGCACATCCTCCACCAGCCGCCGCAGTCCTGCAATTATGCCGGCAACAAGGAAGTCGGCGAATTCCTGAAGAAGATCATGGAGAAGGGCGCGACCGAGGACTGGCACAAGGTGCTCAAGGACGCGACCGGCGAGGACCTCAGCACGCGGGCGATGGTGGAATACTACGCCCCGCTGCTGAAGTGGCTCGAGGAACAGAACAAGGGCCGTCCGATCGGGTGGGAGTGATGCGTCGGCTCTAGCCTTGCCGGAAAGGTGGTCGCCGGTTTCCATACCGGCGACAAACGCGCAGGGTCGGCGCGCGCCAGGCCATGGCCACCGACTCGACCCGCCGCCTTCATCATCACACCCCTGCTTGGGTGGAGCATAGTGCGGTCTTCCATATTCGCATCCGTCTCAGCCGAGATTCCACTCGGCCCCTGACTGAACCGTCACTCGGCCGATGGCTGCTCGATTCCGCGCAATTCTATCAGCAGCGAACATCATGGTGCTGTCATCTGTTCCTGTTGATGCCGGATCATCTGCATGCCCTCCTAGGTTTTCCGCTCGATCACGACATGCGCCTGATCATTGGCCGCTGGAAGGCATGGCATACGCGAACAGCCGGCGTTCAATGGCAGGATAACTTCTTTGATCATCGGATCCGCAATTCGCACGAACTCCAACTCAAGGCTCACTACATCCGACAGAATCCTGTCGTGAAAGGCTTATGCGCAAAGGCGGAGGACTGGCCCTGGCTGATCGCTCCGGTTGAGGCAGAGTGAAAGGTCTTCACGGATTCCAATCGCAAGCGGCAGTCCTTGTCGCCGGTGTGGAAACCGGCGACCACCCGGCATTAGGAAGTTAAATCCAACCCCGGCCCCGGCCGGGGTTTTGCTTATACGGAATAATAGACCGCCGAAGCCGAAACCCGGCCTTTCCAAATCAGGGGCGAGGAGCATAGTGGCCGAGCTTCCCTTAAATACCCTTATCATGGTCAGCCCCACTACCCCTCCGGCTGGCGATGACGCGACCGCGTCCGCCCATGCCATTCCCGATGTTGTAATCCGCCTCGCCGGCAATTCGCAGGACGGCATCCAGGCGATCGGCGGCTTCCTCGCCCGCCTCGCCGGCCGCTCCGACCAGGAGGTCATGACGTACATGACCATCCCGTCGACGATCTCCGGCGGCCCCTCGATCTTCCAGGTCCGCATGGGCTCCGGCGAAATCCTCTCCGCCGGCGACCGCGCCGACGTGCTCGTCGCCTTCTACCAGCACAGCTATGAAAGCCATCGCGCCTCGCTGCGCCCCGGCGGCGTGCTGATCTACGACACCGACCACGTGAAGGTGAATCCCGACGACAAGGAAGTCACCGCCGTCGGCGTGCCGATCACCAGCGCCACGGTCGAGGCCGTTGGCGGCTCGGCCAAGGACAAGGGCAAGAACATCTACGTGCTCGGCCTGCTCGCCCGCATGTTCGACCTCGATGTCGCCAAGCTCACGCAGCTCATCAAGGAGCGCTTCGGCGGCAAGAACGAGGACATCGTCCGCAACGCGCTCCTCGGCTTCGACGCCGGCTACGCCTACCCGGCGGAACACCTGCGCCACATCCTCTACCGCCTGGAGAAAGCCGAGCCCGCCGCGGCCGGCTCCCGCCCGCAGGTCACCGGCGACGGCAACTCCGTGCTCGCCTACGGTCTCCTCGCCGGCGGCGTGCGCTACGGCGCCGGCTATCCGATCACGCCGTGGTCCTCAATCATGGAGACGCTCCGCACCGAGCTGCCGAAATACGGCGGGCTCTTCGTGCAGGCCGAGGACGAGATCGCCGCGGTTTCCACCGCGCTCGGCTTCGCCTACGGCGGACACCTCTCGATCACCGGCAGCTCCGGCCCCGGCCTTTCGCTCAAGATGGAGGCGCTCGGCTGGGCCACGATGGCCGAGCTGCCGCTCATCGTCATCAACGTCCAGCGCGGCGGCCCGTCGACCGGCATGCCGACCAACATCGAGCAGAGCGACCTGCTCCAGGCGATCTACGGCTCCCACGGCGACACCCCGCGCGTCGTGCTCGCGCCCAAGAACGTCGAGGACTGCTTCTACATCGCGCTCGAGGCCTGCCGCATCGCGCGCGAGTTCAGCACGCCGGTGCTGATCCTCACCGACCAGGCCATTGCCACGCGCATCGAAGCCTTCGAGGAACCCGACCTGCCGAAGCTGATGGGCGACACGAAACCCGACCTCAGCCCGCGCCCGCCCGAGTTCAAGCCCTACCCGCTCGACGGCCAGACGCGCCATGCGCCTCCGGGCTCGATCATCACGTCGGGCAAATACCCGACCGTCACCGGCCTCGAGCACGACGAGCTCGGCCACCCGACGGCCAATCCCGGCCTGCACATGAAGATGACCGCGAAGCGCCGCGAGAAGATCAAGGCCGTCGCCGCCACGATTCCCGCGCCCGAGCTCGCTGGCGACCCGTCCGGCGACTTGCTGCTCATCGGCTGGGGCTGCACCTACGGCCCGATTCGCGAGGCGATGACCCGCCTGCGTGCCGCCGGCGCCAAGGTCGGCCACCTGCAGATGCGCCACATGCATCCGCTCGCGCCCGGCCTCGAGGCCACCTTCAACCACTACAAGCACATCCTCGTCGTCGAGATCAACGACGAGGGCCTGTACGGCTACGGCCAGCTTGCCACGCTGCTCCGCGCGCGGTTCTGCAACCCCGCGATCGGCAGCATCACCAAGACCGACGGCCTTACCTACAAGGTCAGCGAAATCGTCGAGCGCGCCGCGAAGGTCATCGGCCTCGCCGACACCACCGCCGGCATGCGCAAGACCAGTGTGTTGTCCGGCACCCGCTGAGCACCGAATCTTAAATCTAAAATTTCAAATCTCAGATCCATGTCCTCCCCCGCCCCCTCCGCCCCGGCCCCCGCGCTCAATCCCGACGGCACGCGCGCCCCGCTTACCAAGAAGGCGCTGACCGCCGACCACCCGACGTGGTGCCCCGGCTGCGGCGACTTCGCCGTGCTGGCTTCGTTCTACAAGGTCCTCGAGAAGCTCAACTACCCGCAGGAAAAGATCGTGACCTTCGCCGGCATCGGCTGCTCGTCGCGCTTCCCGTACTTCGTCAACACCCACGGCGGCCACTACATCCACGGCCGCGCGCTGCCGTTCGCCGCGGGCATCTCGCTCGGCCGCGACGACCTGCACGTCTTCGTGTTCGGCGGCGACGGCGACGGCTTCTCCATCGGCGGCAACCACCTTGTCCACACCGCGCGCAAGAACCCGCGCCTGACGTACGTCATCATGGACAACTCGGTGTACGGCCTGACCAAGAAGCAAACCTCGCCGACCTCGCCGCTCGGCTTCAAGTCCAAGACCGATCCGTGGGGTGCGATTGACCAGCCGATCAACCCGATGCGCACGCTGCTCAACAGCGGTGCCACGTTCGTCGCCCGCTCGCACGCCACGCAGGTCAACCACATGGTCGAGATGATGCACCGCGCCGCGCAGCATGACGGCTTCTCGGTCGTCGAGATCCTGTCCGAGTGCGTCGAGTTCTTCGAGGGCGCCTTCGACGCCGCGGTGCCGCGCAAGGGCGGCACCTGGCCGGTCATCGAGCTGAAGAAGAACGACGGCACGCCCGAGGACGCGCTCCGCCACGACCCGACCGACGAGGTCGCGGCCTTCAAGCTCGCCTCCGAGGCCTGGCCCGGGAAGTTCGGCGTGTTCTACGAGAACAAGGCCCGCCCGACCAAGAACGCGCTCGAGCAGAAGCTCATCGCCAACACGCGCGAAAAGACCAAGAACGCATCGGACCTCGAGCTGCTCTCGAAGACCTTCGCGAAGATGCGATAAACTGTAGCGGCGCTCTCTGAGCGCCGGACGGCGGTCATAGACCGCCGCTACATTATTTTTCCAGCCGGGCCTTCGCGCCCGGCTGTTTCATTTTCGGGCTCCCGCTGCCGCCGGACCTGTCTGCAAGGCATGGACCTGCTCTCGTGTTGCCCGTACTGGCCGCTCAAGGACGGCCTGCCGGCGAGCTATCCGCCGCTGGAACGCGATGTCTCGTGCGACGTGGCCATCATCGGCGCCGGCATCACGGGCGCGCTGATGGCGTGGCACCTGGCCGCCGCCGGTATCGCCACCGTCGTACTCGACCGCCGCGAGGCGGCGCATGGCAGCACCGCTGGCAGCACGGCGCTGCTGCAATACGAGATCGACGTGCCGCTCCACCGCCTGGAACGCCGGGTCGGTCCCGCCCGCGCGCGGCGCGCCTACCACGGCTGCCTCGGCGCGGTGCGCGGCTTGCGCAGCCTCGTCAAGGAGCTGCGGCTCGACTGTGGTTTCGAATCGAAAGGCAGCATTCTCCTCGCCCGCAACCGCGGGCATGTGCCGGCGCTCCACGCGGAATTCCTCGCCCGGCGCGCCGCCGGTCTCGATGTCGCGTGGTGGCCGCGCCGCGAACTCGCCCGGCGCGGCAGCCTGCCCCAGCCCGCCGCCATTTTCTCCGCCCCCGGCACGGCGGCGCAGGTCGACGCCTATGCCATGGCCTACGGGTTGCTGGACGCCGCCCGGCGCCGCGGTGCGGCCGTGCATGACCACACCACGGTCACGCGCCGGACCCACACGACGCGCAGGGTCGAACTTCTCACCGACCGCGGCGCGCGCGTCCGCGCCAAATGGCTCGTCGTGGCCTCCGGCTATGAGGCCGACCAGTTCCTGCCGCAGCGTGTGACCGCGCTGCACAGCACCTACGCGCTGGCCAGCGAACCCGTCACCGCGTTTCCCGGCTGGCCCGCCGGCCTGCCGGTCATCTGGGAGACGGGCGATCCCTACCTCTATCTCCGCACCACTCACGACGGCCGCATCATCCTGGGCGGCTACGACGAGCCGTTCCGCGATCCGCGGGCGCGCGACGCGCTGCTGGCCCGCAAGGTCGCGGCGCTGCGCCGGCGCTTCCACCAGATGTTCCCCCGCATCCCACTCGACGTGGCGACCGCCTGGGCGGGCACGTTCGGGACCACGGCCGACGGATTGCCCTTCATCGGCGAACATCCGTCCGCGCCGCGCACCTGGTTCGCGCTCGGGTACGGCGGCAACGGCATCACCTACAGCCTCCTCGCGGCCGAACTTTTTCGCGACCGCCTGACCGAGGGCATCGCGCGCGACGGAGATCTCTACGGTTTCGACCGCCGCCCGGAGGCGACGACCGGCTGAATCACGCCGCGTGCGGGTGATGGTCCGGCGCGTGGGGATCGGCGTCCGGCGGCAGCTGCACGGGAGCCAAGGGGCGAACCTGCTCGATCGAGGCGCGCATCGCCGCGCCGACCCGGAGAATCACCAGGCAGACGTTCTCGCGCACCACGGCGTCGTCCGATGAGACCCGGCAGCCGCGGCGCTCGCCTTCCAGCCACGTCTCGTCCGCGATGATTTTTTGGATCAACGGGAACTGGCGGAAAATCAGGGGATCGAGCGCGGGCATGGGACACGAACGGGAAAGCTTTCCCCTTATCGGCACGCTGCGACCCGCGGTTTAGGTTTCGCGGGATTCCGGCTCGTTAGGCGGGGTGCGGCTGGATCGCCGCGCGCGCCCGCACGAACGCCGCGGCCAGTTCGCCCGCCTTCATCGGCTTGCCCAGGTAATCGTCCATGCCGGCGGCCAGGCAGACCTCGCGATCGCCTTCCATCGCGTTGGCCGTGAGGGCGATGATCCAGGGGCGCCGCCGGCCGGCCGGCTGCTCGCGGCGCAGCTGGCGCGTGGCCTCGAGGCCGTCGAGCTCGGGCATCTGCACGTCCATGAGAATGACATCGTACTCCTGGCGCTTCACGGCCTCCAGAACCTCCAGGCCGTTGCCGGCGAGGTCGGCGCGATAACCCATGCGGGCGAGCATGTGCAGCGCGACCTTCTGGTTCACCGAGTTGTCCTCGGCCAGCAGGATGCGCGTGGCGTGCATTTCCGGCGCGGGGGTGGCGGCCAGCGCCACCGGCGCCGCGGCCGGCTCGATGCCGCCGAAGACCTTGGCGATGGCGTCGAACAGCTGGGACGGCTTCGCCGGCTTCGTGAGGCAGGCGGCAAACAAGCCGGGCTCCTCCTTCGCGGGGTACCCGCCGATGGAGGAAAGCAACAGCATCGGCATGGCGGCGGCCTGGGGCAGCTTGCGGATTTCCTTCGCGAGCATGGGGCCGTCCATGCCCGGCATGTGGCCGTCGATGATCGCCAGGTCGAAGCGTTCGCCCGCGCGCAGCAGGTCGAGCGCCGCGGCCGGCCCGTCCACCTCGCGCGCCAGCAGCCCCCACTTCTGCGCCAGCGCGAGCAGGATGCGGCGGTTCGTGGCGTTGTCGTCGACGATGAGCATCCGCTGCCCGCGCAACCGGGACTGCGCGGCGGACACGAACGGCCGCGCCACGGCCGGCATGACCTCGACGCGCATGGTGAAGAAGAATGTCGCGCCGCGGCCGGCAACGCTCTCCAGCCACATGCGTCCGCCCATCATCTCGGCCAGCCGCCGGCTGATGGCGAGGCCGAGGCCCGTGCCACCATACTTGCGCGTCGTCGAGGCGTCCACCTGGGTGAACGACGTGAAAAGCCTCGCCTGCGCCTCCTCGGGGATGCCGATGCCGGTGTCACGCACCGCGAACAGCAGTTCGCGCTGGTTTTCCGCCAGCGGCTCCGCGCCCTTGGGCGCGAGCCGCACGGTCAGCTCGACCTCGCCGCGGGAGGTGAACTTCAGGGCGTTGCCGACGAGGTTGACCAGGATCTGGCGGAGCCGCGTGGCGTCACCGCGCACGTCCACCGGCACGCCCTCGGCCATCTCGTACAGCAGGTCCAGGCCCTTCTCCGCCGCCTTGCCCGCCAGCAGATCAAGCGCGCTCTCGACGCACTCGCGCAGGTTGAAGGGCTCGTGCTCGAGGTCGAAGCGGCCGGCCTCGATCTTGGAAAAGTCGAGGATGTCGTTGATCAGGGTCAGCAGGCTCTCGCCGGAAGTCCGGATCACCTCGGCGAACTCCTTCTGCTGGGCGGTCAGCGGCGTGTCGAGGAGCAGCGAGGTCATGCCGATGACGCCGTTCATCGGCGTGCGGATCTCGTGGCTCATCGTCGCGAGGAACCGGCTCTTCGCGATGTTGGCCTGCTCGGCCTTGGCCAGCGCCGCCTGCTGCTCGGTGATGTCCGCCAGCATGCCGTACCACACGGTGACGCCGTCGGGCCGCGGGGCGACCGACGACCGCGCATGCACCCAGCGGACCGTCTCGTCGGGTCGCACGATGCGGAAGGTCTCGTCCCAGTCCTCGTGCCGGCCGATCGAACGCTCGAGGCTGGCGCGGATCTTGGCCCGGTCGTCGGGGTGCACGGTGGCGAACAGGACCGCGGCCCGCGCCAGCACCGCCGCGGGATCGCGGCCGAACAGCTGCCGATAGCCGGCGCTGAGGAAGGCGAAGGAGCGCTTCCCGGCCGGGTCCACCTCGAACTGGAACACCACGCCGGGGGCCTGCGTCGTCAGCAGGATGAGCCGCTGCTCGTTGTCATTGGCCGCGGCGGCCAGCCGGCGGGCCTCGGCCTCGCTGGCCTGCAGGTTGACCGTCATCTCGTTGGCCAGCTTGAGCGCGCGGGCCCGGCTCTGGCCGAGGACCAGGACCATGCCGCCGACGAGGAGCGCCATGACCGTGCCGCCAAGGGCGATCGTCAGGGAATCGTCGTTGCGATTCGCCTGCTCGAACTTCGGCGTCGTGGTCAGCGCCAGCGTCCACTGGCGGCCACCGATGGTGATGGTCGTGACCTTGTGGAACATGCGGTGGCCGAAGGTGGGGGCGCCCTCCCCTTCGGTGGCGGCCACGAGCATGTCATCCGCATCGAACAGCAGGTGCGCACGGTCCATGACCACGCCCTCGAAAACCTCGACGTCGATCATGTCATCGGTGCCGGCCATGAGCGGCGCGAAGACCTGGTCGATGATGATCGGGGCGTATAGCACGCCGACGATGGCCGCCTGCCGCTCCGCCTCGGTCTGCGGGTGGCGGTCGTTGCGGTAAACGGGCACAAAGTAATGGAACGCCACGCGCCTGAGTTCGTCCTGCACCAGGGCAACGCGCGCACTCAAGGTCGCCTCGCCGGTGCGGACGGCACGCTCGATGGCCGCCCGCCGGGTCGGCTCCGAGCCCGCATCGTAGCCGACCGCGGTGCGATTCGGCCCGAGCGGGTCGATGAACTTGACGACATACAGGTCCGGCGCGCTGCCGGAGGTCCTGACCGCGAAATCCGGCGCCTCGTCGGCGCGCTCCGCCGCGATGAAGGCGTCCAGCTCCGCCCGCGGGACGCGCTGCATGAAGCCGAAGCCGACCACGCCGGGGAACTCCACCGGCAGGTTGCGCGACTCGACATAGGCGCGGAACTCGCCGCGCTCGACCGACTTGCTGGCCGCGTACACGCCGCGCGCGCCGTTCAGGCCGTAGACCGCCTGCTTCATGCGCCGCTGGAGATCCAAGGCCAGCCGGTCGGCCAGCCGTTCGAAGCGGTTCCAAGCCTCCGTGCGGTGACTCTGCCGCGCGTGGTAGGCGGCGATAAACATGAGCCCCATCGCGCCCAAAAAGGTCACGACGGCGAGGAGGATGTTTCCGCCCGGGCGGCGCTTCATGCGAGGCCTCCGGGATGCCGCGAACGTTGCCCGCCGTGTTTGGTCACAAGCGCGTTTTTATGCGGGCGGCGCCCGCCAACGCCACCCAAATGTCAGCCGGAAATCAGGCGGTCGCGGTCACTCGTCCGCGCGCCCGCCCCTCACCTTGGGCGGAGTCTCGTCCTTTTTGGCTTTCATGATGACGATGATCAGCACGGCGACGCTCACCAGGATGCCGAAGACGGAGACGAAGAGGAGAAGGCGCATGGCAATGATTCCGGTTGGGGTTACTTGTTAGCCGGGGCGGAGGGCGTTGTCACGGCCTGACGCAGGAGCGTGGCCGAGAGCGCATCCATGGCGCCGGCGCTGCCGCCGGTGACCATCACCTGCGGCGTGATCTGCACCTTGCCCTCGACCACGAGCTTGAGGAGCTCGAGCTGGGCCACCTGCTGCTGGCCGAGCGTCTCGACGAGGAGCTTGTAGGCCTTGGCGCGGCCCTCGCCGATGATGACCTGGGACTCGGCCTCGCCCTTGGCGCGGGCAACCTGGGACTTGGCGTTCTCGCCCTCGACGCGCACCTTGTACTCGGCGGCGGCCAGCTGGCGCTGCTGCTCGGCCTCCTCCTGGGCGCGGACGAAGTTGGCGCGGGAAACCTCCGCCTGCTTCTGCTGCTCGAAGAGCTTCTGCTGGTTCACGGCGACCTCGCGCTCCGTCTGCGTGGCGATGAGCTTCCGGCCGGCCTCGGACGCGTCGAGGTGGATGTTGCCCACGTAGGCGCCGTCGCAGGTGATGCGGAAGCGCGCCAGCTCGGCGGTCATCTTCTGGGTGACGATCGCCTCGATCTCGCTGCGGCGGTTGACGAACTCGAGCGCGTTCATCGTCTCGGCGACGTTGCGCATGATGGTGCGCACAGCCGGCAGGATGACGCGGGCCTCGAGCACCTCGATCTTCTCGTCCTCCTGCTCGTCCTGCACGACGGCGTCGGGATTGCCCAGGAGGGCGACGAGGTACGGCGCGTTCCTGGCCTCGACCGCGCAGGCGATGCGCACGTCCACCGGGAAGGAGAAGCCGTCCTTGGAGCGGACCGAGACGGACCAGTCCTCGTCGGGCGTGCCGGCCGCGGCGATCGGGCGGTTGACCGCGCGCGCGGCGGCGGGCGCGGCGGACTGCGAGGTCTTGCCCGCCTGGTAGGTGTAGGTGCGCTGCGTGGTCTTGACGATGATGGGCACGAAGGCCTGCGAATTGAGGTAATAGCCGCCGGGCGTAAGCGGTTCGGCCCAGACGCCGCGGTGCTGCTTCGAGACGAGGGGCACGCCGTTGACGAGGTCGGCCTTGCCGTCGGCCTCGGTCCAGGGCGTGCCGGAGTTGCTCTTGATCACGGCCACGGTGCCGGCGGCGACCTGCAGCGCGGGGATCGCGCTCACCTCGTGGAGCGCCGTGTTGTAGCGGTAGGTGCCGGGCGTGAGGATGGTGGTCTGCGGGCCGCGGCGGCCGCCCTTCGCGAGGAAAGTGACGGGGTTGAGCATGTCCTGCGCGCTCGTCCAGGCCGGCGCGAACATTTCGTTCTCCGGGAGCGGCTGGCCGTCGCGCGCCGTGACAAAGCCGACCTGGCCCGGCGGGATGGTGATCACCTTGTCCACGCGCACCGAATAGGTGAACGGGTAGTAGCCGAAATGCCAGCCGGGGCCGAGGATCTCGGCCTGCGGCCCCATCTCGCCGTCGCGGGCGATGACCTGGCCGGTCGGCAGCGGTTTGCCGAAGAACTGCTTGTGCACGATGCCGACCTCGTTCTCGTCGATCACGACGGACGAGCCGACCACGAGGCCGAAGCCGAAGAGCGAGAAGGCGAGCACGACAAGGGCGCCGGGGCCGGCCGCGGGCAGGGCCACCACGAAGGCGGCGCCCAGGGCGACGATCGCAAGCACGAGGAAGACAATGATGATAGCCATGGCAGGAGGGGTGGGTTGAGGGTGTGCGCTCCGGCGGCCCGGCCGGAAGACGGACGATGATGTAGGCCGGGGCGGGAAAAACGTCGAGTCAGGACAGGCCGTTTGGAAACCGGCCGCACGCTTCCAACCCCCCGGCGGCTTTTTGTTGGCACGCCACGCCCGGCTCCCCTTAGCTCCCCGCTGCATGTCGAAGGTGTATTTCTATTACTCGGCGATGAACGCCGGCAAATCGACGGTGTTGCTCCAGTCGAGCTACAACTACCAGGAGCGCGGGATGCGCACCCTGCTCTTCACCCCGATCATCGACACCCGCGCCGGCACCGGCGTGATCAAGTCGCGCATCGGCCTCGAGGCGGGCGCCATGCCGCTCGCCGCCGGGGAAAACATCTTCACGCACGTGAAGGGCGCGCACGCCGCGCAGCCCGTCGCCTGCGTGCTGATCGACGAGGCGCAGTTCCTCACCCGCGCGCAGGTCGAGCAGTGCACCGAGATCGCCGACCAGCTGCGCATTCCCGTCCTGTGCTACGGGCTGCGGACGGATTTCCAGGCGCAGCTTTTCCCCGGCAGCGCCGCGCTGCTCGCGCTGGCCGACAACCTGATCGAGCTGAAAACCATCTGCCACTGCGGCCGCAAGGCCACGATGAACCTCCGCGTCGGCCCGGACGGCCGCGGCCTGAAGGAAGGCGCCCAGGTGGAGATCGGCGGCAACGAGCGCTACGTCGCCATGTGCCGCCGCCACTACAAGGAAGCGCTGGCGGACTGAGCCGGCGCGCCCGTTTTTTGCGATGAAATTCCGGTCCGCCTTCTTCCTTCTGCTTTCCTCCTTCTGCCTTTCCTCCATGTCCGCCTCCCCCAGCCTCCTGATCTTCCTCGGCACCTACACCCCCGCCAACGGCGCCAGCCGCGGCATCTATTCCGTGCGGCTCGACCCGGCGACCGGCGCGCTGAGCGAACCGGTGTTCGCCGCCGCCGCGTCCAACCCCACGTTTCTCGCCTGGCGGCCCGACGGCAAGACGCTCTACGCGCTGACCGAGAGCGGCACCGTCGGCGGCAAACCGGGCGGCGCGCTCGCGGCCTTCCACTTCAACGCCGACGGCACGCTGAACCTCCTCAACATCGAGGCCGCCGGCAGCACCAACCTCTCGCACGTCAACGTGGACGCCACCGGCCGCATCGCCGCCGTCATCAGCTACAGCGGCGGCCAGGTGGCGTCGTTCCCGCTCGCGCCCGACGGCAGCCTCGGGCCGCGCGCCAGCCTCGTCGCGCACCAGGGCCCGCCCGGCCCGAACGCCAAGCGCCAGGAAAAGCCGCACCCGCACTCGATCACCTATTCGCCCGACAACCGCTTCATCTATGTGTGCGACCTCGGGCTCGACCGCATCGTGCGCTACCAGTTCGATCCCGCCACCGCCGCGCTCACGGCCGTCGGCGAAACCGCCACCGCGCCCGGCGCCGGCCCGCGGCACAGCAAGTTTTCCGCCGACGGCCGATTCCTGTACGTGATCAACGAGCTGAACAGCACGATCGCGCCCTACGCCGTCGACGCCACCACCGGCGGCCTCGCGGCGCTGCCCGCCGTCTCCACCCTGCCCGCCGGCTTCGCCGGCGAGAGCATCTGCGCCGAGATCCGCCTGAGCCCGGACGGCCGTTTCGTCTACGGCTCCAACCGCGGCCATGAGAGCATCGCCGTCTTCGCCCGCGACGCCGCCAAGGGCACACTGGCACCGGTCGAGATCGTCCCGAGCGGCGGCAGGCATCCGCGCAACTTCAACCTGTCGCCCGACGGCCGCTGGCTGGTCTGCGCCAACCGCGACAGCGACAACGTCACGGCCTTCCGCGTCGACCCGGCCACCGGCCGCCTCACCGCCACCGGCCGCCCGGCCGTGGTGCCGCAGGCGGTGTGCGTGCTGTTCGCCCCGGGTTCCTAAATCCGGACGCGAGGCCCCGGATTGGGCTCAAAGAAAATCCCGGCGGGTCGATAAAGGGGATTCAGCGATGTCCCCGCCTGCTTCCTTTCCCCCATCCAATGGCTTGCAGTGGCAGGCCGCCGGCCTAGCCTGCGCGCGTTGCCCGTGAGAGCTCTCCCCCGCAGTTTTTCACGCTGGTCCGCCGCGAGCGTTGCCGCCCTGCTCGCCGTCGCGCCGGCCGTGGCCGAAGACGCGGAGGTGAAGGCGCTGCTCGAGCAAAACCGCCAGCTGGTCGAACAGGTGCGCGCCCAGCAGAAGCAGATCGACGACCTGCGCTCGCGCCTCGACCGGCTCGATGCGCCGGAAGCCTCCCATCCGCTCGCGTCCGCCGCGTCAAGCGACCGCCAGGTACGCGTGAGCGGTGAGGTCGGGATCGGTTTCTTCAAGAGCGGCGAAGACGGCGCTTATCCCAATTCCGAGTTCCGGGTCGACGACGCCAAGCTCTTCGTCGAGGCCTCCGTCTGGAAAAACGTCTATTTTTTCGGCGGGCTCGACCTGACGACCCGCGAGGCGAACGACGAATACTTCCATGTCGGCGAACTCTACGTGGACATCGAGAACCTCTGGAGCTCCGGCCGCACCCACACGCTTTCGCTGCGCGCCGGCCGCATGAGCCTGCCGTTCGGCGAGGAGTACCAGGTGCGCAATGTCATGGACAACCCGCTCATCTCGCACTCGCTCGCCGACGTCTGGGGCATCGACGAGGGCGTCCAGGTGTACGGCACGCTCGGCGCGATCCGCTACAACGTCGCAGTGCAGAACGGCGGGCACAAGACGCTCAGCGACGGCGATTCGGACAAGTCCGTGATCCTGCGCCTCGGCTACGACCCCACCCCGCACCTGTCCTTCAGCGCGAGCGCCATGCGCACCGGCAAGCTGTCCGTCGCGGGCGACGGGATGTCCGAAGCCTGGTTCGCCAACGGCTTCTTCCGCGCGCTCGGGACGTCCGCCACCACGACCTCCTTCGAGGCGAAGCTGGCGGAGCTCGATGCCTCGTACCGCTGGGCGACCGGCCATTTCCGGGCGGCGGTGGGCTGGGTCAGCTTCGACGACAACAGCACCGCGGGGGACTACTCGCGGCACCTGGCCTACTACAGCCTGGAGGGCACGCAGCGGCTGGCCGGAAAATTCTTCGCCGCGGCGCGCTACAGCGCGATCAACGCGCCGGGCGGCTACCCGCTCATCGGCCAGGGCAACGCCGGCGAGTATTTCTACAATCCCTTCGGCCCGCGGACCAAGGACCTGCAGCGCCTGAGCCTTGGCGTCGGCTACCGTTTCGCCGACCCGCTGGTCTGGAAGTTCGAATACAGCTGGGAAGACGGCCACCTGCTCAACGGCGCCAAGCGCACCGACGAGGACATGCTGTCGAGCCTGCTCGGCATCCGATTCTGAGCCCTTTCCGATATCCGTCCATGATTTCCCAAAACGTCATCCTGAGCGCAGCGAAGGATCCACTCCCGCAAACGAAACCCGCGCCGTCCCCGTGGATCCTTCGCTGCGCTCAGGATGACGGACTGAAGGTGCTTTTTATTGCCGTGTTGGGGTTAATGCTCACGGGAACGCCTCTCCCCGCCGGCACGATCACCGGGACGGTGAAAGCCCGCAACGGCGACGAAGGCCCGGGCGGTGGCGGCGGCGGCGCCTACGCCAGCCGGCGGTACAAGTTCGTCGAGCGCGTCGATTACGACCAGCTGCGGGACTTCATCGTCTACATCGACCAGCCGTTCCCCGGCGCCACCTTCGCGCCGCCAAAGGCAGCCGCGATGATCAAGCAGAAGGATGCCACCTTCGTGCCCCACGTGCTGCCGGTGCTCGCCGGCACGACCGTCGAATGGCCCAACCTCGACGACATCTACCACAATGTCTTCTGCATGGCCGAAACGAAGCCGTTCGACCTCGGGCTCTACAGCAGCGACCAGCCGGCCAAGCGCGTGGTGTTCGACAAACCCGGGCAGGCCGACGTCTTCTGCGCGATCCACACCAAGATGCACTGCATCGTGCTGGTGTTGACCAATCCCTGGTTCGCCGCAGCGGATGACAAGGGCCGGTTCACGATCCGCGACGTGCCCGCGGGCACCTACCAGCTGCGGGCGTGGCACGAGCGCGTGCCCGGCCAGACCGTGACGGTCACGGTGCCCGCCGAGGGCGAGGTGGAGGTGAACTTCACGCTGGGTCTCGCCAGCCTGCCGAAGGTCAATTGAACGCCATGGCACAACCCCGGCATCCCGTGCGCCTGAGCTTCCAGCTCAAGGTCCTGCTGCCGGTGCTGGCCGCGCTGGTGCTGCTGCCCGCGATCACGCTCTGGATCGTCAACCGCTACATCAGCCAGCAGGTGCTCGCCGAGGCGCGCCAGGCGCTCGACACCGCCGAGGCGGTGTTCCTCAACTCGCTCGACATCCGCTCCCGCAACCTCGTCTCGCGCTTCCGCGGCCTCGTCAACGAGCCGCGCTTCAAGGGCAACGTCTCCACCGGCGACCCGAAGACCCTCAACATCTACCTGCGCGACCTGCTCGACGAATTCCAGGACGAGACCGAGCTGGTCCGCTACACGCCGGCGGAAGGCCGCTGGCAGGCCAGCGCCCAACGCGACCCGGGCGTCGATTTCGCCGCCGCCCTCGACGTCTCGGTCCGCCAGGCGCAGGGCGGCACGCTCGACACGCGCATCGTGTCCGCCTCCGGCCGCGCCTGGAACGTCGTCTCCGTGCCCGTCCTGCTTAACGAGGGTTCCGCCCCGATCGGCGTGCTCTCGGTGGCCACGCGCCTCGGCGAGTCCGCGATGCAGGAACTCAAGGGCCTCACCCACGCCGAGCTGTTCCTCCTCGCGGGCGAAAACGTCTCCGCCAGCACCATCCGCCGCGCCGAGCTGCCGGCTCCACTCCGCGCCGGCGCCGGCAGCCCCGTCCGTCGCATCCTGCCGGTGGAGCTGGACGGCGGACACTTCTACGCGCTGACCGACGACTACCGCCAGAACGGCGCGCCCGGCGGGCTGCGCTACGTGCTGCTCTCCTCCTACGAGCAGCGGCTGCGCGAACTCGAGCGCGCGCGCGTCACCCTCATCTCGGTCAGCCTCGCCGGCATCGTGCTGAGCGGCCTCACCGTCTGGTACCTGATCCGCCGCGTGACGCAGCCGCTGCTGGTGCTGCGCGACAACGCCGAGGCGGTCGGCCGCGGCGATTTCACCCGGCGCATCACCAGGTTTTCGGATGACGAGTGCGGTGCCGTGGCGGTCGCCTTCAACGACATGACCGACAACCTGCAGGCCTCGCGCGCCGACCTCGAGAAGGCGGTCGAGACGCTGAAGACCACGCAGGCGCAGCTGATGCAGAGCGAGAAGCTCTCCGCGGTCGGCCAGTTCGTCGCCGGCGTCGCCCACGAGCTCAACAATCCGCTCACCTCGGTCATCGGCTTCTCCGAGTTGCTGCAGGCCACCAGCACCGACCCGAAGCAGAGCGAGCAGCTCGGGGTCATCGCCCGCAACGCCGTCCGCTGCCACAAGATCGTGCACAGCCTGCTCGGCTTCTCGCGGCAGCACGAGCCCGAGCGCAAGCTGCTCCGGCTCCACGAGGTGGCCGACGCCGTCGTCGAGATCGTCGCCTACGACATGCGTGTGAACAACGTGGAGCTGGAGCGCGACTACGCGCCCGACCTGCCGCCGCTGCTGGGCGACAGCCACCAGCTCCAGCAGGTCGTGCTCAACATCGTCAGCAACGCCCGCCAGGCGCTCGAGACCTTCCGGCGCGACGGGCGCATCACGCTGCGCACCGGTGTCACCGGCGACCGCGTGTGGCTGCGCATCATCGACAACGGCCCGGGCATCAGCCCGGAGAACCTGAAGAAGATCTTCGACCCGTTCTTCACCACCAAGCCGCAGGGCAAGGGCACCGGCCTCGGGCTCAGCCTTTCCTACGGCATCGTGCAGGAACACCGCGGGAGCATCCGGGCCGAAAGCCAGCCGGGCCTGGGCACGGAGTTCATCCTCGAGTTTCCCGCCGCCGACCCGGCGAAAACCGCGCCGGTGCTGTTCCGGCCCGACTCGCAACCGCCGCTGCCGGCGAAAACCGCCGCCGCGACCTATCGCATCCTCGTCGTCGACGACGAGGCCTCCATCCTGACGCTGGTGGAGGAGATCCTGCGCTCCGAAGGCCATGCCGTCGAAACGACCGGCTCCGGCGAAACCGCGCTCGAGCTGATCCTGCGCCACGACTACGACCTCATCGTCTCCGACTGGAAGATGCCCGGCTTGAACGGCATCAACCTTTACCAGGAACTCCTCAACCGGAAGCCGGAGGCGGCGCGCCGGATGCTTTTCATGACCGGCGACGTCATCAAGGACAGCTTCCAGAATTTCCTGAAGCAGCACAACCGCACCTGCCTGCCCAAGCCGTTTGCCCTGCGGGAGTTTCACGTCGCGGTGGCTTCCATCGCCCACCCGCCCGCCTGAGTGCCGCCCCGGCGGGTGGCAAGTAGTGGCCGTAATATGGCACGTCGCGGCCTCAAGGCCGCCATTCGCCGGCCGATTACAGGCCCAGACCCCCGGTCCATCGCGGCCGGGGGCGTTCGCGTCTCCCCCCGTCATGAAAAACTTCACCATCGCCCAACGCATTTCCGTCGGCTTCGCCGCGCTGCTGGTCCTCACCGCCGCGCTCGGCGCCTTTGCCTACCTGCGCATCAGCCACGTCCAGCAGTCCTCGGACAGCGTGACCCGCCACACCCTGCCCTCGATCACCTTGCTGGGCGAGATCCGCTCCCTCGTGAAGGAGAACTACGGCAACACCCTGCGCCACGCGCTCACGCCGACCGCCAACGAGAAACAATTCACCGAGATCGAAGCCGCCATGAAGCAGGTGTCCGCCGACACCACCGTCAGCTACACGGCGCTCGAAGGCCTGATCAGCAGCAAGGAGGACCGCGAGCATTTCCAAATCATCCTCACCGCGCGCGAGCCCTATACCAAGACCCGCGGCGAGATCCTCAAGCAGAGCCGCACCACCCCGCCCGAGGAGATGGACGTGCTGCTCACGCGCGACCTGCTGCCGCTCTACGTCACCTATATCTCCGCGATCGACCAGGCTGCCGCCTACAACGGCAAGCTCAGCGACGAGGCCGCCGCCGAGGTCACCGCCTCCGTGGCCACCGCCAGGAAACTGATCTTCACCGGCGTGATCGTCGCCGTCCTGCTCGGCGCGCTCGCCGCCTGGTGGATCAGCCGCCGCATTTCCCGCACGCTCGCCGGCATCGCCGGCGAACTCGCCGACGGCTCCTCCGAGGTCGCCGCCGCCGCCGGCCAGGTCAGCACTTCCAGCCAGACCCTCGCCTCCGGCGCCAGCGAACAGGCCGCCTCCCTCGAGGAAACCAGCGCTTCGCTCGAGGAAATCTCCAGCATGACCAAGCGCAATGCCGACGCCGCCGCGCAGGCCAAGAGCCTGGCCAACCAGACCCGCGCGGCCGCCGAGACCGGCGCCGGCGACGTCAACGACATGAATCACGCGATGGACGCCATCAAGGCGTCCTCCGGCAACATCGCGAAGATCATCAAGACCATCGACGAAATCGCCTTCCAGACCAACATCCTCGCGCTCAACGCCGCGGTCGAGGCCGCCCGCGCCGGCGAGGCCGGCGCCGGTTTCGCTGTCGTCGCCGAGGAAGTCCGCGCCCTGGCCCAGCGCTCCGCCACCGCCGCCAAGGAAACCGCCGCCAAGATCGAGGACGCCATCACCAAGAGCGACCATGGCGCGACCATCTCCACCAAGGTGGCCTCGTCCCTGAACGAAATCGTGGACAAGGCGCGCAAGGTCGACGGCCTCATCGGCGAGATCGCCCAGGCCTCGCAGGAACAGTCCCAGGGCATCGGCCAGGTGCTGACCGCCGTCACGCAGATGGACCAGGTCACGCAGACCAACGCCGCCGCCGCCGAGGAAGGCGCCGCCGCCGCCGAGGAGCTCAACGCGCAGGCCCAGATGATGGACAGCGCGGTGCTCAACCTGAAGCAGCTGGTCGGCGGCTCCGCCGCGGCGCATCCCGCCAAGGCGCCCATCGCGCCGCCCCCGGCCGCGGCACCCCTGGCCCGCCCGCCGGCTCCCGTCGCCGCCCCGGTCGCCGTGGCCGCCAACGCGGCCCACGACAACTTCTTCAAGTAAGCGCGACGCCGCGCCGGTTCAGAACACCGGCGTGCCGTCGGCCCGCGGACGCGGCGGGCGCAGTGTCTGCACGATGTAGTAGCCGAGCAGGACGAGGCCCGCGCATACACCGACAAACCAGTCGCCGTGCCGGGTGTAGAAGCTCTGCTTCCCGTACCAGCGCGCATCGCGCAGGACCGTGACGGTCTGCGCCCCGCGGAAATAGACCGTGCCCTGGTCGTTGGTCAGCGTGGCCCGGATGGTGCCGAACTCGTCGATCCAGCCGCTCCAGCCGCCGTTGCCGCAGCGCACGACAGGGCGGCGTGTCTCGATCGCGCGCAGCACGGAATGCGTGGCGTGCTGGTAGGCCGCCCCGCCCTCGCCGAACCACGCGTTGTTGGTCAGCACCGCGAGCACCTCGGCGCCGGCCTGGGCCGACTGCGCCGCGAGCGACGGGAAAATATCCTCGTAGCAGATCAGCACGCCCACCGGCACGCGCTTGCGGCCCACGGTGAGCGTGAGCGGGTCGGCGGATTCGCCGGGCGTGAAGTCGCCGCCGATCGGCGCCACCTTCTCGAGCCAGCCAAGCACGGGCCGCAGCGGGATGTATTCTCCGAACGGCACGAGCTTGCGCTTGTAGTAGCTCTCCTTCGCCAGGCCGCTGTTCGGATCGACGACGAAGGCGCCGTTGTGCCAGACATCGGCCTGGCCGGAAGCCATGTTGGCCTGCACGGAACCGAGCAGCAGCGGCTTGCCCGTGCGCTTCGCCGTGTGCTCGAGCCAGGCCTGGACATTCGGCTCGCGGATCAGCGGCCACGGCGTCACCGCCTCCGGCCACACGATGATATCCGGCGCGCCGCGGTCGTTGGCCAGCGTCGTCACCTGCTCGATCGTCTTGAGCACGGAAGTCGCGAACTTGGCGTCCCATTTCTCGTTCTGGGGAATGTACGGCTGGACCAGTGCCATCCGCGCCAGCGGGAAGCGCTGCGCGCCCATCATCTCCGCGATGAAGGGAAACGAGGTGAAGACCAGCAGCATGAGCGCGACCATGAACTCCGGGCTGCGTTTGCGCAGGCCGGTCGCGCCCTCGTAGAAAATGCGGTGGGCGTACGCCGCCGAGCCGAGGCCGAACAGGACAAGGAGGAAGGAAACCGACCACGCGCCGGCGTAGGAGGCGCTTTGCAGCACCAGCGGGCGCTGCCACTGGCTCGCCGCGAGCGGCAGCCAGGGAAAACCGCCGAACAGCTGGCCGCGGATCCATTCCTGGATCACCCAGAGCGCGGCGAGGCCGAGCAGCCCGAGGATGCGGATCAGCGCGCTGTGGCCGGCGAGCCGCGGCACCGCCCACCACGCGGCCAGGAACCACGCGCCGACCAGCAGGCCGATGAAGGGGCCCAGCAAAAGGAGGCCGGCCCAGGTGACATGGTGCAGCCAGCCGAGCAGGATGATCCAGCCCACCACCTGCGAGCCGAGGACCGTGAGCGCAAAGGGCTTGAAGCGCGGCTTGTGGTAGGCCCACAGCACCGCCGGCGCCACCACGACGTAAGCCGCCTCGCTGGCGTTGATCGGCGGGAATGCCGCGACCGTCAGCACGAGCGTCAGCGCGAAGACCGCCAGCCCCCAGCCGAGATGGGGATGCCGCTGCCAGAGTGTCGGCACGGTCGCGTAGGGGTCGGGAGCCTGGTCGACGGCGGTCACAGGGTGGAGATCACCGGCGGCAGCTCGCCCAGGTTGGCGATGCGGCGGAAGCGCTTTTCGGTCGCGGGCACCTCGGCGCGCTCGTGCGCCCAGGTGATGTGGTAAGGGACATGGACGCCGGCGCCGCCGAGGCCGAGCACCGGCAGGATGTCGGACTTGAGCGAGTTGCCGACCATCGCGAACTCCGCCGGCTTCACCCCGTGGCGGCGCAGCACGCGGTCATAGGAAGCGCCGTCCTTCTCGCTCACGATCTCGATCGCGTGGAAATGCGCGGCGAGACCGGACTCGGAAATTTTCTTCTCCTGGTGATGCAGGTCGCCCTTGGTGATCAGGAGCAGGCGGTAGTCGCGGGCCAGGCCGGGCACGACGTCGGTCACGCCGGCGAGCAGTTCCACCGGGTGCGCCAGCATGCGCTGGCCGGTGGCGAGGATCTCGCGGATTTCCGCCGCGCTGATCGCGCCCTTGGTCAGCTCGATCGCCGCCTCGACGCAGCTGAGCATGAAGCCCTTCACGCCGTAGCCGTAGAGCGGCAGGTTGCGCATCTCGGTCGCGTAGAGGACGCGGTCCACTTCCTCCGCCGGATGGTGGCGCGCCAACAGCTGGCGGTAGGCGACGTGCGCGTGCTCGAAGATGCTCTCGTTGTGCCAGAGCGTGTCGTCGGCGTCGAAACCGATGATGCGAATCATGGACAGGCTTTTTTTAACCACTGATACACACTAATGAGGCACTAATCAGGATTAGTGGTGCATCAGTGTGGCTTAGTGGTGCGCTCGCGCCTCAGGCGCCGTGGCAGTTCTTGAACTTCTTGCCCGAGCCGCAGGGGCACGGGTCGTTGCGGCCGACCTTCGGCGTCTCGCGGCGGATCGTCACGGCGGGCAGCTTGACCTCCTCGGCGGGCGCGGCCGATTCCCCGCGGGACGGGGGCGTCCCGCCTCCATCGGCCTGCGTGGCGGCGGCCAGCGCGGTGGGCGCGGCGGCCGGGCCCTGCATGCGCGCGGAGCGCGAGAGGATGGCGAAGAGATTCTCGAAGGCGTCGCGGTTGGTCGCGGAGCGGAAGAGGCTCGTGCAGATCTGCAGGCGCACATTGTTCATCAGCTCCTCGAAGAAGCGGAAGGCCTCGCTCTTGTACTCGGACAGCGGGTCCTTCTGGCCGTAGGAGCGCAGGCCGATCGAGCGGCGCAGCTCCTCCATCTCGGTCAGGTGCTCCTGCCAGTGGTGGTCGATGGCGTTGATGACGATGTAGCGCTCCAGGCCGCCCAGCGCCTCCGGATCCTCGACGGACTCCTTGAGGGCGTAGGCCTGCTTGATGCGCTCCATCACGTTCTGCAGCACCGCCTCGGCGTTGCCGGAAAGCTCCTCGACCTTGGCGCTGATCGGGAAATGGGAGTTCAGCCAGCCGACGAGGCTCTCGCGGTTGGACGCGGATGAACCGCCCTTCTCGGCGTAGCCGGCGGTCTCGAGGCGCGTGGCGATCTCCTCCTCGATCATCTCGAAGATGATGTCCTTCGGGCGGTCGCTGTGGAGCGCGCCGTTGCGGATGCCGTAGACGACCTCGCGCTGCTTGTTGAGCACGTCGTCGTACTGGAGCAGGCGCTTGCGGATGGAGAAGTTCTGCTGCTCGACCTTCTTCTGCGCGGACTCGATCGAGTAGTTGAGCAGGCCGTGCTCGAGCTCCTCGCCCTCCTTCATGGAGTTCTCCATGATCTTGGAGGCGATGTTGCCCTGCAGGAAGAGGCGCATGAGGTCGTCCTCGAGCGAGAGGAAGAACTTGGTCACGCCCGGGTCGCCCTGGCGCGAGCAGCGGCCGCGCAGCTGGCGGTCGATGCGGCGGGACTCGTGGCGCTCGGTGCCGACGACGAACAGGCCGCCGAGCTCGCGCACGCCCTCGCCGAGTTTGATGTCGGTGCCGCGGCCCGCCATGTTGGTGGCGATGGTGACGGCGCCGCGCTGGCCGGCACGGGTGACGATCTCGGCCTCCTGCTGGTGGTACTTGGCGTTGAGGACGGTGTGGATGACGCCCGCGCGCTTGAGCATGCGGCTGAGCACCTCGGACTGCTCGACGGTCACGGTGCCGACGAGCACGGGCTGGCCGCGCGAGTTGGCCTCCTGGATCTGCTTCACCACCGCGTTGTACTTGTCGCGGCGCGTCTTGAAGATCGAGTCGTTCTGGTCGATGCGGATGCAGGGGACGTTCGTCGGGATCTGCGTGACGGCGAGGCGGTAGATCTCGTTGAACTCCGTGGCCTCGGTCTCGGCGGTGCCGGTCATGCCCGCGAGCTTCTCGTACATGCGGAAGTAATTCTGGATCGTGACCGTCGCGTAGGTGCGCGTCTCGCGC
>JBEHYX010000002.1:0-101322 GCA_048497945.1 Verrucomicrobiota bacterium | reverse complement strand
AGCCCCTCCCACGCCGATCAAAGGCCTGCTCGCTGCCGGTGCAGCGCCTTCAGCCGGATCATGATCTCGGCTGAATCCAGATCCACTGGCCAGTCGTACGCGTGGCAAACCGCCTCGTGCAACGCGGCATGGTTGCCGCCACGGATCGCGCGCGCGATGGCATGGCGCGATTCTTCCTGCGCGGCGGACAAGCCGCTGAGCCCGGTCGCAAGGGGCCATGGGAAGGGAAATGACGCCACGATCTGGTCGGCCGGCAGCGCGGCGCGGTGGGCTTGGTGCCAGATGCCGAAGGCGTCCGATGCCAGGATGCCGTGGGTGAAGTCGTCGTCGCGCGTCACGACGACGAGACTGGCATCGGGAATCAGCTCCTCCTCGATCCAGATCCAGTCGGGCGGGTCGGCCTCGGCCGGCATTGCGAGGTAGCGCGAGACCCGCGCGAGCGCGCGCCGCAGGGCGGGATTGAGATGCGGGTTCTTCCAGTCGGGTGCATGGCGCTGCAGCTGGTCGAAGGGCGCCTCGTAGAGCGCCGCCTCCTGCAGGGTGAAATGCGCGGGGAAATCGACCTGCCAGCTTTCGACCGGCTCGCCGTCGGCGACGGCGATGCGCCGGCGCAGGACGTCGGCATTGGGCCGGCCGCAGGCGTTGGCGGCGGCCAGGAACTGCTGCGCCTGCCGTTCCGTCAGCGCCGCCGGGGCCCACGCGGCTTCCCCGAGGAACGCCAGCTCGGTATTTTCGGGTAAAAGAGTCGGCGCGGCAGCCACGAGACCACTACGGGTTTGCCGGTGCCGTGGCGCAAACGCATAAATGCGCGCCATGTCCCCCGTGATTCGCATCGGCTGCCAGGGCTGGGCTCATCCCCCGTGGGTCGGCACGTTCTTCACGAGCGACGCCAAGCGGGAGGATTTTCTGCCGCAGTACGCCGGCGTGTTCGGGGCGGCCGAGGGCAATGCCACGTTCTACGGCCTGCCGCCGCCGGAGACGGTGAAGAAGTGGTGCGCGGAGGCGCCGGCGGACTTCCGCTTCTGTTTCAAGTTTCCGAAGACGATCAGCCATGAAGGGCGCCTGGTGGCGTCGGAGTTCGAGACGCGCCAGTTCCTCGACCGGGTGGCGCCGCTCGGTGGGCGGCTCGGGCCGTTTTTCCTGCAGCTGCACCAGTCGTTCGGCCGGCGCGAACTGCCGGCGCTCGAGGCGTACCTGCGGGCGCTGCCCAAAGAGCACCAGTATGCCGTCGAGGTGCGGCACCGGGATTTCTTCGACGAGGGCGATGGCGAGCGCACGGTAAACGAGCTGCTTGGATCGCTCGGCATGGAACGCGTGTGCTTCGACACGCACGGCTTGTTCGCCTCGCCGGCGAAGGACGAGGCGACGCTCGCGGCGCGCCAGCGCAAGCCGCGCCTGCCGGTACGATTCACGGCGCTGGGCAGGCAGCCGTTCCTGCGCTTCGTGGGCGACCCGGAGGTCGAGAAAAACACGGCGCTGCTGATCCCATGGGCCGAGCACGCGGCGCGTTGGATCGGGGAGGGCCGCACGCCGTGGTTCTTCGCCCATCATCCCGATGACCTGCACGCCCCGGCGATCGGGCGGATCTTCCAGCGGCTGCTGCATGCGCGCTGTCCGCAGGTGCCGCCTCCGCCGCAGTGGCCGATCGAGAAGGAGCGGGCGGGGCAGGGAGAGCAGCTGGGATTGCTGTGAAGACAATACTTTCGCTGCGGCCATCCTGAGCGAAGCGAAGGATCCACGAATGGCGTTGCTACGTCCGTTACCGTGGATCCTTCGCACGGCTCAGGATGACGGTAGCGGGGATGACGTGCTCAGGCGAACGTCATCCGCGCATTGTTCCGCAGGTACGCCTCGATGGCTTCGGTGAAGGCTTCGCCGTATTCGGCGCGTTTCTTTTCGCCGATGCCGGTGATGCCGCCGAGTTCGGACAGCCGCGTCGGGTAGGCCCGGGCCATCTCGCGGAGCGTGGTGTCGCCAAAGACAATGTACGCCGGCACGCCGCGTTCGTCGGCGAGCTTCTTGCGCAGTTCGCGCAGGCGTTCGAAGAGGATCTCGTCGCAGGCGATGTCGCCCTCGCGGCGGGTGACGCGCTTCGCCTTGGGCAGGGCCATGGCCTTGGTGAGCGTGACGGGGGTGCGGGCGGTGAGGACGGCGCGGCCTTCCGGGGTGAGCTCGAGCGTGGCGAACTCGCCCTCGGCGACGGCGACATAGCCGAGGCGCATCAGCTCGCGGGCGACGGCGGCCCATTGGGCCTTGGGCACGTCGCGGCCGATGCCGTAGGTCGTCAGGCGGTCGTGACCCCAGCGGGTGATCTTGTCGGTGTCGGCGCCGGTGAGGATGTCGATGATGTGGTTCAGCCCGACGGTGAAGCGGCTGTTCTGCGCGATGCGGTAGAGGCAGGAGAGGAACTTCTGGGCGACGACGGTGCCGTCGTAGGTTTCGCGCGGCTCGAGGCAGTTGTCGCACGCGCCGCAGTTATCGAGCGGGAATTTCTCGCCAAAGTATTCCAGCAGCTCCGCGCGGCGGCAGGCGGCGCTCTCGGCGTAGTGGACGATCTGGCGGAGCTGGGCGCGGGCGACGGCCTGTTCGTGGGCGTCGGTGATCTCGTCGAGGAAGTGGTTCTGCTTGGCGATGTCGCCAGCGCTGAAGAGCAGCAGGCAGTCGCCGGGCAGGCCGTCGCGCCCGGCGCGGCCGGTTTCCTGGTAGTAGCCCTCGAGGTTTTTCGGCAGGTCGTGGTGGATGACCCACCGGACGTTCGGCTTGTTGATGCCCATGCCGAAGGCGATGGTCGCGCAGATGATGCGGGTGTCGTCGCGCAGGAACTGCTCCTGGTTGCGGCCGCGCTCGGCGGCGTCGAGCCCGGCGTGGTAGGCGCGCGCGGCAAACCCGCGGCCGGCCAGCGACTCGGCAACGCGCTCGGCGGTGGCGCGGCTGGCGCAGTAGATGATGCCGCTCTCGTGCTCGCGCTTGCGGACGAAGTCGATGACCTGCTTCAGCGGCTGGTCCTTGGGCACGACGCGATAGGTGAGGTTGGGGCGGTTGAAGCTGGCGACGAAGACCGCCGGGTCGCGCAGCGAGAGCTGCTTGATGATGTCCGCGCGGACGCGGTCGGTGGCCGTGGCGGTGAGCGCCATCACGGGCACGCCGGGCAGCGCGGCGCGGAGCTTGGCGAGCTGGCGGTATTCCGGGCGGAAGTCGTGGCCCCACTCGGAAACGCAGTGCGCCTCGTCGATGGCGATCGCGGCGACGTTCCAGTTCTTCAGGTTTTCCTGCCAGTTATCGAGCATCAGGCGCTCGGGCGCGACGTAGAGCAGGCGCCATTCGTGGCGGTGCAGGCCTTTCAGGCGGGAGCGTGACTCCTCGGCGGTGAGCGTGGAGTTGAGGTAGGTCGCGGCCACGCCGGCGGCCTGGAGCTGGTCGACCTGGTCCTTCATCAGGGCGATCAGCGGCGAGACGACGATGGTCAGGCCGGGGCGGACGAGCGCCGGCAGCTGGAAGCAGAGCGACTTGCCGCCGCCGGTCGGCAGGAGGGCGAAGACGTCGCGGCCGTCGAGGTGCGCGTCAATGATCTCACGCTGGAGCGAGCGGAATTCATTGTAGCCAAAGGTGGTCTGGAGCGTGAGCAGGAGATCGGGCATGAAGAAGCGGCGGAAGGCTGCGCTCCGCCGGGCAAGGGGACGGCCTAACGGAGGCCGAGCCAGCGGGCGAAGTCTTGCAGCGGGCCGGTGATGGCATGGCCGCGGCGCACCGCGCGAGACTGAATCCGTAATTTTTTCGCAAGTCTGTCGGCCTTGGGGTCGACATGCCCGACCAGATGAAGGCCGGAGAGCACGGGCAGGGCATAATAGCCGCGTTTCCGCCTGGCCGGCGGGGTGTAGACTTCCCAGGTGTAGTCGAAATCCCAGAGCGTCGCGGTGACGGGACGCGAGTAGATCAACGGGTCGAGGGGAGCGAGAAAGAGGGGCGGGGAAGGCGAAAGGCGGGAGGCGGAAGGCGAAAGGTCGAGCAGGGGCAGGTCGGATTGGAGGAGGTAGAGGGCGGGGCAGCCGGCGATGGCGACGGGTTGGACGACGTCGGCGACGAGCGGGAGTTCGGCGCGCTTCAGGGGCGTGAGCCGGCGCTGGCGGAGCTTGAGCAGCACTTCCCAGCGGGCGGTTTCCTTTTTCGTGGGCTCGGGCAGCTTCAGAACCTTCGCCGGCAGCACGCGCTCCGGCAGGTCGTAGAAGCGACGGTTGCCCTCGCCGCGGCGGGCGATCAGGAGGCGGCCGTGGAAGAAAAGCTTCTGCAGCGTGACTTTGGCCTGGGTCGATGAGCCCCAGACGGCGCGGGCGCGGCCGGTGTCGGCGAAATCCTCGGAACTCATCGGCCCGCGTTCGGCGATCTCGGCCAGCAGGCGCGTCGAGAGCTGTCTTTGTTTCGGCGAAAGCCGGCCCGACCAGGCGCCGGCGCGCCAGCCGCGGTGGCGCATCTCGGCGAGCAGGAACGGCCACGCATCGAGCGGGAGCGCCACGAGCGTGCGCGCGGTGGGCAGGTGGTGCTCGAAGGCGGTGCGTTGCGCGGCGGGCAGCCGGAGGTCGCTCCCGTGCAGGTGGCGCATCAGGTCGCCTTCGCGGTAGCCCTGCACGCGGTTGCGGAGGATGAGGTCGTGCATCCGGCCGCAGACGTTGATCGGGTCGATCTGGATGTAGCCGTGGTGGGCGAGGGCGGTGGCGACATCCGGCGCCGGCGCGTCGAGCAGCAGCGCGCGCCGCATGAAGTGGCGGGCGGTGGCGGGATCGAGGCGGAGCGGGGTCATGAAAGGCGCGCTATTCGTTCCCACGAAATCAGGGTTTTAGCAAGTGACGTCCTGTTTCCGTCATCCTGAGCGCAGCGAAGGATCCACGAGGTCAGCGCACGCTTCACTCGCCGGAGTGGATCCTTCGCTTGCGCTCAGGATGACGCTGCGAGAATTAAACAATAAGGCCGCGCCTTGCAGCGCGGCCTTCGTGGCAAAAGTTTCCCCCGGAACTTATTTCTTCGCGACCGAGTTCGCCTGGATCTCGGCGATGCGCTTGTCGAGGGCGTTCATCTCGGTGACGAGGCGCTCCTCCATCTTCTTGCGGTCGCTGCTGTTCACGATGCTGAGGTTGGCGGCGTCACGCACGACGTTCGCCGGCAGGGTGAGGAGGCGGGTGATGAGGCCCTGGTCCTTGAAGCTGGCGAGGTAGAGGGCGGTGATCTCGTGGGAGAGCTTCATCGAGTCCTGCGCGACGGACTGCGAGGCGAGGAGCTGCGTGTTGAGCTCCTGGTTGCGGGCCATCTCGGAGGTCAGCACGCCGGAGATCTGGTCCGAGATGCGCTGGCTGTAGTTGTTGATGGATTCGCGGGTGAGGTTCTGGTCCTTGGACATTTCGGCGAGGATCGGGGAGATCTTCTCGGCCATGCGGCTGGAAACCTTGTCGACCTGCTCGTTCTGCATCTTCTCGGCTTCCTCCGGGGTCTTCGGGAGCGGGTTGTACGGCTGGACCTTCTTGGCAATGGCCTCGGCGAGGGCATCGACCTTCTCGGCGTTCAGCTTCGCGACCTCTTCGTCCGTCATGAAGACGTCCGCGGCGCGCTTGGAAATGGCGTCCTTCAGCAGCTGGTTGACGGATTCGATGTGGCGGCGGGTCTCCTCGGCGGAGGCTTTCATCTCGGCGGCGTTCTGCTCGCGCAGCGCGGCGAGTTCGGCCTGCTGCTTCGCGGCCATTTCATCCACGGTCTTCTGGGTGAACCAAAAAGCAGCGCCCACAATGATGAGCGCTGTCAGGAGAATTGCGGGAATCTGATCTTTTAGCTTTTGCCACATAGGTGTTTCGGGGTTGGGTGTGCGCAGACATGCATAGCAGGCGAAAGTTCAAAAGCAATGCCGCCTTGGCCCGATTTTCTCCGCCCAAATGAGCCTAAACCGCTACGAGCAAACGATCTTCGACTACTGGGACCAGCAACCCGATGAGCGCCGCCACTGGCAGACCAAGGTGGTCGAGCTCACGCGCAACGGCGCCAGCCCCGACCTGGCCCGCGCGCTGGAGCGCGAGTTGTGGGCCTACCTGGTCGAGCGCACGCCGCACGTGCCGGCGCTCCGCAGCCTGAATCCGGCGGGTCCGCCCCGCGTGAGCCTGCTCAATCTGGCCGAGCATATCATCCGCCTGTGGGGGCCATTACCCAAGTCGCGCAAGCCGGCCGGGCCGGCCTTATAACGCGGGATGGGCGGGGCGGGCCTTTACTCCCCGAACGGCGCTCGCAAAGATCGCGCATGGCTTATTCACGTACCTTTTCGTCGCTGGGCAGCCCCGAGCTGAACCTCGAGCAAACGCTGGCTTTGGCCGCCCGTCACGGCCTGCCCGGGGTCGAGCTGCGCGCCCTCGCCGGCACGATCGACCTGCCCGCGCATTTTGCGGCGGCCTATGGCGCGCCCGGGAAGCTGGCCGCGAAACTGCGATCCTCGCCGGTGAAGATCCTTTCGCTGGATACCTCGCTCAAGCTGGCGGAGAACACGCCGGAGCAGCGGGCGGACTTCCTGAAATTCCTGCCCTGGGCCGAGGCGCTCGGCGTGCCGCGCCTGCGCGTGTTCGATGGCGGGCACGTGGGCGACGCGGCGACGCACCGGGCCATGGCCGACACCGTCGCGTGGTGGCGGGCGCTGCGCGCGGAAAACAAATGGCGGGCGGACCTGATGGTCGAGACGCATGACGCGCTTGCCACGTCGGCCTCGATCCTCGGTTTCGAGCGGCTGGCGCCGGGCGCCGGCATCCTGTGGGACACGCACCACACGTGGAAGGTCGGCCGCGAGAACCCCGTCGACACCTGGCGCGCGATCAAGGCGCATGTCGTGCACCTGCACGTGAAGGACAGCGTGAGCATCCCGAGCGGGAAGCATGCCTTCAGCTACCGGCTGCCGGGCGAAGGCGAGTTCCCGATGGCGCCGCTGCGCAAGGTGATCCGCGCCGAGTACAACGGCCCCGTCAGTCTCGAATGGGAGCGCCTCTGGCATCCCGAGCTGGCGCCGGTCGAGGACGCCCTGAACGCGGCCACGCAGCGCGGGTGGTGGTGAGCGATCGCCGCAGGGACCCGGGTGGAGCGCGTTGACCCCAACGCGCTTCGGGTGGGGAACGTCGGAAAACGCGTTGGGGTCAACGCGTTCCACCGGACCAGTGGTGTGGCCACTGATTTTCGGAGGCGCACAATCCCTTCACGACGGGATTGAGGCGTATGTAGTGCCATTTTTCCTGCGCTTCCTTTTCATTGCGCAGGCGATGATCGAAGAAATTCTCCTGCCACGTTACTTTTTGGAACCGCGTTGTGCCTCGCTTCCAACTGCGGACGGTTTCTGCCAAGGCGGAATTGTACGGAAACCTGAGGAGGGCGTGCAAATGATCCGGCATGAGGAGGAACAGCACACACCACCAGCGACCCAAGCGCTGGTAGCGTTCCGCAGCGGCCAGAAGGTCGGTTGAGAGCTGAACTTCAGTGAGCGGGCGGATATTCGCGGGGTCGGTGCGGATGCGGATGTGAAACAACGCCTCGCTGGCGGCCCAAGACGGAGTTTTATGATGAAGACGCCCGGGATAGTTGCGCATGCCGGAGCTTCTGCGAGGGGTGCATCCCGTTCAAACGCGGGACCGTTACTTTTCCGTAGGTGGAGCGGGTTGGCCCCAACACGCCGGTTGCCGGCGTCGAACAAAGCGTTGGGGTCAACGCGTTCCACCCAAGCCTTGTCGGAAGAGGAAGTCGCGGATGAGGTCGCGGGACTTCTGCTGCCATTCCGGCACGTCGTTGCCGAAGTTGTGGCCGCCGCCGGGCACGATGTGCAGTTCGCAGGTGTTGCCGGTGGCGTTGAGCCGGTCGCGCAGGGCGAGCGCCTGGCGCAGCGGCACGGTTTTGTCGGCGTCGCCATGGAACGCCAGGACCGGCGGCATGACGGCGTCGAGCTGATGGACGGGGGACAGGGTGGTGGTGTCCGCGCCGAAGCGCTGCGGCGTGTAGCCGGTTGCGGCGGAGGTGTCGGACACGGCGCTGAACAGGATGAGCGCGGCCGGCTTGGCCCGCGGCGATTCCCCGGGGCTGGAGCCCGGGGGCGCGGACGTGATGGCGGTCCAGAGCGCGACGTGCCCGCCCGCGGAATTTCCGCCCACGGCGATGCGCGCGGGATCGAGCCCGAGTTCGGCGGCGTGAACCTGGACCCAGTGCAGCGCGGCGCGCGCATCGGCGACGGCGGCCTGCGGCGGCGTGTCGAAGCGGCCCTTCGTGCGATAGTCGGGCGCGATGCCGACCAAGCCGAGCTCCGCGGCGAACTTCGCCCAGAAGACCGAGCTGGCGGGCGTGCCGGTGGTCCAGCCGCCCCCGAAGAAAAACACAAGGGCCGGACGCTTGTCCCCGGCCTTCCAGCCCGCGGGCTTCACGACGAACAGCCGCATCGGCTGCGGGCCGTCGCGATAGACGAAGCTCTCGGCGCCGGGAAGCTCGGTGGGGGTCGCCTCGGGCGCGGCCGGCGCGGCGCGGGCAACGAGGCCGCAGAGGAGCAGAGCGCTTACGAGCCGGGGAATCTTGAAACCTTGTAATCTCGTAAGCTTGAAATCTCGAAAATGACGGAGGCGAGAAAGCAGCGGTTTCACGATTTCAAGGTTACACGATTTTCAGTTTTCAAGATTCCCTTGTTTCGCCGGCGCCGGCGGCGGCGCGAAGTAGGTTTGCCAGAGGCCGACGATGAAATCCGCGCCCATCGGCGCGAGGTTCTTTTCCCAGTGGGTCTCGTAGAACTTCGCCTGCGAATAGCCGAGGTAGCCTTCCTTCGCCTTGAAGAGCAGGTCGGACATGCCGACGCCCATGCGGCGCTCGAGGACATCGCCGCCGCGCCCGGCATCCCAGGCGCCGACGAGCTTCAGCGTGACGGCGGTGGGGATGATGATCATCGCGCCCTCGTAGGCGTATTGGAGGCTCGTGCGCGTGCCGTTCCAGTCCGTGGTCTCGAACTCGTGGAACATGCCCATCTGGCCTTCCCACGGCGACACGTCGGCGTTGGTGGCGTCATGGAGCAGGCGCGAGGTGGTGACGGGGCCGTCGCCCACCTCGACGCGGGTGCGGACCACCTTGGAGAACATGCGCAGCGCCTGCCCGCGGAAGATCAGCCACGGTTCGTGCAGGGAGTCGCCGTTCAGCGTGAAGTCGTTCCGCACGCCGGCGCCGCGCGAGATGACGCCCTGCGCGAGCATCTGGTCGGCGGGGACCGCGATCTCGCCGCCGTGCATCATCAGGTTCCGGATCGCGGGCGTCCAGGTCCAGCCGCGCTTGATGTTCTGGAAATTGGCCGCCTCGAGCCGGGCGATGAACGCGTCGAAATCGAAGGACTTGAAGAAGGCGTTCAGCGCGTCGGGGCCGAAATAGAGGGAGGCGGTGACGATGACGTCGGCATAGCCCTCCGCGATGTTCGGGTTCCACGTCTTGTGGTTGAGCGACCAGCCGTCGAGGCGGAGGTAATAGTCGTTGTCGTCATCGAGGCAGAAGTGCGCCGCGAGGGCGAGGGCCTGCATCAGCAGGTCGGCGCGGGCCTTTTCGTCGGCGGAGAGCTGGGACCAGACCGCCGGGGTGCGCTTGGCGAGCAGGAGGACGTGGGCCGGCACGTGGTGGGTCCAGCCGCCGATGCCGCCGAGCGACTCGGGTTCGTTGGTGCTGCCGTCCGCCTGCGGCGAGGGACGCGGCGTGACGAGGATGGAGCGGAGCTTCTCGGCGAGGTGGGTGGCGAGCGTCTTGCCGTCGACGACGAGGCCGGGTTCCTGGAAGGCGGCGACGGCGGTGACCTGCAGCGCGAAGGTTTCGGGGATCTCGCGCATGACGGCCTTCTCGACGAACTTCCAGCGCGGCGCCTTCAGGCGCACGGCGCGCTCGACGAGGGCGGGCGGCAGGGTCGGCAGGGGCGCCGCGGGCGCGGCGCTTGCAGAGCACAGAAGAGATAGGACGGAGGACAGAAGGATGAGGAGGCGGCGCATGGGAAAGAGTTGGATTGGCTGAAGGCTGATCGCTGAAAGCTGACCGCGGTCACGCCGGCAGGCGGAGCAGCACGCCGTAGAGGACGATGGCCTTGTGGAACGCGGAGCGGTCGAGCCATTCGTCCTTGGTGTGGGCCTGGCTGATGCTGCCGGGGCCGAGCACCAGCACGGCGGCGCCGACGGCGGCGTAGTGGCTGGCGTTGGTGGCGTAGGTCGCGCCGGTCGCGCCGGCGTCGAGCCCCGTGGCGGTGAAGGCGGGCCGCATCCACTCGTGCAGCGCGGCCGAGCGGCCCGGCGGCAGCGGCGGCGCGAGGTACTGTTCGTCGTGCTCGACGGCGAGCCCGGCGAGCGCGGCGTCGCGTTCGGCCAGGACCTGGGCGGCGTCCTCGCCGGGCACGAGCCGGCGGTCGCAGAGGATTTCGCAGCAGTCGGGGATGATGTTCACGGCCGTGCCGCCGCGGATGACATTGATGCTGGCGGCGGCGCGGCCGGTGAGCGGGAACTCGCGGCGTGCGAGCGGGATGAATTTCTCCTCGAGCGCGGCGATGACCGGCAGCATGGCCGCGATTGCGGAACGTCCCTTGGCCGGGTCGGAGGAATGCGCCGCCACCCCGCGCGTGATGGAGCGCCAGCGCAGGGCGCCGTTGTGCGCCACGACCGGGCGCAGCTGCGTGGGCTCGCCCACGATGATGCCGCGGAGCCGCGGGAAATCCTTGAGCGCGCCGCCGGCGAAGGCCCGTGCGCCGGTCATGCGCGTCTCCTCGTCGACGGAGAAGATCACGCCGGCGTGGCGCGGCCGGTCGCTGGTCGCGGCGTATTCCTTCAAGGCCCAGAGCATCGCCGCCCCGGAACCCTTCGTGTCGCAGGCGCCGCGGCCGTGGAGCCGGTCGCCGTCGGCGGTGAGCTCGAAGGGCGGCACGGTCATGCCCGCGACGCCCACGGTGTCGAGGTGGCTCTCGAAGAGCAGCCACTCCGACCCTGGTCCCGCCTCGCAAAAGACAAGGAGATTGAACCGGCCTTCGCCGGCGGGGTAGCGCTGGCTGCTCAGGCCCCAGGCGGCGGCGAGGTCCTCGAGGTGAACGGCCAGCCGGGCTTCGCCGCCGGCCGGGCCGCCGAACTCGGGGTTGACGGTTTCGAACGAAACCATGCGGGCGAGAAGTTCCTCGGGGGTTTTGGGCAGGTTGGGGTTGGGCATGGAAAGGTGGAACGCGTTGACCTCAACGCGTTGTTTGGGGTGGCGGACATCCGAAGCGCGTTGGGGTCAACGCGCTCCACCGGGATGAAATGGGAAAAACCGCGGCCATGTTCAGCGCAGCCAGGCGTCGCGGTGCTCCGCGACAAAGTCGTCGTCGACCAGGCCGGGATACGCGGCGCTGACACGGGTCAGCTCCTCGGCCTGGCCCGGCGAGAGCACTTCGTCGGGGTTGAGGCAGTGGTTGGTTTCAACGAGGCCTTGGCGGCGCAGCACCTCGAGGATGCCCGGGATGCAGCCGCTGAAGCGGTTGGCCGCGTCGAAGACCGCGGCGTTCATGTCGGTGACCACGTTGGCGCGGCCCAGCCAGGCTGCATCCAGCTGCGGCTGGCGCGCGGCGGCCTGGATCTCGGCGAAGAGCTTCACCGCGGCCCGCGTCCACACGCCCCAGTGCCCCAGCAGGCCGCCGATGATGCGGCGGGTGA
This sequence comes from Verrucomicrobiota bacterium, assembly GCA_048497945.1. Taxonomy (GTDB): domain Bacteria; phylum Verrucomicrobiota; class Verrucomicrobiia; order Opitutales; family Opitutaceae; genus Lacunisphaera. Next base: position 89,641 of record JBEHYX010000002.1, on the reverse strand, counting down.
CGGGCTGGCCGTTGTGCGTGAAGGTGAAGGGCGTGAGCAGGTCGGTGACGATCGTGTCGTCGTTGCCCGTGTAGAGCGCAATGTCATCGCGGCCGGCGGCGGTGACGGCGCGCACGACATCAATCGTCTGGTAGCGGTTGAAGGGCGCGATCTTGATCGCGACGATCCCGGGGATCTCGGCGAACTTCCGCCAGAAGGCGTAGCTGAACACGCGGCCGCCGACGGCGGGCTGCAGGTAGAAGCCGACGACCGGCAGGATCCCGGCGATGGTCGCGACGTGCGCGAGGATGGCGGACTCCGGTTCGCTGCGGAACGCGGCCATGCTCAACAGGCCGGCGTGGTAGCCAAGCCCGCGGGCGAGTTCCGCCTCGGTGACGGCCTGCGGGGTGCGGCCGCAGACGCCGGCCACGAGCGCGACGTCGCGCGGCCGGGCGGCCAGCTCGGCGCGGGCGGTCTCGGCGGCGAGCTCGAGCACCGGGCGGAGCAGGGCGTGCTGCGGGTCGCGGATCTCGAACTGGGTCGAGTGCACGCCGACCGCGAGGCCGCCGACGCCGGCGGCGAGCTGGTAGCGGGTCAGCGCGCGCTGGTGCTTTTCGGAAAACTTCCGGTGGCGGTCGAGGGCCAGCGGGTGCGCAGGCATCACCTGGCCGGCGAGGAAATGGGAGCGGAGATTCATGGAAGGGAAAGGAGGGCGGGTTCTTTTAACCACGGATTTCGCGGATGACTACGGATTGCCCGGAGCGAGCTTCCGCAGGTCCGGGTTTGATCCGTACCGATCCGTGGAATCCGTGGTTAAAATACGGGCGAATGAGTTATGGGCTGCGGGTTAGAATTTCCCGTCGCGGGTTTCGAAGTGGGTGGGTTTGCCGAGCAGGCGGCCGCCGGCCTGCACGTGGGCGGCGATGAGGTCGATCATGGCGGACACCGGCACGGATGGCGGGCCGAAGAGCCGGATGGATTCGGCGGCGTCGGCCAGCCAGGCGCTCGGGGCCTCGGTGCCGGCAAACACCGGTGTCCGGCCGAAGCGCCGGCCGAAGGCCACGGCGAGGTCGCGGATGCGGAGCTTTTCCGGGCCGGTGATGTTGAGGATGCGGGCGGGATTGGTGGCGAGGGCGAGGCCCTGGATGGCGCGCGCGCAGGCGTCGCCCTGCCAGATGCAGTTGAGCCAGCCCATGGTGAGGTCGACGGTCTCGCCCCGCGCCACCTTGAGCGCGAGGTCGACGAGCACGCCGTAGCGCAGCTCCACCGCGTAGTTGAGGCGGTAGATCAGCAGCGGCGTGCCGTATTCCCGGCCGTAGTGCATGAACACGCGCTCGCGGCCGACGCACGTGCTGGCGTACTCGCCGAGGAAGGCGACGGGTTCCGCCTCGTTCGCGCCCGGGCCGGTCACCGGCACGAACGGATAGACGCAGCCGGTGGAAAACACGACGATGCGCGAGTCGCGGAACCGCTGCGCCACCAGCGCGGGCACCACGGTGTTCTGGACCCAGGTCAGCCCCGGCGAGTCCGACGTGCCGAATTTCTGGCCGGCGAGGAAGAGGATGTTGGCCGCGGACGGCAGGGCGGCGAGGGCCGCGGCGTTGGCGAGGTCGCACGGCAGCGTGCTGACGCCGAGCGATTCCAGCTCGCGCCGGCCTTCCGGGCGGCTGAAGCGCGAGACGCCGATGACGCGCGCATCGCGCCGGCCGGCGGAGTCGAGCGCGCGGCGCAGCATGACGGCGGTGGTCGTGCCCATCTTGCCGCCGACGCCCAGCACGAGGAAATCGAAGGGCAGCCCGGCGAAGGCGGCCGTCGCGGCCGGGGTCGGGGCAGAGAGCAGAATTTCGATGTCGTAGTCCGTAATGGGAAGGGTGCGCATAAAAACGGGTGTTCGGGCGGCGCAGGTCAGGCGCCGAGGAAGCGGCGGAGGTTGCCGGCGGCGATCTGCGCGCGCTCGGCGGCGCGCAGGGTGGAGGTGTCGAGCTTGGCCCGCGCCGCAGCCGTGATCAGCAGCGGGGTGTGCGAGGCGAAGGCGAGCTGGCGCACGGAGACCTTCGCCCGGAGGTGTTCCATCGTGTCGTGCCATTCCGCGAACGAGAGGTCGGCGAGCAGGTGCGGGAATTTCGGCGCGAGCTGGAGCAGGTCGGGGCGCATGAGGCCGCTGGCGAGCACCGGGCGGCGGTGGCGCTGGAGCAGTGCGGCGAGGTCGGCCGCGGGGACGGGCTTGAGGGTCATCGCGTGGTACTCGTGGCGGTGGTCGATCAGCTGCACCTGCACGACGGAGCGCAGGCGGCGCTTCGCCAGCGCGGCGAGCAGTTCGTCGACGCACGGGGCGCCGAGCTGGTAGTCATGGTAGTTCGGCAGCAGGCGCACCGCGCGCACGCGCGGGTCGGCGGCGACGGCCGCGAGGTCCTCGCGCCAGCCGGCGAGGGCTGGGTTGATCACGGGGACGGGCACGAGCCCGCGCCGGCCGCGCGTGGCGGCGAGCAGCTCCCGGTTCGCCGGCTGCGGGGCGGGGGCGAAGACGGCGTCGAGCGGCGACACGAGCGCGCGGGCGATGCCGTGGCGCGCAAGGTGCGCGGCGAGCGAACGCGGCGTGTGCGTGTCGGCGAAGGAAAACGGCCAGCGGCCGGTCCAGGTGTTGGCGTCGAAGGTGGTCATGGGGAAAGAGTCGAACCGACACACCCCGCCCTGCGGGCACCCCTCTTGATAGAGGGGAGCTCTGTAGGCGTGGGTTTGGGTCCCCTCTCGAGAGGGGTGGCCGTAGGCCGGGGTGTGTGGATGGAGGGCATGGGAATTGTCAGCTCAGATCCAGCAGTTTGGCCGCGTTGTCGTGGAGGATTTTCCGCTGCGTGGCGGCATCGAGGTGCGAGCCGGTGATGCGGGCGATGGCCACGCCGAAGTCACGGATCGGCACGTCGGAGCCGTAGAGGATGCGGTCGGCGCCGAGTTCCCCGACGGCGTACTCGACGATGCCGGTTTCCGGCGCGGCGCCGGAGGTGTCGACGACGACGTTGGGGCAGGCTTTCACCGCCTGCACGCCGCGCACGCCGCAGCCGGTGAGGTGGGCCATGATGATGCGGACATCGGGAAAGCGTTTGGCCAGCGTGGCGACGTCCTCGGGATCGGTGTGGAAGGCGCGCTCGCCGATCTTGGTCATGCTCCAGGCGTGCTGCAGGACGATGAGGCGGTGCTGGCGCGCCGCTGCCATCAGCGGGTTCATCGACGCGTCGGCGGCGTTGTTGGCGATCTCGAGCTTGAGGCCGCGGAAGCCGCGGGCGACGCAGCGCTCGACCTCCTCCCGCACGGCACGGGCGCCGAGCGTCGGGTTGAGGTGGCAGAAGCCGGTGATGAAACCCGGGTGGCGCCGCATGAGCGCGTAGGTCTCGTCGTTGATCGTCCGCAGCTGCGCGGCCTTGGGCGAGCGGCCGAAGGCCAGCACGTCGCCGAGCACGACGAGGTGGCGGATGCCGTGCGCCTGGGCGCGCGCGATCAGCCGGTCGGCGCCGGCGGGGCCGCGGTGGTCGTGGCGCAGGATGGGATGCGCGTGGATGTCGATGATTCGCATGGCGGATTCGAAAGTCAGCGGGCGTAGAAGCGCGCGACCTTGGCCACGGCGGCGGCGGTCTGATCGGCGATTTCGTCGGTCATGGTCGGGTTGACGGGGAGGGAAATGCTGTCGGCGAGCACGGCCTCGGTGACGGGGCAGCTGACCTGGCGGTAGTCCATCGTGGTCAGGCCGGCGTCGCGCAGCGGCCACTGGCCGGCGAAGAAGTTGTGGTTCTGGAACAGCGGATAACGGTAGACCGGGCGCGGGATGTAACCCGGCGAGGCGACGGCGCCCTCGGCAGCGAGCGCGGCGGCGAACTCGTCCCGCGTGCAGCGGAAGCGCGCGAGGTCGAGGCGGAACAGGCAGAACCAGAAGCTGTGGCGGTCGCGGGGGTCGACCGCAGGCAGGGCGATGCCGGGCAGCGCGAGTGCCTGCAGCCGGCCGAGCAGGCGCGAGCCGGCGCGGACGTGGCCGGCGATGATGGCGGGGAGCTTGCTGAGCTGGCCGGCGGCGACGGCGGCCTGGGGTTCGCTCATGCGGTAGTTGGGCGCGAGGCTCGTGGGGTTGCGCGCGTCGGCGCTGTTGTTGCGGTCGTAGAACTTGTCGGCCCACTTGGTGAGCGTCGGGCCGAAGCGCTCGTCGTTCGTGGCGACGATGCCGCCGTCGCCGCAGCTGACGTGCTTGAACTCGTTGAACGAGTAGCAGGCGAGGTGGCCCCAGGAGCCGACGGGTTTGCCGCGGTACTGGGCGCCCCAGGCCTGGGCACAGTCCTCGATGACGTAGAGGTTGTGTTCCTTCGCGATGGCCATGATCGCCTCCATGTCGCTCGGGTAGCCGGTGAGGTGCACCGCCATGATCGCGCGGGTCTTCGGCGTGATCCGGCGGCGGATTTCGGCCGGGTCGAGGTTGTAGGTGTGCGGCTGGATGTCGGCGAACACCGGCACGAGCTGCTGGTAGAGGATGCCGATGACCGAGCCCATGTCGGTGATGGGCGACGTGATGATCTCCGAGCCTGGCGGCAGCTGGAGCGCGGCGACGGCGACATGGAGCGAGGCGGTGCCGGACGAGGTCGGCATGAGCCACTTCGCGGGATAGGTCTTGCGGAACTCCGCGGCGAGGTCGGCGCATTGCGGGCCGTTGACGTAGAACAGCGATTTCTGGCCGACCATGGCGGTGAGCCGGGCGAGTTCTTCGGCGCCCCAGCGGGAGAGGGGCGGGCGGGACGTGGTGACGGCCTTCGGGCCGCCATGCAGGGCGAGGACGGATTGCGGATTCATGAGGGGGAAGTCGGGACGGAGGGCAGCACGGCGAGGAAATCGCCGAGATTAAAGACGAAGCCGAATTCGACGGCGACACGCCAGAGGGCCTGCTCCTTTTCGCGTTCGCCGCGCGCGGTGGCGGCGTTTTCGACGGCGGTGGTGGCTTCCGCGATCGTCGAGCACAGGCAGCCGTGACGCGCGAGGTCGACCATGCCGCCGGGCGACATCAAGAGGCACCAGTTGAGGGCGAAGCCGACGTAGATGAGGTGGTTGACATCGTGGGCGCGACAGAGCGCGGCGAGCTGGTCGCCGTCCTCCGCGATGCCCTCGCCATCCTGCGGCCGGGCCTGCGGGGCGAAGTCGAGCCGCGCGAAGCCGCTGGCGACGTCAGCGGCATTGTGCTGCCCCGGCGAGCCCGCGGCGCGGCGCAGGGCCTGCATGCGCTTGAACACGCGGTCCTGGGCGACCAGCGGCGGCCGCGGCACCGGGCGCATGAGCAGGGTGGTTTCCTGGAAGCCCGGCAGGTGCGAGTAGTAGTCGCGGCCGCCGACCACGTGGAAAACCGGCAGCGGCGACGCGCGCACGGCGGCGAGCAGCGGCGGAAAAACTTCCTCGAGGATGTGCTGGGCGCGCGGGTGGTACTCGACCGCGCGGCGCCAGCCGGGATGTTCGCCGGGCGCGCCGCAGTCCCACGCATGCATGACGACCAGCGCGGTGTGCCGGGGCGAAAGCTCGGCCTCCACCGTGTGCCAGCCGGCATAGCCCTCGCCCGGCACCGCGCGGGTGGCGTCGGCGTCGAACTGGCGGTAAAGGCGGGCGGGCAGGCGCATGGTTCAGGCGGGCGCGCCCGCCCGGGCGGCGACGCGGCGGAGCAGGGCGCCGAGCAGGATCAGGATGATGCCCGCGGTCAGGTTGTGGGTCGCCGGGGCGACGACCGAGCCCGGCAGTGCCATGCAGGCGACGAGCACGAGCCCGAGCAGGATGGAGATGGCGCCGATGACGCCGTAAACCTGCAGGCCGCCGCGCGCGGACGGCGGGGCGTCGGGCACCGGCGTGCGCAGGTCGCGGTCGAGCTGGTGCAGCGCGGCGTGGCGCGGGTCGTCGGCGCGGTACCAGAAGGCCGAGAGGGCGAACACGAGCGTGGCGACGACGGCCTCGCTGAGCACGTTGCGGGCGACCGGGTTGTCGCGCCAGACGCCGGCCATCGTGAGGGCGATGGCGACGACGAGGGCGGCGGAGCAGGACGCCATGCCGGACCACCACGGGGTTTTCCGGAAGATCATGCCGAGGGCCACGGGCATCATGAAGGCGGCGACGAGGGAATAGTACTGCAGCGCGAACTCGAAGGCGCCGCCGAAGCGCGGGATGTAGAAGGCGACAATGACGCCGAGCACGCCGATGACCAGCATGGCGATGCGGGCGACGCGCATCTGCTGCCGGTCCGTCGGCGCGGCGCCGGAGGCGCGCTTGCGCAGCGGCACGTAGATGTCGCGGGTGATCGTCACCGACAGCCAGTTGCACGCGTCGTTGGCCTGGCCGAGCGTGGCGGAGAGCACGGCGGACACGACGAAGCCGACCAGGCCGTGCGGCAGGAGCAGGAGCGCGAGGGAGACGTAGGAGGCTTCCGACGGGTCCTTGAGCGAGGGCCAGAGCGAGTTCAGGTCGGGGAAGATCACCTTCGACGCCATGACCGGCAGGATCCACATCAGCGGGGCGAAGAACGAGAGGATCGCGCAGAGCAGGGCCATCTTGCGCGCGCCGCGCTCGTCGGGGACGCTGTAGTAGCGTTGCGCGAGGTGCCAGGCGACGTTGTAGCCGAGGAGGGTGTTGAGGAAGTAGCCGAGGAGAAACCACGGGTTGGCGGCCATGCCGTCGGGGCGCAGGTAGCCGTCGGGCACTTCCGCGAGCATGCGCTGGAAGCCGGCGATGAAGCCGCCGCCGTGGCCGAGGTAGAGATAGGAGACCGGGAAGATGATCACCGTCATCACGATGATGATGATCGACTGGACGGCGTCGGTGAGGATGGCCGCCCAGAGGCCGCCGACCACGGTGTAGAAGACCACGACGACGCCGACCACGAGGATGGAGGCCTGCAGGCCGTTGAACTCGAGGCCGAGCAGGTGGAAGGTGCGGTCGCCGAAGCCGAGGGCCGTGGAGATGAAGATGCAGAGGATGTACAGGCCCTGCCCGATGCCGACGATCTGCGGCAGGATCGACGTCACCGAGTAGAAATAGGTCGTCGAGGGCGAGTAGCGCTTGGTGAGGAACTGCAGCGGCGAGTCGAGGCGGGCGCGGCGCCACATCTTGGCGAAGTAGAAATAGCCGAGCAGGTAGGCCCAGGTCGCCATCGTGAAGACGATGATGGCGCCGACCCCGAGCCGGTAGGTGAAGCCGGCGGCGGCGACGAACATGAAGGCCGAGAAGCCCGTGACCCAGTTCGACAGGCCGGCCAGGACCCACGGCACCTGGCCGCCGCCCTTGAAGTAGTCATCGGTGCCGCGGTTTTTCCGCGCGGCATAGAAGCCCACGAAAATCACGATGGCGAAATAAAGCGCGACGAGGGCATAGTCGACGCCATTGAGGGTGTTGAAGGCGGGCATTAGGTCAGGAGACAGGAGACAGGTGACGGAGGAGCGGTCAGGCGATGGTGACCGTGGGCACGGGTGCGGCGGACTGGATCGTGACGTCGATTTTCTGCCCGGCGTGGGTGCCGGTCACGCGCCAGCCCTCCGCGGTGCGGGTGACGGCGAGCGTGCCATGCGCCTCGCCGGCGGGCGCGGTGGTGCACGCGGTGAGCACCTCGTGCGTCGTGGCGCCGGCGGAGACGACCTCGGCGAACGGATAAATGCCGGCGCTTTCCGGCATCGCGAGTTTGCCGGTGGCGGCGCTCACGGCGCCGGTCGCGGCCACGGTGGCGCGCAACGACGCGAAGGGGCGGTCGATGGCGAAGGTGCCGCCGCTGGCGCCGACCTGGCCGTTGCCGTCCTCGTTGAAAACCTGGAAGCGCAGCTGCACGGGCGCCGCGGCCCCGAGCTGCACGCGGTCGAGCAGGAGCAGGACGTCGGGCTTGAGGAAGACGAGCGTGCGGGCCACGAACTTCGTGTCGGGCCGCACGAGCGCATAGGCCTCGGTCGCATCGCTCGTGACGGTCATCCAGCCCGCGCCGGTGCGGAAGTCGGTGACGCTGGCGGACGCGTGCGAGGAGTTGGTGCCCTCGTGGCCGTCATGGTACTGGTGGCCCTGGCCGTCGATGAGGACGGCGGTGTGCGCGGCGGTCAGGCGGAGAATCCACTGCGGCGTGGTGTAGGAATAACCCGCGTGGAAGGGATCGTGGAAGAGACGGTCGCCATGCGCCTTGAAGACCACGCTGTTGCGGTCGGCATGCTCGTGGTTGCTCGGGCCGCCGCTGCGCAGGCCGACGACCGTGTCGTCGGGCGCCCAGCCGGTGCGCGAAGTCACCCAGTCGTTGCTGAGGCGGACGTCCTTCAATTCCGCGCCGGGCGCCTGCTCGGGCGCCTCGGGGTGGTACCAGATCGCGCCCTGGAGCAGGCGCAGCGAACCGACATGCTTGGCGACGTAATGGGACAGCGGGTCGTTCGCGGTGGCGCCGACCCAGCCGGCGGCGGAGATGTCCATGCCGGTGCCGGAATCGCTGAAGTTGACGAGGTCCTGCGCGGGATCGTAGTTGCCCTTGGGCGTCGCGTTGTAGGCGGTCGTGAGCTTCGGGTCCGCGATGAGGCCGCCCTTGCAGGGCGACGCGAGGCTGAGGGCGTAGCGGATGGTGCCCGGGTAATTGACGAGCTGGCGGTCGTCGACGCCGAGGCGGCGGTAGATGGCCTCGGCCGCCATGATCATGTGCGTGGTCGTGTAACCCCAGTAACCGACGCCCTCGTCGTAGGCGCCGTCGCTGCCGTACATGGTGGAGAAGGCCTGGGCGCTCTGGCGGGCGAGCTGCAGCCATTTCGCCGCGTCGGGGTGGCGGCCATGGAACCAGACGGCCGCGAGGCTGAGTCCGCCGATCGGGATGACCTTGAGGTTGGTGGCGTTGAGGATGAGCGGCCAGCGCGCGAGGCTGACGCGATAGGCCTGCGGGTAGTCGTCCTCCGGGTCGAAGGTCCAACCCTGCACGCGGTCGGGATACTTCATGCCGTAGAGCGTACGGTAGCAGGCGGGCGCGCCCTCGGTGACGATCTTCCGTTCGAGCGCGTCGCGGAGCGCGGCGGGCACGGCGGCGCCGAGCCAGTCGAGGGCGTAGCAGGCGGCGATGGTGGCCTCGGAGGCGCGCTGGATGCCGATGGTGTGCTTGCCGCCCTCGAGGAAATAATCCCAGCGCGGGTAGTCGCAGAGCCGCTGCATCGCGAGCAGGGCGAGGTCGCGCTGGCGCGGGTCGCCCCAGACGGCGTAGGCGAACGCGCCGTTTTCCACGTCCTTCCACACGCGGCCGAAGTCGACCACGTGGTTGTTGTAGCGCACCTCCTCGCGGAGGAACTTCAGCTCGGCGGCAAAATCCACGTCGCGCAGCATGGCCCGGATCTCGGCGCAGCGGGGCAGGTCGAGGTTGGCGCGGATGCGCGGCAGGTCCTCCGGCGCGAAGATCAGGCCGCGCTGCGGCGCGGGGACGGCGGGGGCCGGCGCGGTCCCGGCGCGAAGATCGAGGCGGGCGAGCGGCAGCGAGGCGGCGAGGAGCGCGGAGCTCCGGAGGAACGTGCGGCGGGAGGGCGTGTGCATCAGGGCGGGGAGGAGAGCGGGGTGGCGGGCGGTGACGGCAGCGTGAAGTCGTAGTCGCCGGAGCCGACGGTCACGATGACCGCGTGGTCCCCGGCACCGACGTCCAGCACGCCCGGCGCCTCAAGCAAGGCGCGGCCCGATTCGTGGACAAACTGCGCGGCGGCGGCGGGAATGAAGACGCGCGCGCGGACATTGGCAGGAATGCTTATGTGCAGGAGCAGGCTGCCGCCGGTGCGCCGCCAGTTGCTCGCGATTTTCCCGACCGGCGTCTCGCGCGAGCATTCGACGAACGACAGGCCCGCGGGAAAAACCGGATGAATATTCACCGCGCGAAATCCCGGTGCGGCCGCGCGGATGCCGCCGAAGCGCGAGAAGAGCGTGGCGTCCGGGCCGGCGAACATCGCGTGGTCGTGGGTCTGCATGCTCCCATGGAACGACCACTGCTCCCAGGTCGTCGTTGCACCCCGGGCGACCTGGTCGGCGTAGCCCGGGTAACCCGGCTGCGTCAGCACGGCGAAGGCGAGGTCGGTGCAGCCATGGTCGATCAGCGTCTCAAAAAGATAGCGCGTGCCGAAGATGCCGGTGTCGAGCCTACCGCCGTCGGCGCCCTCGAGCCGCCGGCGCAGCGCCGTCACGACGGCCGCGCGCTGCTCCGGCGCGACGAGGTCGAAGGCGAGCGGCAGCACCGAGGTGACCTGCCGGCCGCTGCTGTAGGTCGCGGTGGCGGGATTGAAGAAGCGCTGCTCGAATTCATCCCGCAGGCGGCCGGCCTGCGCCGCGTAGCGCGCGGCGGCGTCCCGGTCGCCGAGCACCTCCGCGGTGTCCGCGACGATCCGGGCGCAGCGGAAGAAGAAGGCCCGCGCGACCAGCTCGCCCTCGCTGAAGCTGCCCTCGTACGAGCCGCCGGCGTTGGGCGGGGCCCAGTCGCCGAAGCCGGCGCTCCAGTATTTGTTCTCCTCCGCGGTGGCGGCGAACCGGTCGACCACCTGCCGCATGTTGGCGAAGTGCTGCGCCAGGATGCGCCGGTCGCCGTAGTACTGGTACAGCAGCCAGGGCAGCACGACCTGGTCGCCGGTCCAGTTCGGCAGGGTGCCGCCGTCGCCGGCGATGTCATTCAGCCATTTGGAATAATACGGGCCGAGGGCGAAGTTCGCGATCGCCGCGTCCTCGACCGCGAGCGAATCCATCTGGCAGGGCGTGCGCTCGTCGCGCGTGGCGGTGTCGGTGGGGATGCCGACGAGGTTGTTGGCGATGCTCCAGCGGAAGTTCCCGTGGATCCGGTTGAGCACCGGATCGGAGCTGCGGAAGGAGCCGGCTTCCTCGACCGCCGCCCGCACGGCGCGGCCGGTGAGGCTGTCCGCCGTGGGCGTGCCGGGATAACCGGTCACCTCCACGTAGCGGAAGCCATGGTAGGTGAAGCGCGGTTCGTAGGTCTCGTCGCCGCGCCCGGAGGTCACATAGGTGTCGGTGGCGCGCGCGGCCCGGTTGGTCGTCACGTCGAGCGTGCCATCCGGGTGCAGTTCCTCGGCGTGCCGCAGCACGATGCGCGTGCCGGCGGGGCCGGCGGTTTTCAGGCGCGTCCAGCCGGCGATGTTCTGGCCGAGGTCGAAGATGAAAACGCCGGGCTTGGGCTCGGTGACCTTCACCGGGCGGAGATCGGCGGCGACGGCGAGGCCGGGAAAGGGGCAGGACTTCAGCGGGCCGGCGGGCGCGTCGCGCAACGTCACGGGTTGCCAGGCGCCGGCGTCGAAGGCCGCGCGGCTCCAGCCGGGGGAATCGCGGCGGGCGTCGTAGGTTTCGCCGTGGTAGATGTCGTTCTCGACGACCGGGCTGGGCGCCCACTGCCAGCTGCCGTCGGAGACGACCGTTTGGGTCGAGCCGTCGCTGAAGGCGAGTTCGAGCTGGAGCAGGCCGGCCGGGGGTGCGTCCCAGCGGTAACCGTACTTCGAGTAACTCCGGTTGTAGCCGTAGCCGAGCCACAGGCCGACGGCGTTGCCGCCTTCCTGCACGAGCGGGGTGACGTCGTAGGTGTCGTAGAAAAGTCCCTTCGGGTAGTTGGAGTTCACCGGCGTGAGCACGCGCTCGGTGAGCTCGTGGCCGTTCACGAAGAGCCGGTACCAGCCGGACGCGTAGGCGTAGGCCGTGGCGCGGACAACCTTCCGCTTGATTTGGAAATCATGCCGCAGGAGCGGGCTGCCGGCGTCGGTGCCGGTGCCGATCCACCGCGCCTTCCAGTCGGCCGGGGTGAGCAGCCCCATCTGCCAGGAAGCGGGGGCGGACCAGGCGGAAGGCCGCTCCTCGCCACCCCAGACGCGCACCTGCCAGAAGTAGCGCGCATCGCTGCGCAGGGCCGGACCGGCGTATTCGCGGCCGAAGGTTTCGTCGGACACGACCTTGCCGGTGTCCCACACCTCGCGATCCGCGCCGTCCCGGGTCCCGGCCGGCGTGACCACGCGAATCTGGTAGGCGCTCTGGCGCTGGGCGCGCTGGTCGGAGCGAAGCAGCCAGCTGAAGCGCGGGTGCAGGGTGTCGATGCCCAGCGGGTTCACCCGGCCCTCGACGCGGAGCCCGTCGACGGTCATCGCCCCGGCGGCCGTGGCGAGCGCCGCGCTGGCGAGGAGAATCCGGCGAAGGCAGGCGGGGCGGCGCATGAACGGGGGAGGGACGGTTATTTCTTGTAGCCCGGGAAGTGCTTCGGCTCCGCCGGATCCTGGTAGCGCGTCGTGTAGGTCTTCTCCGCGGCGGCGAGCTTGAGGAAGACGTCGAGCGGCACGATCTCGACGGGGCCGGTGAGCTGCTTGGTCACCTCGACGAGGCTGTTCACGTCGTTGGACTCGCGGACGTGGACGAGGAGGAAGTAGGGCCGCTTCGCGTTGAGCGCGATGAGCTCGTTGAGGTCGGCGCTGACCTCGTCGCGCGGGCGGCGCGGGTCGATGTAGTAGTCGTAGGAGATCAGCGGCCGCGAGTCGCGGAGATCGCGGGTGCGGGACGGGCCGTAGCCGTTGATGAAGCCGATGACATTGGGGAAGGCGGCATAGTAGCGGTCGACCGTTTCCTTCGTGAGATCGGTGTTGCCCACGTTCCCGTCGGCGGCGGAGTTGTCCATGATCTCGAGCACGCGCTCGTCGAGCACGGCCATGAGCTCGTTGGCCTCCTGCATCAGGAGCGGGAAGCGGTCGGCCGGGATATGGTTCGGGTACATGTAGCCCGGGCCGGAGAGGCCGCCGATGAAGTAGTCGTTGGGCGTGGCGCTCTCGTGGAAGTACTCGAGGGCGGCGGGCGAGAACTTCGTCCAGTTCATCGTCACCTGCCAGGCGAAGGGCAGCTTGCCGCGGCCCGGCTTGGTCCAGACGCCGATGCCGATGCTGTCGGACTGCACGAACGCGAGGTAGACCTTCTTTTCCGGCGTGAGCTTCGCGTCGCGGGCGACGTGGTGGTGGTTGGTGAACTTGAAGCCCGGGGTGAAGGTGAACTGACAGTTGAAGCTCAGGTTGGGCAGGTTGTGCAGGCCCTCCATCTTGAGGCCGTAGCTCGAGAGCAGCGTGGTGTGCTGTTCCTCGGTGTCCTTGCCGTAGGCATGCCAGCCGAAGACGGTGGCGCCGGGCTTGAGCTCGGAGAAGAGCTTCTGCTCGAGCGCGAGCTCCTCGGGGTGGTCGGGATTGGCGGAAAGATCGTGGAAGAACATCTTCTGGCGCACGCCCCAGTCGGCCATGCCCGGCATGCGCACCGCGCCGCGGTGGCCGCCCATCAGCATGACGGCATCATGCGTGCAGCGGGCCCAGTAGCGCGTGTAAGCGTCGGTGTAGATCTGCGCGTCGGTCCGGCCGTCGTAGCGGCCGCGGAGGTCGTCGATCGGCTTCAGGCCGTGCCGCTGCACGAGGGCGACCTGCGCGGGCGTGACGACGAGGGCGTCCTCGAGGCCGGCGATGGTGAAGGCGACGTTCATGGTCGCCGGGACGGCGGGGTCCCAGACAACGTAGCCCTTGGCCGCGGACGCGAACTTGGTCAGCGCCTCCTCGGGGGTCTTGAGCTCGGTGAACTCCACGCCGTGCTTGCGCTGGTAGAACTCGAAGAGCGGCGCGGTGATCTCCCATTGGTAATCATGCGGGTGGATGACGTAGAGCTGCGGGGCGGAGCGGTTGGCGAGGCCCTGCAGGCTGAGGAGCAGGACCTTGTCGGGCAGGCCGCCATCGACGCGCCAGTCGAGATCCCAGCGCATGTAGCTCGCGGCGCGGGCGGGGGCCGCTGTCGCGGAGGACCCGCCTGCGCCCAAAAGGGCTGCGGCGAGGCCGGGCAGGAGACAGAGAACAGAGGACAGGAGGCGGATGAGGCGGCGGCGCATGGCTTATTTCTCCGAGGTGATTTTGGTGAAGCGGTAGACGAGGGGGCGGGGGCGCGAGCTGTGCAGCTCGATGAGGAGAAGTTCCTGGTCGCCCTCGAGGACGCGGTATTCGGAGTAGATCCGCATCACGGCCTGGCCCTGGGAGATTTCGATCGGGGCGTCGGCCTCGACGCGCAGCGTGCGCTCGTGGTCGAGCCACGAGGCGCGCACGGTGGCGGGTGCGTCCTTGGCGGCGTAGAGCGCCATGTGGCGCTGCTCGACCCGGAAGAAGCCCGGGACCGGCGCCGGGCCGGCGAGGTCGAGCACGTTGGTGGCGGAGAACGCGGTGCGGCCCCACTTGAGGTCGTGCCGCAGGCTGACTTTCCCACCCGTTACGCTGATGACGAGGTCCCACTCATGCCAGCCGTCGAGGGCGGTGCTGCGGGCCTTGTCGAGGCGCCAGCGGCCTTCCAGCGGCGAAGCCGCTGTGACAGAGGACAGAAGACAGGAGACGGAGAACAGGAGACAGAATAGAATGCGTTTCATTGAGGTGGAGCGCGTTGACCTCAACGCGCTGGGTTTGGAAATGGTCGTGAGTTCGTGGGCGCGTTGGGATCAGCGCGCTCCACCTGTTGGTTGTGGCGCGTCGCGGAAGCGGAGTTTCTCCGCGTCGCGGTCGAGGTACGGGATGCCGTCGGTCATCCACGCGGGCGCGGGGGCGCCCTTGAGGAAGTGGTCGAAGAACTGGTGCATGCGGCGGGCGAAGTCCTGCTGGTCGGCGCGGCGGCGGAGGCTGTGCAGCTCGTCGTTGTAGTTGAAGAGGTAGGCCTCCTTGCCGTGGCGGCGCAGCGCCAGGAAGAACTCGACGGCCTGCGGCCACGGCACGATGTCGTCGTGGTCGTTGTGCAGGATGAGCAGCGGCGTGGTGACCTTGTGCGCTTGGAAGACCGGGGAGTTCCCGATGTAGAGTTCCGGCGCCTCCTGCAGGTTGGGGCCGATGCGGCTCTGGTTCTTCTCGTACTTGAACTGGCGCGAGCGGCCGGAGCTGTTGCCGATGGCGGCCGAGGCGCTCGTCATGTTGCCGACGATCGCGCCGGCCTCGGCGGCCTTGAAGCGGCCGGTGCGGGTGAGGATGTAGCAGGTCTCGTAGCCGCCCCACGAGTGGCCCTCGAGGCCGAGCGCGTGCTCGTCGGCGATGCCGAGCTGCACGACGGCGTCGGCCGCGGCCATGACGCCGCGGTAGGCGCTTTCGCCGGGGTGGCCCTCGGTGTAGACGATGTCGGGCATGACGATGACGTAGCCGTTGCTCGTGTAGAAGGCGGGGTCGATGACGACGGTCGGCGCCGGCGGGAAGAAGCGGTTCACATTCGCCGAAAGCCGTTCGTAGATGTAGAAGATCGTCGGGTACTTTTTCTTCGGGTCGAAGTTCGCCGGCTTGCAAAGCATGGCGGCGAGCGGCCGGCCGTCGGCGTCGCGGTAGTTGATCAATTCCGCCGAACCCCACAGGAACGGCTCGAGCTGCGCGCCGCCGGCGGTGACCTTGCGCGGGGCGCCGAACGTGGTGTCGGTGACGAGGACGTCGGGGAACTCGTCGAAGCACGAGCCGAGGAGCATGAGCGTGTCGGCCTCGGGCGCGCGGCCGGCGTAGCGGTAGTCCTTGTCCGCCCACAGGAGGGTCCGGGGCGGGCCGCCGGCGGGATTGAAGCGCAGGAAGCCGGTGGCGCGCGTGTTCTCGTTCTCGCCGCGGAAGGTCAGCGGCGACGTGACATCGATGCCGCGCTGCTCGTTCTCGGGTTCGTTCGCCTCGAGCGGCTGCAGGCGCAGTTCGGTCCGTTGGGCGCGGCCATAGCCGCCGGTCAGGTTGCGGGCGGGCCGGCCGTCGGGAAACACCTGCCAGAGATCGTAGCGGTCGTAGACCAGCAGCGACTGGCCGTCGCGCGTCCAGCCGGACGTGCCGTAAGCGCCGGGCATTTCCGGCATGTCGTGGCGCTCGTCGTGGACGGCAAACGGCAGGTCCTTGGTCAGCGGATGGACCGAGCCGTCGCGGCTGTCGGCGGCGAACCACTGCCGGTCCGCGTACCAGGCGATCCAGCGGTTGTCGTGGGACCAGCGGACGCCGGCCTTCTCGCCGATCTGCCGGGCGACGAGCTGGCGCCGGCCGGTGGCGGCGTCGACGAGGTAGAGGTCGTTGTAGAAACCGTCGTAGTCGACGCGCTGGCGGTACGGGCGGTCGTCGAGGCCGAAGGCCTTGGAGCCGTCGTCGTTGAAGGTCACGGATTGCAGGGAAAGGTCGGCCAGCTGGACGAAGCGACCGGTGGCGAGGTCGAGTTCCCCGGCGTAGGCGCGCTTGCGCTCCTGGTCGGCGCGGACCTTTTGCAGCGGCTGGATGACGTCGTCGTTCCAGCGCCAGAGGTCGGCGCTGACCTTTTCCTCGTCGAGCTGCGCGGCCACGCGCGGGTCGACCGGCCGGGGCGCGGGCGCGGTGGCGACGTGGAGCTTCGTGCCGTCGTAGGAGAAAGCGGGCGCGCCATCGGGGCTCACGATCCAGCCGGCGGGAATGCCGCGCGCATCGGCCGCGAGCACGCGCACGGTGGGCGCGGCGGTGCGGTCCCAGCGGTAGACACCGAGGCGCGGCGTGGCGGCGGAGGCCTCGTCACGATCGCTCAGGAACGCCGCCTGGGTTTGCCGGCGGTCCCAGGCGAACTTGCGGTAGCGGCCGGGGCCGGTGGCGAGGGCGAGGGGCGCGGCGGGGTCGCCGGGCGTGACGGCGAAGACGCCGTTCTCCGCGCCATTGGCCGAGACGACGGTGAACACGAGCGCCTTGCCGTCGCGGGCGAAGGAATAGTCGGTGACGCCGGGGAAGCTGCGCTCCGCGGCGGTGGCGAGGTTGCGCAGCACGAGTTCGCCGGAGGTCTTCAGGTAGGCCAGCCAGGCGCCGCCGCGGGCGGGCACCTGCAGGCTTTTCACGCCGGTGACGCGGGTCGTGGCGCCGCCGGCGAGTTCGACGATGACGAGCCCTTCCGGCGGCAGCTCGGCGGCCGGTTTGCCCGCGCGCCTGGCGGCGAGCGTGGCGGCGCGTTCCGGGAAGGTGTTGGCGACGGCGAAGCGGCTGTCGCTGGTGAACGCGACATTGACGGCGCGCCGCGGCGGCGGGCGTTCGGGATCGGCGTCGGAACCGGTCACCGGCACCGCCGGCAGCGCGCCGGCGGGCACGCGGATATCGCGCCCCGTGGCGATTTCGCGCACGATGAGGTCGCCGTCGCCCTCGAGCGGCATGTAGGCATACCCGAGGTAGCGGCCGTCGCGGGACAGCGTCTGCCCGGTGATGGCGCGAAAGGCCTCGAAGTCGGCGTGGGCGAACGGGCGTTTCGCCGGTTCGGCGGCGCGGCCGGGCGAACCCAGCGCGCCGAGCATGACCGCGGCGGCAACGGAACAAAGCGGGCGGGAAAAACGCATGGTGAAAGTCAGGGCCGTTCGCTGACGGGATCGGTGGGCTGCTTGTAGTGGGTGCGGTAGGTCCGGGCGCCGGCGGCGAGCTTCAAGAAGACGTCGAGCGGCACGACCTCCACCTTTTCGCTGAGGTGGTTCACGATGGCGTCGACCTTCTCGACGGTGTTCAGCTCGCGCACGTGCATGAGGAGGAAGTACGGGCGCTGCGGGTTGAGCTGGATCAGCTCCTCGAGGTCGGCGCGGGCCTCCTCGACCGGGCGCTTCACGTCGAGGTAGTAGTCGTAGCTCAGGAATGGCTTGCCGTCGCGCAGGTCGAACGTGCGGGCGGTGCCGTAGCCGTTGATGAAGCCGATGGCGTCGGGATACTGCGCGTAGTAGCGGTCGACGACCTCCTTGGGCAGGTCGGTGTTGCCGAGGTGGCGGTTGCCCTCGGAGTAGTCCATGATCTCGAGCACGCGGAGGTCGAGACGGTGCATGAGGCTGCGGCCGACCGCGGTGAGCGCGGGCCACTTGTCCGCGGGGATGGCCTTGGGGTACATGTAGCCCGGGCCGGAGAGGCCGCCGATGAAATAATCGTTGGGCGAGCGGTCCTCGTAGAAATACTGGAGCACCGGCGGGTTCATCCACACCCAGTTCATCAGGACCTGCCAGGTGTACGGGATCGCCCCGCGGCCGGGCTTGGTCCACGCGCCGATGCCCATGGCGTCGGTGGCGACGGCGCAGATGTAGACCTTGTTCTCCGGGACGAGCTTCTCGTCCGGCCGCACGTGGTGCTGGTTGGTGAACTTGAAGTCCGGCGTGAGCGGGATCTGCGAGGTGAACGAGACGTTCGGCAGGTTGTGCAGGCCCTCCATGATCAGGCCGTGGTTGCCGACGAGCGTGGTGTGCAGGCCCTCGGTGTCCTTCGCGTAGGAATGCCAGCCGAGCACGATGCTCGGGACGTTCTGGCGGCCGAGGATCTTCTTCAGGAGGGCGAGCTCCTCGGGGTGCTTCGGGTTCGAGGAAAGGTCGGAGAAGAACGCACGCTGGCGGATGCCGAAGTCGGCGACGCCCGGCTGCATCTCCTCGCCGGCCTGGCCGCCCATGACGACGTAGTAGTCGCGGGAGCAGCGCTCGAAGTAGTGATCGTAGGCCCACTGGTAGATCTGGGCGTCAGTCTGGCCGGTGAACTTCCCGCGCAGGTCGACGACCGGCTTGAGGCCGTGCTTCGCGGCGAGCGGCAGGAGGTCGGCGTTGACGGGGACGAGGTCCTCGACGCCGGCGATGGTGAAGGCGACGATTAGCGAGGAGCGGACGGACTTGTCCCAGACGACGCAGCCCTTGGCGTACTTGGCGAAGCGGGCCAGCGCGGCGTCGGCGTCGTCGGTGCCGAGGCGCTCCCACTGCACGCCATGCCGCCTGGCGAGGAAGTCGCGCAGCGGGTGCACGATCTCCCACTGCCAGTCCTTCGGGTACTCGAGGTAGAGGCGCGGCTGGTCGCGGTTGGCGAGGCCCTGGAGGGAGATGAGGAGGGCGTGGACGGGGACGTCGCCGTCCAGGCGCCAGTTCTGCGAGAGCGGGATGAGCGTCGCGGTGGCCGGGGCGTGGGCGACCTTCTTCGGCTCGAGCCGCGCGATGACGGCGTCATCCTGCGCCAGGGCCTCGGCCGACTCGGCGGCAAAACCCGCGGCGGCCGCGAGGGTGGAGAGGGAGAGGAGGGAAAGGAGGAGGCGTTTCATTTTTGCGCGACGCGGTTGAAGAGGTAGACGACGGGGCGGTTGCGGGTGCTGCGGAGCTCGGTGAGCGTGAGCTGGTCGCCGCTGGCCGAGACCTTGTAGTCGCTGAGGATGTTGACCGCGCGGGAGCCCTGCTGGGTCTCGAGCACGAGGTCGGTGGTGACGCGCAGGATGCGGCCGTCGTCGATGCGCTCGGCGCGGACCTGCTTGGTGTGGGCGTCGGAAATGTAGGCGCCGAGGTGGCGGTTGTCGGGCCACATGACAACCGGGACGGTGACGGTGCCGCCAACGCGGGCGGCGAGGGTGTCGGTGAACTCGCGGGGGCCCCAGGCCAGGTGGCGCTCGAGGGTGACGGCGTCGCCGTCGACCGTGATGACGAGCAGGTAGTCCTTCCAGGGACTGAGTTCGGTGCTGCGGGCGAGGTCGATCTGCCAGCGGCCCGCGAGCGGCGCGGAACCGGCGGCGGCGAGGCTGGCCGTGGAAAGGAGGAGGAAAAGGAGGCGGGAAACGTGGCGGAACATGGGAGGAAGCGAAAGAAGGGAAGAATAAAAAGGCGGAGGCTGTGGGAGCCTCCGCCTCGTGATTATCGAGCTGCAGTCAGGAGCAGAGGAACCCGCTTAGAACGTAAGCGTGTTCGTCAGCATCCAGACGCGCGGCGGGGACAGCGAATACGCACCGCCCGTGCCGAGGTCGCCACCACCGTCGGAGTAATCCTTGTCGGTGATGTTCGTGACGTTCAGGCCGGTCTTGATGCGGTAGCCGCGGAATTCCCACGGATATTCGATGTTGCCGTCGAAGACCCAGTAGTGGCCCGCCGTCAGGCCGCCGTTCTTGGAGTCATAGAGCTGGCTGTTCTGGATGTTCATCTCCGAGGCGTAGCGGGCGCCGAGGCTCACGCGGAGGCCGCGGACCGGACCACTGGTGAAGGTGTACGTGTCGAACACGTTGAACCGGAATTCCGGCGTGCCGGGCATGCGGAAGTCGTACGTGTAGTAGCGTTTCATCACGGTGGCGGCGTCGGTGGCGGTCGGGTTGATGCTCGAGTCGAGCAGCGTCTTCGCCGTCCAGAGCCACGAACCGCTGACGACCACCTGGTTGTTGCGGATCGGGGTGTAGATGAACTCGACTTCGCCGCCCTCGACGCGGCGCTTGGAGGTGTTCGAGTACCAGCGGACGCCACCGGTGGCGTTGGCGGTGCTGAACGTGCCGGTGAGGTTCGGGCCGCTCCAGTTGAGCGGTTCGAGCAGTTCGCGGGAAACGTCCTCGAGCGCCTCGCCCTCGCGGTCGAGACGGAACACGGACGCGGTGCCGACGAGCTTGTTGTCCAGGAGGGACACCTTCACGCCGATTTCGTTGTTCACGCCGGTCTCGTTGCCGAGCACGTCGTCGGCGCCCTCGCTGCGGATGCGCGCGAGTTCGGCCTGGCCGTCGCGGCCGATTTCGCCGGCGTGCGTGACCACGGCGCCGGTCGTGTAGATGGCGCCGGTGGAGCTGTTCGGGCGGAACGAATGGCTCTGCGAGATGTAGACGGTGATGTTCTTCGTCACATCGTACGAGAGGCCGGCCATCCAGGACGTGCCCTTCTGCTTCAGGAACGAGCCCAGGTAGTAGCTGCCCAGCGTGCTGGTGTTGATGGCGTTGGTCGAGTTGCCGGATTCGGCGCCGATGCCGTACGCGTCGTACTGGCTCGGGGCGATGGCATCGCGAAGGTCGCCCACACCCACGTACCACGGCGGGTTGGAGCTCGCCCGCTGGCCGCCGTTCGGGTCGAGGAAGGTCCAGCGATAGCCGCCCATGGCGTGCAGGCGGTTGCCGAGGGCGTCGGCCTGGTAGTTGAGGTACCATTCCTTGCGGATCGGCTTGCCGGCGTCGACGATGCCACGGTCGGTGGCGGTGACGCGGGAGATGTCGGGCGCGACCTGCGCCGACGGATCCCAGCGCTGGAAGACCTGGTAGCCGTTCAGCGGCTGGCCGTTGCGGTCATAGAGCGTCTGGTAGGCGAGACCCCAGTTGTAGGCGTTCAGGTACGGCGGGATGTTCGTCGTCGTGTTCGCCGGCAGGGCGGGATTGTAGTTCGAGGACCCCGGGATGTTGTTGTAGATATACGGGTTGCCGTAGCCGGTGTAGTGCTGTTCGGCGATGTTCCAGAGGCCGCCGACGAGCAGCTTGTGCTGGATCTTCAGGAAGTCCTTCTTGAAGACCAGGTCGAGCTGGTGGTTCTTCGACTTGCGGAAGTCGCCGCGCTTGCCGAGGCCGGCCATGTTGAACTCGTAGCCGTTGCCCCAGGGATTGGCGCTCGCGGTCAGGGACTCGAAGGAGCCG
This sequence comes from Verrucomicrobiota bacterium, assembly GCA_048497945.1. Taxonomy (GTDB): domain Bacteria; phylum Verrucomicrobiota; class Verrucomicrobiia; order Opitutales; family Opitutaceae; genus Lacunisphaera. The sequence goes on along the minus strand of JBEHYX010000002.1, from coordinate 68,317 downwards.
TTCTCGTAGGTGAAGACGTAGCGCGCGTCCAGGAAGCTGGTCGGCGAGGCGTCGACCGTGAGCTCGGCCACGTCGGACTTCTGCGTCGTGGAGCTGCCGCGGGCGTAGAAGTTGAACTCATCGTCATGGACGCGGTTGCCCGCGAGGTCGTTGTAGTAACCGCCGCGGGAGACGGTCTGGTAGGCCGCCCAATACGGGTTGTTCAACTCGATGCGCTTGTAGTTGACCCAGGTGCCGTAGCTGTTGCCGGCGAGCTTGGTCTGCCACTGCGCGAGGGCGTCGGCGGCCGACGGGTTGATGCCGGCGGCGGTGAGCAGCGCGGCGGAGGGCGCCTTGTAATCCTTGAAGTAGTCCTCGTTGTAGATCCAGGAGCTGTCGTCCTGGTTGCGGCGCATCTCCGAGTGTTCGACCTCGAAGTTGACCGAGACCTTGTCCATCGGGCGGAACGCGATCGACGGGGTGACCGAGAAGCCCTTCTGGAACTCCCAGTCCTTGTCGCCCGCCGCATTGTCCCACGCGCCGACCACGCGGAACGCGGTCGTTTTGTTGAGGACGGCGTTGTGGTCGAACGTCACGCGCTGGTCGCCGATGTTCTTGCCCTGGCCGCCGTAGCCGTAGCTGAACGTGGTCGGGATCTCGGTGAACTGCGGCTTCTTGGTGACGAAGTTGATCACGCCGCCGGGATAGCCGAGGCCGTAGAAGATCGCGGCCGGGCCCTTGATGACTTCGACGCGGTCGATGTCATCGAGGCTGTAGTCCGTGTAGCGGTTGACGCCGTTGCGCAGGCGCTGGCTGATCGGGAAACCGCGCAGCTTCATGTTGCCGGAAGGCGTGGCGCTGTTGCCCGGGGGGCGGATGCCCATGCGTGGGTCGCCCGAGGAGGACGCCACGTAACGCAGCGTGTCCTGGATGTCGCGCATGCCGGTGTCCTTCACGAAGTCCTCGCTCAACACCGTGATCGCGAGCGGCACCTTCTGGATTTCGGCGCCGATGCGGGTGGCGGTGGCGGAGTTGGTCTTCAGGTACCCGTAATCCCGCTCGCTGCTCACCACGAAGGGCGAGAGGACGAGGGTGTTCGGGTCGGATGGAGCGCTGGCCGGGCCGGCGGTCGGGGCGGTGACGACCGGAGCGGGAGCGGACGTTGAGGCGGCGGGGGCCGCAGGTTGCGTCTGGCCTTCGATGGCGGCCAGGCGTTTCCGGAGGGCGGCGTTCTCCTCTTGGAGGCGGCGCAGCGCGTCGGAGTCAGCCGTCTGCCCGGAGGCGACGTTGACCGTCAGCACGGCAGCCAAACCGAGGGCCAGTGCTTGCCTGGCCCGTGTGGCTGGATACACGGTGGGGTTTTTCATGTTGGTGTTTTTGTTTTTCCGGTTTTGAACGAGGTGACAGGTTCAGGATTACGGGAAAGGATTAGTGGGCGGGCAGCCCGGCGCCGGGGGTGAGCAGGCGGGGGGAGATGGTCAGGCCGACGCGGCCGCTGACGTCCGGATTCTCGATGCGCCAGAGGAGGTGGTCGACGACCTTGCGCACCAGCAGCGGCAGGTTCACGTCGATCGCGGCCGGCGAGTGGTCCAGATTGTGGTAGATCATCGGGTTGTAGTTTCCGAGGATGGCCTCGAAATCGCGGCCGGGCTTCTTGCCGGTCTCGCGCAGCGCCCGGAAAAACGCGCCGCAGAAATGGTCGACGGGGACGTAGAGGCCGGTGGCGCGCGGCGTGCATTCCAGCAGGCGGCGGGCAAGGACCGCGCTCTCGCCGTGGAGCGGGGCGATTTCCAGGTAATTGGTGCCTTCCGGGTTGGCTTTGCCCAGGACGGTGTGCACCGCGAGGCCCAGCTCCTGGGCGCGGGCGATGAAGGCCTCGTTGCGGCGGACGATGGCGGAGTAGTCGGGATCGGTGGAGATGACGGCGACGGACTTGTGGCCGCGGCCCTTGAGGTATTCGGCGGCCATCCGGCCGTTCTCCTCGTTGTTCGGCTCCACGTAGTCGCCCGGGTAGGCGACGGAGCGGCGCGTCATGAACCAGACGTGCGGGGTCTTGTTCAGCTGGGCGAGGCAGCTGGGCTGCGGCTCCATGCCCTGCACGATGAGGCCGTCGAACTTCTCGCTCGCCAGGTTGCGCGGCAGTTCGCCCGGGTTGTTCGAGAAGAGCACGCGCAACTCGACGCGATAGCGCGGATCGGTGGACTGGACCTGCAGCAACTGGTCCTGAAACCAGTTCAAATTGGGATTGTTGACCTTGGCGCCGACGAACCAGACGCCGATGCGGCGCTGCTCCGGCAGATGGGCCTTGGGACCACGGCGGCGGCTGAGCGGGGCCGGCACATAATTGTGCTGCTGCATCACGGCCCGGATCCGCGCGAGACTGTCGGCGGCGACCAGCTGCGGCTGGTTGATGGCGCGCGAAACCGTCGCGGGGGAGACGTGCGCTTTCCGGGCAATTTCGGTGATCAACATAGGGTTAGTGTGCCCGCAATGAAAATTTCATGGAAATAAATGAAACAACCTGCTTCGCGGTCAAGCAATTTCACTGAAACAAAACGAAGAAAATTAGGTGACGCGCCGTAACGCGCGTTGCCAGGCCTGCAATAGCTCCTTCCGGCAGCGGATCGTGTCCGGCCAGACCGGCGGGTTCGTGCTGACGTGGTACCCGAAGGTCGTGCCGAGCTCGGGGCAGACCCACAATTCGCCCCGGGGTTGCGGGCCTTGCAGCCAGACGGCGAAGAGATCCTCGGCGAATTTGATATAATCGAGGAATTCGGGGGTCAGCCGGCCGCGGCCGTTCGTCACCGGCACCTGGGCGTGCTGGCTGCCGAAGGGGCGGCAGTGGAAAAGGCGCGAGTGCTGGATCAGCGCGGGGTTGTCCAGCAGCCGGCGGGACCAGTCCGCGGGTTGGATGTGCTTCATCACCGCGAGGTGGGAATGGTCCCACGTCACGGGCAGGAGCTCGCCCGTTTCCCGGCGATAGCGGCGGGCGATTGCCGCGAGCTTCTCGGGGGTTTCCGTGCAGTTGTCGCGATGGGATTCGACATAGGCCTCGAGGCCGAGCCGGCGGGCGAGGCGCACGGTGCGGATGATCAGCCGGGTCGCGGCGGCCGGGGTCATGTCGTGCGTCCCCAGCATGCAATTGAGATGGCGTGCGCCGCCCCGGGCCTCGCTCTCCAGCAGGCGGGGCACGTCCTTGCCATCGCGCGAATACACCCGCCCGCAGATCGCCAGGCCCAGCCGCTTCAGGTGGGGCGCCAGCTTCGGCTCGAACATCTCGACGACCCCGTCGAACCCCGCGGCCTTGATTGCCTCCAGCTTGCGGGCCAGCGACCACTCCCGGCGCGGGCTGGGATGACCGGCCAGCGACCAAAGGGTGGCGCACATCACGAGCCGGGGAGGGGATGAAACAATTTTCATAAAAACACTGAAAATATATGAAAAGAGATGTTGAAATATTCGCCAAGGCCAGCCCATTTTGCACCGACCCTTGCCGCTGATCCTGCCTCGATCGGGTGTGTTCGCCGGCCGCTTCCTTCCTTTTCCCCTCTCATGTTACCCCTGCCTTTTGTCCAGCGCGCCTCGTGGATTTGGTCCGCCGAAGGGACGCATGCCGTGCCTGCCGCCGGCCAGGCTTCGCCGTCGCATTACCAAGTCCGCTATTTCCGGCGCAGCTTCGAGCTCGCGGACGCGGCGGGCGCCGCGCTGACGGTGCAGGTGTCCGCGGACAGCCGGTATCTATTCTACTGCAACGGCACGTTTGTCGGCCGCGGCCCGGCCAAGGGCGACATCAACCACCATTTCTACGACACCTTCGACCTGGCGCCGCACCTGCGGCCCGGCCGGAACGTCCTCGCGGCCATCGTGCTCGACATGTCGCGCGTCGCGCACCGACCGGCGCTGCTCGGCGCGCCCTGCTCGGTGATGACGTACGCCGGCGCCTTCGTGCTCGAGGGCGCGGTGACCGATGCGCGGGGCGGGGTGGTGGCCGACCTGCAGACCGACGCCCAGTGGCGCGTCGCGGTCGACCAGGGCCATCGCTTCCAGAACGAGCAGACGACCTTCGAGGGCTATCTCGGTTATTTCGAACACCGCCTCGGCGCGCTGGTGCCGGCGGGTTGGAACACCGCGGGTTTCGACGATCGCGCCTGGGCGCCGGCGAACGTGCTGTTCAAGGCGGAGCGTTATGAGGATCGCCGCGATCCGGCGAGCCCGTACGGCCTCGTGGCGCGGATGATCCCGATGCTGGAGGAAGGCGCGCCGGTCGCGTTTCCCGATGCCTACCTGGCGGGCGGCGCGGAGGTTTCCCCCGAATGGAAACGGCTGCTGGCGGACGGCGCGCCACTCACGCTGCCGGCGGGCGCGAAGGTGGATCTCGTGCTCGATGCGGGCATCCTGACCACGGCCTTTCCGCGGCTCGCGGCGGCGGGCGGCGCGGGCAGCGTCCTGCGCCTGACCTACGCCGAGGCGTTGCGGCTGCCCTGGAACACGCCGGGCGCGCAGTTGCTCGGCAAGCAGCAGTCGCTCGCGAACCTCGCGTCGCATTTCGCCGACGAGAGCACGGGCTGGACCTTCGACCGGCGCGGCAAGGTCACGGGCTGGTGCGATATTTGGGAACCGTCCGGCCGCGAGGAGATCTTCGAGCCGCTGCACTGGCGCGCGTTCCGTTTCATCGGCCTGCGGATCACCGTCGGCAACGAACCGCTCACCCTGCGCGCGGTGCAGCAGCGCTTCACCGCCTATCCCTACCGCGTGGCGGCGACGTTCCAGTCGTCCGACCCGGCGCTGGACCGCATCTGGTCGACCGGCCTGCACACGATGCGGCTGTGCGCGCACGAGACGTTCGAGGACTGCCCGCACTATGAGCAGATGCAGTACGCCGGGGACACGATGATCACCTCCCTGCTCGCGCTCTTCACGACGGGCGACGGCCGGCTGACGCGCCAGTCGCTCTACCAGTTCGACTGGTCGCGGCTTTCCGACGGGCTCACGCAGTCGCGTTTCCCGTCGCGCCTGGTGCAGGTGATCCCGGCGTGGAGCCTGCACTGGATCACGACGATCCGGGACTATTTCCTCTGCACCGGCGACCTGGCCACGGTGCGCGACCTGCTGCCCGGCGTGCGCGCCGTGCTCGACTGGTACCGCCGCCACACCGATGCGGACGGGTTGCCGGCGAAGCTGCCGTTCTGGAACATCACGGACTGGTGTCCGTGGTGGCCGCGCGGCGTGGTGCCGGGCGCCGACCGCGGCCCGACCTGCATCCACGCGGCGCAATACATCAACGCCCTCGACGAGGCCGCGTGGCTGTTCCGGCACGACGGCCAGGCCGACGAGGCGGAAACGCTGGCGGCCGAGGCGGGCCGCCTGCGCCCGGCGGCGCAGCGCGCGTTTTGGTCGGAGGCGGAGGGCCTGTACTTCGACCGCCCGGGCGGCCCCGAGGTCAGCCAGTATGGCAACGCCTGGGCGATCGTCGCGGGCCTCGCGGGCGAGCGCGAACGCGCGATCGTCATGAAGCGCTTTCCCGGCGACGCGAAGCTCGCGCCCGGCTCCTTCTTCTGGTGGCACACCGGCTTCGCCGCGCTGGCGAAGGCGGGGCGCTACGAGGACATGCCGCGTTACCTCGGGCCGTGGCACGAGTCCATCGGCTACGGCCTCTCGACGTTCGTCGAGGAGAACAGCTACTGGCGTTCGCTCTGCCACGCGTGGTCCGCGCACCCGGTGCTGGAATTCCAGCAGCGCATCCTCGGCGTCACGCCGGCCGCGCCCGGCTTCGCGCGCCTGGCGATCCGGCCCCATCGCTGCGGCCTCACCCACGCCCGTGGCAGCGTCTGCACGCCGCACGGCCTCGTCGAGGTGGCGTGGCGCGCGGAGGGCGGCCGCTTCCGGCTCGAGGCGTCGGTGCCCGGCGCAATTCCCACCGAGGTGACGCTGCCCGACGGCGCGGTGCACGCGTTTGCCGGCGGCCGCATCGCTGTGGAGGCCGCGCTGCCATGAGCGCGCAATTGGAAATCCGGGAGCCGGACGACCGCGCCGTGGAGATCCACCGCGCGGGCGGCGGGCTGCTGATGCGGTACGTGTACCGGCCCGACACCGCCGCCGACGAGGCGCCGCGGCCGTATGTCCATCCGGTGAACACGCTCGCCGGTGAGCTGCTCACCAATTTCCGGCCCAACGACCACCGCTGGCACCACGGCCTGAGCTTCACGATCAACTGCCTCGCGGGTTTCAATTTCTGGGGCGGGCCGACCTACCGCGCCGCCGGCGGCTACCAGTGGCGCGGCGACCACGGCGCGCAGCGGCACGTGGCCTGGCTGGAAAAGGCCGCGCACCGCCTCGTGCACACGCTCGAGTGGCGCCCGGGCGGGGCGGACCAGCTGCTCCTGCGCGAACAGCGCACCTTGGAAATCGCGCTCGCCGGCCCGCAGGCCTGGACGCTGCGCTGGGCGGCCACGCTGCAGAACGCCTCCCGCCTGCCGCTGGCGCTCGGCCAGTATCACTCGAGCCACGGGCTCGTGGGTTCGCATTACAGCGGCCTGCAGTTCCGCGGCGCGCGCGAGCTGCTCGACGAGCACGGCGACATGACCATCGGGATTTTCGCCGACGGCGGATTGAGCGGCGAAAAGACCGTGCACGGCGCGCGCGGCCGCTGGATGGAATGGCGCGGGCAGAAGGACGGCTCGCAGCGCCGCGTGACCGTGCGCTTCGCCAGCAACCACGGCCCGATCCACTGGTTCATCCGGCGGAACAACCCGCTGGCCGCGCTGCCGTTCCAGTACGAAAACGAACTCCTGCTCGATCCCGGCGCCTTCCTCGCCGTCGACCACACCCTGACCTTCGCCGACGCATGACCGCCACCCGCCGCCAGTTTCTCCGAACCCTCGGGGCCGGCGCGGCCGGTTCGCTCGCCGGCTGGCCGGCCGCGGCCGCGGCGCCCGCGCCGGCGGGGCTGCCCTCGTTCGAAACCGCGGGGGCCGGCGCCTTCTGGCGCGCGGTGCGCGCGAAGTTTCCCCTCCGCGACGACCCGGTCTATCTCAACACCGGCGGCCTCGGGCCCGCCTCCCAGCCGGTGCTCGACGCGGTCGCCGGCACGATGAGCCGCCTGCAGGAACACTCGGAAACCGGCCACGCCCATTTCGAGACGGCGCGCGAGGCACTGGCGCGCTTCCTCGGCGCGGAGCCGGCGGAAATCTGCTTCGTGCGCAACGCCACCGAGGGCAATTCCATCGTCGCCGCCGGCCTCGCGCTGCGCGCGGGCGACGAGGTCGTCTTCGAAAGCCATGCGCATCCCGGCGGCTCGTTCCCCTGGCTGAACCAGGCGAAGCAGCGCGGGGTGGCGGTGCGGGTGTTCGAGCCGGATAATTCCAGCCCGGAGGCGAACCTCGCCCGCATCCGCGAGCTCGTGACGCCGCGGACGCGCGTCATCCAGGTCAGCCACATCACCTGCACGACCGGCCTCGTCATGCCGGTGGTGGCGATCGCGGAGTTCGCGCGCGCGCGCGGCATCTGGTTCCACGTCGATGGCGCGCAGTCGGCCGGCATGATCCCGCTCGACCTGCGTGCGCTCGGCTGCGACTCCTACGCCTTCAGCGGCCACAAGTGGCTGGGCGGGCCGCACGAGTCCGGCGTGTTCTACCTGCGCCGCGACCGGCTCGACGAGGTCGCGCCCACCGGCATCGGCGCGTACTCCGGCGAACTCTGCCTGCTGCCCGGGGAGATCAAGTACTCCGCGGCGGCGTCCCGCCACGAATACGGCACGCGCAACGCCGGCCTCGCCCTCGGGCTGGTCGCCGCGGTGCAGCTGCAGGAGGAGATCGGCCGCACCCGGATCGCGGCGCACGGCCGCGACCTCGCCGCGGAACTGCAGGCGGAATTCGCGCGGCTCGACGGCATCACGCTGCTCACGCCGCGGCCGGAGGCGATGCGCGGCGCGATCACCACGATCCGCCACGCGCGCGCCGACGCGCACAAATTGTTCGGCTACCTTCTCCAAACCCACCGGTTGCGCTGCCGCCCGGTGACGGAGCAGGATCTCGGCGCCGTGCGGATCTCCACCCACGTCTTCAACTCCGCCGCGGAAAACGCGCGCGTCATCGCCGCCGTGCGCGCGTCGGTCCGCGACCTCTGACCATGCACCGCTCAGCGTTCCACTTCTATTTCCGCGACCAGCTCGATCTCCACCGGCGCACCCGCCGGCAGCGCGCATACGCCCACCGCGGCCCGCGCGTGCTTGCCGCGCTCGCCGAGGACGGCGACCAGCAGGTCCGAGGCGCCATTGACGACCTGCGACTGCGCCGTGAAATCTTCGGTGCAGTTGACGAAGCCGCCGAGGCGCACGATCCGCTTCACGCGCGCGAGGTCGCCCGTCTCCGCCTGCAGCACCGCGAGGAGCTGCAGCGCGCACTGCCGCGCGGCGGCGGCGCCTCCGGCCTCGGTCAGGTCGCGCCCGACCTTGCCGGCGAGGTACCGGCCGTCCGGCGCGCGGGCGATCTGCCCGGAGAGAAACACCAGGTTGCCGCTGCGCACCGCCGGCACGTAGTTGGCGAGGCCGGGCGGGACGGCGGGCAGGGTAAGGCCGAGCGCGGCGAGGTTCTCCGCGGGCGTGCCGGCATGGGCGCCGAGCGCGAGGACCAGGAACAGGCAGCCGAAAATCTTTTTCATGGCCGGACTGCATGCCGCGGTTTGCCGGCGGGCAATTACGAAATCCCCTTTTTCCCATGATCACCCGATCCGCCTCCCGACGATTCGCCGCCGGCCTGCTGGCCTGCGTCGCGGCCGCCTCCACCGCCTTCGCGGCCTCGCACGACCTGTACTTGTGCGCCGCCTTCAACAACGGCAGCCGCGTGATGGGCTCGAAGGACGGCTCGGCCAACGGCGTGTTCCGCCGCACCGGCCCGGGCGAGTTCGAGCACGTCGGCGTCAACTTCCCGCTGACCATCTCGGCGACGTTCGACCCGCGCGATCCCGGCGTCTTCTACGTAGCCTGCCTGAGCGGCGTGTTGCGCACGCTGGATGGCGGCAGGAACTGGCGCCTCGTGACGGGCTGGGATGAAACGGAGCCGAAGTCGATCGCGGTCGACCCGCACGCGCCCGACACCGTCTACACCGGGCTGCCCGACGGCATCGTGGTCTCGACCGATCGCGGCCAGACCTGGGCGCGCCGCGAGCAGGGCCTGCCGGAGCGCGGCAAATACACGCAGGTGGTGCGGGCCGACGCCACGCGCGCCGGCCTGGTCCTCATCGGCTGCGAGTCGGGCATCTATCTCACCGAGGACGGCGCCAAGTCCTGGCGGCGCGTCCTGGCCACGAAGGAAACGGTGGACGACATCCAGCAGTCGCCGCACGACCCGAAGCTGTGGCTCGCGGTCACGCAGAGCGCGGGCGCGCTGGAATCGCGCGACGGCGGCCTGACCTGGGCGCCGCTCAAGGGCGTGCCGGCGGACAAGGCGCTGTACAACGTCGCCTTCGACGCGCGCGACCCTCAGCGCCTCGCGATCGCCAGCTGGTCGTACGGCCTGCTGCTGAGTGAGGACGGCGGCGCCACGTGGACGCCGCGCAACGCGGGCCTGCCCGCGCCGCAGCGCGTGTGGCGCACCGCGATCGATCCGGACAGCGGCGAGATCCTCGCCGCGGTGTTCGGCCAGGGCCTGTACGCCTCCGCCGACTCCGGCCGCACCTGGCGCACCGCTGGCATGGAGGGCGCGTCGATCCAAACCTTCACCTTCGTGCCCCGCCCGGCCCAATGAGCGCAACGCCTCCGACGATGAAACCCTTCCTGACCCTTCTCACTTTCTGCGGCGCCCTGGCCGCCTCCGCCCTCGCGCAGCCCGCCACGACCGGCCCGATGCCGGTGGTGGGGAAGGACTTTGCGGTGGACGCCCGGCGCATCGCCTACCTGGCGCGCGTGAACGAAACGCTGCGCTACTACGCCGACACGGTGAAGCCCGGCGATCCCGCCACGATCGGCACCGGCCAGATCGCGGCCAAGCTGGCGCTCCGCGAGGACGCGGCGCTCATGTCCGCGCGGATCGTCGAGCTGATGAGCGTCCCGCAGAGCCAGGACATGTTCTGGATGTTCCCGTGGACGGCGATTTCCTACCTCGGGCGCGACCAGCTCACGCCGGAGGCCAAGGCGGCGATCCGCGGCCAGTGGAAGACGTACTTCCCGATGCGCGGCGACACCGAGAACCACTGGGCGATGTACTACACGTCGCTCTACCTGATGACCGAGCTCTATCCCGACGACCCGGCGGACAGCTGGTTCAACGGCAAGAGTTCCGCGGAGAACCGCGCCGAGGCGAAGGCCTATCTCCTCCACTGGATGGACCTGGCGACGACGATCGGGCAGGGGGAGTTCAACCCCACGCACTACATCGGCGAGTACGCCATCCCGATGCTCTACCTCGCCACCTGGGCGCGCGATCCCGAGATGCGGATCCGCGGCCACATGAAGCTCGACTGGCTGCTGGCCGACCTCGCGGAGAACACGCTCAACGGCGTGCTGCGCGGGCCGAACGCGCGCACCGACGACACCTCGGTGATCCAGCGCTGGCAGGCGCTCGCGTCCTATTTCAGCTGGCAGTGCTTCGGCAACACGCCGCCGCCGGCCAACTACGGCGGCTTCGGCATCTTCTTCGCGGCGGCCGCGGCCAACTACGAGGTGCCGGAGGTCATCTACCGCCTCGCGGTCGACCGCGACCACGATTACCTGCAGCACGACCTCAAGCGCAGCCGCCGCCGCTGGCGCTACAGCGACGTGCTGATGGCGCCGATCTACAAGACCACCTACATGCGCCACGACTACGCCGTCGGCTCCTACCAGGGCGGCCTGTCCGACCCGATCCAGACGCACGTCTGGGACGTCACGTGGGCGGTGCCGGACCCGCGCGGGATCCACAACACGATGTTCTCCGCGCACCCGTACGCGTCGGGGCGGATCCTGCAGACCTATTTCACCGAGCTGCCCGACCACCTGATGGAGCAGCTCTCGAGCCAGGGCAAACCGTCCTACGACGTGCCCGACAAGATCCTCGGCGGTTCGCCGTTCGAGCGCGTGTTCCAGGACCTCGACACGGTGATCGCGCTTTACGACATCCCCGAGGGCACGCGCTACCCGCGGGTCAACGGCTTCTTTTCCAAGGACCTCGTGAACGTCACGGAGGATCCGTCCGGCTGGATCTTCGCGCAGGGCGGCAACACCTACCTCGCCTACCGGCCGCTGGCGGCGTTCCGCTGGGAGCACCTGCTCGGCTACAGGCAGCTGCCCTCGACGAGCGGCTACAAGTGGGAGCGCGTGGACCTCGGCGACAAGGGCGACAAGCTCCTCGTCAGCGAGCACCTGAAGAACGGCACGATCGTGCAGGCGGCGGGCGCCGGCGAGTTCAAGGACTTCGCGGCGTTCCAGGCCGCGATCCGCGCGCTGCCGCTCAGCTTCAGGCTGGAGCCGGTGCCCACGGTGAAATTGAAGACGCTTCGCGGCCATGAGCTGGTGTTCACCTACGGCGAGGCGCCGCAGGTCGACGGCCGCAAGGTCGACTACACGAAATGGAAGCTCTTCGAGGGCCCGCACCTCAACGCGGAGAAGGGCTCGCGCAAGCTGACGATCACGCACGGCCGCCTCGAGCGCGTGCTCGACTTCAACACCCTCACGATCACGGACCGGGTGAAGCCGGAGTAAGATCACCGATGCAACGGGATATCTCAGCCAATCCATCCAGTTCCGTCATCCTGAGCGCAGCGAAGGATCCACGGAGACGTTCATGGCAGCGGTGGGGTGGATCCTTCGCGGGGCTCAGGATGACGGTGGAGCGGGTGGGAATGGGTTTGGGGCTTCGTGGCCTTGTTCTCGGGTTGGCGTTGATGGGCGGCCTGCCGCCCGCCTCCGCCGCCGAGACCTTCGAGGCCGCCGGCACCGAGGCGCACGCGATGCTCACGCGCCTGTGCGACGACTTCGGCGGACGCCTGACGGGCAGCCCGCAGAACCGGGCCGCCCTCGAGCGGCTGGCCGGGGACCTGCGCGCGCTCGGGCTCAAGCCCGAGATCGAGGAGTTCACCATGCCGGGCTGGGAACGCGGCGACGACCGCGTGGAACTGCTGGCGCCGTTCGCGCGCCCGCTGCGCGTCGCGGCGCTGTCGTATTCGCAGCCGCACGCGGCGTTCGCGGCCGACGTCGTCGTGATCGGCACCGGCAACGCGGACGAATATCCCGCCGACGTGCGCGGCAAGGTGGCGCTGCTCGCGCCCGGCACGGCGCTGCCGGTGCGGGAGTTCTCGCGCATCGCGGCGGAGAAGGGGATCCGCGGCATTCTTTTCACCAACCGCGAGGGCGGCGGCCAGCTGCTGGCGCGCACCGGGAGCTTCATCGGCGAGGACCTGCCGCTGCCGGCGTATTCGCTGGCGCAGGAGGAGGGCCAGTGGCTGCAGCGCCTGCTCGCGCGCGGCCAGCCGGTGCGCGTGCGGATGGAAACCAAGTCCCGCAGCCACCCGGTGACGACGGCCAACCTCCGCGTCGTCCTGCCCGGCCGCTCGCCGGAGCGGATCATCGTGGGCGCGCATTTCGACAGCTGGGACCTGGGGCAGGGGGCCATGGACAACGGCCTCGGCATCGCGCAGCTTTACGGGCTGGCGCGGGCGCTGCGGGACCGCCCGCTGGCGCGCACGGTCGAGCTGCACTGGTACAATGGCGAGGAACAGGGCCTGTGGGGCTCGCGCCACGCCGCCGCGGCGCTGGGCGACACGCCCGTCGTCGCCATGATCAACCTCGACATGGTCGGCGTGCCGATCGCGGTCAACGCGCTGGGCGACGCCTCGCTGGTGCCGGCGCTCGAGCGCTGGAACGCCGGGCGCGGCGACCGGAAGCTCGGCAAGGGCGTCGAGAACATCAACTGGCTCGGCAGCGACCACACGCCCTACCAGCTGGCCGGCGTGCGCACGATCACCTTCAACGCCCCGATCCCGCGCGAGTCGGTGCGCTATTACCACGACCTCGCCGACACCATCGACAAGCTGCCCGTGTCGATCGTGGCCGACTCGACCGCCATCATCGGCGACGCGGTGCTGGCGCTGGCGGACGATCCGGCGCTGGGCGCCTTCCGGCGCACGCCCGAGGACACCAAAAGGATCTTCACCACCTTCGACCTGGAAAAACGGATGCGCGGGCTCGGCCTCTGGCCGTTTGAATGAAAATGAATCCCTTGAAACCAATGGTGGCGCGCGTTGACCCCAACGCGCTTGCCGTGCGCGCAGCGAAGAAGCGCCCTGAGGTCAGGTCGCTCCACCTCATTTAACCCCCACACCCCTCATGCATTTTCTCGGCCTGCACTGGATCGATGGCCTTATTCTTGTCGCCTACATCGCCGGCGTCCTGGCCATCGGCAAATTCCTGTCGCACGGCGTCAAGGGGCAGGGCGACTTCTTCCTCGGCGGGCGTTCGCTGGGCAAGTGGTTCCAGTTCTTCCTGAGCTTCGGCAGCATGGCCGACCCGGGCCAGGCCACCACGACCTCGAGCTCCGTCTACCGCCAGGGCGCCGGCGGCGCGTGGCTGGCGCTCATCACGCTGTTCCTCACGCCCTACTACTGGTTCCTCAACGTCTGGTTCCGGCGCGTGCGCCTGACCACGACGGCGGACCTGTTCGAGGACCGCTTCGGCCGGCGCTTCCTGGGTTCGCTCTACGCGGGCACGACGATCGTCATCATCATCGTGAGCATCGCGGCCGGCAACGTCGTCGCGCTGAAGACCCTGCAGCCGCTGATGGCCAAGGAGCCCGCGGCGTACACGACCGCCGAACAGCAGCAGGTCGACCGCTACCACGAATTCACCCGCCTGCAGAAGGAACGCGCGACGGCGGCGCTGTCCGCCGACTCCGCGGCGCGCTACGACATGCTGAAGAGCTACTATGACCGCGGCGAGCTGCAGCCCTACGTGACGTACCTGCACCCGGTGGCGTTCTACCTGGCCTCGTCGGTGCTCGTGGCGATCTTCGTCATGCTGGGCGGGCTCAAGGCCTCCGCCATGGTCGACGCCGTGCAGGCGATCCTCGTGATCCTGATCTCGGTGATCCTCATCCCGTTCGGGCTCGCGAAGCTCGGCGGCGCGGCGGCGCTGCACCAGAAGCTGCCGGCGGTGATGTTCAACCTCTTCGGCGGCGGCGCGATGAGCGAGTACACGTGGTACTCCATCGGCGCGCTGCTGCTGGTCCAGTTCCTCGGCATCGCCAGCTCGCAGGCGAACATGACGATCTCCGGCTCGGCCAAGAACGAGCTGGCGGCCCGCCTCGGCGCGGTCACCGGCGGCTTCAGCAAGCGCTTCGTCACGATCGCGTGGGCGTATTGCGGCCTGATCGGCCTCGCGCTGTTCGGCCCGGGCGTGTCCGACTCCGACCAGGTCTGGGGCATGCTCACCCGCGCGCTGCTGCCGGTCGGCCTGATCGGCGTGATGATCGTCGGCATCCTCGGCGGCAAGCTGGCGCTCCTCGGCGCGCAGTCGGTCGTCATGGCCGGCCTGGTGGTGAAGAACCTCTACGAGCCGCTGTTCCCGGGGAAATCCGAGAAGCACTACATGATCGTCGCCCGCCTGACCGTGCCCGCGGCGCTCGCGCTCGGCATCGCGGTCGGCCTCTACCTCAACAGCGTGATCGCGCTGCTGAAGTTCGCCATCGTCTTCCTCGTGATCTGGGGCGTGCCCATCACGATGATCTTCATCTGGCGCGGCCTCACCGAGACGGCCGTGCGCGTGCAGGTGTTCACCATGCTCTTCCTCATCGCGGTGGTGCCGTGGACCGTGCCCACCATCCCGGCGCTGGCGCGGTCCGAGGCCCTGACCCTGATGACGCGCGGGCGCCTGGTCACCGTCGCCGGCCTGGCCACGGAGGACGACGTCGCCGCGGGCCGCGCGCAGAAGCTGGGCGAGACCGTGCCACTCACCGTGCGCACCGAGCCGGTGTCGGTGTTCTTCGAGGAGGGCGTCGTGCGCGTGAATCCCGCGGATCCCGCCTCGCCCAAGACCGGCCGCGGGCTCTTCCGCGTCGAGGTGTGGCTGGTCTCGCTGCTCGGCGCCGACGTCGCCGGCTTCAGCGCCGCGCAACTCATGACCACGCGCTACCTCGTGGATGCGCTGCTGCCGATCCTGCTCCTGCTGGTCGTCAGCCGCTTCACCCGCCCGGCGGACAAGGCGCGCGTCGACCGCTTTTACGCCCGCATGAAGACGCCGGTGGGCGGGACCCTCGACGAGGATGCGGTGCAGGTGGCCCTCAGCTACGGCGATCCGAAGCGCTACGACCACCTCAAGCTCTTCCCGGATTCCCAGTGGGAATTCACGAAATGGAACCGCCAGGACACGCTCGGCTTCCTCGGCTGCTGCCTGCTCGTCGGCTTCATCCTGGTCTTCTTCAAGGCCGTGCTGGTGATCGGCAGCTGATGCCGCGGCAGCAACCACGAATGGACACGAATTCACACGAAAAGGAGCAACCGCCCGCCCTCGTCATCCTGAGCCGGGGAAGGACCAAAGGTGGTCGCCGCCGTCCCGGCGGCGACAGGCGTCGGGACGGAGACCGACGCCCACCTTTCTCCACGCGGCTCAGGATGACCGCAACGTGGGTCTGGGATCATTCGTGTTCCTTCGGGTCCATTCGTGGTTGAACAAACCCCTCATCCCAACCCCAACGCTTTCCCCCATGCCCAGCCATCCCACCGCCACCCGCGCCGAGGTCGAAAACATCCTGCGTTGTGGCACGCCGCGGCCGGTGCCGCTGTTCCTGCCGGCCATCTACGAGCACAAGGCGTGGTTCATCGGCAGCACGCCGTCCGCCATCTCCCGCGATGCCAACCTGCTGGCCCGCGCCGTGCTCGCGGAATACGAGGCGATCGGGCCCGACGCGCTCGCGGTCGGCGTGGACGTGTACAACCTCGAGGCCGAGGCCGTCGGCTGCAAGGTGACCTTCTACGAGGGCAACGACACCTCGATCCCGGGCATCAGCCCGGGCAACCACCTGTTGCACGTCGGCGACGATCTCGCCAGCGCGCCGATCCCGCACCCGCTCAAGGACGGCCGCATGCCGGTCAACCTGGAGGCGGTGCGCCAGGTGCGCCGCGCGCTGGGTGACCGGGTCTGGCTGCGCGGCTCGATCTCCGGGCCGTTCTCGCTCGCGATCTCGCTCGTCGGCGCCGAGGCGCTCTTCATGGCCTGCTACGACAACACCGACTGGGTGCGGAGCGTGCTCGACTACGCGGGCCGCATCATCCGCGCGTTCGCCCGGGGTTACATTGACGCCGGGGCGGAGCTGATCGTGTTCGATTCGCAGGCGTCGCCCGACCTGCTGTCGCCGGCGATGTACGAGGAGTTCGTCCTGCCCGTCACGCGCGACCTCGTGGCGTGGGCGGCGACGCAGGGCGTGCGCGACATGCCGCTGATCATCGGCGGCAACACCACGTCGATCGCCGGCCTGCTGGCGCAGACCGGGGCCAACAACCTGTTGTGCGACTTCACGGCCGATTTCGACGAGTGGGCGGCGACCTGCCGCGAGCACAAGCGGGCGTTCCGGCGCAACATCTCGCCGCGCCTGATCCAGTCGGCGACGCCGGAGGAAATCCATGCCGTCGCCCTCGACGAGGTGCGCCGCGGGCGGGACCTGCCCGGCTTCATCATGGGCACGGGCGTCATCGCCTTCGGCACCCCGAACGCGAACGTCCTCGCGATCAAGCGCGCCTGCCTCGACGCCCTGAAGCCATGAGGCGACGACTCTAATCTAAGGTGTCGGGTTGTGGGGTGTGGGCTTTTCGGGCTCGAGCAGCTTGAGAAGAACAAGATTCGGCGTGCGCCACCACGCGGCGACTTTGCGGCCGATCTCATGACGGTTGCCGAGGTGAAGGTGCCGGCTGAGCCAGGGATTCGTAACAGTGGTGCGAGCTTTGAGGACGGCCGCGAGCGCGACCTTCCACTCGGCGGACTTCCCGCTGGCGGGCAAATCGGCCTCTGTCCGGCGCAACCGTGCGAGGAGGAACGTGAGTTCGGACTGCCATTGCGCCTCGTATTCTTCCTTCATGTCCGCGGCGAGACGCCCGGCGCGGGCGCGGAGTTCGCAATTTTCCTTCATCAACGCGCGCGCGAATTCGTTGGTGCCGATGGCCCAGCCGCGACACATCCGGTCGAAGCGCTGGCGCTTCTGCTCCGGCTCGTCTTCAGCCAACCAGTCGAGATATTGCAGGTACTTTTTGTGCCCGGCCGCGGTGTCAGCCAGCCCGCCAGCATGGTGCAGCGCCGGAAGCGGCGCAAACCAACCGGGTCTGGCGTCGATGGAAATCAACGTCGGCAGGCTGGTCCACGGGTAGCCCGCGAGTTCGGCGGCCGCACAGAGCCGAGCCCGCACGGGATTGAGGTGGATGTAGTGGCAGACGGAACCGAGCGCATCGCCGTTTTCGATGGCGATACTGGTGTAGCGTCCTTGAAAAACGTGTCCACGTTCGTTGCGAAACCGATTGAACCGCTGCGCGAACGTGCATTGCAGCCAATGCATGCCCGCGGCGAGGTTCGCTTCCGGGGTGGTGAACGCGAGGTGAAAGTGCGTCGACATCAGGCACCAGGCATGAACGCTCCATCGCGTCTTGCCGCAGACTTCGTCGAGACACTGCAGGAAGGCGTTCTTGGTTTTCGCCGAGCGAAAGAGCGGGAACTTGTAGTTGCCGCGATTGATGACGTGGTACGAGGCGTGCTCGGATTCGAGCCGAAGTGCGCGGGGCATGAGGCCAGCATGTGGCTCATCATGCGCAAAGGAATGCGGCGCCCGTTAAGATTCCGTTAGCGCTGCCGCGATCCCACACCCCACAACCCGACACCTTCGGATCGCGGACACCTTCGGATCGCGTACACCTTCGGATCGCGTGCCTCGACGCCCTGAAGCCGTGAGGACAACGCAGTTTGACCGCTAATGGGATTCATCAAGGGATGAATCCTTCAGGATGAGTGATCGCTGATCGCGATCACGGGTGGTTTCGGGGGCCGGCTGATCGCCGACATCGCAAGGTCTGCGATTAGCAGGCCCCAGAACCAAATCCGAAGGCGATTAGCCGGAGGGGACTTTCAAAGTTTCGCCCATGGCGAAACTCATTAGTGGTTTAATCACCGGCTCGGGTGGAGGGCCGGGCCGAACTCGTAGGTGAGGGTGAACTCGCGCGATTCGCCGGGGGCGAGGTTCAGTTCGAGGAACGGCTCGAAGGAGAGCGTGTTGCTGTTGGCCCAGAGCACGGTCTTGAAGGGGGCGAAGTCGGTGCTGAATTTCAGCCAGGCGAGCTTCGGGTGCGTCAGCGTGACGGCCAGCGGCTGGCCGGCGGGCAGGCCGAGGTGCACGAGGACGCCATCATTGGCATCCTTGAAGGCGCGGCGCATGGTCAGCTCCCGTCCCGCGAGGTCGTAGCCGTCGTTGGCGGGCAGCGTCGTGCCGGCGGGCAGCGTCGCGCGCAGCTTGCCGTCGGCCTGCAGGGCGAAGAATGGGTGCGCGAACCACTGGAGCTTGAGCGGGCCGGCGCCGCGGTTGGTGAGGCGCGAACGAGAGACCAGCTGCCGGCCGCGGAGCTCGACCGTGCGCTCGAGGGCGTAGGACCAGCCGGCGGCTTCCTGCTGCGTGCGAAAGACGATGCGGTCGGGTTGGGCGTCGATCTGCCAGCGGCTGGGTTCGGTGACGACCACCGCGCCCGCCGCATCGCGCCCGAGCGCGCCGGCGCCGGGGGCCAGCCCCTCGCGGTTGCGCCAGAGCAGCGGTTCGCCGGTGGTGGTGCTGTGGCGGAAGGATTCCGGCAGGCCCTGGCCGTTGACGATGGACGGCGTCGGGTTGGGCCATTCGGGGCCGGTCAGCAGCGTGCCGATGGCGCGGTCCTGCACCTGCCAGATGAACCCGCCCCCGCCGAAGCGCGGCCCGAGCCGCGCGCGGTCCGCGGCGGGATCGAGCAGGTCGACGGTGAGTTCGGCGCTGGCGAGGTGGAGCATGGGGGAGAAGGGCTGAACAGCGGAAGGGCGGAAGGGCTGGGACCGGACTGCGGCACGATCGTTCGGCGGCGGATTCAGCCCTTCAGTCTTTCAGTCCTTCCCGCTTTCCCTAGCGCACGCGCATGACGCGGAGGGTGGTGTTGATGCCTTCGACGGTCAGGGCGAACTGGTTGTTCGGGCGGGCTTGGATTTCGATTTCCTTGCCGATGAGATCATAGATGATCGGCTCGTTGCTTTCCCACGCCTGGTTGTTGTCGAGGACGAAGCGGTTGGGCGTCTCCCATTTCACGACCCTGGCCTTCAACGGGGGAACGTCGCGCCAGCTGGGGCCGCTCGCGGAGAAGAGGCCGAAATGCGACCAGAGGCCGCCCGGGGGCGGCGGTGTGCTGCCGGCCACGGGAATGGCGGGGGCGGCCGGTTGCGCGCTGGCGAGCGCGGCGTGCTGCTGGGCGGCGAGGCCGGCTTCGCGCCGGATGAGCGCGGCGTCGATGACCCCGAGTTCGTCGGGCGTCAGCCGGTCGAGGCCGGCGCGTTTCCATTCGGCCTCGGTGAGGACGGCCTTGAGCCCGGGAAAATTGTCCTGGGCGAAGGCCGGGGCAACGACCAGCAGGAGCACGGCAGCGAGAACCGGAATGCGGGTTTTCATAGGCGGGAGGTTAAGGAAGCGGCTTCAACTCACCACTGCCATTTTCCAGGCAGGCTGCACTGGGCAGGCCCCGGGAAGCGAGGCGGAGGCGATCAGCCGGGGCGGTGAAGGCGGAATTTACCGGGAGCGGTTCCGCCTGATCGCCGGAACGGTGGGTTTCGGGGCCGGCTGGTCGCAGGTGGAAAAGAACCGGTCAGACGGGGCGGGGATGCACGCCCTTGGCGCGCTTCGGGGCCTGGTGGCCGTGCAGCGCGTTGTAGAACGGATCGCCGGGCTTGATCGAGCCGCGGGAGACAATCTCGCCGGTGAAGCCCGACTTGTAGATGGCGGTGAGCAGCTCGAGGGTCTGGCGCGCCTGCGCGCCCGAGGTGAGCGGGCGGCGCTTCGCGTCCATGTCGGAGACAAACGCGTTGAGCTGCGCGCCGTGCGTCGAGCCGACGTCGGGCGGGAAGCTGTGCCAGGCCTGGAGCAGGTTGTCGTCCTGCGCGGGCGGCACCGGCGTGAACTTCCAGTTGTCGCGCGTGTAGCTGTACAGGTGGGTGAGCTCGACGGTGGCGCGCTGGTAGTCCAGGCGGAGGTAGGTTTCCTGGCGGGGGCTGAGCGCGCTGTTCACGATCGAGCCGACGGCGCCGTTGGCGAAGGTCACGAGCGCCATGGAGACGTCCTCGACCTCGATGGCGCGGTCGAGCGTGCGGACGACGGCGCGGACATCGCTCCAGTCGCCCATCAGGTGCAGGAAATGATCCATCGCGTGGATGCCCAGGCCCATCGTCGGCCCGCCGAGTTCGGTTTCCCAGCGGCCGCGCCACGGCACGGCGTAGTAGGCGTTGTCGCGGTACCAAAGCGTGTTGCAGACGCCGACCAGCGGGAGGCCGAGGTAGCCCGCGTCGGAGATGCGGCGCAGGTGGCCGGTCATCGCGCCGAAACGCATCTGGAAGATGCAGGCGGTGTAGTTGCCCGTCCGGCGTTCGACGGCCTCGATCTGGTCGAGTTCCGCGAGCGACCCGCACAGCGGTTTCTCGCACAGGACCCAGGCGCCGGCTTCCATCGCGGTGCGGCACATCTCGCCATGCTGGGCCGGCGGCGTGGCCACCAGGACGATGTCGGGCTTCACCGCGGCCAGCATCGTGGCGTAGTCGGCGAAGTGGCGCGGAATGCCGTGCTGCTTGGCGAAGTTTTCGACCCGCTGGACGTCGATGTCGACGGCGGCCTCAAGAATGACCCGGCCTTGGGTGGTTTCGACGGCGCGGACGTGCGCCTCGCCAATGGAGCCGGTGCCGACGAGTGCGGCGCGGTAGGTTTTCATGCAAAAAGGTGAAAGGAGGGGGCCCGGCCGGCCTGGACCGACGGGCGGGCGGGGCGGGGGTCAGAGTTGAACGCAACGGCGCGGCAGCGCGATAGGAAACATCCTGAAAATAAATGAAAATTAGGGACACCGGATGGGCGAAGGGAGAAGGTGGGCGTCGGTTTCCATACCGACGCCATGCCGCGTCGCCGGTAGGGACACCGGCGACCACCTGCATTCCCTCACTTCACGCCGGCGAGCTGCCGGATCTTCGCCCCGGTCAGGCGCCGGGCCGCCGGCAGGGCGTGCGGGGTGCGGCCGCCGTGCGTCCGGGCAACCTCGGCGAAGTGCGCCTGCGTGGCCTTGACGAATTCCTCGACCGGCCGCGTGTCGCCGCACAGCTTCATGATCTCGGGCAGCCAGCGGTGGCCGTAGCGGACATGGTTCTGCTCGTCGTTGCGGTCGAAGGCGAGCAGGGTGTCGGCCTCGAAATCGTTGAGCTCGCGGACCCGGTCCATGACGTGCGCCTTGGTCGGGAAACTGCCCGCCTCGAATTCCATCGTCATCATCGCGTACCGCTCATGGGGCGGCATCTGCACGAGGATGTTGTAGAGATCGAGGGAGTGCTCAAGGGTCATCAGGTCGACCCCGAGCTTCGGCAGCTGGCGGAAGCCGAACTGGCTGTGGCGGGACTCGTCCCACAGGTGGCGCGCCATGTCGTGGTGCAGGTCGAACGGCGCCTCGGCCGTGTCGTAGAAAATGGTGGCGAGGTAGTCGACGGCATCCATCTCCATCATCAGCCACACATAGACCATGAGGCGGATGACCTTCGCGTCGGTCTTCGGGTCGACGAGCCACGCGCGGACGATGGGGGTTTCCGCCGGATCCTCGCTGAACACGCTGGAACACGTCGGGTAGATGCCGCGGTTGCAGGTGGCGGGATGCCGGTAGGGCTGCGCGGATGACCAGGCGAAGCCGGCGGGCAGCGGGGTGGACGGGTGCTCGCCGAGCAGGCCGCCGTGCGCCGCGAGCGCCGCGGCCAGGTGGGCGGTCCACTCGGTGGCGGGCGCTTTGTCGAGGTAGGCGTCGATCTCGCGGGCGTGGCGTTCCTCGTCGGCGATGAACTCCTGCACCAGCTTGTGCGACGGCCAGTCGGCGAGGTGGTGCGTGGCCTGCAGGTAGTGGCGGTACGCGGCGAGCAGCGCGGGCTTGAGCACGCGGTAGAAGCCGGCGAGCGCAACAGAGGCGTCGGCGGGCATCACGGCCTCGTTGAACAGCTGGCGGAGGGAGCCGCGCACGCTTTCGCCGGACCCGAAGCCGCTGAGCTCGCGGCCGCGTTCCCGCAGGAAGCGGGCGTGGCCGGCGGATTCCCAGACGTGCTGGCAGAGCAGGTACTTCAGCTCCGGCTCGCCGACGCGGTAGATCAGCGTGGTCGCAGTGCGGACGAACTCGCGTTCGACCTCGAACAGGCTGCGCTGGAGGCGCGCCATTTCCTGCACGGCGGCCATGCGGCCGGTGGCGGAAGCGCCCGCGGAAGCTTCACGGGTAGAAGTGGGGAGTACCATGGTAGCGGGGATTGCTCGGACTATAGGTCCTATGGGTCCTATAGGACTTATAGGACCTATGGGTTTTGACCTCAGCAGATGCGGCCGCGCTTGCCGGCGAAGGAGTGGCCCGGCGGGTTGACGCCGACCCAGCGCTCGTCGATGGCTTCGCTCGCCTTCTGGTAGCGGCAGTCGCTCGAGATGCGCAGGCGGTTGTCGCTCCGGTTGTCGAGCGAGGCATGCACCAGGAACATGCCGAAGGTGATGAAGTCGCCGGCCTCGAACTCGGTCGTGAGCCAGCGGCCGCCGAACTTGTTGCGGACGGACGGCGGGTTGTGCGAAAGCGTGCCGGTGAAGGTCCAGCCGCCGTTCTTGGCCTTCTCGGCCTCCTTCGGCTTGTTTTCGCAGAAGCCGTCGACGTCGCGGTAGACGTAGCTCTCGAGCAGGTCCATGCGCTTGTGCGAGCCCTCGAGCACCATGAGGCCGCCGAGGGTGAAGGAGATGTCGCCGTACGGCACCCAGCAGGTCATGTGCTTGTGCGTGCCGCGGCCCATGTACGGGAGGTCGCAGTGCGGATTGGTGCCCTTGCCGGGACCGATCGCGCGCAGCCAGGTGAAGTCGTAGTGGCGGACGGATTCGCCGAAGAACTTCGTGTAGAACTCGGGCAGGCGGCCGCTGTAGAGGAGGTTCTGGATCGCGGGATTGTTGTTGGTCAGCTCGGGCTTGAAGACGTAGCCGGAGCCCGGCTTGCACACGCCTTCCATGCGCGGGTAGCCCTCGTCGAGCACGCCGGCGGCGGCGAGGCCGTCGACCAGGCTCTGGCGGGCATTGAGCACCTCGCCGCGGTCGAGGCCGCCCTTGATGTAGAGGTAGCCGTCGGTGTCGAAGCGGCGGTGCAGCTCCTCCATGTCGTCCATGGCATCCTTGGAGTCGCGCAGCAGGCCGACCTTGTCCTCGGCCATGTCGAGCTCGTGGCCATAGGAATAAAGCTGGGGAATGGCGGTGGCGGTGGGGGTGGGGCTCATGCGTCCAAGATAGCCCGGAAGCATCCGGGATTAAATGGTTGAACTGGGAGAACTCATGTAAATTTTGGCAGGATGCCTCCGGTCGCCAAATACCGCTCCGAACCCTGGCTGCAGAGCCCGCTGCGCACTCCCGTCGGGGAGATCGAGCTGGCCGGCCTGCTGCGCAACGTGCCCGGCATCGACCCGACCGGCATGCGCATTTTGAGACACTTCACGCTGGTGCTGATGGTCGAGGGCCGGGGCTACTACCGCGACGCCCGCGGGACGAAGCTCGAGCTGGCGCCGGGCGACGTGGTGCTGGTGTTTCCCGAGATCGCGCACGCCTACGGGCCGCTGCCGGGCCACGAATGGACGCAGATCTACTTCGTGTTCGACGGGCCGCAGTTCCAGCTGTGGCGCGCGCAGGGGCTGCTGGCGCCGGAGCACCCGGTGCTGCGGCTCAACGCGGTGGATTACTGGCGGCGCCGGTTGCTCGAGGTGGTGAAGAGCGAGCCGCTGCACGGCGCCGGCGCGCCGTTGCGGGCCTTCGGGCGCCTGCTGCATGTGCTGACCGACATGGTCGCGGCCGATGCCGACAGCACGCGCCAGGCGGGGCGCGACGGCTGGCTGGAGAAGAGCCTCCGCCTGCTGGGCGACCGCAGCCCGACGGGCTGGCTGGCGCCGCAGGACGTGGCGGGGCAGGTCGGGCTCAACTACGAGAATTTCCGCAAGCGCTTCGTGCAGCTCACGCGCGAGTCGCCCGGCCGCTACCAGAAGCGCCGCCGCCTCGAATGGGCGTGCGCCGCGATCTACCACGGCGAGAGCTCGCTCAAGCAGATCGCCGACACGCTCGGCTTCTGCGATGTCTTCCATTTTTCCAAGGCCTTCAAGGAGGAGATCGGCTTCACCCCGTCGGACTACCGCAAGCGCGTGCGCGGGCAGGCGCCGCGGCCGAAGGTGGAGTAGGGCGGGGTGCGTTTCTTCTGCAGGGGCGGAGCTCGCTCCGCCCTTTAAGCGTCGCGCGGCAAGCGATGGGCGACATTGCAGGACTCATCCTTCATTTATTTTCCGTCATCCTGAGCGGAGCGAAGGATCCACGGCCAAGGACGCAGTGCCGACAATCGTGGATCCTTCGCTCCGCTCAGGATGACGGTATGGAGGGAGCCGGCGCGGCAGGGGAAGCGATGATATTTTGTGGGGCGTGCTTATCCGGGCACCCAAAGCAAAGCGCCGGGCTGCGCGACACACACCGACCCGCGCAACCCGGCGATTGTTCTTAACGTACCCCCTAACTACTAACCAGCTGTGACCAAAGATCAGGGCGTCGCCGCCGAGGCGGACCAACCCTTCGGCCATTCCGTGCCCGGGATCGGGCGCCAGAAGATGTCGGGGTCGATGCGCGGCGAGTGGTGACGGTATTTTTCCGTGAGGCGGACCTTCGTGCGGAGGTGCGCGACGAGGTTTTCGCCGTAGAAGTAGGTGTTCTCGGCGACGCCGGAGAGGACGAGGACCTCGGACTTCGTGGTTTCGAGCAGCTCGATGAGGCCGCGGACGTTGGCGAGCTCGAAGTCGATCGCGGCCTGCAGGGCCTTCTCGAACGCGGCCTTGCCGGCGGCGTCCTTGGCCCCGAGGTAACCGTAGACGTTCTCGCACCACGCGCAGACGCTGCGGATGCTCGAGACCCAGTGCAGGTAGGCGCGGACGCGGTCGCGCAGGTCGGTGAAGACGACGGCGGCCTGGCCGGTGGAGGCCTTGATCGTCGCGTCGAGCTTCGCGATCAGCGGGCGCAGGCGGGCGATGACGTTCTTGTCCATGTCCGCGGCCATCTTCGCGCCGGATGTCTGCGTGATGAGGTCGAAGAGCACGTCCTTGCCGAGGTCGATGATGCCCGGGTTGTTGTGCTGGAAGCAGCCGTGGCGCTCGTAGTACTCGCGCTCGGCGGCTGGCACGGCCTCGGCGTCGGGCACGAACGGGCGGTCCCACGTGCGCTGCCAGCAGAAGCCGAAGGCGCAGTAGAGGCCGACGAGCGGCTGCCACATCAGCGCCTCCTCGAATTCCTTCCACGCATCGGAGAGCGTGGCCGCCTGTGCGGGGCCGACGAGCGAAGTGGCGAACTCGGTGAGCACGGTCTCGATGGGCTTCTCCGGGAAGAACTGCGCGGCGCGGATCGCGACCGGGTTCGGCCAGTACGGGGCCTGGCCGCTGTTGGTGAGGCCGCCGAGGCAGCTCACGCGGCTGACGCCGGTGTCGCGGACCGCGGTGAGCTTCTGGTGCACCGAGCGCGGGAACGGCAGGCCGAGCAGCGGCTCGTGGTTCATCACGCCGGAGGCGGAGTAGTGGAGCACCGGGTCGGTGTTCGCGGCGCGCGAGGCGGCGAGGGCTTCCTTTTCGCCCGCGTCCATCGCGGTGTGGAAGATGCTGCCGGCGACGGCGGGATTGTCCGGGTACTTCGGGTGGTGGTACGGCAGGTGGTAGCCGCGGACCATGAACGACGGGCCCTCCCACGTGATGTGCCCGCCCATGCCGGCCTTGATGTGGTCCTGCTCGACCTTGAACGGCTCGAGGCGGAGGATGACGTCGAAGTCCGGGTTGATCGCGGCGGCGGCGCCCTGGAGGTTCTTCAGGTAGCGCACGATGCTCTCGCCGGCGGCCTGGGCGATCTTGTCGTGGTTGCGCCACTCGCGGATCATGTACGGGCCGCCGTTGCGGCCGACGTAGAGCGACGAGGTGTGCTCGAAGCCCGAGCCGCTGTCGTTGGTCCACACCGACATGTAGCTGAGGTCCGGCACCGAGCGCATGAGCTTCTGCAGGCACTCGCGGTAGTGGCGCTGCACGATCGGGTGGTCCTGCGCCATCGTGTAGCGCGGCAGGCGGGAGCGGAACGGGTGGTCGACGCGCGCGCCGCGCAGCGTCGGGTACTTCGCGAAGAAGCGCTCCGGCAGCGTGCGGGGCTCGAACATGAGCACACCCGGCTTCAGGCCGTAGCGGCGCGCGAGGTTGGCGATGCCGACGAGGTTGTTGAGGTTGGCGTCGAGGTAGTGGCCCGGGTAGACGCCCTTGGTCAGCTCGGTGTCGACGAAGTGGTTGAAGCCCGGCGCGTAGGTGTAGAACTGCGGGTAGTACTCGTGCGCGACGAAGTCCTCGAGCGGCATGTGCGCCTGGAGGCCGTTGACCTCGCAGTGCGTGAAGCCGGCCTCGGCGAGCGAGGCGACGTAGCGCTCGCGGTCGAAATTGCGGGCGCTGCGCCAGTACTGCGTGAGGCAGGCGTCCCAGTGCGGGCGGTGCCAGCCGAAGGTGGCGGGGAGGTAGACGCCCGCAGCGAGCTTCTCGCGGGTGAAGTCGCTCGTGCCGTTGGCGAGGAGGCGGACCGCGGCGAAGAGGAACGAGCCGTGCGTGGCGACGATTTCGCCGGAGCCGTCGCCGGCGATGCGCAGCCACGTCCACGCCTTGGCGTCCCTGGCCTTCGCCGGCAGCTTCGCCGGCAGGCCGCGCGAGGCGAGCGACACCTGCACGCCGCGGCCGGCGATCCCGGTGACGGCGCCGGTGAGCTTGGCCAGCTCGGCGGCGGCGGTGGCCTCGGCGGGTTCGGCGCCCGCGGGGCAGCTGACATGGGACAGGGTGAGGGAGGACGGGGAGGACATGGGGAAGTGGCGCCACCGTTTGAACGCGGCGCGCCGCAGGCAAACGCAAAGCCGCGCGCGGACCAAGTAACACCAAACAAATCCCAAAATCTGCATCGGCGGCGGCTCGGCGGGGCGCGCCCGATCTGGTGCACTCCGCGCCTTTCCATGCCACAAGACCTGCTCGCGCTCCCCGATCTTGAGCCGCCGATGGGCGATCTCTTCACCAACCGCCGGCTCGATGCCGGCCGTTCCGCGTGGACGCGTCCGTTGTCCGGCGAGGCCGCGATGCCCAAAAAACGCATCATCCATCAGCGCGTGGTCCGGCTGCACGGCCCGGCGAAACTGCTCCGCCTCGGCATCCGGCGCGGCCCGGGCTACCACAAATGCGGCAGCCGGCAGGACCTCGACTGGGTCACGGGCCTGCGCGTGCTGGTGCGGTCGGGCGCGCGGTGGCGCACGGTGCTGCAGCGCGACCACCTCGAGCCGGACGTGCCGGGCGCGGTGCGCTGGCTGAAATTGCCCCGCGTGGTGACGGACGGCGTCATCATCGAGCTGCGCCGCTCCGGCATCGACGGCGGCTGGACGCCGTGGAACCTCATGATGTCCGCCTTCATCCTCGAGGGCGAGTTGCAGGCGCCGGTCGCGCCGCGCTGCGAGAAGCTGCTGCGCGCGGAAGGTTTTTCGCTCGCGGGCCTGCCGGCGGGCGTGACCGCCCGCCGCGGCGCCGGCGAGGTGCGCTACCGCACGAAGGATTTCGAGGTCGGCTTCACGCTCGGGCGCCCGGGGTTTTCGCATCTCGGCCTGCACATCGAGGATGCCGCAAACGTCGGGAAAAATTTGCTCAACCTGCGCCCGCCGCTGTTCGCGCAGGGCCCGCAGCTGCACCCGGTCGGCGCGGCGCCCGTGCTCGCGCCGTCGGTGCGCTGCGACCTCGAGGGCACGACGACGGTGCAGGGCAACCGCGTGACTTACGATTTCACCGCGGGCGGACAGCACTACCGGCTCGTGTGGGAAGTGACGGCCGCGGGCCTCACGCTGCGCGCCGCCCGCGCCGCGAAGCGCGCGGCCCTGGCGTGGCACAGCGCCGCGTGGATGATCGGCCTGCGCAACAGCGCGGCGCCGTCGCACGTGCTCGGGCGGTTGCTCGAAACCGGCGAGACCGGCGCCGTGGCGCTGCCCGCGCTGCTGACGCTGCCGGCCTTCGGCAGCTGGGAGATCGGCGCGGCGTCGCCGGCCGGCTGGGCGCGGAGCGACTGCTACCGCGCGCACGACCTGAACACGCTCGAGCTGAAGGTCGGCGAGGAGCGCACGCCGGAGGGACTTTACCGCCTGCCCGCCGGCACGCACCGCGCGGTGTTCACGCTGAAGCCCGCGCGTCCGGCCGCGCTCCTCCGCGCGGATGCGCCGGTCGTGGCGCGGCGCGCGCTGGCCCGCACCCAGTGGACGGCGCTCACGCTGCGCGCCGACACGGCGACGCTCAGCAACAACGGCGCCTCGATGCACTGCCCGATCTGCATGGACACCTGGGCGGCGGTCGCGCGTCCGCAGGGCGACGTGCTGCCGGGGCTGCCGGCGATGGAGTTCCTGCGCCTGTCGCTCGAGCGCTGGCTGACCGGCGGGCCCGGTTACGCGGCGGGGCGGCTGCTGCAGGACGGGACATCGCACGACGCGGACGACGAGTATCTCCAGACCGGCGCCTCCGCGCTGCGCGGCCTCGGCGAATACCTGCGCCATGCGGCGACGCCGGCGTGGTTCCGCGCGTTCAAGCCGTACATCCTGCCAAAGCTGCGGGCGGCGCGCGACCGCGACCTCGACGGCGACGGCCTGATCGAGAGCATGCACCGCACGGGCGTCAGCGGCACCAGCCAGTGGAGCACCTGCTGGTTCGACGTGATCTCCTTCGGGTGGAAGGACGCCTTCGCCAACGCGATCCTCTACGGTGCGCTCAAGGAGCTGGCCGCCGGCCTGCGCCGCTTCGACGAGATCGGGCAGGCGCAGACCCTCGCGCAGTGGGCCGGCTGGCTGCGGGCCAACTATCGCGACACCTTCTGGAACGAAAAGACCGGCTGGCTCGCCGGCTGGCGCTGCCGCGACGACCAGCTGCACGACTACGCCTTCCTGCCCGTGAACGGCGCGGCGATCGCCGCCGGCCTGCTGTCGCCCGACGACGGCCGGGCGATCCTGCGCCGGCTGCTGGCGGAGGCGAAGCGCGTGGGCCTGCCCGACGCCGAATTCGGCCTGCCGGGCAACCTGTGGCACATTCCGGACTGCGACCTGGCGGACATCACGCAGGGTTACCCGCTCGGCTATTACCAGAACGGCGGCCGCACGCATTCGCAGACGCGGCACTTCGTGATGGCGCTCTACCACTGCGGCCTGCAGCGCGAGGGCGATGCCATGCTCAAGCGGCTGTGCGCGGGCCTGGCCGGCGCGAAGGTCTTCGGCGGCAACCAGAGCGGCGTCGACTGGCGCTACTGGGACGACCGGCCGTGCGGCTACGAAGGCCTGCTGACCGATCAGTTCGGCATTCTCGAGGCGATCTTCGCCCGCTGGGGCCGGGGCTGAGGTGGAGCGGATTGACCTCAATCCGCTTCGGAAGCGTTGCGATCAACGCGCTTTCTTCCGGCCGCGGCGGTCCCTCAACGCGTTGAGGTCAACGCGTTCCACCTTCTGCCGCCATGCCAGCGGGCTCGTGCCCTCGGTCGCCTTGAAGGCGCGGTAGAAGGTTGTGATGTCCTCGAAGCCGCACTCGAAGCCGATCGAGGTGGCCGAGCGGTCCGTCTCGCGCAGCAGCCGCCGCGCATGGGCGAGCCGGTGCCCCTGCATGGCCGCGAGCCAGGATTCGCCGGTGGCCTCGCGGAACAGCTGGGTGAAGTGGCGGCGGCTCAGCCCGAGCGCGGCCGCGGCGGCGTCGACCGACTGCCGGTGATAGAACGTGCGCGCCAGCTCGGCGGCATAGGCCGTCACGCGGGCGCGCGCCGGCTGGCCGGCCGTGTCGGGGCGCGCGGCGGCGCGCCCGCTGGCCGCGCGCACGACATGGCCCAGCGCCTGCCAGGCGAGGCCGGTGATCATCAGGTCGGAGCCCGGCCGGGCGAGCGTCTGCTCGTGCAGCAGGTGGCGGATGAGCCCGCGGAATTCGCCGCTCCAGCCCGGCGCGGGAATGTGCCGGTAGGCGCCGAGCCCGGCGTGGCCGGCAGCGGTGAGGAAACGCGGCGCGACGCACAGCGCGTACAGGCTGAGCGGCCGCGCGCCGTCGTCCTCGAGGTGATGGCGCTCGCCCGCGGGCACGAGCACGACGTCGCCCGGCCGCAGCGGCACGCGCAGGCCGGCCCGCACCAGCCAGCCCGCCCCGGCGAACGGCTGGATGAGCTTCAGGTAGTCGTGGCGCACCGGCTCCATGCGGAAGCCGCGGGTGTGGTGGCTCTCCAGCACAAAGAGGCCGGTGGCGGGAAACTTCACCGTGATGGGCCGGAGGGCGCGGGGGTCGAACATGCCGCCAGCCTGCGGTCATCGCCCGATTTGCCAAGACCCATCGCCCGGGGCGCCACGACACCGCCACCGGAACCTGCTAGGGTGGGCGGCCCCATGACCCTGACCGAGGACATTGTCGTCTCCACCCTGCGTCGCACCTGGCAGCCCGTCGCCAATTCCGCCAGCCTCGGGCCGGAGGGGGTCACCGGCTACACCCTGCTGGGGGTGGAGCTGGTTATCGCCCGATTTGCCAACGGCACGGTGGTGGCCGCCGACGTGGCCTGCCCGCACAAGGGCGCGCGGCTTTCGCAGGGTTGTTTCCGCGATGGCGAGCTGATGTGCCCGTACCATGGCTGGCGTTTCGGCGAGGCCGGCGACTGCCGCTCGATCCCGTCGCTGCTCGAACCGAACCCCGAAAAGCAGGCCCTGTCGCATCTCCGGACCTATGCGGTCCAGGAGCGCTACGGCTTGATCTGGGTGCGGCTTGAGAACCTGCCGCTGCCGGACGGGCGCACCCACGTGCTGCCGGAGGTGCCGGAGTTTGAGGATCCCCGCTGGACCTACCGGATGGGGCCGCCGATAGCGTTCGCCGCCGGCTGGCGCCGCGAAGTGGAAAACTACCTCGACATGTCGCATTTCGCCTTCGCGCACAGCAGCACGCTTGGGGTGTCGGCGGACCCGCGCATCCGCGACATGACGATCACGCTCGAGCCCGACGGCGGCTACCGGATGGACGCGCCGTTCCCGGCGCTGAACACGGACCACGAGATGCCCGGCAAGCTCCAGAGCGCGCATCACCGCCGCCAGCGCGGCTTCCTGCCCAACTTCACGATCATCCGCCAGACCTTCACCGATGGCGACGAGCGCGTGCTGCTGCACGTGCCCTCGCCGAACGGCACGGAGAGCTGCACGTGCTTCTGGTCGCTGGCGATTTCGCCGGGCTTCAAGGGCCCGCCGCCCGAGGCGCAGATCGAGTTTGCCATCCGCGTGCTCGATGAGGACCGCCGCATGTGCGAGCTGCAGGTGCCGCGCGAGGTGCCCATCAACCCGGCGCGCGGCGGCTGGGGCGTGCTCGTGATGCCGGGTGACACGCTGGCCAATACCTTCCAGAAACAGCTGCGCCGCTGGCTCACCGCCGGCGCATAGCCCCGACAACGGTGGCGCGCGTTGACCCCAACGCGCGGTTTGAGTCAGCTGCCCAGCGCCCTGGGGTCAGGGCGCTCCACCGCCTCGATCCCACCCCATGAAACTCCGCCTCCTGTTCCTGCTCGCACTCTGCCTCGCGCCGGCGCTCTCCGCCTTGGAGCGCTATGTCTCGCCGGAGGGCGACGACCGCAATCCCGGCACCTTCGCGGCGCCGTGGCGGACCCTGGAAGGCGCGCGCAACGCGGTGCGCCTTTTGCGCCAGGAGAAATCCAGCGCCGCGCCCGGGGCGGTGACGGTCTGGCTGCGTGGCGGCACCTATCCGCTGACAGGCACCTTCGAGCTGACCGCGCAGGACGGCGGCACCGTCGGGGCGCGCGTGACCTACGCGGCGTGGAAGGGAGAGGTCGTGCGCCTGTCCGGCGGGCTGGCGGTGCCGGGTGCCGCGTTCTCGCCGGTCACCGATCCGGCGGTGTTGCGCCGGTTGCCGGCGGAATCGGCGGGCCGGGTGTTGCAGGCCGACCTGCGTGCGGCGGGCGTGAAGGATTTCGGCCGGCACCGCCAGTTTGGCCACGGCTTGCCCGTGGTGCCGGCGCCGCTGGAGTTGTTCTGGAATGACGCGCCGCTGCAGCTGGCGCGCTACCCGAATGCCGGCGGCATCATGCTGGGCACGATCGTCGATCCCGGCTCGATGCCGCGCACCGGCGACTACAGCGACCGCGGCGGAAAATTCCGCTACACCGACCCGCGCCATGCGCGCTGGGTGGGCGTGGCCGACGTGTGGCTGCAGGGTTATTTCAACCACGGCTATGCGGACGACAAGATCCGCATCGCCGCGATCGATCCGGCGAAACAGGAGGTGACGCTGGCCTCGCCGCACATGTACGCGCTGGCGACGGGCAACAATTTCAACCAGTACGTCGCGCTCAACCTCCTGGAGGAACTCGACCAGCCCGGCGAGTGGTACGCGGACCCGTCGTCCGGGCTGCTCTACGTCTGGCCGCCGGGCGACCCGCGCGGCGCGACGATTTCGGTCTCGGTGTGCGAGCCGGCGCTGGTGGCGCTGGACCACGTGTCGTTCCTGACGCTGCGCGGGCTGACGATCGAGCAGGGGCGGGGCATGGGCGTGTCGATCGAGGGCGGGACGGGGAACCAGCTCACCGACTGCGTCGTGCGCAACGTCGGCACGGTGGGCGTGATGCTCGGCCAGGGCGCGCGGCAGACATTCCCGCACATCACGGCGGACGACTACACCGGCGTGCCGGTGTCGCGGGAGGTCGGCAGCTTCAATTCCCAGATTTACCGCGACACGGTGTGGGAGCGCGACGCCGGGACGGACCATCGCATCAGCGGCTGCGAGATCTACAACACCGGCTCGGGGGGCGTCATCCTCGGCGGCGGCAGCAAGAAGACGCTGACGCCGGGGCGCAATGTGGTGAGCGACTGCCGCATCCACGATTTCAACCGGCGCAACAAGATGGGCGCGCCGGGCGTGATGGTCGACGGCTGCGGCAACCGCGTGGCGCACAACGAAATTTTCAACGCCGACCTGCAGGGCGTCTACGTGCGCGGCAACGAGCATGTGACCGAGTTCAACCACATCCACCACGTGGCCCGGGACTCGAACGACGCCTCGGCGTGGTACCTCGGGCGCGATCCCTCGGATCGCGGAAATGTCGTGCGCTGGAATTTCTTCCACGACGTCGGCCGGCCCGACCGCAAGTGGACGATGGGCGTGTATTGCGACGACGCGACGGCGGACGTGCGCATCGAGGGCAACGTCTTCTACCGCGCGGGCTCGTTTGGCAGCGTCTACTCCAACGGCGGCCACGACATCGTCGTGCGCAACAATATCTTCATCGAGGGCTATGGCCCGGCGTACCAGCTGAAGTCGATGTGGTACGATTTCGCGCAGGAGAGCATCCCATATTATTTCGGGGCGAAGGGGCTCTACACGAAGCGGCTCACGCAGGCGGTGGACATCAAGGGGGAGCTTTACCGCACGCGCTACCCGGCCCTGGCCAGCTGGCTCGACCTGATGCCGGACGGAAAGACGTACTACGGCATGCGGCCGGCGCGCGACGTCTTCGAGCGGAACGTGCTCGTGAAGTACGAGGAGACATTCCGGCTGGTGGGAAAATACGCGGCGACGGAGTTCGGCGAGAACTACATCACGCAGAAGGACCCGGGTTTCG
Organism: Verrucomicrobiota bacterium; assembly: GCA_048497945.1. GTDB lineage: Bacteria > Verrucomicrobiota > Verrucomicrobiia > Opitutales > Opitutaceae > Lacunisphaera. Next base: position 34,454 of record JBEHYX010000002.1, on the reverse strand, counting down.
AGAATGCCGCGGCGCTGGATTTCCGGCTGAAGGCGGACTCGGTCGTCTACCGCGAGCTGCCGGGCTTCGAGCGGATTCCCTTCGAGCAGATCGGCCCGCGCCCGGCCGGGCAGCGCGATTGAGGAATTTGATCTGTCATCGCGAGGGGCGCGAAGCGCACCGTGGCGATCCAGCGAGAGGGATTGCTTCACCCTTCGCCAAGCCTACGGCTGACGGGTCGGCGCCCGCGCTGCGGGCTCCTCGCAATGACAAATGAGAACACCGCCGGTTTGAGCGGGGCAGTGGACCGTTACGTGTGACGCCAGCGTGGCATTAGCGTGGCGAAATGTTTTCACAATTTTGCAATTACTGCATTTACAAACCGACCAAGGGGATACATTGGTTGCTCACAAGTTATCCACTCGATGGAAAACACCACCGGCTCGGTTCAAATCTCACCGCAGCAGAACGTAGAGGTCAGGGTCAGGGCGAAGACCTACGTGCTCGATACGAACGTCCTGCTGCACGACCCGCAATCGATCTTCAAATTTGAAGACAACAACCTGGCGATCCCCGTCGAGGTGCTCGAGGAGCTCGACGCCATCAAGGGGGAGCAATCCACGGAGCGAGGACGCAACGCCCGGCGCGTCCACCGCATCCTGCAGCAGCTGCTGCCGGATTCGCGCTCGATGCACGAGGGCGTGAAGCTCGACAACGGCGGCACGCTCTCGGTCATCATCAACCGCTACCTCGTCGAGAACAACTGGTCGTCGCCCGCCATGCAGCGGCTGCGCGCCGTGCTCTCCGACTTCACGAAGAAGGACAACCGCATCATCGCGTCCGCGCTCTTCGTGCAGGAGACCTTCCCGCCGCCGACGATCCTCGTCACGAAGGACGTCAACGTGCAGCTCAAGGCGCGCGCCGTCGGCCTCGAGGCCGAGGACTACCTCAACGACAAGGTGCCCGAGGCGCCGGACAACGATTCGTACCCGACGCTCACGCTCGACGTGTACGAGATGCAGCGCTTCTGCTCCGAGGGCCAGTTCGAGCTCACTGCCGAGCAGGCCAAGCCGCTCTATCTTAATGAATACGTCCTGCTCATGACCCCCGAGGGCAAGACGATGCCGGGCCGCGTCGCCGCGCACAATGTCGTGCGCCGCCTGCACTACCCGGAGTTCGTCAAGGCCCCCGGCGGCATCCCGATCCGCCCGCGCAACCTCGAGCAGCAGTTCTTCCTCGATGCGCTGATGGACGATTCCATCAACCTCATCACCTGCTTCGGCAAGGCCGGCACCGGCAAGACGCTGCTTTCCACCGCCGCCGCGCTCCATCAGGTTGCGGGCGAGGCCTCGCGCTACGACGGCCTGTCGATCTCCCGCCCGGTGATCGCGCTCGGCAAGGACATCGGCTTCCTGCCGGGTTCGCTCGAGGAGAAGATGCGTCCGTGGCTGCAGCCCTACCATGACGCGCTCGAGGTGCTCGTGCCCTCGAAGCCGCAGAAGGAGCCGCAGTTCGCGAGCAAGAAAACTTCCAAGAAAAAGAAGAAGCACGACGACGTGATGGCGATGATGAACACCCCGCAGCCGCAGCATGGCGGCGGCAGCGGCGCGATGCCGCCGATCAAGCCGTACGAGCGCCTGCTCAAGAACGGCATGGTGGAGATCGAGGCGCTGGCGTTCATCCGCGGCCGCTCGATCGCGCGGCGCTTCTTCATCCTCGACGAGGCGCAGCAGCTGACACCGCACGAGGTGAAGACCGTCATCACCCGCATCTCCGAGGGCTCGAAGATCGTGCTCATCGGCGACCCGGCGCAGATCGACAACCCGTTTGTCGACGCGCGCAGCAACGGCCTCGTCTATTGCCACAACCGCATGAAGGGCCAGGCCATCCATGCGCACGTGAAGCTGTCGAAGGGCGAGCGCTCCAAGCTCGCCGAGCTCGCGGCGGACCTGCTCTGACGCGCCGCGCGCCGACGGACATGAAAGCCTTTGCCGCCGGCCTCGGATTGCTGCTGCTCGCGCCGCTCGCGCGGGCGGCCGAACCGGCCGGGGCGCCGCCGGACGATCCCGTGAAGACGATCGTCGGCCGCCTCGAACTCGGGAAGTACAAGGCGACGATCAAGGGCCTGACGCAATTCGGCGACCGCAAGCAGGGCACGGATCGCAACCGCGCCGCGGTGGACTGGATCGAGGCGCAGCTGAAGAGCTACGGCTACACCAACACCGCGCGCCTCAAGTACGACTATTTCCCGACCGACCCGCGCAAGCCGAGCGGCGCGGCGGCGAACAAGGCCTTCGGCGCCGATGCCGCGCAGGGCGGGGCGCGCTACCGCGGCTTCCGCGGCCCGACCGGCGTGAACGTGGACCCGCTGAAACAGCCCGACGAAAAACTCCGGGCGCTCAACGCCCAGGGCTCCGACGTCGGCCTGCGCGAGGAAGTTTACTGCACCAAGATCGGCACGACGCATCCCGAGGAGATGTACATCATCGCCGCGCACATGGACGGCCACGGCTGGGGCGAGGCGGCGAACGACGACGGCTCCGGCACGGCGCTCGTCATGGAGCTCGCCCGCATCCTGGCTTCGCCCGACGTGAAGACCGAGCGCTCGATCCGCTTCATCCTTTGGAACAACGAGGAGACCGGCCTCAACGGCGCCTACGCTTATGTCGCCCAGCGCGCGGCGCTGCAGGGGCAGGAGAGTCCCGCCGGTTCCGGCCGGTATCCCGAGCCGAAATGGCTGGGCGTGATCCAGCACGACATGCTGATGTTCGACCACGGCATGCCGCGCGCCGACGGCACCGTGTCGCCCGAGCAGCGGCCGGAGGCCGACGTGAACATCGAGTTCCAATCCCGTTCCAAGTTCGCCGAGGCCTCGCAGAAACTGGCCTGGACGCTCGCCGATGCGAACGAGGCCTACGCCACGGATTATCCCGCGGCCGTCGGCCAGCACATGACGAACACCGACAGCACGCCGTTCATGGACGTCGTGGCGGCGATCAGCGTGCGCGAGAACGAGCGCGGCCGCGAGATCGGCGCCGGCTGGAATCCGCACTGGCACCAGCCGACCGACGTCTACGCGACCTTCAGTGACAAGGATTTCAAGCTCGGGCTCAACGCGGCCCAGACGACGCTCGGCGCGGTGGCGAAGCTGGCCGGCGCGACGCTGGCGAAATCAATGTAGGGCGGGGTCGCTGACCCCGCCGACTTCCATTATAGTTTGTCATTGCGAGGAGTCCCGCGCTGCGGGACGACGCAGCAATCCAGCTGGATCGCCGCGTCCGCCTGCGGCGGACTCGCGATGGCAACTCAAGGAGGGTTTACTCAATCCTTCGCCTCGGCTTCGACGGGCTCTTTCTCGCCGTCCTCCACCGCTTCCTCATCCTTCTCGTCGTTATCGAGCAGGCTCGGCTCGTCGGCGCGCTTGGCCAGCCATTCCATCACGCCGGAGAAAATGCCGGTGAACATGAGGTCGCCGAAGAGGGTGTTGCGGAAGAAGAGGATCGTCGGCGGGTATTCGGGATGGCCGATCGTCAGCGCCTGGATCCAGCCGGCGAGGGTCTTCGCGTAGAACGCATCGTTGAGCCACGCCTGCGTATTGGTGATGACATAGAAGAACAGTGCGCCGACGAAGCCGCCGCCCAGCAGCCACAGCCAGGATTTGCGCCGCGAGACCCAGGAGCCGACGCCGAGCGCGACGGCGAAGGAGAGGGCGCGCGCGACATAGGCGCCCCATTCCATGTGGTAGCCGTATTCCCGGGCGTAGAACCAATTGACGTAGAGGTCGGTCAGGCACAGGCCGGCGAAGGGCAGCCACCAGAAGCGGCGGTCCTTGAAATAAACCGCGCCGCAGAACGCGACCGCGGCCATCGGGCAGAAATTCGCCCAGTTCATGTCCATCGTCGGCAGCAGCCGGTAGACGAGCGCGAGGACGATGAGGACGATGGCGGCGAGGCGCATGGGGGTAAATATGTGAAGAGCGGCCGTGGAGACAAGCTGTAGCGGCGGTCGGTAGTGTCCTAATTCGAGGTCATCGCGAGGGGCGCGAAGCGCGCCGTGGCGATCCAGCTAGATGGATTGCTTCGTCACCCGCTCCGCGGGCTTCTCGCAATGACAAATTAGGACACTACCCGGCGGTCTATGACCGCCGTCGGCGCTCACCGGGCGCCGTTACATTTCCGCTTCGCGGGCCAGCAGCCAGAGCACGTCCGCTAAACGGTTGACATAGCGCAGCAGCAGCGGGCGCAGGTGGCGGCCGTGGGCGGCGAGGCCGGCGAGGCGGCGTTCCGCACGGCGCGCGGTGGCGCGGGCGACGTCGAGCGCGGCGGCATGCGGGTTGGCGCCGGGCGTGGCCCAGCCGTCGAATTTCAGGCCGCGGGACTCGAGCGCGGCGACCGCGGCATCGAGGCGGGCGAGGTCGGCGTCGCCGATCTTGGCGAACTTGGAGGAGGCGTAGCGCGCGACGTCCGCCTCGGCGCAGGACACCTCGCCCATCAGCGCCACGAGGTCGCGCTGGATCTGCTCGAGCGCGGCGGCGTCGCGGCCGGGCGGGCGGCTGGCCTTGGCGAGGCCGAGCGCGGCGTTCAATTCGTCGAGCGTGCCGACGGCCTCGACCTGCGGGTGATCCTTCGGCACGCGCTGGCCGTACAGCAGGCCCGTCGTGCCGTCATCGCCGGTGCGCGTCGCGATGGACATGTCAGCTCTTCTTCGCCGCCTCGCGCGTCTGCTTCTTCAGCGCCTTCAGCTGCGGGTCGATCGCGGCCAGCACGGACTTGTCCATGCGGTCGATGAAGAGGACGCCGTTGAGGTGGTCGGCCTCGTGCTGGACGCAGCGGGCGAGCAGGCCGTTGCAGCGCAGCGTGTGCTTGATGCCGGCGCCATCCTGGAACTTCACGGTGATCTCGTCCGGGCGGACCACGTCGCCGCGGATCTCGGGGAAGGAAAGGCAGCCCTCCTCGTAGGAGTCGGTGGGTTCCGGCACGACGGCGATCTCGGGGTTCACGATCGTCAGCGGCATGAAGAGGTCGAGCGGCGGGCGGATGCCGTCGTATTCCCAGGCGAACTCGCTTTCGGTCTGGCGCAGGTCGACGACGCAAAGCTGGATGGCCTGGCCGATCTGCTGGGCCGCGAGCCCGATGCCGTGCGCGGCGTGCATGGTTTCGACCATGTCGGCCGCCAGCTTCACCAGCGCCGCGTCAAAAATGGCCACGCGGGCGCCCTTTTTGCGCAGAATCGGGTTATTGAAGTGAACAATTGGCAGCACCATGGGTCAGGGGAATGTGCGCAGGGTATTTGTCCCCGCAACCGCGCGGCAAATACATTTGTTTCCGCGCCCCCATCCGCTATGCCTCCCTCCATGTCAACGACCGCCTATGCATCGGGCGCCCGTTCACCGCTCTGGCTGCTCTGGCTGGGCATGGGCATCGCGTTGCTGCTGGTGGCTTGGCTTCTCCCGGTCAACGTGAAGTCGCTGAACACCGCGCTCCTGCGCGAGGCCGGGCGCGACACGCAGACCGTCGCGGGGTTTGGCCGCGCGATGCTCGACCTCGACAAGCCCGGCCCGGCTGCGCTCGCGCTGCAGGCGGCCAAGAAGGTCGGCGACCCGCAGGCGGCCGAGCTGGAGGCCGTGTACAATAATTACGCCCAGAATCACCGCGACATGATGCCGTGGGGCGGGTGGGACGTGGCGCTCGAGCCCGTGCTTTCCGCGCGCAACGCCGCGTCGTCCGCCGACTCGCAGCCCGTGCTCAACTTCATGGTCACGCAGCAGGCGCGCGACAACCTCCGGCAATACCTTTCCGTCTCGCGCCTGCCGGGCGTGCAGACGCTGCTCAAGACGGCGGACGTCACCTCGACGCAGCGTTTCGTGCCCGCGCGCCTTCCCGGCGGCCAGCCGCTCGACGCGGTGATCCTGCTTTCGGCCTACCTGTGGCAGACCGAGCACCTCTCCCCGGGCCTGCAGCGCGAGGTGCGCGGCCTGGCGGAGGCGGCGATCGCCAGCGGGCACATGGGCGAGTTGGAGGACTTCTACCTCGACATCCTCACGCTCGGCAAACGCCTCAACTGGATCCAGCTTTCGGAGCTGCTCCGCACCACCGGCAACCTCGGCACGGTCGGCCAGTTCGCGCACCTGTCGCGCGTGGCGCCGGAATACCTGCCCATCATCTACACCTCGGCGCTGCTCAGCAAGTCCGCCGACGGCGTGGCCAACTACCTCATCGCCTTCGGCCAGCCCGGCGCGGAACAGCTGCAGACGGCGCTGTCGTTCGGCGAGGGTGCGGTCCGCCAGCTGGTCCAGCGGCAGGTGCCCGTGACGAAGGCCTCGGGGCCGGAGTTTGAGATCGGGTCGGCCTTCACGCTGCGCCACCCGGAGCTGGCGCTGTTCCTCAAATACGCCGCGTTCCTCGGCGGCATCTTCCTCGTGTTCCGCGGGCTCGACGCCGGGCTGTTCTCGTCGGTCGAGCGCACCCTGCGGGGCGCCTTCCCGCGCATGGGCAGCGGCGTCCTCGCGGCGATCCTGACCTTCATCTTCTTCGTTTTTTCCGAACCTTTCCTGCTGAAGGCGGCTCCAATCTCGGAGTACCGCATCAAGCTCGCCGTGCCCGTGATCGGCGAGGTCGCCGCGCCCGCCGCGGCCGCCACCGCTTCAACCACACCCGCCATGAATGCCTCCACCATCGCCTCCATCCTGACCTTCCTCGCCCTGCAGGTCGGCATGTACGTCATCTGCCTCCTGAAGATCTCCGACGTGTCCCGGCAGTCGCTGCCGGCCGCGACCAAGCTCGAGCTCATGCAGAACGAGGAGAACCTCTTCGACGGCGGCCTCTACGTCGGCATCGCCGGCACCGCGACCGCGCTGGTGCTGCAGGTGCTCGGCGTGATCGACGCCAACCTGCTGGCGGCGTATTCCTCCAACCTTTTCGGCATCGTCTGCGTCGCCCTCGTCAAGATCCGCCACGTCCGGCCCTACAAGCGCCAGCTGATCGTCGAGGCGCAGCAAGCCGAGCCGGCCGCCCTCTGAGCCCGATTTCCCGCCCGTCATGAACAAGACACTGCTCCTGATCATGTGCGACTTCCTGTTGCTCAATCTCCTCGCGCTCACGCGCTGGGAGAAGGCCGAGCCGTCGCACACGCAGCTGGAGACCGCCGCGCCCCGCTCGGCGGCCAACGCGCCGGCCGTCAACGCCGACATGGTGGAGCTGATGCGCGTTTCGCTCGAGGACGAGAAGAAGTCGCGCGAGCAGCTCGCCGCCCAGCTCGCCTCCACCCAGGGCAACCTGTCCGACCGCGAGAAAAACCTGGCCGCCCTGCAGCAGCAGAAGGGCCAGCTCGAGAACACGCTCACCGCCACCCAGAGCAGCGCGAAGGAACTGGAGAAGCGCTACAGCGCCGCCTCCTCGGAGGCCTTCATGTCCAAGGAGCAGCTGGCCAAGCTCCAGCGCGAGCTCGAGGAAAAGCGCGCCGAGGCCGAGCGCCAGGCCGCCGAACTCGCCCGCGCCGAGCGCCAGAACACCGAGGCCCGCCAGCGCATCGAGAGCCTCAACGTCGCCGTGCGCGTCGCCGAGCAGGAAAAGCAGCTGCTCGGCCAGAACCTCACCGAGGCCAAGCAGCAGGTCGAGGTCGAGCGCCTCGAGCGCGCCAAGGTCCAGGAACAGGCCGCCCAGCTCGGCCAGAACGTCGGCCAGCTCGCGGAAAAGTCCGGCCAGCTGACGCAGGAGATCCGCGACAACCGCCCGGTCAACCCGAACCAGATCTTCACCGAGTTCCTCGCCAACCGCGTGCAGTCGACCGTCAACACGCGCCGCCCGGGCCTGTTCAGCGCAAACGTGAAGGACAAGCAGACCCAGACCGTGCTCGTGAGCGACGGCAACCAGACCTACGCGCTGCTGCACCTGAGCGACACGCCGTTCACCCTCACCGAGGTCCCCACCGACTACAACCAGATCACCGGCCAGCTGAGCCACGGCGCCGCCAGCGCGCCGATCGCGCAGCTGCAGTTCCTGCGGCTCGACCCGCGCCTCATCGCGGTGCCCGTGGACGACTCCCTCGCCGCCGCCCTCGGCGCCAAGATCTACAAGCTGGCGAAGGAGCCGTTCAAGTTCCCGAACGCCGTGCTCGTGCGCGCCGACGACGGCCGCTACGGCGACACGCCGTTCCGCATCGACCAGGGCAACCCGGACTACGTGAAGCTCGACAATCGCATCGTCACGCGCCTCTTCGGCGACATCGCGCCGAAGCGCGGCGACCTCGTCTTCAGCCAGACCGGTGACCTGATCGGCATCATGGTGAACAGCGACTATTGCGCCGTCCTGGGCAACTTCACGCCGAGCTACACGATGCGGACCGGGGACAACCCCGAGCCCAAGACCAGCGTGATCCTGTCCGACATCCAGACCCGCTGGCAGCGGCTGCCGCTGAAGCTGCAGTGACGCACCCGTTGGCGCGTCACTGAACGTCCAACGTTCAACATCGAACGCTGAACGCCCAAGGATCTGTGGCGGCGCTCTATGAGCGCCGTGCCTTGGAGACGGTGGTCATAGACCGCCGCTACAGGTGGAAAGACCCGTCGTTGAAAGTTGAACGTTCAACGTTGAACGTTGGATGTTCGGCGGACACCGTCCGCCGGTGCACCTGTTGACCGACCTGCTCGACAGCCTCGCGCTGTCCGACCCGCTGACCTATCTCCTGGTCTTCGTGGGCGTGTCGCTGCTCATGCTGTGGCGGCTGGAATCGCTGCTGGACCACGGTCTGGAAGGCACGGCCCTGGGCACGCTGATGCTGCCGTACTGCTCGGGGCTCGGAAACCTGATCTTCGTGGCGCTCATGATCAACCGCAAGGGCGCGGCGGCGGAGGTGATGACCAACTGCCTCGTGAACAACGTCACCAACCTCACGCTGCTGCTCGGCCTGCCCGCGGTGTTGTGGGGCCTGCAGGTGATGCCGCAGCTGGCGGCCGCGCCGGCCGGCGGCGGCAAGGGGAAGAAGCTTTCGAAGGCGCGCGCCAAACCCGCCAAACCGGCGAAGTCCGCGGGGAGCGGCGACACCGAGCACCAGATCAACCGCCTGTCGCTGCTGCTCACGCTCACCGCCGTGTTCTTCTTCTCCGGCGCCGTGTGGCTGCTCGGCCGCGACGGCAGCCTGAACCAGACCGACGGGTGGGTGCTGATCGGCCTCTTCCTCTTCTGGCAGAGCTTCCAGGTGTTCGACGTGCTCAAGTACAATGTCCGCCAGAAGGTGCGCTTCGGCTGGAAGTTCTATTTCGATTTCCTCGTCGTGCTGGTTTGCGCCTACCTGATGTACGAGACGATCGACTGGCTGGTGACCTGGCTCTCGGCGCAGAAGGAGGGCTTCGTCAGCGCCAGCAACCTTGGCTGGCTCACCGGCTGGCTGATGGTCCTGCCCAACGCGATCCTCGCGCTTTACTGGGGCTGGCGGAAACGTCCCGACGTCGTCTACAGCTCGCAGGTCGGGGACGGGCACATCTGCATTCCCCTGTGCCTCGGCATTTTTTCCGTGATGAAGCCGATGCCGATGTCAGGCATCAGCAACCAGGCCCTGATCATCCTGCTGCTCTCGGCCGCGCTCCACGCCAACTTCCTGCTCACCCACGGCGGCCTCCCGCGCTGGGCGGGCGGCGTGCTCGTCGTCGCGTACGGGTGGTTTGTATATACGGGACTTTTGTCCTGACGATCCTCGATCCGCCTCACGCCACGGACGCAAAGGTCGCAAAGTCAGAACCGTCGCGTCCTTGGCGCCCTTTGCGCGAGGCCACCGATTTATTCGACGGGGTCCGCGCGAAACTGCGCGGCGAGGTCGACGAACGGCGCCTGCGCGGTGAGCCACAGCGGGTCCTGGCGGATCTCGGTCATGGTCAGCCTCGTGTTGTTGCAGAAAAGGTAGGCGGCCGGGCCGAGGCGCATGCAGGCGTCGAAGAAGGTGCCGTGGCCGCTCTGGACGAACTCGAAGTCACCGACGTTCATCTTGCGGCCCATCATCTCGACCTGCAGCGGGGCGACGTCGGACTTGAAGCGCCGCTGGTAGCTCTCGGCGCGCGGGCCGTCGTAGGCGAGGATCATGCCCTGGTCCTTGGACACCTTCACGAGGACCCACTCGTCGAAGAGGATCTTGTTGTAGGCGGTGTTCATCCGGCCGATCGCGTGGATCACGGTGGAGCGGGCGTCAGCGAGGTTCATGGGGGTTTATTGCCGCAGCGACGGCGGCGAGACCAGCGGATTATTTTCATTTCGTAAGGGAACAACGGGTGGTGTCCTGGTTTGATGTCACCGCGAGGGGCGCAAAGCGCACCGCGGCGATCCAGCTGGATGGATTGCTGCGTCGCCCGCTTCGCGGGCTTCTCGCAATGACAAATTGGTGGACTACCGAACAACGGTTTGAACGGAAAACGATTGGACAGCCCGTGCTTCCGGGGCAGAATTGTTATTCCCCTATGAAAAATCCCCTGTTCATGGCCGCCGGTCTCCTCGTTGCCTCCTCTGCCGCGCTCCAAGCCGCGCCCGATCCGAACTGGCTCGGCCACGACCGCGAGCGTCCGCTGCCCGCCGTCGTCACGCCGGGCTCGCCCAGCACGCAGGAACAGCCAGGCACACCGCCGTCCGATGCCACCGTGCTCTTCGACGGCAAGGATACCTCGGCCTGGGTCGCGATGAACGGGAGCCCGACGAAGTGGGTGGTGAAGGACGGGGCGCTCGAGTGCGTGCCCGGCAGCGGTTTCATCCGCAGCCTGCAGTCCTTCGGCGACTGCCAGCTGCACGTCGAATGGTCCGCGCCGCTGCCGGTGAAGGGCGACAGCCAGGGGCGCGGCAACAGCGGCGTGTTTTTCGGCTATGATCGCTACGAGATCCAGGTGCTCGATTCCTATAACAACAAGACGTACGCCGACGGCTCGGCCGCGTCCATCTACGGCCAGTATCCGCCGCTCGTGAACGCCTCCCTGCCGCCCGGCCAGTGGCAGACCTATGACCTGATCTGGACGGCGCCGCGCTTCGACGCGGAGGGCCAGTTGCTTTCGAAGGCTTATGTGACCGTGATCCACAACGGCGTGCTGGTGCAGAACAACGTCGAGTTCACCGGCCCCGATCCGTGGATCGGCCGGCCGCCCTACAAGGCGCATCCGGAGCGCCTGCCGATCGCCTTCCAGGACCACGGGAACCCGGTCCGCTTCCGCAACATCTGGGTGCGCGAGCTCGGCAACCGCCGCCAGAAGGAATTCATGCTGCCGGATGCGCTGCTCGACACCTACGCCGGCGAGTATACCAGCGGCAAGGTGCGCCGCCTGCCCGACGGCCTGCTCGGCCTCACCGTGGGCGGCACGGAGGTCGTCCTGCACGCCGCTTCGCCGACGCGGTTCTACGCGCTCACGACCGACGTCCAGGTGGAGTTCAGCTTCACCGACGCCAAGAAGCAGGCGCTCGTGACCGTAGGCGAGGACTTCGCCCGCGCCATGCGCTGGGAGAAAAAGTAAGGCAGCCCGTCAGACCTTTGGCCCTCACAGGCCTCTTCTCCTCGCTGAACGATCAGATCAGCCACGCCTGGCGGGCGTGGGTGCCGCCTCTTTGGAAAAACGGGCCATGTTGAGCGGAGATGGCATGGGCGGTTTAGGTGTGAGCAAGGGCGTTGTGCTGTGGCAGATGGATTGGCTCTTCATTTCTCGCGTGTGAAATAGAATGCAACCAACAAGGCGATGCCTGTGACAATCATCCAGGGGGCTGCTTCTATGGGAATCATCGCGGGGAGATTCATGTCCCTGCCGGCTCCAAATCTGAAAATGAGGCCATTCTTCTTGATGTGTGGATATACAACCCCAACGCCGAAAGAAATCAATAGAAGGCCAGCGAGGATCAGAGGGATTCGGATCTTATCGCGCAATGTCAGCATAGAGACTTCCGCCGACGTTTCAGCTCAGCCATCCCGCGGTCGCGGGATTGGCTGTGGCGCCTGGTTGGGCGCATTTTCCGGTACTTCTTCGCAGAGCTGCAAATAGTGTATGTACCAACTTTCTGACACCTCGTAACACCCTGCGACAGTCTCGGTCGTCTCCACTAGCTGGAACTTTCCGGTGCGCTTCCACATCAACATGGATAAGCGGGTGTCGCCGCGATAGGCTGCGATTACAGGCGGTCCCTCGAAGAGCATGGCCGACATGAACGATGGCGTGATCGAGCGATCGTGGAAGAGCGCTTTGAAACGCGCGACTTGTTCAGGCTGCAAGACAGCGATCTTCGACCAAGCCTTGCCAGTGGGCGAGCGTCGCCAAAGAACGACACGATCCATTCGGTCTACCATCTGTCGAAACGCTGCCGTATTTCGTTTCGGCTCCGGATATGGCGCAGCGAGATCCTCCTTCGGCGGCCTCAGCTCATTCGATGCGCAGCCAGAGATCAACAACGCCACAGATAGGATACCAACGTATTTCATTCTTTGCCCAACGTCACAGGTGAGCCACGCTCACCCGGAAAGCGGACGGAGTCGAGAGCGGGGATGACATGGGCGAAAATAAGGCGAGACGGTGAGCGTTGGTTCTAGTGGCTGGATCGGCTCTTACTGCTTCGGGCCTAGCTTTTGGATCAGCCAATGATCAAATCGCGAAAGCGGACCGGTATCTGCCACCATCTTTTGAAGTTTACGAGCGTCTCTCACGCATCTCCTTCTCCCACTTTCTGCGGTTTTGTTCGGTCTTCTTCTTCCAGCCGGAAAACCAGCGATCTAAGTGCCCACTCAATACAGCCATCGCTGGAGAACGAATATCCGGGCAGTCCACGGGTTGGCCATCAACCCACATGGCAAGCTGACCGCAGCCAGAGCATAGCCGCAGAGCGACAAGTCCGCGCCCATCCCTGGCCGCGAGCACAACCTTAAAATCCCAATGAACCATACATAGGGCGTGTCCACTGATCAGATCTCCGTCCGCATTTCTTTCGAAGAAGGTCTCCTCAGCGCCAAGCAATGCGCCTAGCTGCTGGGCCTCTTTCGGGGAGAGCAATCTCGGGGTCCCCACAATCTGGAGCTCATCAACGATGCTCGGCGTGCAAAACGCGATGCTTCCGGACTCAGCACTTCGAAGAATGGCGAGGCCATCTTCGAGCGTAGCTCCGCGAGCGCATGAGAGCAGGAGAAGAAGTAGAGCTAAAATACGAAGCTTCATCTTTCGCCGATCGTTAAAGGTGAGCCACGCTCACTCGAAATAAGGACGGAGTCGAGAGCGGGGATGACATGATCGAATTAGGTGCGACGGTGAGCGTTGGCTCTAGTGGCTGGATCGGTTCTTTCTTCGCTCAGATCTCTTCAACTCGAAGCGGATGTGGCTTCCCGTCCGGATTCTCGATATCTCTGCCCGGCCAATTTCCCCATACGACTCGCGCCGGAAACTCCCGGCCACGACAGCGAACTCTTAGCGTGTCACCGACTACAGGCGTCGTGCCCTCGAATAGATTCTCGGTGGGTAACAATTCCCGCTCAGTGACGACCTCGCCGGACTTCAGCATGATACGTTTGATCCAGTAACTCACGGTCTTCTGCCGACGTCAAAGATCAGACACGGAGGGGCGAAGCCCCGGAGTTGTCTGTGCCGCATGGTTAGCCTCTTTTGGATGCAACGGAAGACCACTAGGCTGCTGGTCCGTGGCAATGCCGGGACGGACCAGGTAGAGGGAAAAATCTGCTCTCATCTCCAGCCGATGAACGAAACCACGCTGTGCCTCTTCTGGCAGGGCGTAGTTCAGGACGAAGGCCAGCTTTTCGCTTCCGACTCGGAGGAAAAGCCATGGCCGCCGCACCGCACCATCTCCTTTCCATACGAGCAGCTCCGAAGCAGCAGGTAATCGAAGGACTTCATCTTTCTTCCAGTCCCATTGCCTGTCGCCCGCGAGCACAACGGCGTCATGCCCGCTGCGATTCTGCAGCTCGACCGTAGTCGGCTTTGGGCATCCCGACAGCGCCAAAGCCAACACCAGAAGGAAACAGAAACCGGCGTAACGGATCATCTTTTTTGGCTAACGTTAACGATGTGCCATGGCGGTGCGAAGCTCCGACATTGGCACTGGCATTTGGTTGGCCTCTTTCTTTTGGCTTATGGTAACGCGCGAGAGCTGACGAATCGACGACCCGACTCCGCGCTTCTTCCGGCTGGCCGCAAAATCGAAGTGCAGCAACCATCGCCCGACCTGCAGAGAATAAGCATGACCGATCTGCTTCTGAGCCGACGGAAATAATCGGAGAAAGTCACGCTCTGCAGCCGGTAACGGCTGTCCGCTCACTGAAATCTTAAAACTAGATGGCTCGACGACCAAGCAAACAGCCTCCTCTTCTTCGTCGCGAAGCGTGCTGACACCAGCGCCGGCCCATGTCTCCCGAAGCCGGACATCGCCGCCGTGCAGTGGAATCTTCTCTTCCTCGCGCTCTGAGCCCAGAGCCTGAATCAGTGATGACATGCGGAGCGCGTCCATCTGGACACCTGCGATCACCAAACTGCTGTCGATAGAGAGCTTCATCTTCCGGCCAACGTTCAAGATGAGTCATGCCGCTTTAGCGGCATTGGCTCTGGTGGCTGGTTGGGCTTTTTCCCGTCTCTTGCACCTTTGAAGGTCTGCCACGAATCGAAAAGCATGACACCGACACTCCCGGCAAATGCGACGGTCGCCATCGCATAAACGAGATAGACGCACTTCTTCTCCAAAACGGTGAGATAAACCGTTTTCCCATGATTTCCTTCGAACGGAATAGTTCTGCCACTCGCAGCATTCCCGAATTCAGGCATATGAAGAGTGCAATACTGCCGGACACCAATGAGGCATCCAAACCCGATTAGGAACGATAGGCCGATTACTAGGTTCTTTCTTTTCTTCGAGAGCATAACTTTGCCCAACGATTGAGGTCAGACACGACGGGGCGTAGCCCCGGAGTTGTCTGTGCCGGCTGGATCGGCCTTCTTCGTGAGAGCGGCAACGAAGCCATCTGGTGGATATTCTTCGATGGTAGAACTACTAGGCGCTCCTGAGTGGCGCAGAACAGAGCGAATGACCTCGAGACCTCTTCGGCGATCAGAGAGCTCGATATCGAGATAACATCCTTCAATACGAGCGCTACCGACAATGGTGCCACCACCGTTCATTGTGCCGATACCTGACTCTAGGAGCGCCGCCGCCATCGGGTCGTCGTATTTCTCGCCGCGCTCTACGGGATCAACTGGGTCTGGGATTTTAACGAGGATGCAGTGCATGACTCCTTTATTCCGCCGATCGATTACGATGAGCCACGTCCGGGCGCGAGCCCGGACGTTGGCTCTGTCAGCTGGATCGGCGTTCTTGCTCGCTGAATGCGTAATGAGGCCATCAGCCCTCCGAGTGCGCCTATGACCACACCAGAAGCGCTCGCTACCCAAAATGGCAGGAGGTCTTGATGAACGATCATTTGAAATCCACCTGCTGAAAACAGGAACGAAAGGGCGAAAAATACGAAACAGGGTTTTCTCTCTTTGCTCGGGGCTACAGCAACCGCAACCAACACAAAGATCACCGTCGGGATCGCCGAAACGATTATGAGCGGAAGCGTGCCCACAAGACCGGAGAACGATCTTCCCGCGTACGTCGCGTGCATGCCGGAAAATACCTGGTCCTCGAGAATCCAGGTGAGAAACGAAGCAACCATGGCCGCGGGGAAACAGATGAACCAACGAAGTGATCTCATTTTATCTCCGCCGATCGTTCAAGATGAGCCATGCCGCTTTAGCGGCATTGGCTCGGGCGGTTGGTTCGGCGTTCTTTGTGGTCGTACTACTTTCCAGACAAAAGACCGGTTCTTCACGCTCCAGATGAATGTGCAAATTAGCTCGAAGAAAATGAGCGGAAGCAGGATCGCGAAAATCGCCACCAGCCAGTCATGCTCAAAAGCGGCAATGCCGCGATAAAGACCAAAGAAGCAGCTCCAATACGGCTTTGCTCCGTCAAAATCAAAGTGCGCAATCAACGCCGGCAGTCCGAAAACACCCAGCGCCACCATTGCCACGGCAACCTTGCCTTCGTTGTTGAAAACTTTTCGCCGCATTTGTGTTTTGCCGAACGTTAACGATGTGCCGCGCGCGGGCGAGCGCAGGCACGAGCCTTCAGAACCACTGGAAATCTTGAGCGGAAGCGGCCCATGCGAATTACGTCCCGTTCCCGCGCGTTGGCACTGGCGGCTGGATCGGCTTCTTCTTCCGGAGATGATCGCTAACGTAGTCTTCGGCGAAGATGAGCAGCCCAAGAACACCGACACCGTAAATGTAGTATCGGAGGCCGCGGATAAATCCCAACGGATCTGGATCCTTCTGCACGATACCCCACCTTTCTTCTGCTTCGGTCGGAACGTGGGGCTTCGGCTCAGAAATCGCGATCCGCGCTGATAATGCGCAGCAGACGGAGAAAACAACCAATCCTATGTGACGCTTTGCGGCCATGTTCTTTGCCGATCGATTGAGGTCAGACACGGAGGGGCGCAGCCCCGGAGTTGTCTGTGGCGGTTGGATCGGCTTCTTTCTTCTTGGGTGCCTGCAATTCTTCTCCGAGAACATCGACTACCTTGTCGCCATCGAACTCGATGAGGAGAATCCACATCGATCCATCCTTCCGGACCGGATGATATGTGTATTCCTCTTCTCCGTGATTGAGGTCCGACGGACCTAGAAAGCTGCGAACGGTCGCATGATTCTTTCCGAGGAGCGCCCGCTTGCAGATGGCGATTTCGTCGGCGGCTGAGCGCTCGATTAGCGACTTCATGCCATCAGGCACAGGAGCGGCCAACAGCAGTGGACTGCATAAGAGAAAAAGGACAGCGAGACGGTTCATCTTCCTTCCGCCGATCGACTCAGATCAGCCACGCCCGCCGAGTGGGCAAGCCGTCTCTTTTGAATGACTGGGCCATGTTGAGCGGAGATGACATCAGCGAATCAGGTGAGATCAAGGGCGTTGTGCTGTGGCTGCTGGGTCGGCTCTTTCCTGGAGCTCAGAACCATCGCATGTTTAGCGCCAAGACCGCAAAAAATGACTGGATACCGTAGAGTATGCCAGTGACGACATAGAGCCACTTTCCTTCTTTCTTGGCCGCTGCGATACCAATGGAGGCTAGCAGCCCGATAAACGGGCACGAAAATACAGATGCAGTTTGAAGCGTTCGAACCCCAGCAAACGTTCCAGCCGGAATCTTCATCGCCACAAACGGAATCAGAAAAGGCAAGGCAACCGCCAGCAGGCACATGAGTGTTTTCATCTTCCGCCGATCGTTGTTTATGCCACTGGCAGTGGTTCAATCAAATGGGTATTCGATTGAGGATGAGGAGCTAGCTGGAAACCAACTCGGGTGGAAAGCCGGGCTCGAATGGGTCGGGTGACTTCGGGGCGGTGGCCGTGCTCGGTGACGTTCATACGTTGATTCGCGCTTTGGCAGAATCAGGTCCGGCCCAGACCCGTTCCTCCAGTTTTTCATGGAGAATGTGTCTCCCTTCACCTAGAGCAATCCCATCTTTGCTGGGGGCCGCCAGGATCGCTCCCATGAAATCACGTTCCGACATCCTGGGCCTCGTGCAGGCCAAGATCCGCCTGCGGCACTACGCCTTCAGCACCGAGCAGGCCTACTGCCACTGGGCGGGTCGCTATTATGATTTTTGCCTCCGGCTGCCCAAGGCCTGGTCTCCCGAGCGCAAGACCGAGGCGTTTCTCACCGATCTCGCCCTCAAGCAGGGCGTGGCCTCGCGCACGCAAAATCAGGCGCTGGCCGCACTCCTTTTCCTCTACGGCGAGGTGCTGGGCCGGCCACTCGGGGATATCCACGCCCTTCGGGCCAGGCAGCCGGTGCACGAACGCACGGCCCCTTCGCGCGAACAGGTGCAGGACCTGCGCCGGGCGGTCACCGACCGCCCCGGAGTGCCGGCCCGGCTCCTCGTCGATCTGCTTTACGGGTGCGGCCTGCGGGTGAGCGAGCCGCTGGAGCTGCGCATCAAGGATGTGCTTTGGAGCGAGCGTCAGCTGGTGATTCGCTCGGCCAAGGGCGCCAAGGATCGGCGCGTGCCGCTACCCGCGGCGTGCCACGAACCACTCCGGGCCCAAATGGATGCCGCGCGACGCATTTGGGAGGACGACCGGAAGTACCACCCGAAGGTCGGCGTTTCGTTGCCCCACCAACTGGCCCGAAAGTACCCATCGGCACCCTTCGCCTGGCAGTGGTTTTGGGTTTTTCCCGCCGCCGGACATTGCCGCCATCCTCGCTCCGATGCGACGGTGCGCTACCACCTGCTTCACGACTTGGTCCAGCGGGCGGTCCGGGAAGCGGCGGTCAAGACGGGACTCGAAGGGCTGATCACGCCGCATGTGTTGCGCCATGCCTATGCCACCCACTCGCGCGAGCCGATCGATACCCTGCGCCAGCTGCTGGGGCATGTGTCGCTGGAAACCACCGCCGGCTACCGCCACCCGGCGGTGGAAGCGGCAACCAACCCGTTGGACGACTTGCTCGGGGAACCTGATGCAGGGGCCGGGTGAAACCGCGGCAGGCATGACCTTGCCCGCCACCGTTCCCGCGCGGAGTCAGCCAGGCACTGGGGAAGCGGGTCGCTTTTGCGGACGTTTGTGCTTTTTGTGGCCGGAGCTTTTATGGCCCGGCAACCGAACATCCTCTGGATTCTCACCACGCAGTGGCGGGCGCAGGCGACGGGCTATGCGGGCGATCCGAATGCGCGGACGCCGTGGCTCGACGGGCTGGCGAGCGCGGCGGTGAACTATGCGCAGGCGGTCACGCCGCATCCGCTCGGGCCGCAGGCACGGGCGGCGTTGCTGACCGGCAAGCTTTGCCCGGAGAACGGCGTTTCCGATTACTGGGATCCGCTGCCGACCGACGCCCGCACGGTGGCGCACGCGCTGGGCGACCGCGGCTACGCGACGGCCTTCTTCGGCAAATGGCATCTGGCGCCGCGCGACCGGAACGCGCCGTTCGTCGGCGACGTCCATGCGAAGACCCTCGTGTCGCCGGAGCATCGCGGTGGCTTTCAATTCTGGGAGGGGTTCGAGGGCGGCTTCCTGCTCAACGATCCCTGGCTGCACGGCACGCGCCTGCCGGAGCCGAAGCATTTCAAAGGTTACCAAGCCGATATCCTCATCCAGCGTGCGGCAGAGTGGTTGGGGGTGGGCGAGAGGCGAGGGGCGAGGGGCGAGAGGCCGTACTTCTGTGTGGTCAGCGTGGAGGCCCCGCATCCGCCGTACCATGCGCCCGTGCCGCATGTGCACGAGGCGAAGCCGGGCGAGATCAAGCTGCGCGCCAATGTGCCCACGGGTGGACCGGTTGAAAAGCAGGCGCGCGACGAGCTCGCCGGCTATTACGCGCATATCGAGGCCACTGACCGCGCGATCGGCAAACTGATCGCCGAGGTGAACCTCGCCGAGACGGCCGTCGTGTTCACCTCGGTGCACGGCGACATGCACGGATCGCACGGACTCTTTCGCAAAGCCTGGCCGTACGACGAATCAGTGCGCGTGCCGCTGCTGGTGAAAAGGCCTGAGGCGAGAGGCGAGGGGCGTGAGGATAAGAGTCCAATCAGCCTGGTGGATTTGCCGCACCTGGCGGTGGCTTGGGCGGAGAGGCGGGAATGGCACAACAAGCGCGACAGCGCGCTCATCTCCATGCCGGCGGCAACGCAGATCGCGCTGCAGTGCCCCGAGGCGTGGCGGGGATTCCGTTCGCCCAAGCACAAACTGGTGCTGCATGACGACGGCACGCCCTGGCTGTACTTCGACCTCGAACGCGACCCGCTGGAAATGAAAAACCTCGCCGGGGATCCGGCGAGGTCGGAGGAGATCAAGAAGCTGATCGCCTTGCTTTAGAAACACGGAGCAGCCAGGCAGCCAAGGCCGACTAGGTTTCTTCGCTGCTTGGTGTGACAACCCGGCTGGAGCGGTTGAAAAATTCCGTGGCCGATGGATCAGATTGTAGGGCGGGATCGCCGATCCCGCCGGTTTGGAAGTACGCGGGGAAGGCGGGATCAGTGATCCCGCCCTACAGTTCACAAGGCGGCTACAGGTCGATGGAGCGGGTGCCGGAAAAGGCCGGTAGCGCAGGTGGAGCGGCTTTTCCCAAGGCGCTTTTTCCGTCGGCAGGCGAACCTGCCCCAGCGCGTTGGGGACAACGCGCTCCACCTTTTCCGGAGCGCTCTAAGACTTCGCGCCGAAGAACCGCTGGATCGCGGCCTGCAGTTCCTCGAGCTTCACGGGCTTCGAGAGGTGGTCGTTCATGCCGGCGGCGAAGCAGCGCTCGCGGTCGCCGGGCATGGCGTTGGCGGTGAGGGCGAGGATGATGGGCTGCGCGTCCTTGGGCACCATCCGGCGGATTTCCGTCGTGGCCTCGATGCCGTCCATGATGGGCATCTGCAGGTCCATGAAGATCAGGTCGAACTTGTGCTGCTTGAGCGCGTCGACCGCCTCCTGGCCGTTGCTGACGGCGGATGGCTTGTAGCCCATGCGGTTGAGGTAGCCGAGGGCGACCTTCTGGTTCACGGGGTTGTCCTCGACGAGCAGGATGTCGAGCGGGATGGCCTCGGCGAGGCGCACCGCGGTGCCGGAGAGGTCGTCGCCGCCGGGGACGACGGCGCCGGCCAGCGCGCGGCGCAGGATGTCGTGGAGCGGGTAGGGCTTCACCGGCTTGGGCAGCCGGAAGACGAGCGAGTCGAAGCTTTCGTCGCGCTTCTGGCTGCCGTGCGCAGGCGCGAGCAGGATCACCGGCAGGCTGGGCAGCGTGGCCCGCAACCTCGCGATGAGCGCGACGCCGGATTCGCCGCCGAGGTCCTGGTCGATGATCGCGGCGAGAAGGGGCGTGCGGCCGGCGATCGCGACGGCTTCGTTGGCGGAGGCGGCGACCACGGGATTCAGCGACCACTTGCGCAGGTATTGCCCGAGCATGTGGCGGTTGACCGGGTGGTCGTCCACCGCGAGCACGGTGCCATGGGCGGGCAGGGGCGGGAAGAGTGGCGCGGCGCCCTCCGCGAGCGCCACCCGGGAGGTCTCGATGCAGAAATGGAAACGCGAGCCCTGGCCCGCCGCGCTTTTCACCTCGATGCCGCCGCCCATCATCTGGCAGAGGCGGTGGCAGATCGCGAGGCCGAGGCCGGTGCCGCCGTATTTGCGCGTGGTGGAGGAGTCCACCTGGCTGAACGGCTTGAAGAGCAGGTGCTGGCGGTCGGCGGGAATGCCGATGCCGGTGTCGGTCACGTAGAAATCGAGCAGGAAGCGCTCGTCCGCCGGCTTGGTCCCGGGCGCCAGCTTCACCTCGAGCGTGATGAAGCCCTTCGGCGTGAACTTGATCGCGTTGTTGGTGAGGTTCACCAGCACCTGGCGCAGACGGGTGATGTCGCCGAGCACGCAGGCCGGCACGGCGTCGTCGATGACGTACGCAAGCTCGATGTTCTTGGCCGCGGCCTGGGCGGCGAAGATGTCGACGACCTCCTCGATGCACTGGGTGAGCTCGAACGGCTGGTCCTCCAGCTCCATGCGGCCCGACTCGATCTTCGAGAAATCCAGGATCTCGTTGATGATCGAGAGCAACGCGTCGCCGGAGGTGCGGATGGTGCTGACGTAGTCGCGCTGCTCGGGATTCAGCTCGGTGTCGAGCAGCAGGCTGGTCATGCCGATGACGCCGTTCATCGGCGTGCGGATCTCGTGTGACATGGACGCGAGGAACTCCGACTTGGCGCGCGAGGCGGCGTCGGCCTCCTCCTTGGCGCGGCGCAGCTGCTGCTCGGTCTCGACGCGGGCGGTGATGTCGGTGGCGATGACGATGAACTGCTCGACATGGCCGTCGTCGCTGATGATCGGCTGCACCTCGAGGTGGACGTGGAAGCGCTGTTCGCCGGTCGCCAGCTGGATGGCCTCGGTGGAAATGGCGGTGGAGGAGGCGAGCGCGGCCTGGATGCGGTCGACGACGCCCGGGTCGGTGTCGGGGCTGGCCAGGAACTCGGGCAGCGAGTGCCCGATGACATCGGCGAGGCGCTGGCCGGTGAGGCGCGAATAGCTTTCGTTGGCCCATTCGATGCGGCCGTGGGGGTCGGTGATGACGACGGCGTTGTCGGTCTTGCTGGCGACGAGCGAGAGCTTGCGCGCCTCGGCCTGGCTGGTGCGCAGGGCCTCGTCGGCGCGCTTGCGGGCGTTGATGTTCTGGACGGTGCCGAGGACACGGCGCGGGTGGCGCGCCGCGGAGAACGAGGTGCACTTCGCGCGCAGCGCGATCCACATCCATTCGCCGGACTTCAGGTGGACGCAGTACTCGATCTCGATCAGCGGGGTCTGGCCGCGGAAGTGCGCGTCGATCACGCTCTGGACCGCGGGGCGGTCGTCCGGATGGAGCAGCTCGATCCAGCCCGTGCCGGTGGTGGGCATGCCCTCGGGACCGGCGCCGATCATCTTCCAGATGCTGGGCGTGCAATAAACCGTGTCGGTCTCGACGTCCCATTCGTAGACGCCGGCCTGGGTGGATTCGAAGGCGAGGTTGAGGCGCTCGTCGGCGGTCTTGAGGCGGCCCTCGATGCGGCGGCGCTCGTCGTTTTCCACGCTGAGCAGGCGGCTGGTCTGCTCGGCGGCGCGCTGGCGGCGCAGCGCGGTTTGCGCGAGGTTGGTCACGAGGCCGAGCAGCAGGCTGAGGCCGAGCCCGGAGTAGAGCGTGAGCTCGGGCAGATGCTGCCGCGTGGCGAGGAGCACGCCGGGGCGCGGGGTCAGGGAAATGGTCAGGTGCTGGTCGAGGATGTTGTAGGCGGCGCTGCGCGTGAGCCGCGGGTCGAGGATATCCTGGCTGGCCGAGGTCTGGTAGACGGGAAGGTGGGGGCCCGTGGCGGACGCGTCATCCGTCCGCTCCACGGAGACGATGATCTGGTAACGGCGGGCGAGGTTGAGGCGGCGGTCGATGGTCTCGAAGAATTTGTCGTAGTACAGCTCGCCCGCGAGGTAGGCCGCCTCGGGCGTGGGCTGGTCGACGGGCACGTACACGACGAAGACGTGGGCGCCCGCGGGCGTCTCGAGCGGGGCGGCGACGCTGAAGGCCGCCTTGTTGTTCAGTTCCGCGATCTCCGCCCGGCGCAGCGGATCCAGGCCGTGTTCAAGCGAGGCGATGTCCTCGTTGCCTTCGTGCGGCCAGTACCAGCGGGTGCGCAGTTTGCCGTCGATCAGCTGGATGGAGCGGTAGGCCTCGAAGTCGCGTTCGTAGCGGCCGACCGCGGGTTCCCACACGTCGCGCGGGGTCTGGGTGGCGCGCTTGCTCAGGCGCAACAGGCCCTTGATATGCGTGTCGAGTTCGCCGCTGAACAGCGCCGCCACATAGTCCATGTTCAGCTGCGTGGTGCTGTTGATATAGGTGCGCTCGCGCTCGCGGAGGCTGACCCAGAAGGAGAAGGTGATGGTGAGGCCGCAGGCGATGACCGGCACCCACAGCCAGGGCGGGCCGGCGACCTGGTCCTCGGGCTGCTGGCGCGCGGCGAGCAGGATGAGCGAGCCGCCGAGCAGCAGCAGCGCGGCGGAGGTTTGCGGTCCGAGCCGGGCATAGGTCTGCCACGCCTCGACGAGGTTCAGGCCGTTGCGGTAGGCGAGCAGGCCGGTGATGGCGTAGGCGAGGATGAGCGAGCCGACAAGCCCCAGCACGACCGGCAGGCGGCGGTCGCGCGGACGCGCGGCGAGCCACATGGTGAGGAGGGCGGACAGCGCGCACGCGGCCGCCAGCGCCGCGGGCATGCGCGCGACGTGCGGGCCGGCGACGAGGTCCTCGTGATGCACCAGCAGCTGGTCGATGCCGAAATCGGCGCCGAACGGATCCTGCAGCATCGTGGCCAGCGCCAGCCCGCTGCCGAGGAAGCCGAGCGTCAGGCCGCTGGTCCGCCAGCGCAGGCCGAGCAACACCGGCGTCAGGCCGATGAACACCAGGCACAGTGCGGCATTCGCGGGCAGCGGGGCGTCGTAGGAGCGCGGCTGGACCAGCCAGATGTTTCCGGACCACCAGCTCGCCAGCACCAGCAGCCCGTACAGCGCCAGCAACCCGAAGGGGACGAGATGGCCATAACGGCGGGGCGTCAAAGGGCGGCTCGGCGTGGGCTGCATGAGGGGTCGGCCCTAAGTGCTAGGTGAGCACTTTCCCTAAAGCAACGGTATAGCCACGGGGTTTTCATACGACGCGCCGCTTGGAGTAACTTCAGAACCCAGGACTTGACCACGGATACATCGCCTAATGGCGCTGCTACTTGGTGCGTTCCGCCTGATAGGCGTCACCCGGGGCTTCGAGGGTCGGCTTATCGCCGACTACGCCTTTCCAATTGAACCATAGCCATCCTGTGGACTGTAGGGCGGGATCGCCGATCCCGCCTGCCTTGCTTCCAAACCGGCGGGATCAGCGATCCCGCCCTACAATTTGATCCATCGGCCATGGCATTTTTGAAAACGCTCCAGGAATCGATCGAGATCAAAGCGGCGATTAGCCGCTCCCCGAAACCAAAACCGGAGTCTATCAGCCTTCGCCCGGCTTGCGGCTGGCAGGTCAGGCGAAAGGGGCTTTCAAGCCGCGCCGTTAGGCGATGTCTCCGTGGTTAAGTTTACTTCATCGCCGGTTTGGGCGTTTCCGGCTCCTTGGCGGAGTTGGGCGTCTTGGGCTTGGACGAGGGGGAAGTGACGTCGACCGACCATTTGGGTTCCGCCAGCGGCCCGCTCAGGCGGAGTTCGAGGATGCTGGTCAGCGGGTTGATCACGAGGCTGACGGCCGCGGCGAGGAGGCTGCCGGGTTGGTCGTACGGCTTGAACTTGGCGTTGAAGTCGAGTGCGTTGGCCGCGAACGAGTATTTGCCGCGCGCGTCGATGACCGCGCTGGGGCCCGTCACCTTCAGGTCCGGGAAGAAGATCGCGCCGTCATGGATGTCGAAGCTGGCGCGGGCGGCGTCGAGCTTGAGCGAGGAGAAGCTCAGCGAGAGCCCGCTGAGCACCTGCGACAGCAGGCCGAACAGGTGCACCTCGCCCAGCTCGGCGCCGGTGAGCGCGGCGTTGCCGGAGCCCGTGAAGCTCTTCACGTCGTCCGGCGAGCCCGATGCGGAGATGGCGATGTCGAGCTGGCTGCCGGCGGCCTTGCGCACGAACTTGCTGTCGGGGCTGGCGACGTAGGGTTTGCCCGCGCGGTTGGCGGTGAACTCCTCGAAGGCGTGGAGCGTGCGGTCGAGTTTGGCGCCGTTGATGAACACCTCGAAGCCGAGGCGGCGTTCGCCCGGCGCGCCGGCCAGCGAGGCGCGGCCCCGGCCCTGGGCGCCGGCGGCGGCGAAGGCGATCCGGTCGAGCTCGATGTCGCCGCCCTTGATCGCGCCGGACACCTGCACCGCGTCGAACGGGAAGCCGAAGTAGTGGATGGGGGTCCGGGATTCGCCGGTGAAGTGGTATTCCGCGCCTTCGCCCTCGAGCGCGCCCCACGCGTGGATTTCCGGCGGCTGGGTGAAGCGCAGCGAGGCGAGCACCTCGTTGATGCGGCCCTCCAGCATCCGGCCGGTCACGGCGGGATCGGCGTTGCCGGCGAAATCGAACTCGAAGTGCGAGGTGTCGCGGCCGCCCGGCGCCGGGCCGGTGCGCTTGAACCAGCCCGCGAGGTGCTGCGTGTCGCCGGCGCGGCTCGCCTCGAGGTTCCAGGCGTGGGCGAAGTTGGGCCGCACGAAAACCGTGGCCTTCACCTGCTCGAAGTCGCCGTTCCAGACCTTCACGGCGCCGGAGCGCGCCTGGATGAAATTGTTGCTGAGCCACGGCTCCTTCCAGCGGCCGCCGATGTCGACCGACGCCTCGGGCAGCGGGCCGGGGAACGCGAAGAACCTTTCCCAGAACGCGGGCCACCAGTTGCCGAGGAACCAGCCGCTGATCGCCGGCGGGTTCAGCCGGCCGTCGAGCAGCATGCGGTAGTCGGTGGTCGCGAAATTCATCCAGTACGAACCGTGCGCGTGGCTCGCGCCGATCTCGGCGTACGCGTCGTGGGCGAGGAAATCCATGCCCGCGATGTCGATGCGGCCGCGCGCGGCGGTGACCTGCACGCCGTGCGAGTCGAGCCGGCCCGCCTCGACGCGGCTGGCGAGCGTCGCGAACTTCCAGCCCGGGCCCAGCACGGCCTCGGCCTGGAACGCGACCGGGTCGCCGAACAGGAAATACAGGGCGGCGCGCGGCGTGTGCTCGGCGAGCGCACGCCGGATCAGGCCGGCGGACACGCGGCCCTCGGCGGAGATGCGCGCGCTCCGTTCCTTCAGCTGCGCCGCGACCTCGGCGGCGATGAACTCGCCGTCGATCTGCGCCATCACGCGCGTGCGGACCGCCGGCCAGCCGGCGAGGTCCGCCTCGACGACCGGGCCGGCGATGCCCTCGCCGGCGCCCGCCAGGCCGGAGGCCGTGGCCTGCACGTCGAGGACGCGGCCGGAGAAGCTTTCGGGCAGGACCTCGGCGCGGACGACCGCGCGGAGGTTTTCCACCGCGACCTGGCCGGCGTAGTCGACGCGGCTGGCGGCCAGATGCACGCGCAGCGGGCGCAGGCCGGGGCGGTTCAGCCGCAGGGTGGTGCTGGCGGCGAAGGGCCCCAGCACGACGGGCTGGCCCCACGGCTGCCGCGCGGAGCTGGCGGTCAGGAGAAAATCGGCGCGGTTGGGCCCGAGCCGCACGGCGAGGGATGGGTCCTCGAAGGCGTCGAGCCGCTGGACGTTCGGCGCGAGCCGGCGGGCCAGCTGCAGCAGTTTCCCGGTCAGCTCGTCGAGCGACACCGGCGGCGTCTCGCCGCGCGTGCGGGGCGGCAGGGGGAGTTCGCCTTGCAGCGTGAGCGTGAGCCGGCCCATGCGCCCGACGAACTGCGCGACCTGCCACGTGTTGTTCTCGTAGCGCACGACGGCGGTGAGGTCCCGGACGATGGGTTCCACCGTGCCGCTGGGCGAGAACATGGCGGGCAGCTGCAACGCGGCGCCCTCGATGCGGAGTTCCTCCGGCTCGGTGCGCCCGGCGAGGAGCGCCCAGAAATTGTGGCGCGCGTAGAGCAGGCGGCAGGTCAGCAGCGGGTCGTCGAACTGGCGGCTGCGGAACTGCACGTCCTCCAGCAGCACCTGGCCGGTGGGATCGAAGTGCGCGCTGCCAAAGCGCAGCACGAGCCCGGATTCGGCGAGCCGCGCCTCGACGCGGCGGAGCACGAAGTCCGGCACCGGCAGGTCCCGCGCCAGCGCCACGTAGCTCAGCGCGGCGAGGGTCGCGCCCAGCACGATCCACACCGCCCAGCAGCACAGCGTGATGGCGCACGAGGCGCAGAAGCGGACCCCCGAGCGAAACCAGGACTTTTGGGGCGGAGGCACGGCGCGGCGCAGTGCGCTAGGGCTTGGCCGCGGGCGGAACCGCGGCGGGTTCCTTGGGCTGGGCGGCGGCGGGCGCCACCGGGCCGGGATCGTTCTTCTGCCCGTAGATCAGTGCAAACAGCGCGTCGATCATCGGCTGGGTGGGAATGAAAACCACGCCGCCGAAGTCGGCGGTGCCGGCGAGCTGGCTCTTGCCCCCGAGGCGCTCGGTGAGCAGCAGGCTCGAGGGCGTGCCCTGGGCGGGATCGCCGTTGAAGGCGATGGTGTAGTCGAGCCGGTAGCGCCACGGGTGCGGGCCCTGCGGCGAGTCGGCGTGGTCCGGCGTGAAGGCGTCGGCGGCGAAGTCCTGCGCCTGGAGCCGGCGCAGCTGGGCGAGCAGTCCGGCGAGGACCGGACGGACGGCCTCGGGCTCGGCGGCGAGGATGACGTCCCAGTTCCTGTCCCCCTCCTTGAGCTTCTGCGCGTAGAGGGTCGTGTTGGTGGCCAAGTCGACTAGCGCGAGGCTGGTGAGGCGGGCGCTTTCCGGCAGCTCGGGCCGCAGCAGGCGCTGGCGGTAATGGCGCGCGGCGGAGGGCGTCTCGTCGAGGATGTCGGGCAGGATCTCGTAGACGAACGGCGGGTTGGTGAGGCGGGCGAACGCCTTGCCCGGTTCGTCGGGCGACACGCCGACCTGCAGGACCTCGGTGGACGGCTCCTTGCCGCTCAGGCCGCCGCCGGTCTTGAGGTTGAGGGTGATCTCGCGCTCGGCGCGGTTGAAGCCGTAGCGCTCGACCTCGGCGGCCGAGGGCGCGTCGCTCAGGTAGCCATGGTTCACCTTGCCGTCCGGCATCGTGTACTCGTGGGCGGAGAGGAGCTGGAGTTTGGTGAGCAGCTCGGTGATCACGGCGGCGTCGCCCGGCAGCGTGACGGGCGCCTGGCCGTTGGCGCGGGTCACGACCTGCCAGCCCTCCTTCGCCGGGCCTTTGGCGGACGTGTCGGAGGGCGCGGCCCCGGCGGCGGCCTTTTCCGGCGCGGGCGTGGCGGATTCGAGCTTTTGCAGCGCGAGTTCGGGCTGGCCCGGCGCGGTGATCGTGAGCGCGGTGACCGTCGTGGGGTCGAAATCGAGCACCCGGGGATCGCGCAGGGCTTCCTGTGCCGTCCGGAGGACTTCCAGCAGCTGGTGCGGCCCGCTGGGGACGGCCACGGTGAACACGACGGACTTGTCCTCGATCTTTGCGTAGTATTCGCCGGCGGTCGCGGTGGCATTGCCGAGGAGGAGCGTCTCGCGGCGGGCGTTGCCCTCGAGGGTGACGCGCAGGGCCGGGTTGTTGAGGCCGGTGCGGTCGGGATCGGCGTCGTGCGGGTCGAGAAAGCTTTTCGCGGTGAGGCTGTTCAGCGCGGTGATGGTCACCTCGACCGGCGTCTTGGCGCCGCGCGCGAGGATGGGGGACTCGAAGTTCCACCTGGCGGCGGCGTCGCGGCGCAGGCGGACCTTGAGGTTGGACGGCGGCGGCAGCTGGAGGTTGAGCGAGCGGACCTCGAACGCCGGGATGGTGAAGATCGTGGCGTTGCGCAGGTCGGCGAGCGGCAGGCCGACGCTGTCGGCGAGGCTGCGGTTGACCACGTGGATGCGCGTGCCGTCCGGGGAAAGCACGTACAGGTTGTTCGAATTGGGTGTGCTGTCGCCGACGAGCAGCTTGAAGGACTTCCCGGCCGAGGTGAACTCGAGCGTGATCGCCGGGTCGGCCAGGCCGTAGTCGGCGAGCGTCTGGCCGTTTTTGCTGCTCTCGCTGAGGGAGAAGCTGGCGGTGTCCTTGAGGAACTGGAGCGCGTCCTGGATATTGCGCGCCGCATTGGGATTGGCCGGCCATTCGTAGGGCTTGGTCAGCCACCAGGATTCGCCGCGTTTCTCCAGCTTCACCACCTCGCCCGTGCGCACCGTGCGCGTGAGCGAATCCATGCTGGCGATCTCCGGCGGCAGCACCACATGGCTGGGGACGAGCGGCCCGGACGGACGCCACGTGTAATAGATGTACGCGAACAGGACGACGTTCAGGAAAAGCAGGACGACGGTGACTTTGGAGCGCATGGGGGGCGGGTAGCTGTAAGCGGTAAGCTTTAAGCTTTAAGCAGGATGCCGGAAATGGAGTTCACAGATGGGAAGCTTTGGGCTTACAGCTTATGGCTTAGCGCTGTTTCAGTTTCGCCTCGTCCAGTAAACGATGAGGCCGATGAAGGCGATGCAGCCGGGCAGGCCGAGCAGCAGCACGAGGCGGAGGCGGGTGAGCTCCTGCGCGCTGAGGGCGAGCTGGAACTTCTGGATGGGACGGACGGGGATGTTGATCTGCGTGTCGCGATCCACCGTCCAGTAAACCGTGGCGAGGAACAGGTTGAGGTTGCCCACGTTGCTGATGCGGGCGTTGGTCACGAGATCGGCCGTGCCGAAAACCGCGAGCCGGCCGCCCTTCACGCTGAACTGCAGGTTGGCCGGCTTGAGGCGCTCGGAGATCACCAGCACGCCGAGCTCGCCCTTCAGGTCCTGGCCGGGCGTGTA
Source organism: Verrucomicrobiota bacterium (assembly GCA_048497945.1). Lineage (GTDB taxonomy): Bacteria > Verrucomicrobiota > Verrucomicrobiia > Opitutales > Opitutaceae > Lacunisphaera. Next base: position 4,593 of record JBEHYX010000002.1, on the reverse strand, counting down.
GGCGGGCAGGACATTGCGAATCCGGTAGCTGCGTTCGCCCCAGGCGTCGGGACTGGTGGCGACGAGCTTGCGCACGCTCAGGCCGTCGTCGGCGGAGCGCCCCAGCTCGTCGCTCACGGAGCGCGTGGGACCGACGATGACAGAGAGGCCGTTGTTGTAGATGCTGTCGGTGATGTGGCTGGGGTCGTTCTGCTTGAAGCGCCACAGGCGCAGGTCGTTGTTTTCCGTGATGCTCTGCGGGTTGAGGTCGATGATGACATCGTCGTAGACGATCACGCCCCAGTCGAAGAGCAGGTTGTCGAGGCCGTGCGGCGTTCCCGGGTCGAGCATGAGGATGAGGCGGCCGGCGCGTGTCGTGAGGTAGTTGCGCAGCACCTCTTCCTCGAAGGGCTGGAAGCGGCCCTGGGGGGAGGCGGCGATGACCAGGGCGGCGTCGTCGGGCACGCGGTGGTCGAGGGTGAGGTCCAGCACGCGGACGTCGAAATTGCGCTGGCGCAGCTCCTCCCGGAGGTTCGACAGGCCGCGGGCCGGGTCGACGCCATCGATGCGCATTTCCTGGTGGCCGGCGAGGAAGTAGATTTTTTTCTTCTCGGGATTGGAGACGTCGAGCAGCGCCGCCGTGAGCTTCGCCTCGCCGCGGAAGGCGGCGCGCTTGGTCTCCTTCGTCTCGTAGAAATCACCCAGGGTGAGCACGCTCCGGTTGTTCTCGCTGATCAGGATGACCTGGTTGTCCGTGTTGATCTCCAGTTTCTCGGCGTCGTGCCGGTTTTGGTAGACGTCGAGGTAGCGCACCTCGATCCGGCCGCGCGGGTTGTTGCGGGTGGAGTAGTCGTATTCGCGCAGCAGGCTGCTGATGTCGCGGAACGCCTGGGCGTGTTCCTCGTCGCCGCCCTCGGGGATCGTGACGATGACCTGGACCTTGCGGTCGAGCTGGGAAAGGTAGGCGCGCGTCTCGGCGGAGAGCGAGTGCCGGTGGCTTTTCGTGAGGTCGAAGCGCCACGCGTTGCTCAGCGCGACATAGTTGAGCCCGGCGAACAGCGTGAGGAACAGGATGGCCTGGAGGATCAGGTTGGTGAACCGGATCCAGCGGGCGGCGCGGAAGCTGTCGTAATAGGCCATGGCTCAGCTGTTCAGCATCTTCGCCTCGACGCCCAGGATGCTGAAGAGCAGGGCGAGGATCGAACCGGTGACGTAGAAAAAGACCTGGCGCGTGTCCACGATGCCGTTGGTGAAGTCGTCCACGTGGCTGGGGATGCGCAGCGTCTCCATCGTGGCCTTCACGGGTTGCAGCAGGTCGTTGTTCCAGACCGCGAGCTGGCTGGCGTAGCTGAGGCCGCCGATGAGGACGAGCAGCAGCGTGAACGTCAGGATGCCCGCGACGGCCTGGCTGCGCGTCAGCGTGCTGGCGAGGATGCCGATGGCGATGAAGAGCAGGCCGCTCACCGCGATGAAGAGGTAGCCGCCGATGAGCGGACCGGAGTCGAGGTAGCGGACGTCGCTCGCGTAAACCCGCAGGACGTAGTGGAAGGCCAGGGTGGAGCCCCAGAGCGCGAGGTAGAACAGGTAGGCGGCGGAAAACTTGCCCAGCACGACCTCGGCGGTGCTCACCGGCGTGGTGAGCAGCGTCTCGAGCGTGCCGAGGCGGCGTTCCTCGGCGAAGGACTTCATGGTCAGCAGCGGCACCATGAAGAGCACGGGCAGCCAGAAATTCTGGAAGAAGACGGCGGCCGGGGCGGTTTCCTGCGGGAACTTGCTGTAGTTGTCGAGGATGTCGGCGAAGATGAATCCCATCACGAACAGGAAGAGCACCGACGCCACATACGTGCTCGAGTTGTAGAGCAGGGCGCGGATCTCGTGCGAGAGGATGGTGAGGTAGTGGCGCATCTGGCGGAAATTGAGAATTATGAATTAAGAACGATGAAGTCGGGCAGGGTGGAGATGTTGGCTGGTTCGATTTCTCAATTCTTCCTTCTTCCTTCAAACTTTGGGGAGCGGGGCGCGGCTGTCGCCGTGCGTTTCCTTCTTGTCCGGCAGGCGCGCGTCCCAGCTGCGGCGCGTGGCGGCGAGGAACACGTCCTCCAGCGACGGCTGGGTGCGGGACAGGGAGCGCACGCGGTAGCCGGCGGCGGGCAGCGCCTGCAGCAGCTTCTCGCCGAGGTCCTCCTCGGCGTTGGTCATCAGCGTGACGACGCGGAAGCCGTCGGGGCCGGCCTCGCCCTGCGAGACGACCTGCAGGCCCAGCGCGATGCCGGGCAGCTGGACGGCGAGCGACGCGGTGTCGCCGCCGAGCTCGACGCGGTAGGTGCTGTGGCCGAAGATCTCGTGGCGCAGGTCGGCGGGCGAGCCCTGCGCGACGATGCGGCCGCCGTTGATGATGAGCACCCGGTCGCAGGTCTCCTCGATCTCGGGCAGGATGTGGCTGGAGATGATGACGCTCATGCGGCCGCGCAGGCTGGCGATGAGGTTGCGGACGATGATGATCTGGTGCGGGTCGAGGCCGATCGTCGGTTCGTCCATGATGATCACGGCCGGCTCGGCGAGGATGGCCTCGGCGATGCCGACGCGCTGCTTGTTGCCCTTGGAAAGGCGTCCGAGGATGCGGTGGCGGTTGCGCTTCAGGTCGCAGAGCTCGAGCACCTCGTCGATGCGCGCGCGGAGCTTGGCGCGGGGCATCTCCTTCAGCCGGCCGCGAAACCACAGGTACTCGGACACGCGCATGTCCTCGGGCAGCGGGTTGTTTTCCGGCATGTAGCCGACGTGCCGCTTGGTCGCCTCGGGGTGGCTGGCCACCGGCTGGCCGCAGATGTGGACCGAGCCGGAGGTGGCCGGCAGGTAGCCGGTCAGGATCCGCATGGTCGTGCTCTTGCCGGCGCCGTTGGGCCCGAGCAGGCCGACGATCTCCCCCCGCTTCACCGCGAAGCTGAGGTTGTTGACCGCGGTCAGCGACCCGTAGGTTTTGACCAGATTGGATACCTCAATGGTGATGTCGGGAATGTCGGCCATGCCGCGTAGTGCAAATCAGTTAGACGCGGAATCCGTTCCGCGGGCAAGCCTGCATCAGGGGTGTCCGGATTGCCATCGCGAGCCCGCCGCCGGCGGGCGTGGCGATCCGGTCCCTCGACAGGCTCGGGACCTTGAGCTTGTCGAAATGGCTGGATTGCCTCGGCGCTTTCGTTCCTCGCAATGACAAATCACGGCACAACCGATTTCAGGCGGCAGGTGACGTATCCCGGCTGAGGGTGACCTCGCCCGCCCGGAAGCGTTCCGTCTGGCCGGGCCCCGTGCGCACGATCAGGGAGCCCTCGTCGTCGATCCCGGTGGCCGTGCCCGCGATGGTGCGGGTGCCCTGGGTGACGGTGACGGTCTGCCCGCGGAGGACGTCGAACCGCTGCCAGAGTTCGGCGAACTTGGGGCGGTAGTCGTTCTCGACAAAGCGGTGGTAGGCGGCGAGCACGCGGGTGATCAGCGCCGCGGCGAAGCGGTTCACGTCGACCGGCGCCTTGGCGGCCTCGGCGAGCGAGATGGCGGTGCGCTGCAGCTCGCGCGGCAGGTCGGCGGACCGGGCGTTGAGGTTGAGGCCGAGGCCGAATACCAGGTCGTGCACCTGGTCGGAGTCGACGCGCGCCTCGGTGAGCATGCCGCCCGCCTTGCGCCCGTGGATGAGGAGGTCGTTGGGCCACTTGAGGCCCGGCTCGATCTTGCAGAAATTGGCGACGAGCTCGCAGACGTTGAGGCCCATCCAGAGCGTGAAGTCCTGCAGGCGCGCGGGCTCGAGCTTGGGCCGGAAGACGAACGTGCTGTAGAGATTGCCCGCCGACGGGCTGTGCCACGGACGGCCGCGCCGGCCGCGGCCCTGCGTCTGCTCGCGCGCGAGGATGACGAGCGGCGTGCGCGCATCGGCGGCGAGGTGGCGCTCCGCCTCGCTGTTGGTGCTGTCGATTTTCTCGAAGGTGACGAGGTTCGGCACGCGGCCGCGGCCCGTGAGGTAGGCCTGGATGAGCGCCTGGTGCAGCTCGGAGGGGGTCTTGACCAGCTTGTAGCCGCGGCTGCGCACGGCCTCGAAGGCGAAGCCCTGCTTGGTCAGCTTCTGCAGCTGCATCCAGATCGCGACGCGCGACAGGCCGAACGACTTCGCCAGCTTGCTGCCGGAGACGAAGCCGCTCTCGCTGGCGAGCAGTTCGCGGAGGATGCTGACTTCGGTGGACGGCATGGAAATCGGGATGGCGAAAGGGAGGAACGTCCATAAAAAGCACGGGAGAATGGGTGCGCAAATGTCATTTGAGGATTTTGCCGCGGCGCCGGTTCCGCCGCCCGGGACCGGCCCGGCGCTGGCGGCGCTGTGGCACGACCTGCACGGCGACTGGGAGCGCGCGCACGGCCTCGCGCAGGAGGACAAGGGGCGCAACGGCGCCTGGGTGCATGCCTACCTGCACCGCCGCGAGGGCGACGAGATGAACGCCGGCTACTGGTATGCGCGGGCGGGCCGGCCGGCGGCGACGGGCGACCTGGACGCGGAGCGCGAAGCGATCGCGCGGGCGCTGCTGGGTTCACGCTGCTGGAGGCGGGGGGGGGAGGACATCCCGAAAAAACAAC
>JBEHYX010000001.1:0-116087 GCA_048497945.1 Verrucomicrobiota bacterium | reverse complement strand
TTGGGGGGGAGAGAGCCAGGAAGGGGGGAGCCAACCCCCCCCCCCTACAGGGTTTGATCCACCTCGGCTTTTGGTTTCGGGTCGCCAGCCTGACCGTCGTGCTCACGCTCGGCCTCTACGCCGCGCCGGCCTTCGCGCAGGACAACAACCCGCCGGCCACGCTGTCGGCCACGTCGGGCGTGATCCAGCCGGCCGCCGGCAACGCGCCGGCCGCGCCGATCGCCCCGACCGCCATTCCCGCGCAGCGCACGCCGCTCCGTTTGAACATCGGGCTCGAGGGCGCCGACCACCCGGGCGACCTCAGCGTCGCCGTGCAGCTCGTGCTCCTGATGACGCTGCTCTCGGTCGCGCCGTCGCTCGTGCTGCTGATGACCAGCTTCACCCGCATCGTGATCGTGCTCGGCTTCGTGCGCACCGCCCTCGGTGTGCCCAGCGCGCCGTCCAACCAGATCATCGTCGGCCTCTCGCTGTTCCTGACGTTCTTCATCATGGGCCCGACCTTCGATCGCATCAATTCCGAGGCCCTGCAGCCCTACATCGCCGGCAAGATGCCGTCGACCGAGGCCCTCGACAAGGCGACCGGCCCGCTGCGCGACTTCATGCTCAAGCAGACCCGCACCCGCAACCTCGAGTACTTCCTGCAGCTGGGCGGCTACGGCCCGACCGCGGTGAAGGACCTCCCGATGCGCGTCGTCATCCCGTCGTTCGTGCTCAGCGAGCTGCAGTCGGCCTTCCAGATGGGCTTCCTGCTCTTCCTGCCGTTCCTCGTCATCGATTTCCTCGTGTCGTCCGTGCTGATGTCACTCGGCATGATGATGATGCCCCCCAACGTCGTGTCGCTGCCCTTCAAGCTGCTGCTCTTCGTCCTCGTCGACGGCTGGCACCTGATCGTGCAGTCGCTGGTGCAGAGCTTCGGCTGACGCCGAAGCGAGGGCCCGAGGCAAAAGGCTAGAGGCGAGAGAAAATCCACTTCCAATCAAACAATCCCCAGATCCGGGCTCCAGCCCACCACCTCTAGCCTCTCGCCTTTCTCGTCCATGAATCCCGAAATCGCCATCGACCTGTTCAAGACCACCGTGATGTTCGCGCTCTATACCGTCGCGCCGTTCCTCATCGTGCTGATGATCGTCGGCCTCGTGGCGAGCCTGCTCCAGTCGGTGACGTCGCTCCAGGAGCCGACGCTGACCTTTGCGCCGAAGCTGATCGCGTTGTCCGCGCTCGCGCTGCTGCTGACGCCCTGGCTGCTGCGCACGCTGAGCGAGTTCACGATCTCGATCATCAACCGGATGCCGGGCCTGGCGCACTGAAGATTAGACTAAAGGCCAGAGCTGAGAGGCTAGAGAGCCGATCAGCAAACCTAACGTGCGTTTCCTGCCCTAGCCGCTAAGCTTTCGCCTCTCGCCTTCCTGCTGCCATGACCATCGGCTACCTCTACACCTTCCTGATGGTTTTCCTGCGGGGCATCGGCATTGTGATGCTGTTCCCGGCGCTGGGGGGTGAGAAGACGATCCCGCCGATGATCAAGGTCGCGATCGCGCTGTGCATCACGATCCTGGTCTCCGGCCTCGTGCCCGAGGGCCGCATCCCGGGCGACCTGGGCGGCCTGGCGTTCGCCATGATCGGCGAGGTGCTGCTCGGCCTGGCGATGGGCTTCATGGTGAAGCTGACCTTTGCCGCGGTGGAAATGTCGTCCCGCATGATCGCCTCGGAGATCGGCCTCGCCGGCAGCCCGGGCTTCGGGGCGCCGGAAGTGGCGTCGGAGCCGCTGGCCGCGTTTGTCATGACGCTGGCCGTCCTGCTGTTTTTCCTCTTCGGCGCGCACCTGACGGTGCTGACGGCGTTCGCGCGCAGCTTCGATTTCGCCGCGCCGGGCGCGCCGGCGCTGGGCCATGGGGCGGGGGAGCAGTTCATCAACGCCACCGGCCACGTGATCGAGCTCGGCCTGCGCATCGCGGCCCCGTTCATCGCCCTGAATTTCCTCATCACGCTGGCGTTCTCCGTCCTCGGCCGCGCGGTGTCGCGCATGAATGTCTTCATCCTGAGCTTTTCGACCAAGGCGCTGCTCGGGCTGGGCCTGCTGGCCAGCGCCGGCGCCCTGCTGGCGCGCTACCTCTACGCCGAGTTCGGCGAGCTGCCCACGCAGATGCTGCTGCTGGTGTCGCACCGTTAAAATCGATCCGGTTTTAACCACTAAATGCACCGCCTAACGGCGCTGCTTGAAAGTCCCCTCCGCCTGATCGGCTCCGGTTTTGGTTTCGCGGAGCGGCTGATCGCCGCTTGGGAATGGGGTCGGTTTCCTGTCGGCGATTAGCCGACCCCCGAAGCCCAAGGTGGAGCCGATTAGGCGGAGCGCACCAATCAGCAGAGCCGTTAGGCGATGCATCCGTGGTCAACCTCTCCGGCTTTAGGCAAAAATTGCCGGAAAAAACGGGCGTGTTTCCGGGCGTGAAAAATTCATGAGCGGGCGCGAAATCTAATATTTCTAATCATTGGCCTGCAATGGTTAGCGGGGTGTTGGTAATCCTTGGCATCGGCGTTGCTATTTGTGGTGGCACAACCATGTCCGACACCGACCAAGACCAAAAAACCGAGAAGCCCACAGGCAAGCGCCTGAGCGAGGCTGCGGACAAGGGTCAGTTCGCGAAGAGCCCGGAGCTGTCGGTGTTGTTCTCCCTCGCGGCGGCCCTCGGGGTGCTCGGCTTCACGGCGACATCCACGGCGCGCAGCGTCGCGGAATATTCGGTCGGCATCTTTTCCAGTTTCGCCAAGAGCCCCGTCGAGCTCTCCACGGTCCCGGGTTATCTCGGCGACGTGATGCAGACGGTCGCCGGCGGCCTGCTTCCCGTGCTGCTCTCCTGTGTTGCCGCCGCCCTGCTCGTCGGCGGCATCCAGAGCGGCTTCCACCTTTCGACGAAGGCGCTGTCCTTCAAGCTCGAGGGCCTCAACCCGGTCGCCGGTTTCCAGCGCATCTGGTCCAAGAACACCGCGATCAAGGCCGGCATCGACCTGCTCAAGCTCATCGCGATCGCCTTCACGCTCTACCTCGGTGCCCGCACGCTCCTGATGGACCCGCTCTTCAGCGCGCCGGTCGAGGCCGGCTACCTCGGCACCTTCCTCAACAACGCCACGCTGAGCTTCTTCAGCCGCCTGCTCCTCTCGCTCGGCGTCATCGCCGCCCTCAGCTACGCCTGGGAAAAGTACCGCACGAACCAGGACCTCATGATGACCAAGCAGGAGGTCAAGGATGAGGCGAAGAACTCGGAAGGCGACGCGCAGGTGAAGGGCGCCATGCGCCGCATGGCCCGCCGCCTCCTGCAGAAGCAGATGCTCGCCTCGGTCGCCACGGCCGACGTCGTCATCACTAACCCGACGCACTACGCCGTCGTCCTCAAGTACGAGCGCGGCCGCGACAAGGCCCCGGTCGTGCTGGCCAAGGGCGAGAACCGCTTTGCCCTCCGCCTCAAGGCGCTCGCCGCCGAACACGGCGTCCCGACCGTCGAGAACCGCCCGGTCGCCCGCATGCTCTTCGCACTCGGCGAAGTGGGCGAGGGGATCCCGCAGGAACTCTACCAGGCCGTGGCCGAGATCCTGGCCGTCGTCTACCGCACGCACCGCTTCTACTTCCACCAGCTCAAGGCCCGCCGCCTGGAGGCGGCGGCTTAAGTAGGAATTAAGAAGGAAGAAGGATGAAGTCCCGAACCAACTAATCACACCCGAGCCCGCTCCCTTCTTAATTCTTCCTTCCTCCTTCTGCCTTTTTCCGATGCCCGTCTCCTCCTCCAGCTCCATCACCCGCCTCCTGGCCCGCGCCGACCTGCTCTTCGCGATCGGCCTGTTCGGCACGGTGATGCTCCTCGTGCTGCCGGTGCCGCCGTTCCTGATCGACATGCTGCTGGCGCTGAACATCGGGCTCTCGCTCCTGGTGCTGCTGGCCATCGTCTACATCAAGGACCCGCCGGAATTCTCCGCCTTCCCGACGATGCTGCTGGCGCTGACGCTCTTCCGCCTCGCGCTCAACATCAGCTCCACCCGCCAGATCCTCGCGCACGGCTACGCCGGCGAGATCATCGAGTCCTTCGGCCACTTCGTCATCCAGGGCAACTACATCGTCGGCGCGGTGGTCTTCATCATCCTCGTCTTGATCAACTTCGTGGTGATCACGAAGGGCGCGGGCCGCATCGCCGAGGTGAGCGCGCGCTTCACCCTCGACGCCCTCCCCGGCAAGCAGATGGCCATCGATGCCGAGCTCAACGCCGGCATCATCGACGAGGTCACCGCCACCACGCGCCGCCTCAAGGTGCAGAAGGAGGCCGATTTCTACGGCGCGATGGACGGTGCCTCGAAGTTCGTGCGCGGTGACGCCGTCGCCGGCATCCTCATCACCCTCGTCAACGTCGTCGGCGGCTTCGCCATCGGCGTGCTGCAGATGGACCTCTCGCTCGCCGAGTCGCTGCAGAAGTTCACGCTCCTCTCCATCGGTGACGGCCTCGTCTCCCAGATCCCCGCGCTGATCATCTCCATCGGCGCCGGTCTCCTCGTCACCCGCGCTTCCGACAACAACAACCTCGGCCAGCAGGTCACCGGCCAGATGATGCGCTATCCGCGCGCCATCAAGCTCGCGGCCGGTTGTATGGCGGTCTTCGGCCTCATGCCCGGCATGCCGATGCTCCCGTTCCTGGGCCTCGCCGGCCTGATGGGCTTCATGGCCCGCACCTTCAAGGACACCGAGGGTGGGGAAGCCGTCACCGCCGCGACGCCCGCCGCCAAGGCCGGCGCCAAGGGCGCTCCCGCCGCCGGCAAGCCCGGCGAGACCGCTCCCGCCGGCGCCGCGACGCCCGCCGTCGCGCCCGCGACCGAGGACGTCCGCAAGCTCACCGAGGTCGACATCTTCTCCATCGAGATCGGCTACGGCCTGCTCCCGCTCGCCGAGGCCCGCTCCGGCGGCGACCTGCTCGCCCGCGTCACCGGCGTCCGCAAGACGCTCGCCCGCGAGAAGGGCCTCGTCGTCCCGCCGGTCTCCGTCCGCGACAACCTCGAGCTCGAGGCCAACGACTACCGCTTCCTGCTCCGCGGCAAGGCCGTCGCCCGCGGCACCATCCTGCCGGGCCGCCTGCTCGCGATGAACGTCGCCGGCAGCACCATCCGCCTGCGCGGCCAGCCGACGCGCGAGCCGGTCTTCAACCTCGACGCGACCTGGATCGACGAGGGCGAGCGCAAGACCGCCGAGTTGAACAATTACACCGTCGTCGACCCGTCGTCGGTCCTCATCACGCACCTTTCCGAGACCCTCAAGGCCAACTCGCACCACCTGCTCGGCCGCCAGGACGTCCAGGCGCTCGTCGACCACCTCAAGGGTTCGCACGCCGCGCTCGTCGCCGAGCTGCTGCCCGACCTGGTCAACCTCGGCATCATCCAGCGCGTGCTGCAGAACCTCCTCCGCGAGGGCGTCGCGATCCTCAACCTGCCGCTCATTCTCGAGGGCATCGCCGACTTCGCCGCGCTATCCAAGAACCCGGACGACCTCAGCGAACTCGTCCGCCGCCGCCTCGGCCTCTATTTCGTGCCGGAGCTGGAGAGCCGCCCGGGCATCCTCCGCGCCCTGACGCTCGACCCGCGCCTCGAGCAGTTCCTCGGCACCAAGGTCCACCGTTCGCCGACCGACGTCGGCCTCTCGCTCGACCCGGCCACCGGCCGCCACCTCGTCGAGGAGCTCAACCGTCGCGTCGCGCAGCTCACCAGCTCGGGCGCCCCCGCCGTGCTCGTCGTCTCCACCGAGACCCGCCTGCCGATCAAGCGCTTCCTCGAGCCGTCCTTCCCGCGCCTCACGGTCCTCTCGTTCCAGGAGCTGCCCTCCGCGACCGAGATCGAGAACGCCGGCCTCGTCCCGCTCCCCGCCCACCTCATTCCCCGCGAGCCCGTGAAGGCCGCCGCCTGACCCACAATTAAGAAGTAAGAAGGAAGAATTAAGAAACATCCCGCCCTCCTCCTTCGAGCCGCCACTCCATCACTTCTTAAATCTTTCTTCCTCCTTCTTCCTTCCCTCATGTCCCTTCCCGCCAACGCCCCCGGCACCTGCTACAAGTTCGTCGTCACCAGCGCGCACGAAGCCGCCTCGGTCATCCGCGACCGCCTCGGTGAGAACGCCCGCGTCCTCTCGGTCCGCACGATCGAGCCGACGGGCCTGCGCAGCCTGTGGGGTTCGCCGAAGATCGAGGTGCTCGCGACGCTCGCGCCGGTCGCGTCCACGCCGACGATCCTCGATGCCACCAGCGATGAGAATGCTTTGCCGGAAGATTGGAGGCAGGACCATCAGTCCCGCGAGGCGGGCGCCTCGTCTGCCGCAACCCGCGGGACTGGTAGTCCCGCCTCCAACGCCTCCATCGGCAAATTCCATCAGCCGGTCGCCCGCGATCTCACCGCGCTGCTCCGCCGCTCCGGTTTCTCCGAGTCGATCCTGCTCCGCCTCCGGAATTCCTCCGACTGGGCCGCGCTCCAGGCCATGCCGCTGCACCGCGCCCTGGTCGAGACCAGCCGCACGCTCCAGCGCATCGCCAGCGCCCGCAAGCCGGTCGCCCCGCTGACCCGCGCCGCCTTCCTCGGCCTGGCCGGCTCCGGCCGCACCACCGCGCTCTGCAAGTGGCTCGCCTCCGAGGTCTCCCGTCGCGCCCGCGTCGGCCACGTCGTCGCCGCCGAGTTCGACCAGCCGCAGTCGCGCGGCCCGCTCCCGATCTTCTGCGAGGCCCTCGGCGTGCCGCTCGCGCACTACCCGGCGTCGACCCAGCCCGCCGCGCCCGGCGCCTTCGTCTATTTCGACCTCCCGCCGCTCTCGCTGCGCGACCCGAGCGCCAACCAGCCGCTGGCCTCGTTCCTCGACCGCGAGGAAATCGCCCAGCGCGTGCTCGTGCTCAACGCCGCCTACGGCCCGGACGCCCTGCGCGCCGGCTACGCCCGCGGCCGCGAGCTGCAGGCGACGCACGTGGTCTTCACCCACCTCGACGAGCGCGTCCAGTGGGGCGGCCTCTGGGACCTGCTCCTCGACGGCGGGCTCGAGCCGCTGTTCCTCACCACCGGCCCGTCGCTCACGGGCGAGTGCGAGGAGGACGTCTACGACGCGCTCGCGCGCCGCACGCTGCCGGTGGAAGATAGGTGGTCGTCGCCGTCCCCGGCGCCGACAGGCGTCGATGGGGACATCGACGCCCACCTGGATGAGGAGGACGCCGCATGAAATTCGTTTTCCTCAGCGGCGGTCTCGCCGGTTTCGTCACGGGCCTCGTCACCAGCTGGTCGCTCGACCACTCGGCGGACCGCGTGTTCCTCGACGCCGCCGTCGGCTGCCTCGCCGGTGCGCTCCTGTTCCGCTGGTTCTGGACCATCGTTCTCGCCGGCCTGCGCGACACCGTCGTCGCCCGCCACCGCGCGCACCTCGCCACTCTCAATCAACCCACCCCCGCGGCCCCCAAGGCCAAATGACGCCCATGAAAACCTTTAACTCCACCCAACCATGAAAAGCGCTGCCGTCCTCAAAGAAAAAACCGAACGCAGCATGGATGCAAAGCCCTCGACCGCCGCCTGGCGCGTCTACCAGGGCGTCAACACGTCGGGCGCCATCGATGAAAAGGATTTGATCGAGCGCTTCCTCCCGCTGGTCCGCAATGTCGTGGACCGCATCAAGCTCACGCTGCCGCCGCACATCGATGCGGACGACCTCTACAGCGTCGGCGTCACCGGGCTCATCGCCGCGGTGCGCAAGTACAACCCGGAGCAGGGGAACACCTTCGCCGGCTATGCCGCGACCCGCATCCGCGGGGCGATCCTCGACGAGCTCCGCCGCCTCGACTGGTGCCCGCGCCGCACGCGCGCCCGCGCCCGCAAGCTCAAGGAGTCGATCAACGACCTCGAGCAGAAGCTCGGCCGCACGGCCACCGAGGACGAAATTTGCGAGGAAATGGGCGTCAGCCAGGCGGAATACCGCAAGTGGCTCGACGAATCCCGCCCCGTCACCTTCCTGGCCCTCGATTCCCACGCCATCGGCGAGGAGTCGGAAGGCGCCTCCCTCCATGAGTTTCTGGCGGATGAGAACGACGTCACCGGCCGCGAGAACCTCGAGAAGGACGAGTTGTTAAAACTTCTCACTCAAAGGATGGCCGAATTGCCCGATATACCGCGGAAGATTCTCGCCATGTACTATTTTGAAAAAATGCGCCTAGCCGAAATCGCCGAGGTCTTCGGCCTGACGGAGTCCCGCATTTGCCAGATCCATTCCCAGACGATCCTCGGCCTGCGGTCCTTCCTCGGCCGTGCCCGGAACAAATAAAACCAACCGCCTTTAACCAATCCTTCCATCTGCTGGCTGCGAACTTGTAGGGCGGGATCGCCGATCCCGCCTTCGGTCGTATGCCCGGCGGGATCCGCCATCCCGCGCTGCACCCATTCCTCATGCTGATCATCGTCGGAGCTGTCATCGTCTTTGCCGCCACCCTGGGCGGCTTCATGATCGCGGGCGGACATCCCGGCGTGCTGCTCCACATCTCGGAGTTCATCGTGATCCTCGGCATCGCGCTCGGCGTGCTGATCATCGCGACGCCGATGCACGTCATCAAGGAGATCATCCACAAGATGAAGGATGCGCTGGGCGGCAAGACGGCGGGGAAGAAGGAATTCTTCGACATGCTGAAGCTGCTCTACGAGCTCTTCATGACCGGCCGCCGCAACGGCCTGATCGCGCTCGAGGAACACGTGATGGATCCGAAGAAGAGCGCGGTGTTCCAGCGCTACCCGTCGCTGCTCAACAACCACGAGCGCCTGCAGTTCCTGGTCAACGGCCTGAAGCCCGTCATCGACGGCAAGATCAAGCCGGACCAGCTCGAGGACCTCATGGCCGCCGAGCTCCACGCGAAGGAGATCGAGATGGACCATCCCGTCCACGCCATGCAGATGATCGGCGACTCGCTTCCTGCCATTGGCATCGTTGCGGCGGTGCTCGGCATCATCAACACCATGTCCGCCATCGCGGAGGGCCCCGAAGTCGTCGGCGAGAAGGTCGCCGCGGCGCTCACCGGCACCATGCTCGGCATTTTTTGCGCGTACGGCTTCGTCAACCCGATCGCCGGCCGCATCCGCTCCAACAACGCCTCCGAGATGCTCTGCCTGAATTGCATCCGCCACGCCGTGGCCGGCTTCGCCAAGGGCCTCGCGCCGCTCACCGCGGTCGAGGTCGCCCGCCGTTCGCTCGACGGCTCGGTGCAACCCGGGGCCGACGAACTCGAGCAGGCCGTGAAGGGCCTGGGGACGGGAAAGTAAGGGGGCCGAAAAATGAAGGCAGCTGTCCAGAATTTTGGAGGGCTCTCGTCTCTGCGGGCCTCCGGCTTTGAACGTCGAACGTTCAACGTTCAACGTTCAACGTTCAGTCCGAAAACCACCAACCCCCCGGGGCAGCCATGAGCGCAGGCGGCGGCGGGGCATGGAAGGTGGCGTTCGCGGACTTCATGACCGCGATGATGGCGCTTTTCCTCGTGTTGTGGATTTCCGCCCAGGACAAAAAGATCCTGATCGCCACCTCGAAGTATTTCCAGAGCCCGTTCTCGTCCCCGATGGAGGACCACTCGGGCATCATGCCGTTCAACAAGGACAGCAACAGCAGCAGTGCGCCGAAGAGCGACGCCGACGGCGCCGCGAACGCCAAGGCGCAGGACAAGCAGGTCGAACTCAGCTTCCTCAACTCCGTCATGGCGGATTTCTACCGCATGCTGCAGATGGACCAGTCCGCCGACCAGAAGCCGATCGACATCCAGGTGACGTCCGACGGCCTGCGCATCACGATGTTCGATCGCGGCAAGCAGCCGCTTTTCAAGGAGAACACCACCGAGTTCACGGAATGGGGCATCCACCTGATGCAGTCCATCGCGTGGATGATCGACCGGAACCACTTCAGGGTGACGATCGACGGCCACACCCGCGCCGGCCTGACCATGCCGCGCGAGGATTACACGACGTGGGAGCTGTCCGCCGACCGCGCCAACGCCGCGCGCCGCAAGCTGGTGTACTACGCCGTCGACCCGGCGCAGATCGAGCGCGTCACGGGCTACGCCGACACGCGCCCGCTCACGTCGGAAAAGCCGACGTCCGAATCCAACCAGCGCATCACGCTCAGCCTTTCTCTCAGCCACGATCCCAAGGAGCAGGAGAAGCGGAAGGCCGCCGCCAAGGCGGCGCTCCAGGCCGCGACGCTCCCGCCCCCCAAGCGCGACGACGCCCCCGCCGTCGCCGCCAACACCCACTGACGATGAAACCGTTCCTTTCCGGCCGCCGTAACCTCGATTCCGCCGCCCTCCGCGTGCCGCATGTCCACAAGACGGCGGCGCCCGCCGGCATTGTGCGCCCCGCGCCCGAGGGCCCGTCCGTCGAGGTCGTGAAACAAGGCGACAAGGTCATGCGCATCGTCGTCACCTGCGGCTGCGGCGAGAAGATCGAGGTCGACTGCCTGTACCCGGCGGGGGGGTGAGGCAGTCCGAACCGGATTGGCCACGAAAAATCACAAAAATACCCGGTGGCGAATGCGACTCCTGAGGCGGCTATAGCCGCGCGGAAGTTGTCCGACTGCAGGCCAGGCGATTTTTGTGCCTTTTTGTGGCCAAAACGGATCGGGCTGTTTGATGGTGGGATGAGGCGGCCAAGCGCTTGAGTGATGACTAGGTAAGATTTGCCGGAGGCAAAATGGGAGTCTGGCGGGCAGGGGATACGACAAATAGAAAAACTTTTAAGTCTCTGTATATAGGCGGTTAAGGTGTAAACGGAGTTGGTTGGCACCGGCGTTGCTGTTCCGGGGCCAACATGAACATCGGTCTCTATCAAAGTGCATCCTCGATGGCCGCGCTGGAGCGTTGGCAGGATAGTGTTTCCCAAAACATTACCTCCGCCCAGACGTCCGGCTTCCGGAAGCGCACGATCGAGTTCAGCACGGAGACCGCCGGCGAAATCCGCCCGGACGAAAAGGCCCGCCTCGGCACCGATGGCGGCATGCCGGCCGTGTTTCCCAAGACTTCCGCGGGCATCAACTTCAACACCGGCGAGACGATGCCCACGCGCCGCGAGTACGACCTCGCCATCCAGGGCGACGGTTTCTTCGAGATCCAGATGCCGGACGGCTCGATGGCCTACACGCGCAGCGGCGAGTTCCGCCTGCGCCCGGACCGCACCGTCGTGACGGCCGGCGGCCTCGAGGTCATGACCGACAGCGGCAACCCGATCGTGCTGCTGCCGGGCCAGGGCCAGGTCACCGTCAATGCCGACGGCACGATTTTCCAGGGCACCACGTCCCTCGGCAAACTTTCCATCCAGAAGTTCGCCAACACCGCCGCGCTCATCCCGACCACCGGCGGCATGTTCATCGCCGGCGCCGGCGCCGGCAAGAGCGCCGTCGACGACCCGGAGATCATGCAGGGCTACCTCGAGCAGAGCAACGTCCAGCCCCTCCGTGAAATGGTGGACCTCGTCATCATCTCCCGCGCCTACGAGGCGAACCAGAAGATGATCACGACGATCGACCAGCAGATGCAGAAGGCCCTCGAGGCCCTCGGCTGAAATCGCCGACACCCCGCATCGCCATGACTTCCCCATATAGACAACCGCAATCACGACTGCATGGCCGCGCCCGGTATGGGGCCGGGCCGGCTCCATTTTTCTGTCGAAAGTCGACGGTCGAGGGTCGAAAGCCGGATCCCCTGGCCTTCGTCCTTCGTCGTTCGTCCTTCGACGCCTCCCATCCATGAACCTGTCCCTCTACTCAGCGGCCACCGGCATGGAGGCCCAGCAGCTCAACCTGAACACGATCGCCAACAACCTGGCGAACGTGAACACCCCGGGCTTCAAGCGCAGCAAGATCGAGTTCCAGGATCTCCTCTACCAGAAGCCCCGCGCCTCGGGTTCCGACTCCGGCGGCGGCAACATCGTCCCGACCGGCATCGAGGTCGGCAACGGCGCGCGCGTCGCGTCGACGTCCAAGGTTTTCACGCAGGGCCAGCTGACGAACAGCGGCGAGCGCCTCGACGTCGCCCTCCAGGGTGACGGCTTCTTCGAGATCCAGCGCGCCGACGGCACGATTGCCTACACGCGCGACGGCTCCTTCAAGACCAACGCCCAGGGCCAGGTCGTGACGGTCGACGGCCTCCCGGTGCTCAGCGGCTTCCAGCCGATCCCGGCCGGCGCCAGCTCGGTCGCCATCTCCGAGGATGGCAACGTCACGGTCCAGACCTCCAGCGGCACGCAGACCTTCCGCCTCACGCTCACGCGTTTCTCCAATCCCTCCGGCCTCCGCTCGCTCGGCGGCAACCTCTACGAGGAAACCGCCGCCTCCGGCACGCCCGAGACAGGCAACCCGGCCGAGCAGGGCTTCGCCCACACCATGCAGGGCTACGTCGAGGCCTCCAACGTCAACATCGTCGAGGAAATGGTGAATCTCATCGTCGCCCAGCGCGCGTACGAGGTGAACTCCAAGTCCATCCAGGCTTCCGACGAAATGCTCCAGAACGTCGCCAACCTCAAACGCTGATCCCCATGCGCCGCCTGCTTTCCGTTCTCCCGCTCCTCGCCCTCCTGGCCGTCGCCGCCCGCGCCGGGTCCGCCCAGGTCGCGCCGTTCACGCAGGAGAGGCTGGTCACCGAGCTCAACCGCGAGCTCACCTCCCATTTCAACCTCGAGGGCGACCTGCAGCTCGAGCTCCTGCGCGACTGGAATCCCTCCTCGCGCGTGGCGTCCAACTGGCAGGTTGTGATCACCGAGTACCCGACCGTCGTCGCCAACGCCATGCTCCTCCGCTGCCGCGTGCTGGCCGACGGCGTGCCGAGCGGCGAGGCCACGCTCACCGTCCGCGCCAGCCTGTGGCGCGACGCCTGGGTCGCCCGCCAGCCGCTGCTCAACGGCGCCACCTTCGATCCCGCGCTGCTCGAGACCCGCCGCGTCGACCTCTTCCGCGACCGCGACGCCCTGCCGGCCAGCGTCGGCGACCAGACCTTCCTCTTCGCCCGCGCCGTCAACGCCGGCCGCGTCGTCACCTGGCGCGACATCGCCCGCCGCCCGCTCGTCAAGAAGGGCGACGTCGTCGAGGTCACCGCCTCCGAGGGCATGCTCTCCGTCACCATGAAGGCCATGGCCCTCCAGAATGGCGGGCAGGGGGAGGCCGTCACTTTTCGCAATCTCGAATCCCGCAAGGATTTTACCGCCTTTGTCATCGATGAGAACCGCGCCCAAGTCCGCTTCTGAGCGATCCGGGTTCACCACGAAATACACGAAACACACGAAATGAATGCTCTCGGGAAAAATCCCAACCTCGATGGATCGGAGTCCCGTCCCGGGTTTCGTGCGTTTGGTGTGTTTCGTGGTTCACTGGCCTTGTTCGCTCTCTGCCTGGCCCATGGCGTGGTCGCGGGGGGCGGTTCCATCTGGCCCTCCGGCGGCATCGAGCGCGGCATGGTCGCCGACCGCCGCGCCACGGCGAAGGGCGACATCCTCACCGTCGTCGTCTCCGAGTCCGCCAACGCCACGAGCGCGCAGACCAAGTCCGCCAACCGCGAGTCCGCCCTCGAGGACGCGATCACCCAGTTTGTCTACAGCAAGGCCGGCTCCGGCATCCTCTCGCACAACGGCGACATGCCGGCGAGCAGCGCCGCGGGCAAGTCGTCCTACTCGGGCGGCGGCCAGGTCAACAACAGCCAGACGCTCACCGCCCGCGCCGCCGTGCTCGTCACCGACGTCCTGCCCAACGGCACGCTCGTGATCGAGGGCGCGCGCCGCATCACCTTCTCCGGCGAGACGCAGTACGTCGTGCTCCACGGCCTCGTGCGGCCCGACGACATCAGCTCCGCCAACACGGTCATCTCCAGCAACGTGGCCGACGCCCACGTGGAGTTCGTCACCGAGGGCACCCTGACCGACGCGCAGAAGCGCGGCTGGCTCTCCAAGCTCTACGAAAAGCTGCGGCCCTTCTAAATGCGGATTTCGGAATTCGGACTGCGGAATGATTCCCGTCATGAAGACACCAACTTTCAATTTTCCCTCTGCTCTGTGCGCTAGCGGATATTCCGCAGTCCGCACTCCGCATTCCGCATTCAGGGCCGCAGCCATCGGCCTATGCGCGCTTTTCCTGCTGGCGGCGCCCTCCGCATTCGCTTCCCGAGTCAAGGATTTGACCCTGGTCGAAGGCGGCCGCGACAACCAGCTGGTCGGCTACGGCCTCGTGGTCGGCCTCGCCGGCGACGGTGACTCCAACGCCGCCTCCACGCTCCACGCCCTTTCGAACGTTCTCCAGCGCTACGGCATCCAGGTCAGCCCGACCGACATCAAGGCGAAGAACGTCGCCGCGGTCATGATCACGGCCGACATCGGCGCCTTCCTCAAGCCGGGTTCCCGCATCGACGTCACGGTCGCCGCCATGGGCGACGCCAAGACGCTCCAGGGCGCCGTGCTCCTCCAGACCCCGCTGCTCGGCGGCGACGGCCGCGTCTACGCGGTCGCGCAGGGCCCGGTCGCGGTCGGCGGCTTCATCGGTGGCGCCGGTGGCGCCGGCGGCGCGACGGTCCAGAAGAACCACCCGACGGTCGGCACCATCAGCAACGGCGCAATCGTCGAGCGCGAGATCGTCACCGAGGTCGTGCGCGACAACACGCTGCGTCTGCTGCTCCACAACCCGGATTTCACCTCGGCCGCCCGGATGGCCGACGCCATCAACGAGAAGTTTCCCGCCAGCGCCCACGCGATCGACGCCGCCACCGTGAAGGTCGCCGTCCCGTCCGAATACGCCGGCCATGACGTGTCCTTCCTCGCCGACCTCGGCACGGTGGAAGTGCAGCCCGACACGCTCGCCCGCATCGTGATCAACGAACGCACCGGCACCATCGTCGCCACCTCCACGGTCCGCCTCTCGCAGGTCGCGATCGCCCACGGCTCGCTCACCATCACCGTCACTTCCAACGTCGGCATCAGCCAGCCGAACGCGCTCAGCCAGGGCCAGACCGCCGCCGCGCAGAGCACGCAGACCGCCGTCAACGAGGGCAAGGGCGGCTTCACCATCCTCAACGATCCGCCGTCCATCGAGCGGCTCGCCGCCGCGCTCAACTCCCTCGGCGTCTCCACGCGCGACATGATGGCGATCTTCCAGTCCCTGAAGCGCTCCGGCGCCCTCCAGGCCGAGCTCATCATCAACTGACGAAACCAAGTAAGAATTATGAATTAAGAATGATGAAGGCCCAGTTCATCCAAACGAATCCACCCGCTTCTTAATTCTTCCTTCTTAAATCAGCCTTTCCCCCATGTCCTCCGTCGCCGCCATCAACAGCCACAACGCCCAGGCCGCCGCGAACCTCGCGATCGGCGGGAAGTCGGCCGCGCTGAAGAACCTCCCGCAGGCCGACCAGATCAAGGCGGCCGCCGGCCAGTTCGAGGCCATCATCCTCCGCCAGCTCCTCGAGGACAGCGTCGGCAAGCTCGCCGGCGGCGAGAAGTCCGGCGGCGGCATGTACGGCTACATGATGACCGACGTCCTCGCCAACAAGCTCACGGAAGGCGGCGGCCTCGGCCTCGCCCGGGTCTTCGAACAGCAACTCTCCCCGCGCACCAGCAAGGTCACCTCCGCCCTGGCCGGGAACGAAACCAAATGAACGCCATGTGGAACATCATCGCCGACGCGCTGCGCACCGAGATCGGTGGCTTCGGCGGCCTGCTCGCCCTCTTCGAGCAGCAGCAGCAACACCTCTTCCGGCGCGACACCGACGGTGTCCTGCGCCTCAGCACCGAGATCGAGAACCACACCCGCGACATGTCGCTGCACCGCCAGCGCCGCGAGCAGCTGGTCAGCGAGTTCGCCGTCGCCCACCAGCAGCCGGCCAACGCCACGCTGCGCTCGCTCCTGCCGTTCATCGCCGCGGAGGCCCGCCCGCTCATCGAGGCGCTGATCGCCGACGTGAACCGCCTCATCCACCAGGTCCGCCGCCTCACCCGCCAGAACCACACGCTCCTGGCGCGCGCCGTCGAGACCCATCAGGAACTCATGCGTACGCTGCGCCCGGATTCCTTCCAGCAGACGTATTCCGCCGCGGGGCAGAAGACGCTCAAGACCAGCCTCCGCACCCCCGGCGCCCTCCAGGCCGCCGGCTAAATCAAGTAAGACTTACGAATTAAGACTTAAGAAATCCAATCCACCACGCGGCTTCGCGCGCCACTTCTTAATTCTTCCTTCATCCCTCAACCTTTCCCTCCATGTCCGGCCTCTTCTCCACGCTCAACTCGACCTCGATGGCGCTCAACGCGCACAGTCGCGCCATTGAGACTACCGGGAAGAACCTCGCGAACGTCAACAACCCGAACTACGCCCGCCAGCGCGTCATCTACGGCGACCGCGGCACGGTGGAGACGCCGGAGGGCGCGCAGAGCCTCGGCCTCGAGGTCCTCGGCATCCAGCAGGTCCGCGACACGCTGCTCGACCGCCAGCTGCTCCGCGAGATCGGCCTGAGCGGTTCGCTCGAAGCCCAGCAGGCCGCCCTCGAGCGCGCGCAGGCCGGCCTCGGCCAGAACATCGACGGCAGCGCCGACGTGAAGGCCACGGGTTCCACCACCGGCGGCCTCGGCGCCGCGATCGACGATTTCTTCAACGCCTTCCAGAACCTCGCCTCGCGCCCGACCGACGCCGGCGCCCGCCAGGCCCTGCTGCAGAAGGCGGCCATCCTCACCAGCACGATGAACGAGGCCGACACCCGCCTCGCGCAGGTGCAGAGCGACATCGACACCGAGATCGGCGCGAACGTCGCCACGGCCAACAACCTCATCAACACGATCGCCGACCTCAACGCGCAGATCAAACGCTTCGAGGTCGCGAACCCCGGTTCCGCCGTCGACCTGCGCGACCAGCGCCAGGCCCGCCTCGAGGACCTCGCCAAGATCATCCCGGTCACGGTGAGCGACCTCGGCGACGGTCAGGTCAAGCTGTCGGTCAAGGACGCCGGCAACACCAGCATCGACCTGCTCAGCGGCAACACGGTCTATGGCGCGCTGGCCTTCAACGGCACGGCCGTCACCGGCGGCGCCTCCGCCACGGCCATCGCGCTGGGCTCCGGCGCCATGCAGGGCGCACTCACCGTCCGCGACGGCGCGGTCCAGACGCTGCGCGACAACCTCGACCTCTTCGCCGACCAGTTCGTCTCCTCCGTCAACGCCGCGTACAACCCGACCAGCACGAGCGGCGGTGATTTCTTCGACGCTTCCGGCACCACCGCCGGCACCATCGCGTTGCAGGGCGGCCTGACCGCCGCGACCATCACCGCCGGCACCGGCGCCGCGGGCGACAACTCCATCGCCATCGCGGTGGCGGACCTCGTGAACCGGAACTTCTCGACCGGCGCCGGCGACAACTTCGACGGCACCTTCGGCCAGTTCTACAGCCGCTCGGTCAGCGATCTCGGCCAGGCGCTCGCCACCGCGACATCCCGCGCCTCCGACCAGGACAAGATCCAGCAGCTGGTGCGCAACCAGCGCGACACCATCAGCGGCGTCTCGATGGACGAGGAAATGGCCGACCTCGTGAAATACCAGCGCGCCTTCCAGGCCTCGTCCCGCGTCTTCTCCGTCATCGACGAACTCCTCGACACCGTGGTGAACCGCCTCGGCAACTAAAACAGCCCTAAGCAATAAGCTCTAAGCGTTAAGCCCAGACCATGACGACGTACCGCAACCTTTCCTCCTGCTTACAGCTTATCGCTTAAAGCTTACCGCTTTTCCGCCATGCGCATCGCCTCCAACACCGTCCAGGACAACATCGTCCGCCAGATCCAGCAGCTGGGTTACCAGACCTCGAAGCTGCAGACGCAGGTGGCCTCCGGCCAGCGCATCGATTCCGCCGATGACGATCCGGCCGCCGCGGGCCGCGTGCTCAACCACCAGAGCGAGCTGCGCCGCGTCGACCAGTACGGCACCAACGCCACGCGCGCGCTGGAGATCAGCCAGGCTTCCTTCTCCGGCCTCAACAGCGTCAAGGACATCTCCGACCGCGCCGGCGAGCTCGCGACCCTCGCGCATTCCCCGGCGAGCGCCGCCTCGTACGGCGCCTACGCCACCGAGGTCAACCAGCTCATCGAGCAGCTGGTGCAGGTCGGCAATTCGCGCCTCGGCAACGACTACATCTTCGCCGGCACCGCCGTCGACGCCCCGCCGTTCGCCGCCACCCGCGACAGCGCCGGCAACATCACGTCCGTGGCCTACAACGGCAACACCAGCCAGGCCCAGATCCCCCTTTCCGAGGTGTCGAGCGTCAGCCCGTTCACCAGCTCCACCACCAACACCGGCATCCGCGACCTGATCAACCAGCTTGTCGGCTTTCGCGACGCGCTCAACGCCGGCGACACCGCCGGCATCTCCACCGCCCAGTCCGCCATCATCGGCGGCGAGGACACGCTGGTCGCCGCCATCGCGGACAACGGCGCGATCCAGATGCGCATCGAGGTCAACCAGAGCCAGCAGCAGTCGCGCGGCGACAACCTCGTGTCGCTCGTCAACGGCGAGACCGCGGCCGACCTGCCGGATTCCATCGTGAAGCTCAACCAGTCGCAGACCGCCTACCAGGCCGCCCTGCAGTCCGCCGCGAGCATCATGCGCATCTCCCTTCTCGACTACATCAAGTAATCTCAACCCCCGCCACCGACCATGAAAGTGCTACCCGAAATCCAATCCGCCGACATGACGCCGCCGCCCGCGGCCAACCATTTCGAGCTGCCGCAGGGCCTCATCGGCTTCAAGGACTACACCCGCGCCGAGCTGCTCTACCTGCCGGACCACCTCCCGTTCCTCTGGCTCCGCCTGCACAAGGGCGCCGAGGCGGTGCACTTCATCGTCATCGAGCCGGTCGGCCTCGTCCCGGGCTACGCGCCCGAGCTGTTCGACGCCGACGCCGAGGGCCTCGACCTCCGCGATCCCGCCGAGGCCATGGTGCTCAACATCGTCACCCTGCGGCAGCAGAACCCGCTCGACGCCACCATCAACCTGGTCGGCCCGATCGTCATGAACCGCCGCACGCGCGTCGCCCGCCAGCTGGTGATCGCGAACTACTCCTCGTACAGCGCGCACTGGCCCCTGGTCGAGACCGCGCCGTCCACTCCCTCCCTCGCCACCGCCTGATTCCCGCCCGCCATGCTCGTACTCTCCCGCAAGACCAACGAGGCGATCGTCATCGGTGACGGCATCGAGATCCGCATCAACCGCATCGAGGGCGATGTGGTCAAGATCGGCATCATCGCCCCGCGCGACGTGCCCATCTTCCGCAAGGAAGTGCACTCCGCCATCGTGGCCAGCAACCAGGCCGCCGCGCTGCCCAGCTCCGGGCAGTCGCTCCCGAACTTACCCAAGATCACCCGCGCCAAGGATTCCGGCGCGGTCAACCCGCCCATGGATGGCAACAAACCCGCCGGCCGCCGCAATGGTGCCGCCGCCTAAACCACCGCCACCATGAGCGTCATCAATACCAACATCCAGGCCATTGCGG
Source organism: Verrucomicrobiota bacterium (assembly GCA_048497945.1). Lineage (GTDB taxonomy): Bacteria > Verrucomicrobiota > Verrucomicrobiia > Opitutales > Opitutaceae > Lacunisphaera. Next base: position 96,568 of record JBEHYX010000001.1, on the reverse strand, counting down.
CCGCCCGTAACCTCAATGCCTCCCAGGAAATGCTCGGCCGCTCGCTGTCGCGCCTTTCGTCTGGTTCCAAGATCGTCAACCCGTCCGACGACGCCGCCGGCCTCGCCGTGTCCGAGAAAATGGACGCGCAGGGCCGCCGCGTGAAGGCCGCCGTCAACAACGTCCAGAACGCCATCTCCTATGTGCAGACGGCCGACGGCTTCATGTCCGGCATGACCAAGATCCTCTCGCGCATGAGCGAGCTCGCGATCCTGGCCAAGGACGTGACGAAGAACTCCACCGACATCGACCTCTACTCGCAGGAATTCCACGCCCTGCAGGACCAGCTCCGCGCCACCATCGGCGGCACGAGCGCCGACATCGGCGGCACCGCCGACATCAGCACCCCGCTCGGCGCCTACAACGGCATCGCGCTGTTCGGCTCCGCCGCCTCCGGCACCGGCCTCACCGTCACCATCGGCCAGGCCGTCGGCCAGGAGATGACCATCCCGAGTTCCAACCTCCGCGACGGCGACATGCTGTCGATCGTCCAGCAGGACTCCTCCGGCGCCTACACGCTCGACCTCACCGATTCGGGTGCGATCGGCGCGATCACCGACGCCATCCAGGACGTCGCCACCGAGCGCGCCTCGCTCGGTGCCTCGCAGTCCCGTCTCGAGCTCGCCGCCACCACGCTGCAGGTCGAGTTCGAGAACCTCAGCTCCGCCATCTCGCGCATCCGCGACGTGGACGTGGCCGAGGAGTCGACGAGCTTTGCCAAGTACAACATCCTCGTGCAGTCCGGCACGGCGATGCTGGCGCAGGCGAACCAGACGCCGAAGAGCGTGCTGCAGCTCCTCCAGAGCTAACGCTGACGCCCTAACTTGAACTTGTCATCGCGAGTCCGCCTCAGGCGGACGTGGCGATCCAGCTGGATTGCTTCTTCGTCCCGCCCGGCGGGACTCCTCGCAATGACAAATCAGGATGGGCCCCAGCCAAGTCCCTGATTTGACGTCCCGGCTGCGGATTCCCTGAGAATTCCGGCCGGGACTTTTCTTTTTCCCTGTTCAGTCACCCTGCCTCGTGCAGGGCCGGCGCTTGCGCCGGGCCGCGACACACCCGCCTGAACGGGGGCAGTCCAACTACCTGCAATCTGGTTCGCCATGACCCGGAATGGGGGACCATTTGCCTGATTTTAGGTGGCCAATAGCCTCTTTGCCAGCGGCACCTGTCCTGAATAGATACAGCAAGACCGCCCGTTTTGCGCGGATCCCGCCTTGGTTGCAGGTGCAGCCGGGGCCTGAGCAAAGGCCGGCACGCACCTGCGGAAAAACTTCGGAATGGCCGTTCCCTAAATTGACCGCGCCACCGGCAAATCCACCGCCGGCTACACGCTGCACTGTCCGGCGTGCCACGCGGAGTTCCGTTTCACCGGGTCGCTCGAGCCCGTGCAGGATTGAACCGAGCCGGTGGAACCACGGATACATCGCCTAACGGCTCTGCTTGGAAATCCCCTCCGCCTAATCGGATCCGGTTTTGGTTCCGGGGAGCGGCTGATCGCCGCTCTGGATATTGGTTTGGTTTCTGTCGGTGATTAGCCGACCCCAAGCCAACGGCGGAGCCGATTAGGCGGAGCGCACCAATCAGCAGAGCCGTTAGGCGATGCATCCGTGGTCAAACGCGCTGGAGGATCGAAAACGTTGCCTCAAGCCGCGCGCCCCAAGCCTCCCGCCTCCTGCCAACGTCAGAACGGCGGCACACTGCCTGGGCGCACGGCCTCGTGGACGGCGTGCGACAGCTCCTCGTTCGTGAACGGCTTCGAGATCAGCGACACGTGGCCCATCTGCTGCAGCATCTCGGGTGCGATGCGCGAGTAGTAGCCGGACATGATGATCACGGGCAGGGTGGGGGCGATCTTGCGGATCTCCGCCACGAGCTCCATGCCGTTCATGCCGGGCATCGTCTGGTCGGTGAGCAGCACCGAGAAGTCGCCGATGTGCGTCTTGATATCCTCGAGGCAGGTGGCCGCGCGGTCGAAGGCCGACACGTGGTAGCCGGCGCGCTCGAGCGAGATCTGGGCGAAGCTGCGCACGAGGTCCTCGTCGTCCACGATCGCGACCAGTTCGCCGCGGCCGCGGGGGGCGGCCAGCTCGACGGAATCCATCGCGGGCTCGTGCACCTCGGCGACGGGCAGGAAGAGCGAGAACGTCGTGCCCTGGCCCTCGGCGCTGTCGACGGTGATCGCGCCCTGGTGGGCCTGCATGATGCCGTGGACCATCGAGAGGCCGAGACCCGTGCCCTGGCCGATCTCCTTGGTGGTGAAGAACGGGTCGAAGATGCGCTTGCGCGTGGTCTCGTCCATGCCGTGGCCGTTGTCGCTGAAGTCGAGGCGCACGTACTTGCCCGGGGCGAGCTGGTTGTAGGCGGAGGTCTCGGCGATTTCGGTCGGGTAAAGCGTGATGCGCATGACGCCGCCGGTGTTGTACATGGCGTGCGACGCGTTCGTGCCGAGGTTGAGCAGCACCTGGTGGATCTGGCTGGCGTCGGCGGTGACGAGCGGGCAGTCCGGCGCGGCGTTGACCTCGATGCGGATCGTGGCGGGCACCGTCGCGCGCAGGAACCGGCGGGCGTCCTCGACGATCGTCTTGAGGTCCACGGGCACCTTCTTGCTGCCGGTCTGGCGGCTGAAGGTGAGGATCTGGTCCACCAGCTCGCGCGCGCGCAGGCTGGCCTCGCGCGACGCCTCGAGGAACGGGCGCGACTCGTGGTCCGCCGCAAGGCCGTCGAAGGCGAGGTCCTGGTAACCGAGGATGCCCGTGAGCAGGTTGTTGAAATCGTGGGCGATGCCGCCGGCAAGCGTGCCGAGCGTCTCCATCTTCTGCGCCTGGAAGAGCTGGCCCTCGAGCTGGCGGCGCATCTCCTCGGCGTCGCGGCGGGCGGTGATGTCCTGGAAGCCGCCGAAGAGGCGCACGACCTTGCCGTCGCGCATCTCCGCCTGGCCGAGGATGCGCACCGTCAGGTTGTGGCCGCGGGCGGACTTGAACGGCAGCTCGAGGTCGAACGGCGTGCCGTCGCGGCGCGCGCGGGCGAAGGCCTCGTCGAGCACGCTGTAGGCCTCGGGCGGATAGAACTCATGGCCGCCCTTGATCGGCGGCACGTAACCGAGCTCCACCTCGTGGATGCGGTAAACCTCGGGCGCCCACACCATGCGGCCGTTCTCGACGTCCTCCTCCCACGCGCCGATCTGCGCGAGGCGGTTGAGCTGCAGGGAAAGCTGCTCGTTGTGGCGGAGCTTTTCCTCGAGCGTCTTGCGCGCGGTGATGTCGGTCTGCGTGCCGACCATGCGCTGCGGCGTGCCGTGGCTGTCGCGGGCGACGACCTTGCCGCGGTCGAGCATCCACACCCAGTGGCCGTCCTTGTGGCGCATGCGGTACTCGCACTGGTAGTAGGGGGTGTTGCCGTCGATGTGCTGCTGGAGCGCGACGTCGGCCTGCTGCCGGTCGTCGGGATGCACATGCGCGCCCCACTCCAGGCCGGCGAGCGGCAGGTCGGCGGGCCCGAGCCCGAGCATCTCGGAGTAGCGCTGGTCGCGGTACACGCGGTTGTGGAGGATGTCCCAGTCCCAGACGGCGTCGTTGTTGGAGCCGATCACGAGGCGCCAGCGCTCCTCGGAAATGCGCAGCTGCTCGCGCAGCTCGCGGGCGGTGGTGACGTCGCGGTTCAGGCCGACAAGGCGCACGGGGCTGCCGTCGGCCTGGCGGATGAGATAGCTGCGCATCTGCATGTAGCGGACGGCGCCGTCGGGCAGGATGATGCGGTACTCGGGCTCGAACTGGTCGCGGCGGCCGGCGATGACCTCGTTGAGGTGGTGCTGGACCTCGGCCCAGTCCTCGGGATGCACGCGCTGGCGCCACGTCTCGATGCCGCCCTGCGCCTCGGAGCGCTGCAGGCCGTGGAGCTTGAGCAGGTAGTCGTCCCAGATCAGGCGGTCGACCTTGAAGTCGTATTCCCACACGCCGTAGCCCGCGGAGGAGACGACGAACTGCAGGCGTTCGCTCAGGCTGCTGAGCTCGACCTCGCGCTCCTTCTCCTGCGTCTCGTCGCGCACGAGGCCGACGACGCGCACGAGGCGGTCGTTGCCGTCGAATTGCGGCTGGCCCTGCGCGCGGAGGTGGCGGATCGTGCCGTCGGGGCGGATGATGCGGTACTCGAAGACGAGGTTGTCGTCGGGCTCGAGCGCGCTCCAGTCGAGCTGGCGGACGCGGGCGAGGTCGTCGGGGTGGATGAGCTTGAACCAGTCGGCGTCGCGGCCGCCGAACGTGGCGGCGGTGAGCCCGTGGATCTCGAGCATGGCGCCGTCCCAGATCTGCGCGCCGTTGATCATGTCCCAGTCCCACAGGCCGAAGCTCGAGCCGCGAAGCGCGAGGCGGTGGCGCTCGTAGAGCTGCTTGAGCTCGTTGGTGCGGGTGGCGACCTCCTGCTGGAGCACGGCGGCCTGCTGCTGCACGCGGTGGAGCAGGCGGTCGCGTTCCTCCTCGGCGCGCATCTTGTCGGCGTCGATGCGCTGCAGGCGGCGCAGCGAGAACACGAGGATGCCGATGAGCACGAAGGCGAGGGCGACGGTGGTGAGCGCGAGCTGTTCGATGCTGGCGTGCATGGCGGAGGCGTCGCCGCCCAGCTGCATGCCGTAGAGCGCCGGCGGCAGCACGATGGCGGCGATCACGAGGCGGCGGCCGATCAGGCCGGCGGCGCTGTCCGATTTGAGCAGCTCGATGAACCCGGAGTTGAAGTTGGCCGCGGTGAGGGCGCCGCCCAGCAGGAGCGCGGCGATCGCGCCGAGGCCCGAGATGCCGGGGGCTTCCGTCACCGGCGCGACCACCCGGGTCAGCAGGCCGAAGAACGAAAGCACGAGCAGGATGGAGCCGAAGATGGCGGAGGGCCCGATCCAGGCGCGGCGGGGCGACTCGAACTGGAGCAGCGCGAGCCCGGCGAGCAGGAGCCCGGCGCTGTTGGTGACGCCGGCGCGAACGGGCAGCTGCGCGGCCTCGGCGGGACTGGTGATCCAGCCCCAGAGCAGGTGTTCCCAGCCGCCGCCGACCGTGAGATAGGCCGGCAGGAAGCCGATCAGGCTCCAGAGGACAACGAGGCCGCCGAGCACGTTGCCGATGCGGTAGAGGTGGCTGTTGCGCGAAGCCTGGAAGAGGACGCCGGCGGCGCAGAGGACGAGGCCGGCCGCCATGCCGGGCCGCAGCGCGGGCCAGGCGGTGAAACCCGCGCGCCACGCCGGCTGGTGGAAGATCCAGCCCGCAAGGGCGAGACCGCCGCAAAGCAGCGCGAGGGTGGCGGTGACGAGACTCACCCGGCGCAGCGTGTTTTCCGTGCGGCCGGGGAACGGGGGGGGAGAAATATTGACCGACATCGACGGGATCGACCGCAGGGGATCGGGCGAAACCCTTTTATCGACGCAAGCGGGGTCAAAGTTAAGACATTTTTACGAGTTACGGCGGCGCGCGGGCTTGATGCAAAAAAACCTGCTTAACCGGTTGATGGATTGTGCCGAAAGCCAGCGTGCAGTCATGAAAACAAAAATTCTTCCCCTCATTGTCCTAATCACCGCGCTGGGAACGCTGCCCGTCGCGCTTTTCGCCGACGGCACCGAGCCGCCGGTTCCGGTCCGCACCATCGCGCCGAAATTCCCCGACGAAATGCGCCGCGCCGGCAACTCCGGCCTCGTCACGGTCAGCTGCCTGATCGACGAGAAGGGCAACGTCACCGAGCCCAAGGTCGTCAAGGCCAGCAACGAGGCGTTCTCCGGTCCCGCCATCGAGGCGCTCTCCAAGTGGAAGTTCAAGCCGGCCAAGAAGGACGGCGCCCCGGTCGCCATCCGCGTCAACATTCCCGTCCAGTTCAACGTCGACTGATCGTCGGCGGCCTCCGTTCCCGGTTCCCTTTCGCCCCCCATACCCGCATGCAATTCAGCTCCCTCACCATCGGCCGGCGCATCGCGCTGGGTTTCTGCCTCGTGCTCATCCTCCTCGGCGCCGTCGCGGCGACCGCCTGGATCGCGCTGGGTTCGTCGGGCCACCGCCTGAGCCAGTACGCGGGCAGCACCGAGGAAACCAACAACGCCGCCGGCGTGGAGTCGGCCATGCTGGGGGTGAAGCTGAGCGTGAACGAGTTCCTCGCCACCGGTTCGGAGGCGAGCGCCCAGTCCTACCGCGAGGCCAAGAGCCGCCTCGACGGCCAGATCGCCACCGCGCTCAAGACCGTCACCGACCCGTCGCGCGCGGCGCAGCTCAAGGAAGCCGCCGCGCTGCTCGCCAAGTATGACGGCGCCTTCCAGGGCGTCACCGCCAACACCGCGCAGATGGATCTCGTCGTCCGCGAGCAGCTGGCGCCGAACGGCGAGACGATCGCCAAGGGCCTCGACAAGGTGCTCAACGACGCCCGCAAGAACGGCGACATGAACGGCGCCTTCCAGGTGTCGAGCGCGCTGAAGGGCTACTTCGAGTGCAGCAGCCTCGCCAACTCCTACCTTCTTACCTCGAAGGCCGAGTACGCCGACGCCGCCAAGGAGCAGATCAAGGGCGTCAACACCGCCATCGAGCGCCTCCAGAAGGACCAGGCCGAGCTCGTGAAGCTCGACGAGACGCTCAAGGACGAGGCGAAGGACGCCCTGCTCGTGAAACTCCACAGCGCCGCGCTCAGCTACGCGACCAGCCTCGATGAGATCGTCACGCTGAAGCAGCACCGCAACGCCAGCGTCAACGACGAGCTGAACAAGATCGCCCCGCAGTTCACCGCCGCGCTGTCCCGCCTCAAGCAGGCCGTCACCACCTTCCAGTCCGACCTCGGCGAGCAGGGCCGCGCCGACCAGAAGCGCAACGAGGCGATCGTGCTCACCGGCACCGTCCTCGCCGGCGTGCTCGGTGTCGTCGTCGCCTGGCTGATCATCCGCGGCATCACCCGCCCGATCCTCGCCATCGCCCGCCAGCTCGCCACCGAGTCCGCCCAGACCCACACCGCCGCCGTGCAGGTGTCGTCCGCCAGCCAGTCGATGGCCGACGGCGCCAGCCGCCAGGCCGCCGCGCTCGAGGAGAGCAGCGCCTCGCTCCACGAGATGGCCAGCATGACGTCCCGCAATTCCGAGAGCGCCCAGTCCGCCAAGGGCCTCGCCGCCGAAGCCCGCTCGACCGCCGACCACGGCGCCCGCGACATGACCGCCATGCGCGAGGCCATGACCGCGATCAAGTCGTCCAGCGCCGAAATTTCCAAGATCATCAAGACGATCGACGAGATCGCGTTCCAGACGAACATCCTCGCGCTCAACGCCGCCGTCGAGGCCGCCCGCGCGGGCGAGGCCGGCGCCGGCTTCGCGGTCGTCGCCGAGGAGGTCCGCTCCCTGGCCCAGCGCTCCGCGCAGGCCGCCAAGGAAACCGCCGCCAAGATCGAGGACGCCTCCGCCAAGAGCGAGCAGGGCGCCAGCATCAGCAGCCAGGTCTCCGGCAGCCTCGACAAGATCGTGGAGCGCATCCGCCAGCTCGACGAAATGGTCGGCGGCATCGCCCAGGCTTCCACCGAGCAGAGCGAAGGCATCGGTCAGCTCAACCAGGCCGTCGCCGGCATGGACAAGATCACGCAATCCAACGCCGCGCTCGCGCAGCAGTCCGCCAGCTCCGCCGAGGACATGAAGTCGCAGTCCGGCCAGGTGAAGGCCGCCGTCAACGAACTGCTCCGCATGGTGCAGGGCTTTGCCGAGGAAGTGCCGGCGGGCGACGCGTCGCCGGTCACGCCGGTGCTCAACCACGCCCCGAAGCCCGAGGCCAAGGTCAAGCGTCCGGTCATCCGCAAGGAAGCCGCCGCCGCCCAGCCCGAGCCGGTGGCGATGGATTGGAAGTGAGTGCGTGGCGGCGTTGCGCCGCCGGCTGAGAGCTGAGAGTCTAGAGCTGAGAGCCAGAAGTCAGGCCGGTCGAAGGACCGGCCTTTTTGTTTTTGCGTGAATTTGTAGGGGCGCAGGCTTGCTGCGCCCATTCGGCGCCAGCCGAATCCCCGTCATCCTGAGCCGTGCGAAGGACCCAAGGGAAACGGACATATTTACCAGGCCGCTTGGATCCTTCGCACGGCTCAGGATGACGCTGCGGGGAATTGAAATCCATTTTGCGCCTTCTGCGCCTTTTTGCGGCCGCCCTGTTTTGGGTCGGGCGCAAAAAAAACGCCCGGTGCGGCAGCACCGGGCGCGGGTGGCGAAGAAACAAAGGGGCTCAGCGGGCGAAAGGTGAGCGGCTGCGCACCGGGCGCGGGGCGATCTGCATGCGGAAGGGCATGGGATCGAAGACGTGGCGCGGGTTGAGCAGGGCGGGCGGCTGGAACACGATGCGGTCCCAAGTCACATCCCGCACCCGCTGCGGCCGCGCTTCGGACGCGCCGGCATGGAAAGGGTAAGGGGAGTTCATACCCACTATAACGGCGCAAGCCGCCGCTTCCTTAGGCCCGACGCACCGACTACAAAAAAATCCGCCCGCCGGGCACGAAGCGATCGGCGGGCGGATAATGGGATGGCCTCGCGGCCGCCCAAGGGAAGGACTCAGCGGGAGCTGGAATAACTGCGCGAGACGAGGAGGCCGACAATCGCGCCGACACCGGCGGCGATGCCGATGGCGTAGTACGGGTTGTCGCGGACCATCTTGTCGGCCTGCTTGGCGCGGCGGACGGTCTCGGTGCGGATGCTGTCGAATGAGAAACGGCTGTCGCTGAGGGCGTCGCGGAGCTTCTCGCGGAGTTCGTCGAACTTCTCGCCCCCTTCGCCGGCGCTGTGGCTCAGGGCCTTCTCGGCCTGGCGGAGCAGCGACTTCAGTTCGGTGGTCGGGTCGACTTCGTTTTCGGTTTCGGTTTTGGCGGACATGGGATCGGAGGTTTTGTGGTTATGGTTGCGGGGGGAAGGGGACGACGCGCGGAAGCGCGCGTGTGGGGAATGATCGCGGGGTTTCCGGGTCATGGGGGGCGGGCTTCAGTTGTTGCGGCGGAAGAGCGCGCCGGCGCCGCCCGTTACGATGCCGATGGTGCCCAGCACAATCAGCCAGAGGCTCTTGTCGGTCGGCGTGCCCGTGACGGCCTCCTTGGCCGATGAGGCGACGGAATCGTGGGCATTGAGGCCGAAGACCAGCAGGATGATGCCGACGATGAGGATGGCAACGGACAGGGGCTTGTTCATGGGCGGGGGAACTGGAGGGTTACAGGAGCGAAGCCGGCCGGCGCCGGTTCGCAGTGGAGTGCAACCAAGATACCCGGACGGCATTTTTTCGGTATGGGGACTGAGCCCCATCCTGCATCCGGCGATTTTCCGATGCCGGGCAATCACACCCTGTTTGTCATCGCGAGGTCGACTTGGTCGACCGTGGCGATCCATGGATTGCTTCGTCGCGCGCAGCGCGCGACTCCTCGCAATGACAAATCTGGTTCCTCACCGCCGCCCGGCGCGCGCCGATGCGCGTGGCGGCGCCTTCGCTTCCACCGGCGGCGGGGGCAGCGTGAAATAGAACACCGCACGGTCGTTGTCGTCGGGTTCGTAACCGCAGCGCCCGCCCTGCAAGGTGACGAAGCGCTCCACGAAGGACAGGCCCAGGCCGGCCGACGATTGCTGGTGCAGCAAATGAAAGGGACGGTGCAGGCACCCGTGGTCGTCGGGCGGCACGGCGCCCTGGCTGGAAACCCAGAAGCGCAGCGCGTCATCCTCGCGTTTCCAGCCCAGCTGCACCTGGCCGCTTTCAGCGCCGTGGGTGATCGCATTGCGGAGCAGGTTCCACCACACGACCTCGACCCAGGCGGGCACGCCCTCGGCCTCGGGCCACTGGGCGGGCTGGCGGATCTTGCGGCCGGAGGCATCGATCTCGGGCTGCAGCTGCTGCAGCACGTGCCCGACCACCGGGCCCATGGAAAACACCGAGGGCGGCACCGGCTCGAGCGAGGCGCGGATCAGGCTGCTGACGCGGTCGACCAGCGTGGAGACCTCGACGGTGGAGGTGAGGATCACGTTCGTGTTTTCCTTGAGCGCGCCGAGGGTGCCGGCGGGGGCGTCGCGCAGGAGCTCGCACACCATGCGGATGCACCCGAGCGGTGTGCGCGCGTCGTGGGTGATGCGCCGGGCGATGGTCTTGAGGTCGCCGCGCAGGCGGAGATTTTCGCGGAGCAATTCGTGCTGGAGCAGGGCGGAGCGGAAGACGCGCGTCACCAGCGGGACGTTCCAGTCCCCGGGGGCGATGGTCTCGGCGATGTCCGCCGCCTCGCCGTCGAGGCAAACCGTCGCCCAGCGCGGCAGTTCGCCGGCATCGAGCGTCTGGGCGGCGATGGCCGCTTCCACCTCGTCGGGGCGTCCCAGCACCAGCAGCTCCGCCGCGGCAGCCGGACGGCGCGCCGCCTCCGACACGGTGGCGAGCGGGACAAAGCGGGCGTGCGGCCAGAGGCTGCGCGCCGCCTCCTCGGCGGTCGCGCGCGCGGGACCGGTGAGCTGGACGAAGTAGACGGTGAGGTCCTTCATGCGGGGAAGCCGGCAGTTTCGCGCCGGTCGGCGGAGCGGGCAATGCCGCTTTTCCGCGCCGTGGCGGCCGCGGCGGGGAAAAAATCCAAGGGAACCGGGTGGGACATCGGAGGGATCAGGCCGTGGCCGCGGGCCGCTTCAGGGCGGACAGCGCGTTTTCCAGGGAGGTGATGCTGACGGGTTTCACGAGGTGGCTGGAGAAGCCGGCGCTTTGGGAACGCTGGATGTCGTCCTCCATGCCATAGCCGCTGATGGCGATGCCCTGGATGCCGGGCTGCAGGATGCGCAGCTCGTGCATCAGCTGGTAGCCGTCGGCGTCGGGCAGGCCGACGTCGGACACGAGGAAGTCGAAGCGGCGGTTGAGCGCGAGCCGGCGGGCCTCGTTGGCGGAGCTCGCCGCGGTGACGGCATACTTCCGGCGCGTGAGCAGCTTTTGCAGCGTCTCGCGCGTGGAGATGTGGTCCTCGACCAGCAGGATCTCGCCGGCGCCTTCCGCGCCGGCGAGCGGCGGGTTGGAACCCACCGGGAAGGCCGGGGCGCTGCCGGCGCGCGTGGCGGTCGAGAGCGGCAGCTCGACGACGAAGCGCGAGCCGCGGTTGCGGCCCTCGCTGGCGGCGGAGATGCGGCCGGCGTGGAGTTCGACCAGGCGGTGCGAGATCGCCAGCCCGAGGCCGAGGCCGCCGTAGCGGCGCGAACCGCTGGCGGTCGCGTGCTCACCCTGGGCGAAGGCCTCGAAGACCCGCGCCAGCTCGTCGGCAGAGAGGCCGATGCCGGTGTCGGACACCTCCACGAAAATCCGGCCGGGATCGGAGGCGGCGGTCGTGCGCAGGCGGATGCGGCCCCTCTCGGGGGTGAATTTCACCGCGTTCTTCAGGATGTTCCAGAACACCTGCTGCAGGCGCACGGCATCGCCGAGGATGACCGAGTGCGGCGCGGCGAGGTCGAGCTCGAACCCGAGGCGCTTGGCCTCGATGTCGGCGCGGAGGTTGCCGACCGCGTCGCGCAGCACGTCGTGCACGTCGAGCACCTGCCGGTCGAGCGACATCTTGCCGCGCGTGATGTGGGTGAGGTCGAGCAGGTCGTCGATCAGGCGCGCCTCGAGGCTGACGTTGGTGCGGATCAGTTCGAAGGTGTCATGGACCTCGCGCGGCAGGTCGGGATTGTTCACCGCGTCGCTGGCCAGCAGCAGCACGGGGCTGAGCGGCGTGCGCAGCTCGTGCGACAGGGCGGCGAGGAAGTCGTCCTTGGCGCGGGAGGCGGCCAGCGCCTCGTCGCGTGCGTGGGCGAGCTCGAGCTCCGCCTGCTTGCGGGTGGTGACGTCGACGATGACGGTGACCACGCCCACCACGCTGCCGTCGGCGGCGTGCTCGGGTTCGTAGGTGACCTGTACCCAGCGGCGGCCGAGGGTGCGGTACGGGATCTCCTGCTCGAACTCGACGCGCCTGCCGGTCAGCGCCTCGTCGAGGCGGGTGTGGAAGGTGGCCCAGGCCTCCTCGCCGGTCAGTTCGGAGACATGGCGTCCCAGAATCTGCTCGCGGGTGAGGCCGTAGCGCTCGGCGTAGCTGCGGTTGACGAACTTGAAGCGATGGCGGGTGTCGGTCTGGACCAGGTAGACCGGCGCATGGTCGGTGACGAGGCGCAGCTGGGCCTCGCTGTTGCGGATGGCGCGCTCGATGCGCCGGAATTCCTCGATGTCGGTGTTGGTGCCATACCACTTGACGATGGCGCCGTCCGCGTCGCGCACCGGCAGCGCGCGGGTCTTGAACCAGCGGTAGGAGCCGTCGACGCGCCGGATGCGGAACTCGGTGTCGAAGATCTCGCCCGCCTGGAACGCATGCGTCCAGGCCTGCTGCAGCGCCGGCAGGTCCTCGGGATGGACGGCGCGCGTCCAGCCCGTGCCGAGCTGCTCCACCTCGGGCACGCCGGTGTAGTCGACCCATTGCGGGCTGAGGTAATCGCAGACGCCGTCGGCGCGGCACGTCCACACGAGGTGGGGCATGGCCTCGGCCAGCTGGCGCCAGCGGGTTTCGCTGTCGCGCAGGCGCGCCTCGCTGCGCTCCAGGGCCTCCATGCGCTGCTGCGCGGTTTCGCGGGCGGCCTTCATCGCGGAGATGTCGAGGTTGATGCCCACCCAGCGCACGACCTTGCCCGTGTCGTCGCGGATGGCGACCCCGCGGGCGAGGATGGGATGGTAGCGGCCGTCGGTGCCCTTGAAGCGGTGCTCGCGTTCCCAGAAACTGCCGTCGCGCACGCAGCGCAACCACGCGCGCGTGGTGTCGGCCACGTCGTCGGGATGGAGCAGGTCGGTCCAGCCGAGGTTGGCGATCCCGGCCTGGGTGTGGCCGACGAGCTTGAGGAACGAATCGCTGGCGTAGAGGTTGCGGCCCTCGGCGTCGCAGACCCAGACGCCGTAGTTGATGGCGTCGCCGATGGCGCGGTAGAGCTGCTCGCTGGCGCGCAGGGCCTGCTCGGCCGTCGCGCGTTCGATGGCGGGCCAGACGCGCTGCATGACGTTTTCCACGAGGTCGAGCTCCTGGCTCATCCAGATGCGCGGCTGGGCGGTGCTGACGGCGACGGAAAGGCGGCGGTGGTCCTTGGCCAGGGTGGTGGTGGCGAGGGAACCCATGCCAAGCGCCCGGTAGCCGGCGAGGTGGTCGTGGGTCAGCGGATGGGCGGACAGGTCCGGGATGATCAGCCGCGGCTGGGCCAGCAGCAGGGTGAACTCCGGCACCCCGAAGTCGGCGGTGCGGTGCCGGCCCTTGACGGAAGGCAGGTCCTGCCGGCACCACTCGCCCCGCACCAGCGCGATGCCCTCCGCGGGGAAGAGCTCGTAGAAGTAGCAGCGATCGGCGCCGAGGTGCCGGCCGAGCGCGGCCTGGGCCGCCTCGAGGATGGCGTCGGGGTCGGTGAGGTTGATGATGCGGGCGCTGAGATCCTGGAGGAAGAGCGCCTGCAACTCGGCCTGCTTGCGCACCGTGATGTCGACGCAGCTGCCGAGGTAGCCGCGAAACTCGTCGCCGTCCTTGAAGCGCACGGCGCTGGCCTGGACCCAGACGACCCCGCCGTCGGGCCGGAGGAAGCGGAATTCCTCCTCGCAGGGCTGGTTGCGGCGGATGGCGTCAGCCCAGCCCGTGAGCACCTTCTCGCGGTCATCGGGATGGATGGCGCGAGACCAGCCGTCGCCTTCCGCCGACCGGGCGTCCATGCCGGTCATGTCGCACCAGCGCTGGTTGACGAACACGCACTCGCCGTTCTCGGCGGAAAGGAAGATGCCGACCGGGGCGTGGCGCGCGAGCAGGCGGAAGCGGTCCTCGCTGATGCGCAGGGCCGCCTCGGCGCGTTTCTGGTCGGTGATGTCGCGCGCGATCTTGGAGGCGCCGACGACTGCGCCGCGGGCGTTGCGGATGGGCGAGACGGTGAGCGCCACGTCGATCAGGCGGCCGTCGCGATGGCGGCGGACGGTTTCGTAGTGCTCGATTTTTTCGCCGCGCCGGATCTGCTCGAGGATGTGGGGCTCCTCGTTCTGGCGGTTCGCCGGGATGAGCATGGTGACCGGACGACCGACTGCCTCGTCCGCGGTGTAGCCGAAGATGCGCTCGGCGCCGGCGTTCCAGCTGGTGATGAGGCCGGTGAGATCCTTGCTGAGGATGGCCTCGTCGGCGGACGCCACGATGGCGGCCAGCCAGTGGCTCTCGCGCTGGTTGCGGAGCCGCTCGGTGATGTCGCGCGCGACGAGCGAGGCGCCCGTCACCCGGCCGCTCGCGTCGCGCAGCGGCGAAACCTTCATGGAAACATCCACCAGCGTGCCGTCCTTGCGGCGGCGGATCGTTTCGTAGCTCTCGACCTTCTCGCCGCGGCGGAGGCGCTCGAAGACCGCGGGCTCCTCGTCGTGGCGCGACGAGGAGAGGAGCACGGTCGCCGGCCGGCCGACGATTTCGTCGGCGGTGTAGCCGAACAGGCGCTGGGCGCCGCTGTTCCAGCTGGTGACGATGCCGGAGAGATCCTTGCTGAAGATCGCGTCATCGGAGGATTCCACGATGGCGGCAAGGTGCAGTGCGGCGTCGTCGGCGCGGCGGCTGGCCGTGACGTCGAGCGTGGCGCCGATCATGCGGATCGGGCGGCCGTCCTGGCGGACCACGGTCCCGTTGGTGAAGACCCAGGCGGTCCGGCCGTCGGGCCGCACGATGCGGAATTCGATTTCGTAGGGCTGGTCGGCTTCTAGCGCCTGCCCGATGGCGGCCTGCACCCGCGCACGGTCCTCCGGGTGGATCAACGCGACAAAGTTCTCGAGTGTCACCTGGAACGACGCGCGGTCGACCCCATGAATGACATAGACGGCGTCGGTCCATTTCACCTCGTTGGTCACCACATTCCAGTCCCACAATCCGACCTTGCCGGTGGCGGTGGCGACGCGCAGGGCGTCCGGGGACTCGGACGATGTGGCGGGGGTGAAAGTGGGCATTGCTGACGGTGCGGGTCGCGGCGCGGCGGGCCGCCGGCGGCAAGTCCAAGCTGGCGGCCGGGAATAGGCCGGTCAAAGGCGGCGTTTGGTGTTTAAACACCATGTTGGCACTTGCTGGGGGACGTGATGTCACAATCCTAGCGATATGAAGATAGCGGTCATCGAGGATCACGCCCTGATGCGTGACCTGCTGCTCCAGACCTGCCGCACCGCGGTGAAGGGTTCGGAGCCGAGCGGCGCCGCGGATGCGGCCTCGGGGCTCCGGCTTTGCCGGAAACTGAAGCCCGATGTGATCCTGCTCGACCTGGCGCTGCCCGACCGCGACGGCCTCGACCTGCTGGACGAGCTCAGCGCCGCCTGCCCGCAGGCCAAGATCATCGGCCTGTCCGGCTACATGGACGAGTTCACCATCTACCGCGTGCTGGGCTCGGCGCTCCACGGCTTCGTGGACAAGAACGACCACACGGCGGCGCAGCTGGCGACGGCCATCCGCAGCGTGCTGGCGGGCGAGCGGTATTTCTCCGCGAGCGTGCTCGAGGCCTGGGCCTCGCTGCGCAGCGACCCGGCGGCGTTCGACAAGATCCTCTCGGCGCGCGAGCAGGACCTGTTGCGGCTCTTCGGCCGCGGCAAGGGCAACGACGAGATCGCCGCCGCCGTCGGCCTGAGCGAACTCACGGTGCGCAACCACCGCTGCCGCATCATGGCCAAGCTCAACCTGCGCACGAGCGCGGAGCTGATCAGCTATGCCTTTGAGAAGGGCTTCGTCCGCACGCAGCAGAAGGGCGGGCGGACGGCCGAGGGCTGAGCCGGCGCATCGGGGTATTGCCGCGGGAAATTTGGGGTGCATACCCACCTGCGTGCGCCGCGGCCAGTGCCTATACTCGCCGGCATGATCTCCATGATTCCATTCTCCGTGAAGGGCGTGAAGAGCGTCCTGAGCGTTGGCTGCGATGCGATGTTCGGCATGCTGGGATTCGGCGTCGCCGTGCTCGGCCTCGCGATCCTCGGTGTCTGATCCGCGGCCGCAGCCGGTCCTGTCGATGGGGTGAATACCGACCCCCTTGGTGGGATACCACCCGCTGGGCGCCGCGCCGCGTTTCGGCTAGGGTCATCCTGTTGCCGGCCGGATCAAATTCCGCTGCAAGCGGGGTCGACAAGTGTGCTCAACGAATCGTCCAGGGTGTGATCCGACCGGCAACCGCTTTTCCCCTCCATCCCACGCCGCTGCCATGAACCCAGGATCTTCCGGACGGTTTCCCAAGTTCGTCCCGGGCGTTCGTCCCTCGCTCGCGGAGGTGGACCATTACGCCCGCCTGATCATGCGGCATGAGCGCCGCCCGCTCACGGCCTTCATCGCCTGCCAGCGCGAGGCGCGGTTCCAGCTCTGGGCCATGCGCTCCTGGTTCGGCCCCGGAGCCGGGCTCGAGCCGGCGCCCGCCACCTGATTCTTTCCGGCGGCTCCCGTGCCGCGTCACGGGTCCCTGCCGCCGATCCCGGCTCGTTACCGGGTGGTCGAAACCAACAAAAAACCGCCCGCGGCCGAAACCGCGGGCGGTTTTTGTCTGCGCAGGGGAGAGGCGCCGGCTCAGGCCGGGGTAGGGAGAATGGCCGTGGCCTCGTTGCGGTCAGGTTCGAAGAAAGCCTCCATCTCGGTGTTGCGGCCGAACTCGGGCGCGGCCTCGAGGATCAGCGCGCGGAGGTTTTCCCGGGCACGGGCGATGCGGCTCTTCACCGTGCCGAAGTTGATGTCCAGGGCCTCGCCGATCTCCTCGTAGGAGGCCTGCTTCAGGTAGCGCAGGCTGAGGATCTCACGGTGCGGGGCCTCGAGCTTCTTCATGCAGTCGGCGACGATCTCGATGAATTCGTTGTGCATGGTCACGCGGTGCGGGGCCGGGGCGTTGGCCGCGACGAGCTCGTTGAGCGAGTTGTTCATGCTGTCGCGCGTGGGCTGGTTGAGGGAGATGGTGTTCTGGCGCTGGCGGCGGAAGAAGTACCAGTAGCGGTTGCACGCGAGGTTCATGGCGATGCGGACCAGCCATGTGGAGAGGGCGGAGTCGCCCCGGAAGTTGGCCAGGGCGCGGTAGGCGCGGATGAAGGTGTCCTGGACGACATCCTCGGCGTCGTGCTCGTTCTTGAGGAAGCGGCGGACGAGGAGGAGCACGCGCTTCTGGTGGCGGCCCACGATCTCGGTGAAGGCGCCGTCGTCGCCGGCATTGAAGCGGCGCACGAGGTCGGCGTCATAGGCGGTGGCGGAGGTGAAGTTGGCGGTGGTGGTGGCGTGGAACATGACTTTGTTGGGTTCGGCCTACAGGATAGCCGAACCTCGAAAATCGCCCATGGGGCGAGCACCCCATTAGGGCGGCGGCGATTACTACCCTCCGGCGGGTGGATCGCCGGAGCCCGGCCAACAGAGCGGGAAGCGCCCCGGCGTGAAAAAGCACAAACAACCATGGCGGTATCTTCGCCCCGCGCAGGTCTCGCGCCCATCAGGGCGATGGCGACACGAGACGTGGGGAATACTCCACGCGCCCCAACCAACAAGTAGTCTATTAAACTACTTACTCCCCGTGATGGCTCCCCGCAGACAAGTAGTTTAATAGACTACTTGTTGGCTGCGACGGGCGCGGCCGGGATTTGCCGGCGGGCGGGAAGCGGCGAGATCAGGCCGGGGCCTGCGGATTCAACTCGGGCTTCGTCTCGATGATGCCCTTGGCGATCGCGTAGCGGGTGAGGCCCGCGATGTCGTGGATGCCGAGCCGGTCCATGACCTGCTGGCGGTGTTTTTCCACGGTCTTGATGCTGATGGAAAGCTCCGCGGCGATCTGCTTGTTCGTGTTGCCCTCGGCGATGAGCTGCAACACCTCGCGCTCGCGCGAGGTGAGTGCGTCCGCGGCCTTGCGCACGGGCTGGCCGTTGGCAAACGCGCGCCGGTAATGCTCGAGCATGCGGCGGGAGATGGTCGGGCTGAAATAGGCGTTTCCCTGGCGGGCCTCGCGGATGGCCTTGATGAGGTCGTTGGCCGCGTTCTGCTTCAGCAGGTAGCCGATGGCGCCCGCGCTCGTGAGCTGCTCGACGTACTCGTCGTCGCTGTAGGAGGAGAGGATGATGATGCGGGCGGTGGGAATCTCCTGCACGATCTGCCGCGTGGCCTCGAGGCCGTTGAGCAGCGGCATGGCGATGTCCATCACGATGACGTCGGGCTTGAGCTTGCGCGCCAGCTGCAGGGCCTGCCGGCCCGTCTCCGCCTCGCCGATCACCTCGATGTCGGATTCGGCGGCGAGCAGGGAGCGGAGCCCCTGGCGCACAACGGTATGGTCATCGGCGAGCAGGATGGTCGTCTTGGGCATGAGAACGGGTGGAATGGATGATTGCGGTTTTGCGTTTCAGGGCAAGCCGGGCGGTCAGAAGGAAATCGTGGCGCGGAGCAGCGTGCCCTTCTCGGGGAGGGAGGTGATGGCGAACTCGCCGCCGACGAGGCGGACGCGCTCGGCGAGGCCGAGCAGGCCGAGCTGGGGCCCGGGGCTGGCCGTCGCCTGGGCCGGGAAGCCCTGGCCGTCGTCGCCGAGCTGGAGGCGGACATCCTTCGCGGAGCCCGCGATGATGATCTCGACCTGCGAGGCCTGCGCGTGCTTCGCGACGTTCTCGAGGCCCTCCTGGATGATCCGGTAGACGACGGTTTTGCGCTCCGGGTCGAGGCGCTCGATGCGCTCGGCCTGGGTGACGTCGAGGCGGATCGGCAGGCCGGTGCGCTCGGTGAAGTGCTTCACGTAGTTGCGCAGGGTCGGCACGAGGCCGAGGTCGTCGAGCATGGCCGGGCGCAGCTCGCGGGAGAAATTGTGCACGTTGATCATCGTCTGCTCGACAATGCGCTGGGTGTCGTTGATCCGCTGCTCGGTGTCCGCGGAGGCCGGGCCGAGGCCATTGCGCAGGGAGCCGAGGTTCATGCTGATGATCATGAGAGCCTGCGCGATCTGTTCGTGAAGGTCGCGGCTGATGCGCGAGCGCTCGTGCTCGAGCAGTCGCAGCACGCAGTCGGACATCTTGCGCAGGTTTTCGCGGTGCTGGCAGGACTGGTGGAAAAGCTCGCGGTAATGCCGCTCGCTCTGGAGCACGGCGGCCTCCTGGAGCTTGCGGGCGGTGATGTCGCAGCCGGAGGCGATCACGAGCGGCGGGACGGCGAGCGGCGTGGCCTGCCAGAGGATCCAATGCTGCGATTCGTCCTTGGCGACGCAGCGCACCTCGAGGCCGTTCACGTCCTCGCCGCGGCCGAGGCGCGACAGGCCCTCGAGGAAGGCCGGGCGGTCATCGGGATGCACGATTTCCACCAGCGGCTGGCCCAGCAGTTCCGTGTCGGCATAGCCCAGCAGGAACGTCCACGCCGGGTTCACATGCTGGGGAAAGCCGTCGGCCCCGATCACGCAGTGCAGGTCGGGGGAGTGGTTGAAGAACGCGTGCAGGTAGTCCGCCTCCGTGGGCGCGGCAGGCCCGGGCGACGCCGGCGGCTCCGGCTCGACGGGCGGCGGGCGGAACAGGCGCTCGAGGGAGGATGATTGCGGCTTGGCCATGATCACACGGGGCACCCCCCAATGGACCGCCACCGGGGCGGAAAGTGCGTGGCGGCGGGAGCAAGGTGCATGGGGAAAAAGGAGGAATCCGGATACGGGCCAGCCGGGAGCTCGGGAATTCCGCGCCGCCGGCGTGTGCTGGACCGGATTGTCGCCATTAAAACCTCCCGCGCCGCCGCACCGTAGTAGGTGTTCACCCCACCCGGGCGGGCGCGGGTGGAAATCCATACTGGCCCCGGACCGCGGAACTGCCATTAAAGCCCGCGTGCGCCTGAAGATTGCCGTCGCCTGCGGATTGCTCGCCTCGCTCGTGCTCGCCGCGGAACCCCTGCCGCCGGCGGCGCCGCCCCCCGCGGCCTCCGCCGAACTCGGGCTGCCGTTCTTCGACGTGTTCGCGCCGCAGGATTACCGCGGCCACTCGCAGGTGTGGAGCGCGGTGGAGGATGCCGCCGGGCTCGTTTATTTCGGCAACTACGGCCGCGTGCTGGTCTATGACGGCGCGCGCTGGGACTTCCTGGAAATTCCCGGCACGTCGTTCACGCGGGCGTTGGCGGTGGACGCGGACGACACGCTTTGGATCGGCGCCGTCAACGAGCTGGGCTATGCGAAGTCCGACGTCACCGGCCGCCGCACGTTTGTTTCGCTCAAGGCCAAGCTGCCGCCCGAGGTCGGGAGCTGCGGCGAGATCTGGCGCGTGATCCTCACGCCGCGCGGGCCGGTTTTCCAGACGAACACCTGGCTGATGCGCTGGAACGGCGAGGCCTTCACCGTTTGCGCGATCCCGGGCGGCGGCGCCTGGCAGCTGGTGAAGGCGGGCGACGCGCTCTGGCTCACCCACAACCAGCAGGGCTGGTTCAATGTGGAGGACAAGGGGAGTGCGCTCGCGCTCGTGCCTTGCGCGCGGCCGGCCGACATTCCCAGCTCGCTCGTGTTCGCACTGCCCGGCAACCGGCCGGGGGAGTATATTTTCGGCACGGGCCGCCTGGGCCTGGTCCGTTGGGACGGAAAAAACTTCGCGCCGTTCCCGACCGGCGCGGACGAGATTTTCAAGCAGAAGGGCGCGTACCGCGGCGTGCGCCTGCCCGACGGGCGTTTTGCCATCACGACGCGGCAGGCGGGAGTCATCCTGCTCGATGCCCAGGGCGGGCTGCTGGCGCAGCTCGACGAGGACGCCGGCATGCCGGACAACGGCGCGCTCAACGTCCTTGCTTCGCGCAGCGGCGTGCTCTGGGCGTGCCTGCAGCGCGGCATGGTGCGCGTGGACATGCGCCCGTGGCTCAGCTGGTTCGGCCCGGCGCGCGGCGCACCGCGCGTCATGGTCCAGCCGCCGGTGCGCTACCACGGCGTGCTCTACACGGCCACGGACAACGGCCTCATGCGGCTCGCCCCGGCCACCGCGACCACGCCGGCGCAACTCGTGCCGGTGCCGGAGATGCCGGAATTCATCAACGGCCTGGCCCCCGCGGAGGGCGGGCTGATCGTGCTGGCCGAGACGGCGATCCTCGAATGGCGCGACGGCCGGCGCACGAAGCTGCCGGGTGTCATCCAGAACATCTTCGGCTTCGTGCCCGCGCAGGGCCAGCCGCACCGCTGGTTCGCGATGGCGGACGAAGGCCTGCGCTCCTACCGCTACCAGGGCGGCGAGTGGCATGACGAAGGCTTCATTCCCGACCTCGTGGCCGTGCGCTCGGCGGTGGCGGAGGAAAACGGCACGTGGTGGTTCGGCACGCCGAGCAGCGGCGTGATGCGGGTTTCGTTCCCGCACCCGCAGCCCGACGGGCCCGGCCGGCCGGAGATCACGCGCTTCACGGCGGGCCACGGGCTGCCCGCCGGCCACGGCTGGGCGCGCGTGAGCCTCGATGCGCACGGGCCGCTGCTGCGCTGCGAGAAGGGCTTTTTCCGCTTCAACGCGGCGCGGCAGGCGTTCGAACCGACGCAGGAATACGGCGCGCGCTTTGCGGACGGCTCGACCACCGCGCGCTCGATTCATTTTTCCGACGAACGCGACGGCGTGTGGATGGTCGCGCGCCCGGCGGGCGAAGCGGAGCTGGTCACGGCGATGGAATTCGGCGTCTTCGGCGCGAAGGGCTGGCAGGCGCTGAACGTCCCGCAACTCGCGCGGCTCGATGACGTCGCGGGCTTCGAATACGAGAAGGAGGCGGACAAGCTTTGGATCAGCGGGCAGGCGGGCCTCGTGCGGCTGGATCTCACGCGCTGGCGCGAAGCCGCCGCCGAGCCGCCGCCCGTCGTGAGCCTGCGCAGCGTCGAGGCCGGGGCGGGCCAGCGCCTCCCGCTGGCGGGCGCCTGGGACCTGCCTTACACCCGGCGTTCGCTCAGCGTGCGTTTCGCCGCGCCCGCGCTGGCGGGCGACGCGGCGGCGGTGTACGAGAGCACGCTCGACGGCTCCG
Source organism: Verrucomicrobiota bacterium (assembly GCA_048497945.1). Classification (GTDB taxonomy): domain Bacteria; phylum Verrucomicrobiota; class Verrucomicrobiia; order Opitutales; family Opitutaceae; genus Lacunisphaera. Next base: position 74,620 of record JBEHYX010000001.1, on the reverse strand, counting down.
GCGAGCCGGTGGTCACCACCGACGGACAACCGCAGCGCGAGTTCTCGGCGCTCGCGTCGGGCCATTACACGCTGCGGCTGCGCGCGCGGAGCGGCGACGGGCGCTGGAGCGCCCCGCTGGCCGTGGCGTTCACGATCCGCCCGCCGTGGTGGTTCAGCGGCTGGGCGTGGGCCGCCTACGCCGTGCTGGTCCTGCTGCTCGTGGCGGCGTTCGTGCGCTGGCGCCTCGCGGCGCTGCGCCACCGGGCCGCGCAGCTCGAGGCCACCGTGGCGGTGCGCACGGAGGAATTGCGGAAGACGAACCTCGAACTCGTGCGCCTCAACCAGCTGGAGCTCGACGAGAAGATCGCCGCCCGCCTCGCGGAGGAAAAGGCGCGCCTCGAGGTGCTGCGCTACCAGCTCAACCCCCATTTCCTCTTCAACGCGCTCACCTCGGTGTGCGCGCAGCTCCCGCCGAGCCTCAGCGGCGCGCGCGACATGATCGAGCGGCTGACGGATTTCTGCCAGATGACGCTCTTCCGCCCGGCCAACGACGAGAGTCCGACGCTCGGCCAGGAAATGAAGATGCTGCGCGCGTACCTCGACATCGAGCAGACCCGCTGGGGCGACCTGCTGGAGGTCGTGGTGGACGTCGAGGCCGCGGCCGGCGACACGAAGATTCCCTCGCTGCTGCTCCTGCCGCTGGTGGAGAACGCGCTCAAGTACGGGCAGGCGACGACGCGCGACAAGCTGCGGGTGCGCCTGTTCGCGCAGCGCCTGCCGGATGGCGGCGTGCGCATCGAGGTCGCCAACACCGGGCGCTGGGTGGCACCGACCGAGCGCGGGGTCGTGCCCTCGCTCGGCATCGGCCACGAGAATCTCCGGCAGCGCCTGCAGCGCTACTATCCCAACGCCCACGAATTTGGCACGGTGGCGGCGGAGGGCTGGGTCACGGTGTGGCTCGTGCTGCGGATGCCGTTGAAGGAATAGCCGGGAAAATTCTTCACAGGTAATTCAAAATTGGCGGGGCCGGGTGACACGATTTCGTCTCGCCAACCGCACGCCTCCAACGCTTTAGATTGGGTGTAAACTGATGCCCAAGGCCGTTATCATCGACGACGAAGTCAACGCGCGGAAGGACCTGCGCACGCTGCTGGCCACCCACCCGGAGGTCACGGTGGCGGGCGAGGCGGCGACCTTCGACGAGGCGCGGGCGCTGCTGCGCCGGGGCGAATACGACCTGGTTTTCCTCGACGTGCAGCTCGTCGGCGGCAGCGGATTCGACCTTGTGCCCGACGTGCGCACGGACGCGCGGATCATTTTTGTCACGGCCTACGACCAGTTCGCGCTGCGCGCCTTCGAGGTCAACGCGCTCGACTTCCTGCAGAAGCCGGTGCGCACCGCCCGCCTGGCGGAGTCGCTGCGCCGCGCCGGCCCGGTCGCGGCGGCCAAGCCGCCGGCGCTGCGACCGGACGACGTCGTGCAGGTGAAGACCGGCCCCGGCGCCGTGCGCTTCGTGCGCGTGGATGCGATCCTGCTGATCGCGTCCCAGGACAATTACTCCGACGTGCGCCTCACGAGCGGCGAGCACTTCCTCGTCCGCCAGACCCTGGCGTCGTGGGAGGAGCGGCTGCCCTCGGCGCAGTTCCTGCGCGTGCACCGCCAGACGATCGTGAACATCGCGCGCGTCGAGGGTGTCACCCCCGTGGACGACGAGACCTCGATGCTGCGGCTGGGCGGGGTGCCCGAGCCGGTGCGGGCCCGGCGCCAGCACGTGCCCGAATTGCAGTCCCGGATGGCGGGTTTGGGGCGCAAGGCGTGAGAAGGTTCCGGGCCGGCCCGGACAATCCTGCTAAAGAAATCTCAAAAGCGGTTTTGGGGCCCTTCTGGCGCGGAATTTGTTGGGGCAGAAGGCAAAGATGAACGATGATATTTCCAGCATGACCGATCCCATTCTCACCGAACCCGAGGCGGCGGAGGCGATTTCCGTGCTCCCGCTTTGGCAGCAGGCGGTCGGAAAGGTCTTCAAGCTCGCGGCCAAGATCTACGGCATGCGCACGGTCACCTACACGCAGGTGAAGTCCGTCAAGCAGACCGGCGACGACGGCCGGTTCGAGATCGAGGTGCTCTGCGCCGAGATCACGTCGCGCGTGCTCAGCGGCAAGCGCACCCACAGCAACATCTGCAAGGAGGGCATCATGCCGCAGGAGGCGGGCAGCGACCTGCGGCCGGACAGCTTCGGGGACGAGTGCTCGGTCGCGGAGTTCGAGAAGGTGGCGGGCGCGATCCTCGCCTACACCAACACGTACCTGGACTGGGTCATGCAGGCCGCGCCGGAGGAGAAGACCGAGATCGAGGTGCCGATCGACCTGCCGCACCTGAAGCTGACCGACATGGAGGCGAGCCTCGTGCGCAATTCGCCGTTCCTGCTCGGCGACGTTTATTTCCTCACGCCCAATTCCATCCGCGCCGCGCTGACCTCGATCCAACAGGAGCTGCAGCGCGCCTCGCGCAACATGCTGCTGGTCGACGCCGCCGACGCGCAGTACGTCGAGCGCAAGAACGAGGCCACCGCATCGCTCCACGCGAAGCTGAAGGCGGCGCAGGTCGCCGCGGCCACCGTGCGCAAGGACACCGCGCAGGCGATGCTCGAGCTCGACAGCCTGTCGCTCGCACTGCTCGGCAAGGCCTCGGCCACCACCGTGGTGTGGGTGACGGCAAACCCGAGCGAGGAAGGCGCGGTCGCGAACTTCGGCACGGTGAGCACGCCGCTGGACTTCGTCCGCTGGGCGCACATCTCGGGCCGCCTCGTGCCCGACGAGGTCGCCGCCGCCAGGGACCTGCGGGCTTATTTCCGCGGCTACAACGACAGCTACACCGGACCGGACCGCGACGGGATCTTCCCGCTGATGAAGCACGCGACCGAGTGAGCGGGCCTACGTTTGGTCCAGCTGGCGGAGCATCGCGTCCACGCGTTCGGCGGTCAGGACGTTGTTGATCTGGTGCACGAGCAGCTGCGCGCAGTCGACGTCGTTGGGCCGTTCCGCCTGCGAACCCAGGCGCAGCTGGACGGCGCGCAGTTTCTCCTGAAGCTGCGAGCGCGTGAAGGTCTTGAGCAACGTGATGATGTCATCCCGCGTGAGGCCGGGATGGTCGGGACAAAAATGCGGGAGGTGCACGTCAGGATGCAGGGCATCCTACGACGGCACGAACACACGGCTGGGACGGGAGCATGGCAGTAAGGCTTCTGGTTGGGTGTTGGAGGGAATCAGGCGCGTGTGTGGTGGCTGAGAGACGGCAGCCCGGCGATTATTCCCGGGATCAGGATTCGGCGGAGTCGACGGATGTCACCCAGACCAGGCCGGCGAGAATGAGGATGAGCGGGAGCATGGTGGAAGGGAGTTGGGCTCAGTGGGCGCCGGCAGAGGCGCCGCCCTTGGCGGGCCGGCAAAGGAAGGCGACGACGATCGCCGCCAGCAGCACGAGGCCGAGGATGTGGAAGCAGTCGTTGAACGCCTGCAGGTTGGCCTCGCGTCGCACCATGTTGTCGAGGGCGGCCAGCGCCTGGCGCCCGGCGGTGTAGGCATCGCTGCCGGCGGCGGTGAACTTTTGCGTGAGCGTGGCGAGGCGTTCCTGGGCCAGCGGGTTGTAGGCGCTGACCGCTTCGCCGAGACGGTTGGAGTGAAGGTGTTCGCGCATCGTGAGCAGCGCCGAAAGCAGGGCGATGCCGATCGAGCCGCCGAGGTTGCGCATCATGTTGAACAGGCCCGAGGCGGCGGCGGAGCGCGACGCCGGCACGCTGGCGGTGGCGACGGCCGACACCGGGATCAGGATGAACGGCTGGCCGAGCGCGCGGATCAGCAGCGTCCAGCGCAGCTGGTCGTGGGCGAAGTCGGCCGACAACGAGGTGTTGAGCAGGCAGCTCAGGGCGAACATCGCCAGGCCGAAGACGATGAGCCAGCGGGCGTCGATCCGCTTCATCAGCGCGGGCAGGAAGGGAATGAGGAACAGCTGCGGGATGCCGCCCCAGATGAGCGTGGCGCCGATGTCGAAGGCGCCGTAGCCCTGGATGGTGCCGAGGTAGAGCGGCAGCAGGAAGATCGAGCCGTACATCGCGCCGCCGAGGACGACGTTGATGATGGAGGCGAGGAAGAAGTTGCGGTTGGCGAAAAGACGCAGGTCGGTGACGGGTTTCTTCGCAATCAGCTGCCAGGCGATGAACAGCGGCAGCGCGATGGCGGCGACGAGGGCGAGGCGGACGATGTACGACGAGCCGAACCAGTCGTTGCGCGTGCCCTCCTCGAGGAAGGTAGTGAGCGCGCCAAGGCCGAGCGCCATGAGCAGGATGCCCCAGCCGTCGGCATCACGGAGCTTTTCCCAGCGGGCCGGCGCGGCGGGAAAACCATACCAGACGGCGCCGACGAGGAACGGCCCGAGCAGCAGGTTCAGGTAGAAGTTCCATTCCCAGCCCCAGTGGTCGGTCAGCCAGCCGCCGATGCTGGGACCGATGGCCGGGGCGAACATGGCGGTGAGGCCGAACATCGCGAAACCGACGGGTTGCTTCGCCGGCGGCAGCATCTGGAGCACGGCGGTGAAGCCGAGCGGGATGAGCGCGCCGCCGAACAGGCCCTGGCCGGCGCGAAACACGATCATGCTGGCGAGATTCCACGACTGGCCGCACAGGGCCGAGAACACGAGGAACAGGATCGACGTCACCATCAGGTAGCGGCGCAGGCCGAGGATCGACGCGATCCACGCGGTGAGCGGGATGATGATGATCTCGGGGACGAGGTAAGCGATCGAGATCCAGGAGCTTTCGTCGAGGCTCGCCCCGATTGCGCCCGAGATGTCGCGGATCGACGAATTGGTGATCTGGATGTCGAGCACCGCCATGAACGCGCCGAGCATGCCGCCCATCGTGCCGATCCACGCCCGGATCGAAACCGGGGCGGCGGGCAGGGCGGGAGAGGCGATGGTGCTCATGGCGGGAGGAGGCGGGCTGAAGTTAGTTGCGAAGGCTGACCTTCACGAAGGCCGAGAGGCCGGGCGCGAGCCGCGTCGCGTCGGCGGCGGAAAGGTCGGCGGGGAGCAGGATCTTCACGGGCACGCGCTGCACGACCTTGGTGAAGTTGCCCGTGGCGTTGTCCGGCGGCAGCAGCGAGAACTTCGCGCCGGTACCCGGGGAGAAGCTGTCGACGGTGCCGTGGAAAGTGTGGCCCTCGAGGGCGTCGACCGAGATCTCGACCGGCGCGCCGGCCCGCAGGTGCGCGAGCTGGCTCTCCTTGAAATTGGCGACTACCCACACCTGGTCGCTGACGATCGACATCACCGGCTGGCCGGGCTGGAGGCGCTGGCCGACTTCGACGCTCTTCTTGGCGACGCGACCGGCGCTCGGCGCGTAGATGACCGTGTAGCCCGCCTGCAGCCTGGCGGCGGCGAGGCCGGCCTCGGCCTTCTGGATCTGGGCCTGCGCGACAGACTGCTGGGCCTGCGCGGCGGCGAGGGAAGCCCTGGCGGAGGCGAGCTCCGCCTCGAGCGACTGCTGGGTGGCGCGCGACGAATCGAGCGTGGCCCGGGCGAGTTCGAAATCCTGCCGGGAGATCGCGCCCACCTTGTCGCTGGCCAGGACCTCCATGCGCTTGAAGTCAAGCGAGGCGCGGGTCAGCTGCGCGGCGTTTTGCGCAAGGCGGGCGTTGGCGGCCTCGACCTCGGCCTGGGCGCGGGAAATCTGCGCGACGACCTGGTCGGCGTTGGCGCGGGCCTGGGCGAGGTCGGCGACGCCGGCCTGCACGGCGAGGTTCAGGTCGGCGGGATCGAGCTCGACCAGCGGCTGGCCGGCGGCGACGTGGGCGTTATCGTCCACCAGCACGCGGGTGACGGTACCGTTGACGCGCGGGCTGACCGGATGGATGTTGCCCTCGAGGAAGGAGTCATCGGTGCTCTCGAAGCCGGCGGTATAATAGAGATAGCGGCCGGCGCCTGTGGCGGCGATCGCCAGGGCGGCGGTGCCCGCGAGGAGCTTCTTCCACGGGAGCGGGCGGCGGGCCGGCGTTGCGGTGCGCGGCAGGGGAATGATGTTCGGCTCGATGGCCGGGAGCCGGGAGGGCGAGAGGTTGGCGGCGGTGCTCATGGGAGTGGCGGTGAAGTTCGGTTGTTACCGGCAGAATATCACCGGACGCGCGGGGCCGGAATGACTTTGTTCTTCCTACACTAATCGTTTTTTCCTATCAGTGGGTTTCCATGGAGCTGCGCCATCTCCGCTACTTCGCCGCGGTCGCCGAGGAACTGAACTTCCGCAAGGCGGCCGAGCGGCTGCGCGTCGCCCAGCCGGCGCTCAGCAGCCAGATCAAGGACCTGGAGCACGAGCTCGGGGCGCGCCTGCTCGACCGCGACACCGGCGGCGTGCGGCTCACGGACGCGGGCGCGGCATTCCTGGCGGAGGTGCGGCTGATCCTTGCGCACGCGGAGAAGGCGGCGCTGGTCGCACGCGAGGCGGCCAAGGGCCGGCGCGGCCGGCTGGCCGTCGGCTACTTCGCGCCGATCTTCATGGGCCTGATGCCCGGCAGCCTGAAGGCGTTCCGCGAAAAGTTTCCCGACGTGGAGGTGGTGCTGGTGGAGATGCCGATCGCCGACCAGTTGGTGGCGCTCGAGACCGGCGCGCTGCACATCGGCTTCACCGTGGCGCGCGGCATGCCGCTGCCGCCGAGCCTGAGGAATGTCGCCGTCGCACGGTCGCCGATCCGCGTGGTGATGGGGCGGGGGCACCGCCTTGCGCGGGTGAAGCAGGTCGGCATGGCGGACCTGGAAAAGGAGCAGCTGCTGTGTTTCTCGGTCAAGAAGGGCTACCCGTCGGTGCACGGGGAGATCATCCGGCAGTTCTTCACCGAACGGGGCCTGAAGGCGGGACCGATCCAGCAGATCGACGGAGTGGAGTCGTTTCAGGCGACCTTGGAGAGCGGCCTGGGCGTGTCGCTGGTCGCCGAACTCGGCAGCCTGTCGCGCAGCCAGGAACTGGTGTTGAAGCCGCTCAAGGGCAGCGATCCCGACATGTTCCTGGAGTTGCACGCCCTGTGGCGCAAGGACCAGGACTCGCAGCTCACCGCCAATTTCATCGAGGTGATGCGCAAGATCGCGCCCAGCGCCGGCGTGCGTCGTAAATGACCGGAAAACAAAAACCCTTTAGAGGACGCCGGGGGGGCAGACCCGAATTGTGCCGATCAATCAGTGCCGCGCTGAGACTTTTGAACCCCAGTCCGCGACTGGCTGAGCATGCGCAGGCAATCGAAATCACCGCGGATCAGTGCCTCCTTTTTAGGGCGTGACCAGCGTTTCAGCTGTGATTCGCGCTGGCGTGCGGCAGAAAACGTCCCGCAGATTTCGATGCGAAGCAGTGCAAGCGGCGGATCGAGGGCGGTCGTTCGACACGCTTGGCCAGAGGCATGGTCATCAAGGCGTTGCTCAAGATCAATTGAGGTGCCGACGTAGAGCATTCCAGATCGGAGGCGCAAAAAATAGATGACTGCCATGCCCCTCGACAGGCTCGGGGCCATTCGCCGCGCTTCGGCAATCAATGATTTCGTGACATTCGTCCATGCCGGCCGCAGGCCATGAGCAAGTGGTGCATCGCACCACGCGTCGAATGGCTGCCCGGGCTGGGATCGAACCAGCGACCAAGTGATTAACAGTCACCTGCTCTGCCACTGAGCTACCGGGCAACAATGGGAGCGGTCAAAAAGAGGACGGCCCATGGCGTTGTCAATCCCTCTATCGCGCAAAAGCCGGGAAACTTGAGTCACTTGTGCCGGCTCAGGCCAGGGTCTTCATGTCGATGACGAAGCGGTACTTCACGTCGCTCTTCAGCATGCGTTCGTAGGCCTCGTTGATCTGGTCCATGCGGATCATCTCGATGTCACAGGTGATCCCGTGCCGGCCGCAGAAATCCAGCATCTCCTGGGTCTCGGGCAGGCCGCCGATGAGCGAGCCGGAGAACGAGCGGCGGCGGAAAATCAGCGGGAAGGGCTGGACCGGCAGCGGCTTTTCGGGCGCGCCGACCAGCACGAGGTGGCCGTCGCGTTTCAGGAGATTCAAGTACGCGTTGATGTCATGCTCGGCGGAGACCGCATCGAGGATGAAGTCGAAGCTCCCGGCCTGCGCGGCCATCTGGACCTCGTCCTTGGACACGACGACCTCATGCGCGCCGAGGCGCTTGGCGTCGGCCGCCTTGCCCGGCGAGGTGGTGAAGAGCACGACATGCGCGCCGAAGGCGCGGGCGAACTTCACGCCCATGTGGCCAAGGCCGCCCAGGCCCACGATGCCGACCTTCTGGCCGGGGCCGACCTTCCAGTGCTTGAGCGGAGAATACGTGGTGATGCCGGCGCAGAGCAGCGGCGCGGCGGCGGCGAGGTCGAGATTCGCCGGGACCTTCAGCACGAAATCCTCGGTAACCACGATGCTCTGCGAGTAGCCGCCGAGCGTGGCGCCGCCGAGGATCTGGTCGGGGCTGTTGTAGGTCATCGTGAAGCCGGTATTGCAGAACTGCTCCAGTCCCTCGCGGCAGCTCGCGCAGGTGCGGCAGGAATCGACGAGGCAGCCGACGGCGGCGACGTCGCCCACCTTGAATTTCTTCACGCCGTTGCCGACCTTGGTGACGCGGCCGACGATCTCGTGTCCGGTGACGGTCGGATACACCGCGCCGCCCCATTCATTGCGGTTCATGTGGAGGTCGGAATGGCAGACACCGCAGTAGAGGATCTGGATCTGGACGTCGGAAGGGCCCGGTTCGCGGCGCTCGATCGTCATCGGGGCCAGCTTGGAAGTGGGGGAGGTGGCGGCGTAGGCCTTGATGGAGTAACAAGTGGGTTTAGCCATGGTGAAAAGGGTAGAAGTGACGCACCCAACAGCAGGAATTGCGCGAGTGCAAACGGAGCAGGTTAAGAATGTGCGGCGAGCGGCGGATTTTGGCTGCCCAAACCCCGGCTTCACTTGTAAAAATCAGGATTTCTCCGAGGGCGGACAAAGTTTTAGTTGCCTAGCCGCGGCGCGGTCCCTCAACTCTCGCCTCTTTTCCATTACGCCTGCCTCCAATTCCGGAGTCACAGGGGGAACGAAACCATGAAGAAATTCCAACTCACTGTTACGAATCGCGAAGGGACCGGCCGCAGCGCCTCCCGCCGCCTCCGCAAGGCCGAGAAGATCCCGGCCATCCTCTACGGAAAGCACACGAAGCCCGAGACCCTGGCCGTCAATGCGCCGGAGTTCGTCAAGCTCCTCAAGGAGATCGCCGGCCGCGCCGCGCTGATCGAGCTGAAGCGTGATGCCGGCGCCACCGCGCTGTCGTTCCTCCAGGAGGTCCAGCGCGACCCGATCACCGACCGTTACCTCCATGTCGACCTCCAGGAGGTCAAGGAGAACGAGAAGATGGTGATCAGCGTCTCCGTCCGCGTCGTCGGCGAAGCCTACGGCGTCAAGACCGAGGGCGGCGTGCTCGACACGGCCACCAAGCGCCTCCGCATCCGCACCCTCCCGAAGGACCTGCCCGATTTCATCGAGGTCAACGTCACCGAGCTGAAGATGGGTGAAGCCATCCACGTCAGTGACATCAAGACCGCCGCCGGCGTCGAGCTCCTCGACAACCCGGGCCAGGCCGTTGTCCTCTGCGTCGCTCCGCCGGAGGAAGAAGTCGTGGCCGCCCCGGTCGCGGCCGAGGGTGCCGCCGCTCCTGCGGCTGGCGCCGAAGGTGCCGCGGCCGCTCCGGCTGCCGGTGCCGCCGCTCCCGCGGCCGGCGACGCGAAGGCTGCCGCTCCGGCCGCCGGCGCGAAGGCCGCCGCTCCGGCTGCGGGCGCCAAGCCCGCCGCCGCCCCGGCCAAGAAGTAACCTTTGTCCCCGGTGCGCCCGTCCGCGGGCGCGCCGTTTTGTACGCTGTTCTTTGAGTCATGCCTGTCACGCTGATCGCTGGACTGGGCAACCCCGGGCGCGAATACGCCGGCACCCGCCACAACCTGGGCTTTGTCCTGGTTGAGGCGCTCGCCGCCGCCGAGGGCTTGAAGTGGAAACAAGAATCCCGCTTCGAGTCCGAGACCGCCCGCTGGGATGTCCGCCCCGGGGTCACGCGACTCCTCGTCAAACCGCAGACCTTCATGAACGAAAGCGGCCGCGCTCTGCGCGCGCTGCTCGACTTCCACAAGGTCGCGCCCGACGCCTGCATCGTGGCCTACGACGATCTCAACATCGATCTCGGCCTCGTGAAGGTGTCGGTCTCCGGCAGCGCCGGCGGCCACAACGGCGTCGCCAGCCTGCTCGAGCACGTCGGCAACGGCTTCGTCCGTTACCGGCTCGGCGTCGGCGGCTCCCGCCCGGCGGGCATGGACCTCAAGGACTTCGTCCTCGGAAAATTCACTCCTGCAGAATCAACTCTCATAAATCAAAAACTAACCTCCCTCGTCGATGGCCTGCGCCTCCTGCTCAGCAGCGGCCCCGCCCAAGCGATGAACCTCCTCAACCGCCGCGACACCCATGAGCCAGAACAAGCGTAACTACAAAGCCACCTTCATCCTCGACAACCGGGGCAAGGAAGACTCCGTCGACCAGATCATCGACGGCGTGAAGAAGGAAATCTCCGCCGTCCAGGGCGAGGTCACCTCCGTCGAGAACCTCGGCCGCCGCGAATTCGTGCGCAAGACCGACGACAAGTTCCCGGCCGGCGTCTACGTGCACGTGGCCTTCTCGGCCCCGGCCGGCGCCCCCGCCCAGCTCCACGAGCGCCTGCGCCTCAACGACAGCGTCTACCGCGCCGTCGTCCAGAACGCCTAAAGCGTCGCGACGCCTCCTCCCATGGCCAATCTCAACAAAGTCATGCTCATCGGCAACCTGACGCGCGACCCGGAGCTCCGGGTCACGCCGAAGGGCACCGCCATCTGCACCTTCAGCATCGCGGTGAACCGCAAGTTCAAGGACGACAGCGGCGGCGAGCGCGAAGAGGTGACCTACGTTGACATCGAGGCCTGGGGCAAGTCCGGCGAGAACATCTCCAAGTACTGCACCAAGGGCCGCCCGCTCTTCGTCGAAGGCCGCCTGCGCCTCGACCAGTGGGAGGACAAGAACACCAAGGAAAAACGCAGCCGCATGAAGGTCGTCCTCGAGAACTTCCAGTTCCTCGGTGGCGGTCGCGGCGAAGGCGGTCCGGGCGGTGGCGAGGGCGGCGGCGAGCCCCGCACCTACGCTCCCCGTGCCGGCGGCGCCCCGAAGCCTTCGGCCCCGGCCCCGCAGGAAAACCTCGACGAAGACGTCCCGTTCTGAGCTTCGCTCGGAAACCACCCATACCCGGTAACAAGTCATCCGACCTGTCGTCCCGAAGAAACCAGAATTTCAACCCACTCCCATCATGGCTAACAGCGAAGTCCTCCTCCTCCAACCTGTCGACGGTCTCGGCGCCGAAGGCGACCAGGTCAAAGTCCGCGCCGGCTACGCGCGCAATTTCCTCCTGCCCCAGGGCAAGGCCGTGCCGCTCACCGGCGCCAACCGCAAGCGCATCGAGGCCCTCAAGAAGGCCCGCGGCCTGCGCGAGGCCAAGGAGCTCGACGGCGCCCAGGCGCTCGCCAAGCAGATCGAGAAGGCGGGCATCGCCATCGCCGTGAAGACGGGCGAGGGCGGCAAGCTCTTCGGCGCCGTCACCGCGAACGACATCCACGACAAGCTCGTGGCCGCCGGTATCACGGTCGAGAAGCGCCGCATCCACCTCGGCCAGCCGATCAAGACCCTCGGCAAGCACGAGGTGAAGATCCGCCTGCACCCCGAGGTGACGGTCGAGCTCAGCTTCGACGTCGTCTCCGAGAACCCGATCGAGCCCGCGGCGTCGTAACGCCCGACGGCGTTGCGACCCTCCCCGAACGGACATGGCCCTGACGCCCGTTACCTCCCGGCGCGAGCGGGCATCGCCCGATGGCGGGTTGCCGGCGGGCGCCATTGACCGCTCGCCGCCGCACAGCGCGGAGGCCGAGGAACACGTCATCGCCTGCTGCCTGCTCGACGGCAGCGACACCATCGCGCGCTGCCTCGAGGCGCGCGTCTCCGCGGAGTCGTTCTATTTTCCGGCCAACCGGCTGCTGTTCGAGGTCATGCTCGAGCTCTACCAGAAGAGCCCGCCGGTCAGCCTCGAGATCCTCGCGGAGGAGCTGAAGACCCGCCGCCAGCTCGAGGCGGTCGGCGGCTTCCCGTACCTCATGCAGGTCACGGGCAAGATCCCGACCACCGCGCACGCCGGCTATTTCATCGAGAAGGTCCGCGAGAAACACCTGCTGCGCGAGCTGATCAAGACTGCGACGGGCGCGATCGAGCAGGCCTACGGCTTCACCGGCGGGCTCGAGGAGTTCGTCGACAAGGTGGAGCAGGAACTCTTCGCCGTGACGCAGGACCGCGTCAGCGACAGCGCCCAGGAGATCAAGGAGGCGGTCAAGGACGCCAACACCGTCATCGCCAAGCTGCTGATGAAAAAGGGCGAGCTCACGGGCGTGACCTCGGGCTTCAAGGACCTGGACGCGATGACCTTTGGCTTCCAGCGCCAGGAAATGATCATCATCGCGGCGCGTCCCTCGATGGGCAAAACGTCCTTCGCGCTGAACATCGCCGAGGCGGCCGCGCTCCCGAAGAAGGGCGACGCCGTCCCCGTGCTGGTCTTTTCGCTCGAAATGAGCTCCTCGCAGCTCGCGCTGCGCATGCTCTGCTCCCGTTCCCGCGTGAACATGAAGCTGCTGCGCGACGGTCTGGTCGGCCGCGACGGCGCCGAGGTCAACGCGCTGGGCAAGGCGGCGGAGGAGTTCAAGAAGGCGCCCATCCTGATCGACGACTCGAGCAACCTCACGATCATGGAGCTCCGCGCCAAGGCGCGCCGCATCCACGCGCGCAAGAAACTCGGCATGGTTGTCGTCGATTATTTGCAGTTGCTGAACGGCACCGACCCGCGCGCGCCGCGCGAACAGCAGGTCGCCGAAGTTTCCCGCGGATTAAAGGCGCTCGCCAAGGAACTAGACGTTCCGGTCCTAGTCCTAAGCCAGCTTAACCGCTCCTCGGAGAAGGAAAACCGCACCCCGCGCCTGTCGGACTTGCGTGAGTCCGGCTCCATTGAGCAAGACGCCGACGTAGTCCTCATGCTCTCCCGTCCGAAGGATGCCGACGAGAAATTCCAGACCGCAGCCAACGCGGCGGATTTAATCGTTGCCAAGCAACGCAACGGGCCGGTAGGAGATTTGAAACTGACTTTCCTTCAAGAAATTACGCGCTTTGAAAACTTCACCCCGTAACCTGCTCCAAGCGGCCTTTGCAGCCCTATTTTTCCTTTCCGCCGGGGTTGGCGGCCTGCTCGCCCAGAATGAGCTGAGCCGTCCGTCGCCTTCCGCCGAACAGCAGGAAGCGCCGCCGAGCCATATCGGCAAAATCACCATCAAGTTCGTCGGCATGGCGAACGTGAGCGAGCAGGTCGTCCGCGCCAACATGGTGCTGCGCGAGGACACCGACCTGGACGAGGCCCTGATCGACCGCGACATCCGCTCGCTCTACAAGACCGGCATCTTCGAGTTCATCGAGGTCAAGCGCGAGCAGCTGCCGAACAACGTCGTCAACCTCATCGTCGAGGTCACCCCGAAGTTCCGCATCCTCACCGTCAACTACGAGGGCGCCAAGGAGATCAAGTCCCGCCGCCTCGCCAAGGAGATCAAGACGGTCGCCAACGGCCCGCTCGACGAGCGCCAGATCAAGGAGGACAACCAGAAGATCTACGAGTACTACCAGAAGCGCGGTTACAACCAGGTGCAGGTCAACTACACCATCGACCGCAATCGCAGTACCGGTTTCGCCACGGTGAACTTCAAGATCCGCGAGGGCGCCCGCGTGAAGATCGCGGCGGTCAACTTCATTGGCAACGACCACGTCAAGGCCAACCGCCTCCGCAAGGAGATGGACACCAAGAAATGGAACTGGATCTCGTGGCTCATGGACACCGGCCGCCTCAAGGACGACGTGTTCGACGAGGATCTGGGCAAGCTCCGCGATTACTACAAGGAGCAGGGCTACCTCGACATCGAGATCGCCGAGGACAAGGTCACCTTCGACTACCCGAAGCCCGACAAGCTCGTGATCACGATCCGCGTGAACGAGGGCCGCCTCTACCGCCTGGGCGACACCACCTTCACCGGCAACAAGATCTATCCGACGGCACTCCTCCGCATGGTGCCGCGCCAGCGCAAGGGCATGGTCTTCACCCCGTCCAAGTTCGACAAGGACCAGGAGACGATCGAGGACTTCTACGGCCGCGCCGGCTACCTGACGCCCGACACGCGCGTGCACCTCGTCCGCAAGCCCAACCTCCAGACCGGCAACATCGACGTCGAATACCAGATCACCGAGGGCGAGAAGATCCAGGTCGAGTCCGTGAAGATCGAGGGCAACACCAAGACGAAGACCACCGTCATCCTGCGCGAGCTCATCCTCGCCCCGGGCGACGTCTTCGACAGCGTGCGCATGAAGATCAGCAAGGCGCGCCTCGAGAACACCCGCTTCTTCGAGGACCCGGTCAACGTCACCGACGAGTCCACCAACATCCCCGGCCGCCGCAGCCTCAAGGTCGCGGTCAAGGAGGCCCGCACGGGCAACCTGACCTTCGGCGCGGGCTTCAGCTCGCTCGAGAAGGCCGTCGTCTTCGCCGAGGTCACCCAGTCCAACTTCGACCTCTTCAACCGCCGCTCCTTCTTCCAGGGCGACGGCCAGAAGTTCCGCCTCCGCTTCCAGATCGGTTCCCAGTCGAGCGAAGTGCTGCTCAACTTCGAGGAACCCTACTTCATGGAGCGCCAGCTGGCCGTCGGCTTCCAGCTCTACCGCACGACCTCGGACTACAACTCCAGCTACTACGAGGAAATCCGCACCGGCGGCCAGGTCTACATGCGCAAGCGCCTCTTCAACTGGCTCGAGTCCCAGGTCTCGTACACCTACGAGTCCGTCGACATCGCCAACGTCGCGAGCAGCGCCCCGATCTCCATCCTGCTGCTCTCCGGCAAGACGACCACCTCGAAGGTCGGCGTGATCTTCACGCAGGACACGCGCGACAAGATCATCAACACGACGCGCGGCCACTACGCCTCGCTCGGCCTCAGCGTCGCCGGCGGCCCGTTTGGCGGCGACAACAACTATTACAACCTCGAGCTGCGCACCTCGAAGTTCTTCCCGCTGGCGGAATTCCAGGACCAGGTGCTCTCCGTCATCGGCCGCGTGGGCGTGACCGACAGCTTCGGCGCCAGCAACCGCGCGGTCACCCGCTCGATCACCACGTACGACACGACCACCGGCCTGCCGACCACCCAGACGTATTCCTACGTCCCCGGCGTGCCGTTCTACGACCGCTTCTTCCTCGGCGGGCCGCACGACCTGCGCGGCTTCGAGTTCCGCGACGTCGGCCCGAAGGACATCACCGGCGAGCCGCTCGGCGGCAAGACCTACGGCTTCATGAGCCTCGAGTACTCCGCGGACGTCGTGAAGCCGGTCCGGTTTGCACTCTTTTACGATGCGGGTTTCGTGAATGCGGACTCCTACGACTTCAGCCCGGCCGAGTATAACGACAACTTCGGTGTCGGTCTCCGCCTCGAGGTCGCCGGCGCCCCGCTCAGCCTCGATCTCGGCATCCCGCTCACCTCCGACAAATTCAACAAGAAGGGCAACCAGTTCAACTTCTCCTTCGGCACCCGCTTCTGATCCCTCACCTCATCCCGTCTTCACATGAATAAGATGCTCCGCACCCTCCTGACCGCCGCCGTGTTTGCGATCGGTTCCACCGGCCTGCTCGCGCAGCCGGCGCTGAAACTGGTCGTCGTCGACATGGCCAAGGTCTTCGACAACCACTACAAGTCCGAGGAAGCCAACGCCAAGTTCCGCGACGCCGAGCAGGCCGCGCAGGCGCAGGCCGAGGAGCTCCGCAAGCAGGGCCAGATCATCATGGACGAGTACCGGGAGCTGGACGAGCAGGCCAAGAACTCCCTGCTGACCCCCGAGGCGCGCAACAAGGCGGCCGCCGACGCGCAGAAGAAGCGCGCGGAGATCGAGCAAAAACAGAACGAATTCCAGAGCTTCATGCAGACCACGCAGCGCTCGCTGCAGCAGCGCATCAAGACCCACCGCGACCTTCTCCTCGAGGAGATCAGCAAGACGGTGGGCGAGATGGCCAAGAAGCAGGGCGCCACGCTCGTGGTCGACAAGTCCGGCCCGACCCTCTTCGGCATTCCCGCCGTCATCTACGCCGACCCGGCCTTCGACATCACCGACGACGTGATCAAGGAAGTGAACAAGGACCGCCCGGCGCCCGCCGCCCCGGCCCCGGCCTCGACCCCGACCGGTACCGCGCCCGCCAAGCCGGCCGACGCGCCGGTCCAGTTCACCGTCCCGAACGCCGCGCCGAAACCGGCCGCGCCCAAGCCGGCGACGCCCGACACGAAGAAGTAACGAGATTTCTTGCCAAGCCCTGTTCCACCGAACAGGGCTTTTTTGTGTCCATGCAGGTCGCCTACACCCCCGCCGATCTCGCGGCCATCACCGGTGCCAAACGCACCGCCGGCACCACCACCCGGGTGGTGACCGACATCGCCTCGCTCGAGAAGGCCCGGCCGGGCGACCTTTCCTTCCTCGGCAACCCGCGATACAAGCCGCAGGTCGCCGGCAGCACGGCGACCGCGCTGCTGCTCCCGCTCGATTACGCCGGCGAGCCCGGCCCGGAGCAGGTCTTCATCTTTGTCGACAATCCCTCGGCGGCGCTGGCCAAGGTCTGCGCCCGCATCGAACAATCCCTCTGGCCGAAACCGCCGCCGGGCGTGCACCCCTCGGCCGTCATCGGCGCCGGCGCCAAGGTGGCTCCTTCGGCCCATGTGGGTCCGCTGTGCGTGGTGGAGGAGGGCGCGTCCGTCGGTGCCGGCACCGTCCTGCAGGCCTCGGTCTTCATCGGCCGCGAGGCGGTCATCGGCGCGGACTGTTTCCTGATGCCCGGCGTGGTTGTGGCCGCCGCCTGCGTGCTCGGCCAGCGCGTGCGGCTGCAGCCGGGCGTGGTCGTCGGCTCCGACGGCTTCGGCTATGAGTTCGTCAACGGCCGCCACGAAAAGGTGCCGCAGGTCGGCAATGTCGTCATCGAGGACGACGTCGAGATCGGCGCCAACTCCACGCTCGACCGCGCCCGCTTCAGCCGGACCGTGGTGGGCGAGGGGACCAAGATCGATAACCTCGTCCAGATCGCGCACAACGTGGTGATCGGCAAGCATTGCATCCTGTGCTCGCAGGTCGGCATTTCCGGCAGCACCACGCTCGAGGACTACGTGGTGCTGGGCGGCCAGGCCGGCATCGGCGGCCACATCACCATCGGCAAGGGCTCCAAGGCGGGCGGCCAGACCGGCATCGCCTTCGATGTCGCCCCCGGCAGCTACCTGAACGGCACCCCGGCGATCCCCTACATGCTGGAGCGCCGGCTGCAGGTCCTGCACCAGCGCCTGCCTGATTTGTTCAAGCGCGTCGAGGCGCTCGAGAAAAAGCCAGAATAGACTTCCCGCTCGGCGCCTTCTCCGGCATCAACCGGGCAATGAGGGACACGAAGCTTAAGATCTTTTCCGGCTCTTCGAATCGCGCCCTGGCAGAGGAAATCTGCCAGAGCATCGGCGTCCCCCTGGGCGATGCGACCGTCACCTGCTTCCCCGACGGCGAGTCGTTCGTGAAGATCAACGAGAACATCCGCGGCGCGGACGCCTACTTCATCCAGTCGACCTGCCCGCCGACGAACCACCACCTGATGGAGCTGCTGATCATGATCGACGCCGCCAAGCGCGCGTCGACGCAGCGCATCACCGCCGTCATCCCGTTCTACGGCTACGCCCGCCAGGACCGCAAGGACCAGCCCCGCGTGCCGATCACCGCGAAGCTCGTCGCCAACCTGCTCATGTCCGCCGGCGCCAACCGCGTCCTCGCGATGGACCTGCACAGCCAGCAGATCCAGGGCTTCTTCGACATCCCGGTGGACCACCTTTTCGCCTCGCCGGTTTTCTTCCAGTACCTGGCGACCAAGCGCAGCAACAACCTCGTGGTCTTCTCGCCGGACGTCGGCGGCATGAAGATGGCGGCGGCCTATGCCGACGTCCTCGGCGCCTCGCTCGGCCTCGTGGCCAAGAAGCGCACCAGCGCCACCAAGGTCGAGGCCATCAACGTCGTCGGCGAGGTCGCCGGTTGCGACGTGCTGCTGGTCGACGACATCACCGAGACCGCCGGCACGCTCACCGCCGCCGCCAAGATCCTCAAGGACCACGGCGCGAAGAGCATCCGCGCCGCCGTCAGCCATTGCGTGCTGAACGAGATCGCCTACGAGCGCCTCAAGTCCGGCCTGATCGACGAGTTGATCACCACCAACTCCGTGCCGATCGACACCCGGGGGCTGCCGATCACCGTCCTGAGCATCGCCCCGCTGCTGGGCGAGGCCATCCTGCGCATCAATACCAACGAAAGCGTCACGAGTCTCTTCAAGATCAAGGGTTTCTAAGTTGCGCTGGCGGAACCGCCCGCCCGGGTTAGTGTCTGCACCGGGCACCTTTATCGTATGAAATCAAAGCGCGCTGTTGTTTTTCTCACCCTGCTCTCCGTCTTCGCCGGCCTGTCCCTGGGCCTCGTCGCCGCCGATAAAAAACCGGCCGCGGCCGACAAGAAGGCGGCTGAACCGCTCAAGAAGCCCACGCTGAAAGTCGACCCGACGCCGATCAGCGACACCAAGTCCGCCGTCGTCACCAGCTACGCCGACGCCCTCGAGGCGATCCGCCCGGCCGTCGTCTCGGTGTTTTCCAGCAAGACCATCCGCGAGCAGGTGCCCGAGTTCTACCGCCAGTTCGGCTACCAAGGCCGCGAGCAGAAGCAGCGCGGGCTCGGCTCGGGTGTCATCATTTCGTCCGACGGCTACATCCTGACCAACAACCACGTGGTCGACAACGCCGACGAACTGAAGGTGCTCCTCAACGACGACCGCGAACTCACCGCCAAGGTCATCGGCACCGATCCCAAGACCGACGTCGCCGTCATCAAGATCGAGGCCGACAACCTGCCGGTCGTCACGCTCGCCGACAGCGCCAAGCTCCGCGTGGGCGACGTGGTGTTCGCCATCGGCAACCCGCTCGGCGTCGGCCAGACGGTCACCATGGGCATCATTTCCGCCACGGGCCGCAAGGTGGGCATCCTCGACGACGTGCAGGGTTACGAGGATTTCATCCAGACCGACGCCGCGATCAACCAGGGCAACTCCGGCGGCGCGCTGATCGACGCCAAGGGCCGCCTCGTCGGCATCAATTCCGCCATCCTCTCCAATTCACAGGGCAACATCGGCATCGGCTTCGCCATCCCGATCAATCTCGCCAGCTCGATCATGCACAGCCTGATCGAGACCGGCACCGTGGCGCGCGGTTATCTCGGCGTGCAAACCGACGTCATCACGCCGGACAAGGCGGAGGAGTTCGAGCTGCCCAAGGACACCAAGGGCGTGATCATCACCAATCTCAACCCGGTCGACGGCCCCGCCGCCAAGGCCGGCCTGAAGCGCAACGACGTCATCGTCGAGATCGATGACAAGAAGGTGACCAACACCGACGACCTGCGGTTGCTGATCGGCCAGACGCCTCCGGAGACCAAGATCACCGTGAAGTACCTGCGCAACGGCAAGCCGGAGACCAAGCAGGTCGTGCTCGGTCGCGTGACGGACGACAATACCGCTTCCGGCGAATTGCTGCCGGGCGTTTCGGTCGAGCCGCTCACCCCGGAAACCCGCAAGCAGTTCCGCATCGACGATCGGGTCGAGGGCCTGATGGTCACCGACGTCGGCGAGGATTCGGAATTCCAAGGCAACTTCCCGGTGGGGTCGGTCATCGAGCAGATCAACCGCGTCACGGTTGGCGACCTCGGCACGGCCAAGAAGGCCTTGCGCGACGGCCGCAACATCGCCTTGGTCTATTACCGCGGGGCCTACCGTTACATCATCTTCCACGTCCGCTAAAGACGGACGTCGGGCCGGACAGACGCGAAAGGCGCACCTCACGGTGCGCCTTTTTGTTGGACTAGTTGGAGGCGGGACTACCAGTCCCGCGAACGTTCGCGACGACGGCGACGTCCCGCGGGACTGATAGTCCCGCCTCCAGGAAATTTCCTCAGCTCCCCGGCTTCGTCGCCGGGATCTTGGCGATCTCCGGCGGGACCTGGTCGGCCGGGTAGGTGGGGAAGCTCATCTCGAGCAGCGAATAGGTCGGGACATCGAACTTGGCCTGGCCGGAGCTGCGGTCGACGAGGACGGCGACGGCTACCGCGGTGCCGCCCATCTTCTTCACGATGTCGAGGCACTCCTGCACGCGGCCGCCGCGGGTGATGACGTCCTCCACGATGAGGACCTTCTCGCCCGGCTTGAAGGTGAAGCCGCGGCGCATGACGAGGACGTTGTTTTCCTTCTCGGCGAAAATGAAGCGGCTCTTCGAGACGCGCGCGACTTCCTGGCCAATGACGAGGCCGCCCATCGCGGGGGCGAGCACGGTGTCGTAGGCGAGGCTGCCGAGCTTCTGCTTCAGCAGCGTGCCAAGCCGTTCGACGGCGGGCATGTCCTGGCACACCTGCGCGCACTGGAAGAAGTGGCCGCTGTGCAGGCCGGAGCGCAGGACGAAGTGCCCCTTGAGCAGCGCCTTCGTGCGGATGAAAATGTCGGTGACCTCCTGTTGAACGGCATCCATGGGCCCCGAACGTGGGTGAATCCCCGCTGGAAGGAAATCCCTTTTTGCTGCAACCTGCCGCCATGCCACCGGTCAACGCCAAGCCCGCGCTCGAGGACGAACTCGGCGACGTCCTGGAAAAGGCCGCGCGCAACATCCCGCTGTCCTTGGCGAACCTTGCCGCCGCGAGCGGCATCGACCAGAGCCGGCTGAAGGACGCGCTCGACTACCGGCCCGATCTGACTGACGGCGAGCTCATGCGCCTGGCGGCGACGCTCAACCTCAACGAGGTGGGCCTGACCGCCCTGGCGCGCGGCAACTACCCGTTGCCCGACCCGGCGGGCCTGCCGTTCGCGCTTTTTCCGCTGCGCATGCCCTTCGGGGTCGGCGTAGCCAACGCCTACCTCATCTCTACCGGCGGCGACGGTGCCGTGCTCTTCGACACCGGCGCGAGCCATGCGGAGCTCCACCGGGCGTGGCCGGCCCGGATCGAGCGGCTCGACGCGGTCTTCGTCACGCACTACGAGGCCGAGCACATCGGCGGCCTGGCGGAGGTGCTGCGCGAGAGCGAACTCGGCGCCTTTTACGGCCCGCCCACCGGGCGCTGGCCGGAATGTCGCGGCCTGACCGAGGGCCAGGCGGTCGAGGTCGCCGGGCTCAGCGTCACGGCCTTCGCGACGCCCGGGCATGCCGACGAGCACAACTGCTATCTCGTGAAATCCGTGGCGCAACCCGCGGCGCCGGCGGTGCTGATTTCGGGCGACCTGATCTTCGCCGGTTCGCTCGGCGGCGGCTATTTCTGCTGTCAGCGCCAGCTCAAGCACGCGCGCCGCATCATGGGCTTGCTGGGTGACGATGCCGTGATCGCCCCGGGCCATGGGCCGCTGACGACCGCCGCGAACGAGCGGCGCTTCAATCCGTTCCTGCCGTAGGCGGGACAGGGGTAGGGCGCGGACTCCGTTCCGCGCTGCGGCGGCGAAGGGACTCGCCGCCCCACCTCAGATCTTGTCCGCGGAGAGCAGCTCCGGCAGGACCTTCACGAGCTTCTTGTCCTTGA
Source organism: Verrucomicrobiota bacterium (assembly GCA_048497945.1). Taxonomy (GTDB): domain Bacteria; phylum Verrucomicrobiota; class Verrucomicrobiia; order Opitutales; family Opitutaceae; genus Lacunisphaera. Next base: position 52,844 of record JBEHYX010000001.1, on the reverse strand, counting down.
AATAGTAGTAGGAGCCGTTGGAGCGGTAGGCCTTCACGTTGTCCTGCAGGTACACCAGGTCGTAGGAGATGGTGTTGCGCAGGAAGCTGCCTTCGCTCGATCCGACCTTGGGCGAATACGGGAACAGGGTGCAGGCCGAGAGCAGGAGGCTGAGCGAGGCCAGGAGGATGATGGCGGATTTTTTCATGATGTTAGGCGGGGCTGGTGTGGAAAGGGACGGGGTTTACTTGAAGGCGACGCTGCCGCGCATGCCGGCGATGAGCTTCCGGTCGGCGTTGTCGATGAGCACCTTGATGCGGACGAGGCCGCTGGCGCCGTCGATGCGGGGATCGATGAAGTCGATCGTGCCGGGGCTCTGCGTGTTCTGGTGCTCGGGAAAGATCACGGTCACGGCCTGGCCGGTCTTGAGGTTGAGCGCGACGGAGGCGTCAACGAAGACCTGCAGGTAGACGCGGCTGATGTCGATGACGCGGAAGACGACCTCGTTTTCGTTCACCGCTTCGCCGGCTTCCTTCTTTTTCTCGACCACCAGGCCGGTGATCGGGGAGCGGATCTTGCGCCGCTCGAGCTGTTCCAGGGCGACCTGGTGCTGCAGCTTGGCGACGTCGCGATCGAGGCGTTTCTCGATGGCTTCGCCTTCGCTGACGACCTTGTCGTGAAACAGGTTCTGGGTGCCTTGCGCGGCAAATTCCTTTTGCTCGAGGATCTTCGCGAAGCGCTCGGCTTCCTTCGTCTCGACGCGGTCGATGAGGTGGGCCAGCAGGTCGTCGGTCGCGACCGCGTCGCCTTCCTTGACGTTGACCTCGGCGAGGATGCCGGAGACGGCGGAGCTCACGGTCACCTCCTTGAAGGGCAGCAGCACGCCGTCGGCGGCACGCACAGTCAGGGCGCAGGCGGCGGCGAGAAGGGAAAGGGAGAGCCTTTTCATTTCTGCGCGGAACGGGCCACGGCGCCCGGCGCCTCGAGGGTGTTGATGTGGTAGCGCTCGAGCAGCACGCCCGTCACGCCCCACAGGACGATGAGGGCCTTGTGGCCCTCGGCCACGGCCTCGAGCTTGTTGATGCGGGCCTGGGCGAGCTCGTCCTGGAGCTTGAGGACGTTGAAGCTGGTGGTCAGGCCGTTCGAGAGGCGCTTCTCCTCGGAGTTCAGCGCGGTCTCGGCGGTCTCGACGGCGCGGGTGGAAGCCTTGGCGCGCTGGATGGCGGAGAGCACGCGGGCGTGGGCGGTCTGGACTTGGGAGACGACGGTGTTGGCCGTGCGCTTGGCCTCGAGCTCGGCCTGGCGGACGCTCAGCATGGCTTTCGCGAGCTGCGCTTTCTCGGCTTTGAACGTGAGCGGGATGTCGGCGATGATGCCGAACGAGTAGTCGGGCTTGTCGCGGTTGCTGTAGTCGCTGAAGCCGTGGCTGAAGCTGTCGCCGAGGCCGTTCATGCCGTAGGAGGCCTCGAAGTCGATGGAGGGCAGGCGCTGGTTGCGCGCGAAGCGCAGGGCGAGCCGCTGGGTTTCCACCTTCTGCAGCGCGACCTGGTACTCGGCGCTGCGGTCGAGGGCGAGGCCGCGCAGCGCGGGCAGGGATTCCTCGATCGAGACTTCGTTGAGGGAGTCAAGGAACTGGAACTGCACGTCGGCGGCCTGGGTGAAGTCGCTGAAGACCAGCTCGCGCATCTTGTTCTCGGTCTCGGTGAGGAAATTCCGGGCGCGGACTAGCTCGATCTCGGCGGCGGCCCGGGTGGACTCGGCCTGCATGACGTCGATCGGGGCCATGAGGCCCTGTTTGAGGCGCTTGTCGTTCTCGTCGCGGAGGCGCTCGGCGACGGCGATGCGGTCGGTGATCACGCGGATCAGCTCGTGGCCGTAGACGGCCTCGATGTAGGCGTCGAGGACGGTGGAGGCGATCTGGTCGATCTTGCCGCGGAGACCCTGCTCGGCGGCGCGGAGGTCGGACTTGGCCATGCGGGCCTCGGCCAGGGTGGCGGTGGTGCCGAAGCCGCGCAGCAAGGGCTGCGTGACCGTAAGGCTCGTGCTGGTGGTGTACTCCGGGTAAAAGCGGGCGAGCGCCTCGCGGTTGAGCGAGTTCTTGAGGGAGTAGGCGATGACGGTGACCTTGTAGCGGGTGCCCGTCGGGAGCAGGCCGATGAGGTTGGTTTCCGTGCGGATATTTTCCTCGTCGAGCACCTCGACGGCGCGGCCGGTGGCGAAGAAGTCGCGCGTGTTCTGCGGGGTCTCGAGCTGCTCGAACGTGTAATGGGTGGTCAGGTGCGGGTCGAAGGCGCCCATCTTGTAGCGGCGCTGCTGCTCGGCGATGGCCGGCTGGATGCGTTCGATCTGGACCTCGAGGTTGGCGTCGAGCGCGCGGACCACGGCGTCGCTCATGGTCAGGGCCAGCGGGGGCTCCGGCGCGGGGGTGGGGGCGGTGGCGGGCTCGGCGGCGAACAGAACGGCGGTGCCGGTCAGCGCGAAGAGGAGCCCGGGCAGGAGGGCGGGTTTCATAGGGCGTGTGCGGCTAGTTTTTAATCGGGAAAAGCACCGGGCTAAAAGCCTAATTCGAGTCATCAACAGCCTAGGGAAGTTGCACTGCAGGTAACGAGCCGCTTGGGGTAAAAACCGGCAAATTTGTGGTGGAAAAATACCCGCGTCGAACCGCGAAAAAACCGCGCTTAAATGCCAAAATCCGGCCGGCCGGCGTTCAGGTTCTCCTGGATCCACTGGTCCTGCTTCAGCACTGCGAATCGCTGGCGAAAAGCCGCCCGTTCCGCGCGCCATTGTGTCCAGCGCGTGATCTTCGCACTGAGGAATTTCATGCCGGGCCAGCCGAGCGTGACACACGAACGTAACAGCCGCCGGAGCGGGCCCGGCAGGAAATCCTCCAGCAGTTCGTCTTCGCAGGACAGGAAGAGCAGGCCCTGGCCCGGATCGCCCTGGCGGCCGGAGCGCCCGAAGAGCTGGCGGTCGATGCGGCCCGAGCGGTGCATCTCCGTGGCGATCACAAGCAGGCCGCCGAGTTGCGCCACGCCCTCGCCGAGGCGGATGTCGGTGCCGCGGCCGGCCATGTTCGTGGCGATCGTCACCGCGCCGGGCTGGCCGGCCTTCTCGACGATCTTCGCCTCCTCCTGGTGGCGCACGGCGTTGAGCAGGTTGAAATGGACGCCGCGCTTTTCGAGGCGGGCCGCGAGTTGTTCGCTGGTGTCGATGCTGCGCGTGCCGACGAGCACCGGGCGGCCGGATTTCGCGGCGCCGGCGATCACCTCGGTCACGGCGGCCCAGCGCTGCTCCGCGGTGGCGTAGACGCGCGCCGGGGCGAAACGCAACCGGCTCGGCCGGTGCCGCGGGATGGCGGTGAACGGGAGGCGGTACAGCGCCCAGATTTCCGCGGCGCACTCGCGCGCCGTGCCGGTGATCCCGCTGATCTGGTGGAAGAGCCGGAGGAACGACTGGTAGCTCATCTGCGCGATCGATTCCGTGGGTGCGGTGACCGGCAGGCCTTCCTTCGCTTCGACGGCCTGGTGCAGGCCGAGCTTCCACTGGCGGCCGGGCATGAGGCGGCCGGTGTATTCGTCGACGATGATCACCTCGCCCTCCTGCACGACATACTGCTTGTCGCGGTGGAAGAACACCCGGGCCTTGAGCGCGGTGTCGACCAGTTCGAGGCGCCAGTAGGGATGGGGCAGGGCGGCGAGCCCTGCGTGGACGCGCTCGCGGCCGCGTTCGGTCAGGTGGATCTCGCGGCGGGGGAAATCCTCCTCGTAGTCCAGCCCGCTGGTCAGGTCGGCCGCGAGTTTCTGCGCGGCCATGACGGCATCGGCGATGGACTGGTTGTCGACCCGGCGGCTGATGATGAGCGGCGTCACCGCCTCGTCGATCATGAGGTTGTCGGCCTCGTCGATGATCGCGTAGTGCAGGCCGCGCAGCACGAGGCGTTCGGGCGGCGGCAGCGGCTGGCGGAAATGGCGGCGGGCGATGCGCTGCGCGGCGTCCTGGAACGGCCCGAGCAGGAGCCGGTCGCGCAGGAAATCCGCGAGCAGCTCCTTGCCCGTGGTGTAGACCACGCCGGCGGCGTAGTTCTCGGAGCGCTCGGGGCCCGACATGGTCGAGATCACGCGGCCGACCTCGATGCCGCAGAAACCGTAGAACGGGTCGAGGTTGGCGGCGTCGCGCCGGGCGAGGTAGTCGTTGGCCGTCACCACGTGGACCGGCAGGCCGGTCCAGCCGAGCGGCGCGGCGGCGAGCGCGATGGCGAGGGTCTTGCCTTCGCCCGTGGCCATCTCCGCGATCGTGCCGTGCAGCAGCGCGAGCGCGGCGCGGAACTGGACGGGATAGGGATCGAGGCCGAGCTTGCGGCGCGCGGCCTCGGCGACGGCGGGCAGCGCGGCGGCGGCTTCGTCCAAGCAGGAATGGCGGTGGCGGCGGACGGCGCGGTTGTGCTCCTGCAGCCGGCGCTGCAGGTCGGCGTCGGAGAGCGTGGTCAGCTGCGCGTGCTCGGCGGCGAGGCGGTTCGCCCACGCGGCGAAGTCGGGCTGCGTGAAGCGCCGGCGCTTCCAGTAGCCGATGCAGCGGTGCGCGAAGGCATCGAGCCCCTTGTGCAGGGGCGGGGGCACCGCCAGGCGCGTGCGCTGGACCTCGGCGGTGGGCGTCATGGTCAGAGCTGGTAGCGCGTCTGCAGCATCTGCCGGAACCGGCGCCAGCCCTGGACCAGCAGCGGCTCCTTGCCCGTGGTGAAGCGGATGAAGCCCGTCTGCCCATAGAGCAGCGCGGCGGTGTTGCCGGCCTTCACACGGGCGATGGCCTTGAAATAGGGTTCGACGGTGGTGAGGCCGTCGCGGTCGTCCGGCGCGACCTTGACCGGGCCGGCCGCGTTCCAGCCCAGCGCCGCGGTCGGCAGCATGTTCTGCTTGCCGGGGATGAACGTGACCTGGTCGACCGGCACCACGGTCCCGGCCTGGCCGGCGAGGCGGATCTCCGCCGGCGGGTTGCCGGAGGCGAAGAGGCGCGACGAGTCGGCTTGGGCGACGACCGCCACGAATTCGAATGCCGGCGGCTGGATGACCTGGCCGAGCGCACTGCCGCGGGCGGTGAGGTCACCGTACATGTCGCCCGAGTGCGGGGAGACCCAGATGCCGTCGATCGGAGACTTCACGAGGAGGTCGTCGCGGCGGCGGAGGACATCCGCGAGCTGGGCCTCGGCGGCCTCGCGGCGGCGGGTCGCCACGCGGAGGTTCGCGCCGCCCTTTTGCAGGCCGGCGTTTTCCACGGCGCGGGTCTGCCGCACGCGGGCCTCGGCCGCGGCAATCTTCAGGGTGAGCTCGGGGCTGGCCATGCGCACGAGCAGGTCGCCGGCATGGACCGGGCGGCCCGAGTCGACGACGAACTCATCTATATAACCGTCCGCGCCGGCCACCACCCGGGCGCTCACCGGCGTCTGCAGCATGCCGGGCGCATAGGTATAATAGGGCCAGGGAAAGAACGCCAGGAAGCCCAGCACCACGGCCACGGCCCCGGCGGTCACCGCCACCGCACGCGTCCGGTGGCGCTCCAGCCGCGGCTCCTCGGCCAGGTAGCGGCCGTAGCGATAGAGCGGCAGGATGAAGAGGGAGAACCCGCCGACCACGGCGGCGATCAGGCCCACGCCGAAGAACTTGTCGGCGATGAACAGGATGATGGTCGTGAAGACGACGAAGCGGTAGATGCCGGAGGCGATGCCGAACAGGCCGAGGAACACCGCCTCGTTGGTCGTGGCCGCGGGCTGCGGGGGATTCTCCACGCCGAACAGCCACTTCTCCGACCAGTAGGCGAGCTGGCCGTGGCTGCGGGTGTGGAGGTTGGGGGCGTCGACCAGATCCGACAGGATATAGTAACCGTCGAACCGGAGGAGGGGATTGAGATTGAAGACGAGCGTGCTGACCGACGCCACGAACATGACGTTGTAGGCGATGCTGTTCACCACCCCCGCGCCGGTCTGGGCCCACACGAAGGTCGCGATCGCCGCGACAAAGAGCTCCACGTACATGCCCGCGGCGCCGACCCACATGCGCTTGGCGCGGGAGCGCTGGGCCCACGCGGAGGTGACGTCGACATACGGCACCGGGCTGAAGACCAGCAGCATCAGGCCCAGCGTATGGACCTCGCCGCCGAATTTCCGGCAGGCAAAGGCGTGGCCGAGCTCGTGCAGGAACTTGGTCACGAAGAAGGCGGCGTACAGGAGCGCCAGGTTTTCCGGCGCCAGCACCTCCTGGCCGCGGTGCATGAGCTGCTCGCGATGGTCGACGGCGACCGCCAGGGCGCCGCACACGACCAGGCTCCACAGCAGCGCGCCCCACGCAGTGAACACGTGCTTCACCACCGGGAGCAGGCGCAGCAGGAAGCGGTCGGGATCCCACAGCGGGATGCGGAGATAAAGGATGCTCGCGAGGGTGTTGCGCACCTGGGCCTGGCGGAAGCGCCGCACCCGGTCGAAAAGCTGGCGGCTGTCGGGCGGCAGGTCGGACTGGACCAGGTTGGCCTGGTGCAGGTGCGCGAGCAGCTGGATGATCTCGGTCTGGCCCGGGGCTTCCTCGGGGCTCTCCGCCAGGCTGCGCCGCCACGCTTCCTCGATCGTGCGCCGGCCGCTCAGGTGGAGCAGGAAGCGCCGGGCGCCGGGCCGGATGCGGTAGAAGGCATTCGTGAAGTTGTCGCGGACGATGTACCAGTCCTCGCCGCGGAACTGCTGGCGCCGGATGTCCACGCTGGCCCGCAGCTGCATCCGCTGGCCCGCGATGCGGTGCCAGGATTCGCTGAACATCGAGGGCGTATCGGACATGGCGGGTGGCTCAGAGCCACAGCTTCAAATGCAGGAAGTCGACGAGGCGGTGCGTCAGCAGCCAGAGGATCGAACGGCGGCCGCCGTCCACCTTGGCCACGCCACTCATGCCCGGCCGCCACCACGGGTCGTTGCCCGGGGCGGTGAAACGGGCGCGCAGGATGAAGACATTGCCCTCGGTCTTGGTGCGCGCCGTGGGCTCGAGGCGCTCGATGGTCACCGGGAAGCGCTGGTCGGGGAGGGTGGCGAAGGCGATCTCGGCCGTGTGGCTGTTGAGGATGGCGTGGGCGTCGCGTTCCGGGACCTCGATTTCCACGTACATTTCGTCGATGCGGGTCATGCGCATCATGATGTCGCCGGCGCGGACCGGGGCACCGAGGCGCTCGCGGAGGTCGCCCTCGATGATCACGCCCGCGGCGGGGGCGGTGACGTCGGCACGGGCGAGGTGGAAGCGGTTGATCTCCAGGTTGGCCTGGGACTGTTCCTTGGCGGCGGCCGCGGAGCGCATGTCGGCGAGCCGGCGCTCGACCTCGGCCTGCGCGCGCTCGGCCTCGTAGCGGGCGATCTCGGCCTGCAGGGAGTTCTGTTCCAGCAGCAGCTCGCGCTTGTCGAGGCGGAGCAGGACGTCGCCGGCCTTCACCTTGTCGCCGATGTGGACCGGCACCTCGGCCAGGAAGCCGTCGAACGGGGCGGGCAGGTTGAGCAGCGAGTGGCTGCGGACCACAAAGCTGCCCTCGATGCGGTACGGCCAGGTGCAGAAGATCGCGAGCAGGAGCAGCAGGGCGATGGCGACGCCCAGGGCCTTCCACCACGTATGCTCGGCGCCGAGCAGGCGGGACAGTTGCTGGCGGGTGCCGCGCAGGCCGCGGCGCCAGACGCTGCCGTCGGTCCGTTCGAGTTCATCCAGCCGGCGCGTGGCGCGGTCGAGGACGACCCGCAGGGCGTTGACCTCGTCGGCCGAAAACGCGCGGTCGGTACGCTCCAAGGTGACAACCCCGACCGGGCGGTCGCCCAGGCGGAGGGGCAGGGAGACGACGTTGGCCGCGCCCTGGCTTTGGACAAACTGGTGGTGGTCGCGCGCGACGTAGGCCGCGTCGTCGGGCTCGGGCAGGATGATTTCCTCATCCTGGTCGAAGGCCTCCTCCATCGCGGCCTCGAGCTTTTGCACGGCCTCCATGCCGCGTTCGAAGCGTGGCATGTCGCTGATCGCGGCGAGGCGGACGTAGGCGTCGTGGCGCCAGCCGAGCGACACACGGCTGCAGCGGCCGTGGCGGGCGAGCTCGTTGCACAGCGTCATGGCGGCCGGCACGAACCGCTCCTGCTTGTCGAGCAGCGTGAGCAGGTCGAGCGCCTGGGAGAACGCGCTGTTGTCGTCCTTGGCGAGCCGGAGCGCGCGCGCGCGGCGGTAGAGCAGGGGCAGGTCGAGCGCGCGGGCGAGGCGGTTGACGAGGTCTTCGGGCGGCGTCGCGCCGGGCGCGTACTTGAAGAGCGCGGCCAGCTGCAGGCCCGGCTGGCCGGCGTCGATCAGCACGATCGGCAGGCGGATCCGGGGATCGGCGGGCACGCGGAATTCGCTGATCTCTTCGCGCACCGCGGCCTCGAGCGCGGCGGTGAGGCCGGGGTCGTCCAGCGGCGCACCCAGCGGAAATTTTTCCTTCGCGGGCCAGGCGGCGAACGGCTTCCACGCTTCGAGCGGCTCGATCGTGCGGCGGAGCAGAAGTAAATTCGTGGCGCCCGCGGCGGCTACCAATGCATCGATGAAGAGCGGCCAGAAGCCTTCCTCGGGACCCTCGTAGCGGCGGCATTGCTCTAGTGCAGGCACAGGCATCGGAGTTCAGTAGCGCTCGCGGGCATGTCAACGCCGGCCTTTTTTTACCCCAGAAACCCCCGCTTCCGCCCCAAATTTTGTCCTAAATTAAAGCCAAGGCTTGACGTTATAGGGTGTTTGGTTGGTTTTCGGGACCGGTTCCGCACACACCGTCCATGTCACTCCGCCAACGCGAGTACGTTTTGGAAAGTCTTGAGCAACGCGTTTTGCTCTCCGCGGACGGTCTTGTCCCGACGGTTGCCCCGCATCGCGAGCTGCCGGGTTACTCGCCCGCCGACATCATCCTGCTGGATGAACACAACGGTGCGACGCAGCCCGCGAGCCACGATTCTTCGGCCGACAGTTTGGTCGACACCACCGCCCCGGCGGTGAACGACACGCAGACTTCGGACGCCGCCCCGGCCACCACCGAGACCGCGAACGAGACGCCGACCGCGGCGCCGGTCACGGTCCCGAGCGATCCCGACGTGCCGTCGGCCGCCGATCTTTTAGTTACGAGCCTGCACTCCGGCAACGGGCCGCCCGCGTCCGGCGCCAATTATTCGGTTGGTGGTTCAGGCACCGCGAACGACTTCGATCCTCCGTTCGGCGGTTTTAATTTCACGCCAGATGCTTTGGGATCCGATCCAGCAGGAGAGAAGGCCGACCTTCTCGCTCTCTTCAGTACCGGCACCGGTACCGCCGTGTTGCACGGCACCATGGAAAAGCGCCCCGATGCGGGTGCCTCCACTTATTCGCAGGGTCATTTGATCCTGACCGGCACCTTTCATTTCGCGCGTCACCTCGACACCGCGGACAACACGACCCCGGCCGTTGACGGCGCGGGCAACTACGTTTTTGAAGTCTGGTTCGACACCGCGGTGGATGGCAGCCTGGCGGTGGGTGGTGTCACCCTGACCTTCGGTGCCGACAAAGGCGCCTTCCTGGTCAGCGGCAAACTGACCGCGACCGCCGCGACCACGGCCGCGAGCACGTCCGACAACAGCCTCACCACTTACCCTGATGCGGAGGTTGGCGGCGGTTCGGGTACCCTTTCCATTACCGACATCCTCGGCCTGGCCGGTACCGACGAGACCCTGGCCTTGGGTCACCTGACCGGCGGCCAGCTTACCATTAATACCGCAACCGGCCTGGCCAATACCGCCACCAACAAGGCCGGCATGACCACCGCCTCTAATATACAGGGGCTGGGGGCCGGGATCAGCGCCACCTTCGTAGGGTCCAACTCCCTGACCCTGTCGGGTACCTACTCGATCGGCATCCATGGCGCGGTGGGGGTCGACCTGTCCGGCACGGTCGCCTTCAGCGTTGCCACCATCGCCGGCAGCCAGGTGCTCACCTTCACCCTGACCTCCGGCAGTGTTAGCATCACGGCCGGTTCGGTCACCCTGACCGCCGGGGCCAGCGGCAGCTTCCAGATCGGCGCTTCCGGCTTCGTCGCCACCGGCACGGTCAGCGGCCTGAGCACCAGCATCGGCGGCATCACCTTCGGCAACACCTCCGGTTCCTTCAGCGTGGACACCACCGGCACGACCCCCGCGTTTTCGGTGACCGCCACCCTGGACCTCACGGTGACCGCCACGGGCGTGAACGCCGCCCTCCATGGCACCTTCACCTTTGACCGGTCGGTCCTGGACACGGAGTCCGTCATCCGCCTGTCGCTCTCCGGCGGCTCGACCACCTTTGCGGCGGGCAGCGCCAGCCTGGGAATCACCGGCATCAACGGCGACTTCGTGATCAACAGCCACGGGTTCGCCGGCCGGGCCAGCGTGGGGACGGTCACCCTGAGCCCGAATCCTTCGGGTTTCACCTTCACCCCGAGCTCCCTCTTCTTTGAGATCAACACCACCGACACCGAGATCAACAACCTGACGATCCCGGGTGCGTCCGTTCCCCTCAACTTCACCGGCACCGACCGGAAGAAGTTCTTCCGCGTTCAAGGCACCGTCGCCCTCGGCCTGGATCTGGGCGGCATCGCGGTGAGCCTGGATGGCACGTTCTACTTTGAGCAGTACTCGGCCGACCTCGATGGTCCGACCAGCCCCGACGGTCTGACCGGTACGGGTGGTGTTACGAATGTGGTGAAGTTCGCTGCCATCGGCGCCAACGCCTCTTTCTCCACCGGCAACATCAAGCTGGAGGTCACGGGAGTCGACGGCGGGTTCGTCATCAATGATTGGGGCGTGGCGGGCTTCGTGGATGCCGACGGCATTACGGCGACCGGCCTGCCTTCCGCCATCACCTCCCTGAGCGGCAGCCATCTGAGCTTCGGTATCAATACCACCGGGCATGCGATCCAGGCCGCGTTTGGCGTCGCCGAGAGCGGCGCGAGCATCAGCTTCGACTACAGTGATTCCACCGAACAGGATTTCGTCAGCATCGGCGGCACCATCAACCTGGGCGTCTCGGCCGGCGGCGCCAGCGTGGCCATCAACGGTTCGATCGCCTTCTACGGCGGCACGGTCGACGGCAACAAGGTGATCAAGATCGGCGGCGAGGGCCTGACGGCCTCGGTCACGGTCGGACCGGTGACCGCCTCGATCACGGACGTGGATTTTATCTTCGTAGTCTTCGACGCGGGCCTGCACACCGGCGTGGCCGGCCGGATCACCTTCCAAGACCTGACCTTCACCGGCATCAGCAACTTCACCCTGACCGCCACCGGTTTCTCTTTTGAGTTCAACACGACGAACATGGAGATCGACGAGGCGCTCGATGCCGGCCCGGTCCACCAGACCCTCCAGTTCACGGCGGCCGCCGACGAGTTGAATTTCTTCCGCGGCAGCGGCACGGCGACCCTGGCCTTCACCAGCGGCGCGTTCTCGACGACGATGAGCGGCACCTTCGGCTTCGAGAAACTGACCATGACCACCGGCGGCGCCACGGTGGTGAAGTTCGCCTTCACCAACGTGAACTTCGAAATCGCGGTCAGTTCGGCGAAGCTCAAGATCCTCGACGCCTCCGGCTTCTTCGTCTTCGGCAACAACACCGGCGGCGTGGCCAGCTACGCCGGCCAGCTGAAGGTGACGGACGCCAAGCTGGAGGGCATCACCGGCCTCGATCTCCAGGTCTCCGCCTTCACGTTCGACGTGAACAATTTTGGCGAGGCGGTTAAGACCAACATCGGCTCGACCTTCACCCTCGACTTCAGCGACAGCTCCAAGTGGAGCTTCCTCTCCCTCGGCGGCATCGTCAACCTGACGATCACCATCGGCGGTTTCAACGCCACCCTGACCGGCGGGTTCTTCTTCGAGAAGTCCACCGAGACCATCAACGGCACGCCCACGAGCACGCTGAAGGTCTCCGTGTCCGGCGCGAGCTTCTCGATCGGGGTGGGCGGCTCCAGCCTCTCGGCCACCGGCATCAACGGCGCCTTTGTGATCATGGGCGACGGCAAGTCGGCCGGCAAACTGACCATCGACACCGTCACCCTGGGCATCTCGAGCACCTTCCACATCGACGCCAGCACGATCCTGCTCGAGTTCAACAACACGGGCGGAGCTGTGTCCGCGGATGTCCTCAAGGCCGGAGGTGGCACCGTGGCGCTCCGGTATGACGCCACGCAGACGAACTTCCTGAAGGTGGGTGGCACCCTGGCGGTCACCCTCAAGGTGGGCTCCGGCTTCGAGGGCAAGCTGAGCGGCACTTTCTACTTCGAGCAGAACGCCGGCAATATGATGGTGGCGTTCAAGGACGTTTACCTCTCGGTCCAGGTCTCCACCGTGAAGCTCGAGGTCAACAACCTCAACGGCGCCCTGATCGCCTACGGCGACGGCACGATCGCCGCGAGCATCAAGGTCGGCGGCGCCACGATCCCGGATCCGAGCAACCCGACCGGGCCGCCCTTGTCGGCGGTGCGCCTGACGGGTGTGAATGGGCTGACGTTTGAAGTCACGGACTTCCTGTTTGAGATCAATACGAAGGCCACGGATGTGGATGTTACCGGACAATTTGCCGACGGCTCCGCGTGGGGCGTGAAGGTGGGGCACAATACGATCCGGGTGGGTGGTGGCCTCAAGCTGGGCCTGACGATCGGCAGCGGCTTTGAGGCGAAGCTCGAGGGCAGCTTCTATTTCGAACAGAACCCCGACTTCATGGTCGTGGCGTTCAAGGAGGTCTCGATGTCCCTCGCCGTGAGCTCCGTGAAGCTCGAGATCAACAATCTCAACGGCGCATTCGTCGCCTACGCCGACGGCACCATGGCCGCCTCGCTGACCGTGGGCGCCCTGACGACGCCGGATCCCAGCAACCCGACGGGCCCGCCCCTGCCGGCCGTGCGCCTGACGGGAGTCAGCGGTTTGACGTTCGAGGTCACGAATTTCCTCTTTGAAATCAATACGAAGGCGGTCGCGGGCGTGGATGCCGACTCCGACGGCCACGATGACGGCGATGTGAATGTCAGCGGCACCTACGCCGATGGCTCGGCCTGGGCGGTCAGTGTCGGGGCCGACACGCTCCGGGTCGGCGGCGCCCTCAAGCTCGGCCTGACGATCGGCGGCGGTTTCGATGCGCAGCTCGAGGGTTCGTTCTACTTCGAGCAGAACCCGGATTACATGGTGGTCGCGTTCAAGGACGTGAACCTCTCCATCGCGGTGTCCACGGTGAAGCTCGAGGTCAACAACCTCAACGGTGCGTTCGTGGCCTACGATGACGGCACGCTGGCGGCCAGCCTCTCGGTCGGCGCCCTGACCAACCCGGATGGCTCGCCGGCGGTGAAGCTCAGCGGCATCAGCGGCCTGACCTTCGAGGTCACGAATTTCCTCTTTGAGATCAACACGAAGGCGGTCGCGGGCGTGGATGCCGACTCCGACGGCCACGACGACGGCGACGTGAACCTTGACGGCACCTTCGCCGACGGTTCCGCCTGGGGCGTCCATGTCGGCGCCGACACGATCCGCGTCGGTGGGGCCCTGAAGCTCAACGTGAAGATCGGTTCCGCCTTCGAGGCGAACCTCGAGGGTGCGATCTACTTCGAGCAGAACCCCGACTTCATGGTCGTGGCGTTCAAGGATGTGAATCTCTCGATCGCCGTCAGCACCGTGAAGCTCGAGGTCAACAATCTCAACGGCGCGTTCGTGGTCTACGACGATGGCACGCTGGCCGCCTCCCTCACGGTCGGTGCGGTGACGAATCCCGACGGCTCGCCGGCGGTGAAGCTCAGCGGCATCAACGGGCTGACGTTCGAGGTCACCAACTTCCTCTTCGAGATCAACACCAAGGCGGTCGCGGGCGTGGACGCCGACTCCGACGGTCACGACGACGGCGACGTGAACCTCGACGGCACCTTTGCCGACGGGTCGGCCTGGGGTGTCCATGTCGGAGCCGACACGATCCGCGTTGGCGGCGCGCTCAAGCTCAACCTCAAGATCGGTGCCGCGTTCGAGGCCAACCTCGAGGGTGCGTTCTACTTCGAGCAGAACCCCGATTACATGGTCGTGGCCTTCAAGGATGTCTCGATGTCCATCGCGGTCAGCACCGTGAAGCTGGAGATCAATAACCTCAACGGCACCTTCGTGGGCTACAACGACGGCACGATGGCGGCCTCGTTGAAGGTCGGCGCGCTCACCATCCCCGATCCCGCGAACCCGACCGGCCCGGCGCTGCCGGCGGTGCGCCTGAGCGGCGTCAACGGCCTGACCTTCGAGGTCACGAACTTCCTCTTCGAGATCAACACCAAGGCCGCCGGGACCGATGCCAATTCGGACGGCGTCGACGACAACGACGTCGACATCAACGGCACCTTCGCCGACGGCTCGGCGTGGGGCGTGAAGGTCGGCGCCGACACGCTGCGGGTGGGGGGCGCGCTCAAGCTCGGCCTGTCGCTCGGTGGCTTCGCCGCCAATCTCGAGGGCGCCTTCTACTTCGAGCAGAACCCGGGCTTCATGGTCGTGGCCTTCAAGGACGTCTCGATGTCCATCGGCGTCGGCACCTCCGTCAAGTTCGAGGTGAACAACCTGAGCGGCGCCCTGGTCTCCTACGCGAGCGGCACGGTGGCCGTGTCCCTCACGATCGGCTCCCTGACCACGCCCGACCCGGCGAACCCGACCGGCCCGCCGCTGCCGGCCGTCCGCCTGTCCGGTGTCCCGGGCCTGACGTTCGAGGTCACCACGTTCCTTTTCCAGATCAACACCAGCACCACGACCGACGTCAATGTGGACGGTACCTTCGCCGACGGTTCCGCATGGGGCGTGCACGTCAATGCCAACACCGTGAAGGTCGGCGGCGGCCTGAAGCTCGGGTTGGTGATCGGCAGCTTTACCGGCAAGCTGCAGGCCGACTTCTACTTCGCCAAGGAGCAGATCGGCGGCGTCGATACGATCAAGGTCTCCGTCACCAACGGCTCGCTGCTCCTGTCCGTCGGCGCTGCGATCTCGATCGGCGGCGTGAACGGCGCCTTCGTCATCCTCCCCGACGGCTCGGCCGGCAAGCTGTCCATCGACTCGATCTCCCTCACCGGCATCCCGTCCTTCTCCCTTGAGGTCATCGACCTCTACATGGAGTTCAACAACACGGGCCGCGACCTCACCATGGACGTGCCGGTGGCCTCCGGGCCGGACATCCACCTGAGCTTCGTCAACGCCGTCAACCAGCCGGACCGCCACAACTTCTTCCTCGTGAGCGGCTCGATCCGGATCAAGGTCGGCGGCACCCCGTCCGCGCCCTACCTCACGATCGAGACGCTCGACCTCAAGGTCGACACCGGCGCGACCGGCACCCAGCACCTCTTTGAAGCCGGGCTCCTGCGCGGCACGCTCAACATCGCGGCGCTCGGCGGCGCGATCACGATCGAGGCCGGCAACCTCGCCATCACCGCCGAGGGCAAGCTGGCCAACCTTGTGGACGATCCGGATGGCCCCGGTGGCGCGACCGGCTCCATCTTCTACGTGCGCGTCACCTTCGGCACGGCCAACGCCGGCGAGCGCCCGGGCAGCAGCGGCTTCCAGTGGCCGTCGTGGATGCCGATCAAGATCCAGGAGATCACGCTCGCCTGGACCGATGTCGGCAACCACCCGGACCAATTCATCCTCGTCATCTCCGCCGAGCTCGGCCCGATCCCCGGCTTCACCGCGGTGACCTTCAGCGGCATGGTGAAGAACCTCCGCATCGATGTCTACAAGCTGACGCATCCGGGCAACGGCATGCCGATCCTCGGTTTCGACGCCGCGGCGATCGAGATCGGCGGCAACATCTTCGGCATGAGCGTCACCGGCGGCATCGTGATGGGCATGATCGATTTCCGCGCCGACGGCACGATCATCGACCGCTCGGACGTCAACAACCTCACCGAGGTCGCCAGCGGCACCATCTTCTACATTGGCCTCCGCGCGAAGGTCTCGATCGCTGGCATCGGTGGCGCGGGCCTCAGCATCGGCCTGGCCGATATCGATCCGACCGCCGGCGTCACGATCGTGCCGCTCGAGGCCATGATCAGCGTCGAGGCCCCGATCATCATCGAGCCGATCTCCGGCCTGACCCTCGGCGCCTTCTCGGCCAAGATCGAGTTCGCGAGCACGCTCGCCAGCGCCAACTACGCCAACATCGACAATCTCAAGGCGGTCACGATCGCCAGTGCCACCAACCCGAGCCTGACGCAATGGGAAGCCAACCTCCGCGCCGCCACGCTGCGTCTCTATAACCCGGTCGATCCGAGCCACCCGGACACGAGCCAGGCGGGCGCGACGAGCGTCTGGAGCCAGCCGATGATCATCACCGGCACGGCGACGTTCTACTCCTCGTACGTTTCCCGCGAGACGCTCAACGGTACGATCATGGTCCGCTTCGACACCGAGGGCCGCGTGCTGCTGGTGGGCGAGCTCCTCTTCGGCGGCGGCAACCTCAAGCTCGATTCCAAGCTGTACATGGACTTCACCAACCCGAGCGGCGGGGCGGTCATCTCCTTCTACGGCTCGCTGGCGCCGACGGTGAACCTCGGGCCGAAGCCCTTCGAGGTCTGGGGCGTGCTCTCCATCATCATCTACGACGGCAATCACCACCAGCTCGGTACGCCGGCGAACGCCGAGGCCATCGACTACGATGACCCGAATCACGGCGACCCGGCCCTGGCCAACCAGGCCGGCTACCTTGAGATCAGCTTCACCGGTGGCGTGCAGTTCACCAGCGGCGGCGTCGTGACGATGCGCGCCGAGGGCACCGTCACGCTCGAGATCGACTTCCACGACCCGCACGTCACCGAAACGAAGCTCACCTTCAACGCCTCGTTGAGCCTGGTGAACCCGCCGGGCAATCCGCTGGGCAACAATTTCGCCGATGTGGCCGGCACGGTCATCCTCCGCACGATCGACGATGCCGGCGTGACCAAGCTCGAACTCTACGGCGCCCTGGCGCTCAGCTTCCACGGCAACGCGCTGAAGACCTACGGCATCGATGTGCGCAGCGCCAACGTCTTCGTCCAGCTCAACACCACCGCGTCCGACAAGACGGTCACGTTGGAATTCTTCGACCACACCACCAAGGACGTAACCATCAAGAAGCAGTCGTTCAGCCTCTACATCAAGGGCGACGTGGGCTTCGGCACGCCGACGAATCCAAATCTGCTTTCACTGAAGGGCTTCCTCGTCCTCGACATCGACGCCAGCGGCATGACCCTGATGGTCCAGGCCGACCTGTCGATCGCGCCGGGCGGGCAGGAGATGCTGAAGTTCAAGGTCACGGGCTTCATGCGCATCACCGCGCTCGGCATCGCCGCCAAGCTCACGCTCGAGCGGACCGGCGACTTCCCGCCGGAGACCAGCCTCAGCCTGGCCGGCACTTTCACCATGGTGCTCAATACCATGGGCACGGAGGTCACCTACACGGTGCCCGATTGGTTCTATGACAACGGAGAAACCCCGGAAACAGTCGTTATCCCCGAATCGGCGCCAGGGTTTGGCGGCGATCTCACCGTCCCGGCGGACGCCACGGCTCCTCCCGAGGCTTACTTCGTAATCTATGTTGATGGATCCGTCACCGCATTGGGCGGCTCCTTCAAGCTCAGTGGTGAATTCTTCGTCGTCATCACCGAGACCGAGTTCCAGATGACCGTGGATGCCAACCTCGAGATTGGCCCCGCCGGTTCCCCCTTCATCACCTTCACCGCCGAAGGTTTCATGAGCATCACCTCGGGTGGCATCGCCGCCCGCCTCACCCTGGGCCTGGGTGCGACGATGCCGTCCGACATCAGCTTCTCCGGCGACCTCACGCTGATCCTCAACACGACCGGCAGCGAGGTGCAGTACCACGTCAAGGACTCCGCCGGCGTCCTCCAGACGGTCACCATCCCGAAGTCCGCGCCCGCCGTCGGCAGCACCGGCACGGACCTGGAGGTCCCGGCGGATCCCGCCGCCGCCGGCGCCAGCTACTTCCTCGTCGCCATCCACGGCGACCTCACCGCGCTCAACCAGTTCACGCTGACCGGCGACTTCTTCATCATCATCACCGCCGTCAAGGTCCAGCTGCAGGTGAAGGCCTCGCTGACGCTGGCCGGGGTGGGGGCCCTCAACGTCCACGGTTTCCTCGAGCTCTCCAGCGCCGGCGCCGCCGGCCTGCTGTCGGTCGACACCACCCTCACGCTCCCCGGCATCGACGTGGACGCCTCGGCCTCCTTCGTGGTGGCGTTCAATACCTACGACTCCGACTACACGCTGCCGGCGGCGGTCGCCACGGACTTCGGCCTGGCCCAGGGCAGCAAGCTCAAGGCGAACTCCATTCGCGTGGAGATCAAGGGCAAGGTCAGCATCGGCACCTTCTTCACGCTGGAGGGCCGCTTTGCCTTCTCGCAGGACACCACGACGACGACCCTCGAGGTGGACGCCACCCTCGACATGCCGATCATCGGCACGCTCTCGGTTTCCGGCACGCTCATCCTTTACGACGGCACGACCCATGACGGCGCCATCGGTTCGCTCGTGGTCACCCTCACCTCCGGCAACCGCTCGGCCCTTTCCGCCATCGGCCTCACGTTCAACGCGACGATGACCCTGAAGGTCAACACGACCAACACCGACACCGCCACGCTGGGTGTCACCGCCCAGGTCGGCACCATCGCGGCCAGCACGGTCGAGCTCGATCTGCACGGCACGCTCACGCTGATGGGCACCTTCTCGTTCGTCGGTGACTTCTACTTCAAGAAGTCGGGCAGCGCCCTCAACATCCGCTTCGCCGCCACCCTGGACTTCGCGGTCGGCACATTCAACGTCAGCGGTAACTTCGACAGCGACTCCACCGGCATCCAGGGCAACCTTGGTATGTCGCTGGCGGTCGCCGGCTCCTCGACACTGTCCAGCCTGGGCTTCAACCTCCACGGCGACTTCGTCCTGGCGTTCAACAACAAGCCGGGCGACTACACGATCTCCAACCAGCTGGGCAACCTCGCCCAGTTCAACGGCCGCACCGTCAGCCAAGGCAGCATGCTGATCTGGGTCTCCGGTGGCATCACCTTCTTCGATACGGTCGAGATCACGGGCACCTTCAAGCTCCTCTACACGCCGACCTACCTCGAGCTCGAGGTGCACGCCGACTTCAGCCTCGGCGGCCTTGCCACGCTGCATGTCGGCGGCAGCGCCGGCATCTACGCCGATGGCATCGCGATCTATTTCACGACCAGCCTCAACTTCGGCCTCTTTGGGTTCTCCGGCATCTTCGATGCGGGCGGCGACTTTGTCTTCGCGCTCAACACCACCGCGAGCGATCACTTCACCGTCCCCGGTCGCGGCACCTCCGCGTATTATTTCCACGTCGCGGTGAACAACCTCAACCTGAAGCTGCTCAGCGTCCTCTCGATGTCGGGCTCGGTCGACATCACCTATTCCAGCGGCGTGTTCTATGTCGACGTCACCGCCCACATGGACTTCTTCGGCATCGCGGACATCGACGGCCACGCCTACTTCGACTCGAACGGCAACTATTCCATCGACCTCGCCGGCAGCGTCCACATCGGCGTGCACGGCTTCGGCATCTTCGGCAGCATCAGCTTCCACATCGATGGCGACAGCAGCCGCATCAACCACCTTAACGTCCACTTCAACGCCGACGCCGAGCTGCTCGTCTTCTCGGTCGGCGTGCACGGCGACGCCGACTATGACGGCACGACCGGCCGCATCATGGTCTCGGCCGGCGTCCACCTGGACTTCTTCTTCTTCAGCATCGATATCGATGCCTCGTTCGTCCTCGGCTACATCAAGCAGGTCACGACCTACCAGGCCGGCGACCAGTTCAGCCCGACGACTTGGAGCGGCGGCGCGCTTTACGTCAACGTCGGCGACACCCGCGCGGCGTACCGCAACTTCAACCCGACGGACACCAAGGAGCAGGTCCTCATCCGCCAGGGCAACGCCACGAATCCGGCCAACCTGGGGGCCGGCGTCCAGCCGTACATCGAGGTCGAGATCTTCGGCAACAAGAAGCGTTACTGGAACGTGACCAGCGTCGTGATCGACGCCGGCAGCGGCGACGACTACATCAACGTCGAGAGCTCGGTGACCGTGCCGGTCACGATCACCGGCGGATCCGGCAAGGACTACATCGAGTACAACGGCGCCCGGAACGACACCGTCATCAACGGCGGCGCCGACAGCGACACCATCTACGGCGGCTCGGGCAACGACACGATCAACGGTGGCGACGGCGACGACCTCATCTACGGTCGCGGCGGCGACGACACCATCCACGGCAACAACGGCAACGACGTCATCATCGGCGGCACGGGCCGCGACTACCTTTACGGCGACGCCGACAACGACACCTTCGTCTGGACCAAGGGCGACGAGGCGGACCGCACGATCGACGGCGGCACCGGCACCAACGGCTTCAACCTGGCGGGCGACAACAGCGACAACGTCCTCGACGTCATCGTCAACCCGACCAGCACCACCAATCTCCGGATTACGATGGATGGCGACCAGCTGAACCCGGTGAACATGCAGACCTTCTACGCGAGCCTGCTGGGCGGCGCGGACAAGGCCACGGTTGGCTACCTTGGCGGCACGATGCTGACGGCGGTCGACTTCTCGCTCGGCTACAACGACAACGCGGCGGACACGCTGACCCTCTCCGGCGGCAGCGGCGACGACACTTACTTCCTGAACTCCTCGGTCGTCAGCCACCATGTTCCGAACGGCACCAGCACGGACGGCTCGACCACCTACTACTTGGATTACGACACCAACATGATCCTGGTGTCCAAGGTCACCAGCCCGACCAACGCGACCCCGGTCCTCAGCTACCGCGTCGACGAGGGCCAGTACGCCAACGACCAGATCATCATCAACGCCGGCGGCGGCAACGACTCCGTCGACGCGCACGGCGTCGTGCACGGCGCGGCCAAGCTCACGCTCAACGGCGAGGGCGGCAACGACCACCTCGTGGGTTCGTCGTTCGACGATGTGCTCCAGGGCGGCACCGGCAGCGACACCCTCACCGGCGGACCGGGCGTGGACAAGTTCGAAGACACCAGCGTCAATCCGGGCCACGACGACGACCCGCTGCTCTTCGACCACGACGAGATCGTGGAGAACATGGACGTGAACTATACGCTCGATGCCTGGACGCTCACCTCGGGGGGCACGACGGATACGGTCATTCCCGCGAACTTCGAGGCCATCCGTCTCAACGGCGGCAACTCCAACAACACCTTCACCATCACCCACGCGGCGACGGTGCTCTACCTGAACGGCGGCGAGGGCAGCGACAA
Source organism: Verrucomicrobiota bacterium (assembly GCA_048497945.1). Lineage (GTDB taxonomy): Bacteria > Verrucomicrobiota > Verrucomicrobiia > Opitutales > Opitutaceae > Lacunisphaera. Next base: position 31,535 of record JBEHYX010000001.1, on the reverse strand, counting down.
CTACATCATCAGCGTCACCGGCAGCGGGTTCAGCACGATCAACATCAACGACACGGGCACCGGCGTCGGCTTCAGCAACACGAATTACCTCCGCATCAACGGCACGCCGGATGTCGACGACTTCCTGATGCGCGCCGGCGTCATCAAGGTCGGCGCCGAGTCCGACGCCACCCACCTCGAGCAGATCAATTTCGACGGGATGAGCACGTTCGACATCTACGCCGGCGACGGCGGCGACCGGTTCATCATCGATGAGACCACGGTCGAGGGCACGATCTACGGCGAGGGCGGCGCGGACCGCTTCACCGTCGGCCGCATCCTCGACCCGGCCCCCGTCGCCAGCGAGATCAAGACCATCGCCACCACCCGCGGCGCGCTCTCCTACGGCAACCGCGCGGTGCTCACGATCCGCGGCGGCGACGGCGAGGACTATTTCGAGGGCAACCACAACCAGGCCGAACTGAAGCTGTTTGGCGACGACGGCGACGACCTGTTCTACCTCCGCTGCTTTGCCCAGGAGGGCTCGGGTGTTTCGACCGTCAACGGCGGCCTCGGCACCAACACGATCCGCTACGTCGCCAACGGCCCGGTCAAGATCGACGGCGGCAACGGCTTCGACCGCCTCGTGCTCGAGGGCACGGAGTTCGCCGACGACTTCGTGGTCACCGACACCGACATCTTCGGCGGCGGCCGCTCGGTCTCCTTCACCAACCTCGAGAGCATCGTGATCCTGGGCGGCGCGGGCGACGACAACATCTGGGTCCTCGGCAACGGCCTGCCGCTCGAAATCAACGGCGGCACCGGCAACGACACCGTGCATATCGGCGGCCAGGCCCCGGATTATGTCTACGACGCGCCGCCGTACATCGTGAACCAGCCGTCCTACACCGTCTCCACGCCGATCTATTGGGGCGGGTTCAGCTTCTCCTACACCCAGGCGGCCCACTACGAGTTCAACGGCACCTTCCCGTTCTTCCACTGGATCCCGGAGGTCACCTTCACGATCACGATCCCGCAGATCATCATCGGCTACACCACGACGACGATCGATCCGCCGCCGGTCACGGTCGACCCGCTGCCCGTCACCTACCGCTTCGCCAACGTCACCACCTTCAACGGCGTCGTGAACGGCGTGGAAACCTACAACTGGGCCGGCCCGCGCGACGACGTACACTACACGAGCGTCGCGGACGACCCGAACAACCCGCTGCGCACCCCGGGCCGCCTCCCGGACAGCGCCAAGAACCTCGGCACCATCAATGCCCCGGTGAAGGTCATCGGCGACGATGGCGACGACACCATGGTCGTCCACCTCGACGGCACCGCCACCGGTCTCACGGGCAGCCTCCTCAGTACCATCGAGCATCGTACGGATCCGGGTAATGTCAGCGTCATCAAGGACCCGGTCGGCCAGCTCCTCGGCCTCGGCCTGCCCGGCAGCTTCACCTCCCAGGGTCGCACCTTCATGGGTGGCATCCTTTTCGACACCCTCGAGGACCTCATCCTCAACCTCGGCTCGGGCAATGACAGCATCACTGTCGGCACCAACGCCGCCAACCGCGCCACGGTCGCCGGCTACACCGGCTCGTTCACCAACTACGACAACGGCACCTTCGGCGGCGTGAACGTCACGGTGAACGGCAACGGCGGCAACGACACCGTCAACGTCCGCGCCAACTCCGGCACGGTGACCTTCAACGGCGCCGGCGGCGATGACACCCTCAACCTCGGCTCCAACGCCTCGAACGCCAGCAACACCGGCGGCAACCTCGACGGCCTGCAGGGCGCGATCATCGTCGATGGCGGCGCCGGCACCGATTTCGTCAGCCTCGACGACCGCGGCGACACCCTCGACAACGTCCTCACGCTGACCCAGACCACCATCGCCGGCCTCGGCATGGGCGCGGGCGTCACCTCCTACGGCGCGATCGAGTCCCTGCTCATCGGCTTCGGCTCGGGCGCCGACATCGCCAACATCCGCGGCACCGTGGTGCCGACCACCCTCGAGCTCAACGCCGGCGACGATTCGGTCTACGTGTCCAGCGTCGCGGCGGTCACCACGGCCAACCGCGCCACGACGACCACCCTGGGCGGCGTCCTCGACGACATCGACGGCAACCTGATCATCCATGGCGGCGATGGCCGGCAGCGGCTCATGGTCAGCGATCGGGACACGCCCTCGGCCAACGGCACGGCCGGCACTCCCGCCGTCATCACGAACTCCACGCTCACCGGCTTCTCCACCGGCCTGATCACCTACGACGCCACGCCGGCGGGCGACTACGGCAACGGCATCACCGTTTGGACGGGTTCCGGCGCGGACTTCGTCAATGTCACCAGCATCTTCCTCCGCAACGGCCTCCGCAACACCACCTCGCTCAACACCGGGGCGGGGGTGGATACGATCAACGTCAGCCTGGCCAGCGCGCTGAACGCCTTCTTCGCGGTCCACGCCGGCGCGGGCAACGACGTCATCAACACCGTCGCCAGCACCCTCGGGCTGCTGATCTTCGGCGGCGACGGCGACGACTCGATCACGACCGGCTCCGGCAACAACCTTGTCTTCGGCGACGAGGGCAGCGCCGGCTACCTCGACGGCTCCGGCACGCTGGTCGCCCGCTTTGGCTCGGGCGGCGTGGACGACTTCACCGACGCCGTCATCCGCGATCTCTCCTCCGCCACGACCCTGGTTTCGACCGGCGGCGTCGACACTATCACCACGGGCGCCGGCAACGACCTCATCTTCGGCGGCGCCGCGGGCGACACGATCAACGCCGGGGAAGGGGACAACCTGGTCCTCGGTGACCACGGCAACATCGCGCTGTCCGGCGGGCTGCTCACCGACGTCGCCTCCAGCCTCGACGGCGGCGGCAACGACATCATCACCACCGGCGCGGGCCGCGACCTGGTCATCGGCGGCACGGGCGCCGACAACATCAACGCCGGCGCGGGCTTCAATTTCGTGCTCGGCGACCACGGCACGCTCACCCTCTCCGCCAACATCGTCACCAACTTCGCCACGACCGCCAGCGCGGATGGCGGCATCGACACGATCGTCACGCTCGGCGGGCGCGACTTCATCCTCGGCGGCGAGGCCGGCGACTCCATCGACGCGGGCGAGGGCAACAACGCGGTCGCGGGCGACCTCGGCGCGTTCGTCATCCTCTCGCCGGTCGCCTTCACCTTCACCCCGGGCTCCTTCGCCATCGGCGGCAACGACACGATCACGACCGGCGCGGGCGCCGACACCATCATCGGCGGCTTCGGGGCCGACACGATCAACGCCGGCGACGGCTTCAATGTGGTGTTCGGCGACCATGGCGCGGTCAGCCGCGACGTCGCCGCGGGCGCCTTCACCGTGACCTCCGCCAGCGAGGCCACCGGCGCCAACGACTCCATCACGACCGGCAGCGGCGTGGACGTGATCTTCGGCGGCGCGGCCACCGACACCATCGTGAGTGGCGCGGGCGACGACCTGGTCTTCGGCGACTCCGGCACGGCGACCTACGCCGCCGGCCTCCCGGTCAGCGCCGCCACCACCGCCTTCGACACGGGTGCCGGCGACAACATCCAGGCCGGCGACGGCGCCGACATCGTCCTCGGCGGCGACGGCGCCGATACGATCAACGCCGGCAACGGCCAGAACCTCGTCTTCGGCGACTACGGCTCCATTACCTGGACGGGCACGCTGCTCGTTTCCGCCTCGGCCGCCGCGGCCGGCGCCGGTGGCGTCGACGCCATCACGACCGGGATTGATGACGACATCATCTTCGGCGGCACGGCGGGCGACACCATCCATGCGGGAGACGGCGCCGATGTCATCTTCGGCGACGAGGGTGTGATCAGCTTCACCGGCGGCCTGGCCGTCCAGCTCATCGGTTCCACCGCGACGGGCGACGGTATCGACCAGCTCTATGGCGAGGCCGGCAACGACGTCATCCTTGGCGGCGGGTTGGGTGACACGATCGATGCCGGTGCCGGCGACAACACCGTGCTGGGCGACCACGGCACCATTCTCCGGGCGGTCAACGGCTCGATTCTCGCCACGACGACCGTCACCGCGGGCGACCTCGGCGTGGGCGGTAACGATACCATCACCACGGGCGCCGGCTTCGACCTCGTGATCGGCGGCGCCGGCAGCGACACCATCAACGCCGGAGCCGGCACCAACGTGGTGCTCGGCGATGAAGGCCGCATCGAGACGAGCGGCTTCCTGCTCAACCTGATCGTTTCGGACACCGGGGCCTATGCCGACACCATCATCACCGGCGCCAACACGGACTACATCCTTGGCGGCGGAGCTGGCGACACCATCGCCGCCGGGGCCGGCACCAACGTCGTCCTGGGTGATCACGGTTCCATCAGCTTCGCCGGCGGCGTGCTGCTCCAGGTGACCTCGACCACCAGCAACGGCGGCAACGACACCATCACCGCCGGCGACGGGTACAACCTCGTGGTCGGCGGCTTCGGCACCGACACGATCACGGTCGCCAACGGCGTGAATGTCGTCTTCGGCGACCAGGGGCTCGTTCACGTCAATGGCACCACGCTGATCGATGCCACGACCTTCGATCCCGCCACCGGCGGACGCGATGTGATCATTGCCGGCAACGGCACGAACTGGATCTTCGGTGGCGATGCCGACGACGACATCACGGTGGGCGCCGGCACGAGCCTGGTCTTCGGTGACCAGGGCCGGATCGATTACGTGGCGGCCACGGGCGCCACCACCGCCACGACGCTCGACGCCGATACCGGCGCCCGCGATGTCATCCTGGCCGGCGACGGCACCAATTGGATTTTCGGCGGCGATGCGGACGACAGCATCACGGCGGGCAACGGCTTCGCAGTCGTCTTCGGCGACCATGGCAGCGCGGATCTGACCGGGGCGGGTGTCCTGACCGTCATCTCCAGCGACTTCACCAGCGGCGGCGACGACATCATCGCCACCGGCGCCGGCGACGACATCGTCCTCGGCGGCTCCGGTTCCGACACGATCGATGCCGGCGAGGGCAACAACGTGGTCTTCGGCGACCACGGCGAGGTTATCAAGACCGCCGCCGGTCTCGACTGGGTCACGACCCTGGCCCCGACGCAGGGTGCGGCCGACACGATCACGACCGGCGCCGGCAACGACGTCATTCTCGGCGGCGCGGGCAACGACACCATCCGCGCCGGTGCCGGCCGCAACCTCATCTTCGGCGACCACGGCAGCTTCGACTTCGTGGCCAACGACCTCCGCACCGCCACCTCGTCCGACTACACCCTCGGCGGCGATGACACCATCGACTCCGGCGCGGGCGACGACCTGATCCTCGGCGGCTTCGGCGCCGACACGATCACCGCGGGCGACGGCAACAACGTCATCTTCGGTGACCAAGGCACCGTGGAGATCAACTCCGGCGTCCTGATCGACGTCTATACCGAGCAGCCGGCGGTCGGCGCGGCCGACATCATCGTCAGCGGCCTCGGCGACGATGTCATCCTCGGTGGCGCGGCGGCCGACACGATCACCGCGGGCAACGGCAACAACCTCATCGTCGGCGACCACGCCGAGCTGCACTGGATCGTGGGCATCCTGGCCCGGGCGATCTCGACCAACTTCGGCATCGGCGCGAATGACGCCATCACCGCCGGTGACGGCGACGACGTGATCATCGCCGGCCCGGATGACGACACCATCGATGCGGGCGACGGCGACAACATCGTCTTCGGCGACAACGCCGCCATCACATGGACCGGCGGCATCATCGCCGAGGCCACCACGGACCTTGCCACCGACATCGGCGGCAGCGACGACATCACCACCGGCAGCGGCAACGACCTCATCTTCGGCGGCACCCTTGACGATACGATCGACGCCGGCGACGGCGACAACGTCATCTTCGGCGACAACGGCGAGGCGATCTTCGCCGCCGGCATCCGCTCGGAACTGAACACCTTCTCCCCGGCCGACGCGGGCAACGACACCATCACCTCCGGCACGGGCAACGACGTCGTCCTCGCGGGCGCCGGCGTGGACAGCGTCACCATCGCGGGCGGCAACAACCTCGTCTTCGGCGACGAGGGCGAGCTGACCTTCGATGCGGGCGGCGTGCTCGTCGAGGCGATCTCGATCGAACTCGGCTCGGGCAACCCGGACAACATCGCCACCGGCTCCGGCAACGACCTGGTGGTCGGCGGCGCGGGCGCGGATACGATCAACGCGGGCGACGGCGACAACATCGTCCTCGGCGACAACGCGGACGCGATCTACAGCGGAGGCCTGCCGGCCTTCCTCCAGACCCTGAATCCGGAATTCTCCGCCAACGACCACATCACCACCGGTGCGGGCCGCGACCTCATCCTCGGCGGCCAGGGTTCGGACACCATCACCTCCGGTGACGGCGCCGATGTCATCCTCGGCGACGAGGGCTCCATCACGCTCGGCGGTGGTGTGATCCAGCAGGCGGTCTCCGAGTCCTTCGCCGACGGCATGGCCGACGTCATCTCCAGCCAGGGCGGCGCCGACGTCATCCTCGGCGGCAACGGTGCCGACCAGATCGACGGCGGCGAGGGCAACAATGTCATCACCGGCGACAACGCGGTCGTCACGTTCTCCGGCGGTGTTCTCGCCCGGATCGAGGTCCTCACGCCGGACATCGGTGCGGTCGACACCATCGTCACCGGCGCGGGCGACGACGTCATCATGGGCGGCGCGGCCGGTGACGTCATCAATGCCGGCAACGGCAACAACGTTGTCATCGGCGACCACGGCACGATCACCTTCCTCGGCGGCGCCTTCGCCACCTTCACGCCCACCACGCCGGAGATCGGCGGCAACGACACCATCACCACCGGCTCCGGCGCCGACCGCATCGTGGGCGGCACGGGCGCCGACTGGATCGACGCGGGTGACGGCAACAACGTGGTGGCCGGCGACCATGTCATCATCATTCAGGACAACGGCGCCCTGACCCGCGTGGAGTCCGTCGCCTTCGCCGACGGCGGCGTGGACCTGATCTTCACCGGCACGGGCAACGACCTCGTCATCGGCGGCACCGCCGGCGACACCATCCATGCCGGCGCCGGCAACGATCTGGTGTTCGGCGACCACGCGCTGGTCACCGGCGACATCAACCTGGCGCTCCTGCCGATGGCCATGGCGGTGCATCCGTTCACCTTCACCTCGATCTCGACCCAGAATGTCGGCGCCGATGGCCGCAGCGTGGCGGGCGACGACGTGGTCTTTGCGGGCGCGGGCGATGACATCGTCCTCGGCCAGCAGGGCGCGGACATCCTCTTCGGCGAGGACGGCGACGACGACCTCATCGGCGGCCACAACGTCGCCCTCGGCCAGGACGGCGCCGATGTGATCGACGGCGGCGCCGGCTACGATGTCATCGCCGGCGACAACGCCTCGATCCTGCGCCGCGGCGACAACGTCAGCCCGCGCGCCCACGTGCTCGGCGGCGACGCGATGTTCGACGACCGCGGCAACCTCCTCGACCTCGACACGCCGCAGGCCTGGCCGGGCAGCGTGCCGGAGCGCGACACGGTCATCCTCGACCATGCCTACGGCACCGACGCCTCGCTGTTCGGCAACGACCAGCTGGTCGGCGGGGCGGGGGATGACGTCCTCTTCGGCGAGCTCGGCGACGACCAGATCCACGGCGACGCCACGCTGCCGGTCACGGTTGCGGCCGATGGCACCATCGACCGCACCGCGCTGCGCGCCACCGCGACGGCCCTTTTCACCACGAACTTCTGGGCCGGCGACACGACCGACGGTGACGATTACATCGAGGGCAACGGCGGCGCCGACCTGATCTTCGGCGGCCTCGGCCAGGACGACATCGTGGGCGGCAGCTCCTCGCTGTTCGGCCTCACCGACCGCCTGCAGCGCCCGGATGGCGGCGACACGATCTACGGCGGCAACGGCACCCAGGCCGACGACCAGAGCCCGGGCGACGCCTCGGCCAATGGCCGCGCCCGCGACGCCGACGTGATCATGGGCGACAACGCCAACATCATCCGCCTCGTCGGCATCAACGGCGTCAACCTCGGCGCGTTCCTCACCTTCCAGTACAACACCACCGGCACGCTCCGCATCGTGGTCCGCGGCTTCGACCTGCTCGACTACACCATCCCGGCGGCGACGACCGACATCGGCGCGGCCGACAAGATCTACGGCGAGGACGGCGACGACACGCTGCACGGCGAGGTCGGCGACGACCTGATGTACGGCAACGGCAACGACGACAATCTCTACGGCGGCCAGGGCGACGACAACCTGTTCGGTGGCGCAGGCGACGACTCGATCTCGCACTCCGACGAGCTCAAGGCGCCGCCGCCGGCACAGGGCTCGGGCGGCGCGGCCGAAGGCAACGGCGCCCAGGGCACCGCCGAGGGCACCATCCCGCTCGACCTGCCGGGCAACGTCCAGGTCATCCTCAACGGCGACGGCCAGGTCGGCGTCTTCCGCGAGCCGACCCGGACCCCGACTTATGTCTCCGGCTACACGACGAATGTCGGCCAGCCGGGCCAGATCCTGAACACCCCTGTCGGCATTTACCGGCAGCCGCGCATGGCGACCGACATGCAGGGCAGCTGGCGCGTCTTCTCTTCCGGCATGATCTCGACCGGCCGCGACTTCGCGCCCAACACGCCTTCCACCTTCGACGAGGCCGCCGGCGCAGACAAGCCGGCCGACCAGGACAAGGATAAGGACAAGGACCAGCAGCCGGTCGACAATCCCGCCACGCCGCAGGATGAGAGCCAGCCGGCCACCCCGGCCGACCAGCAGCAGGTCCCGCCGGCGCCGCAGGACGGCCAGCAGCCCCCGGCTCCTCCCGCCAATGAATCCGCCCCGGCCGACACCAAGCCGGCCCAGGGCGAGAATCCGCCGCCGGCCCCGCAGGATCAGGCCGGTACGCCGCCCGCGCCGCCGCCTGACACGCCGCCGGCTCCGCCCACGACCTGAGCCTTTCAGCGGGCTTGTCATCGCGAGGTGCGCGCAGCGCGCCGTGGCGATCCAGTGTGAGTTAGGGGCCGGAAAATAGTCTCAATTCCGCGGCAAGGATTTGCGGGTGCCATGGGCGGATTCAGGCTCGCCCGCGCTTTGCCGGGGGTGTTTGGCTGTCGCCTGCCCCTATGAAATCGTCCCCCAGCGTTTCGTCCCCGGCGGCCTGGCTCGGCATTGCCGCTCTTCTCGTTTCCTTTGCCCCTCTGCTCGCGGCCGACGGCCTCGCCGGGTGGTTCCAGCCCAATGCCGCCTGGACGGCGGCGGATGCCGTTTCCGCCTCCGCCGACGGCACGAAGCTGGAGGTCACGCCCGGCAAGGACGTGGCCGTCATGGTGATCCAGGATGCCGCGGCGAAAAGCCCGCACCTGCGCACCAAGGATTACATCAACGATTCCATCGTGAGCGTGGAGTATATGTTCACCGCCGGCACCAAGGCCGGCGTGTTCATCGCCTCCTGCTACCGCATCCAGCTGGACGGCGGGGGCGCCGGCACCATCGGGCCGATGACCGGCGAAGGCGGCGACCGCTCGATCGCCCCGGTGAACCCGGCCCCGGGCCAGCCGGGCGTCTGGCACAAGCTCGAGGCGCGTATCCGCCCGCCGCGCTACAACGAGGCCAGCGCCATGACCCAGCACGGGCTTTTCCTTGAGGTGAAGATCGACGGCGTCGTCGTGCAGACGAACACCATCGTCACCGGCTGGTGCCGCGGCTCCGAGTTCGAGTGGGAGAACCCGGGCGGCTACGTGACCATCTCCGCCGCCGGCGGCAGCATGGCCGTGCGCGCCATTTCCGTGCAGCGCGCCGACTTTGAACCGATCACGCTCCCGGCCGTCAGCGGCGGCCCGACCAACGCGGCCAAGCTCGTCGACTACGTCCAGCAGGGCGCCGAGCTCTTCAAGGCCATCGGCTGCGCCGAGTGCCACGCCACGCAGCAGGGCGACTTCTCGCAAAAGACCGGCCCGAACCTGTTCGGCCTGTTCCAGGCCACCCCGCGCGATCGCGAGATCGCCGGCGCCGAGGGCCACCGCTTCACCATCAAGGCCGACCGCTCGTATCTCTTCCGCAGCGTGCGCACGCCGCCCGACGAGCTGGCCATCTCCGAGCACGGCCCGACCAAGGGCCAGCCCTACCTGCCGGCCATGCCGCCGATCCTGCCGACCGTCGCCAGCGACGCCCAGGTCGACGCCATCGGCACCTACCTCGCCACGCTCAACGAACCCGCCAACCAGGGCCCGGTCGTCAAGCTGGTCCGGGAAACCGGCCTCGAGAACTACGACCCGATGAAGGACCGCCTGCTGCTCCTCGTCGACCGTACCGTGCGCCTGCAGCGCGGGCCGATGGAAAGGCTCTCCGGCCGCGCCATCCACGTCGGCCTGCCCAACGGCATCAACTACAGCTTCGATCCGCGCGTGCTCGCCATCGCCCAGCTCTGGCAGGGCGGCTTCCTCGACATGGGCGGCGAGTTCCTCAACCGCGGCGGCGGCGGCCTCAAGCCGGGTTACGAAAGCCGCGAGATCAAGCTCGGCGCCGCCGGCACGCTGCTGGCCCCGCTGCACCTCGACAACCGCGCCGTCGACCTCAGCGCCACGTCGCCGGTTTTCCACGACAACGACCGCGTGCGTGAACTGCTGAACGGCAAGGCGGACCTGCCGGACCTCATCGCCGGGGCCGACGCCCAATTCCTCGGCTACGAGCGCGATTCCACCCAGCCCGACGCTGCGCCGGCCTTCAGGTATCGCGTCGGTCGCAACATCGTCTCCGTGCGCACCGAGTTCGCCGCGGACGGCGCGGTGAAGATCACGGTCGAGGGCGAGCTCGCCAACGTCCAGGCCTTCGCGGTCAACGAAACGGTGCTCACCGGCTTCAAGCCGTCCGCCGGCTCCTTCAAGCACGGCCGCTGGGCGCTGCCGCCGGGCAGGAAGGTCAGCGCCACCGCCACCGCGCGCATCGCCGTCGCGCCCAAGGCCTGGCATCCCGCGCCGTCGGATTTCAGCTTCCGCACGCAGCCGCTGGGTACGATGGCGTCTTCGCCGGACCTGCCGGCCGGCTACACCGCCGAGGCCTATCTCGGGCCGAAGGACAACTACGGCCGCGACATGCTCTTCGAGGCGCTCGGCATGGCGCTCGCGCCCGACGGCACCGTCGTCGTCGCCACGCGCACCGCCGGCATCTGGCGCCTCGTGAAAGGGGAGTGGCATCTCTTCGCCGAGGGCCTCTTCGACAGCCTCGGCGTGCAGGTCGAGGACGAGCACGGGCTCGTCGTCGTCGCCGGCCAGAAGGCCGAGCTGACACGCATCAGCGACACCAACGGCGACGGCCTCGCCGACAAATACGAGACGCTCTCCGACGCGTTCACCTACACCGGCAACTACCACGCCTACATGCACGGCCCGGTGCGCGACACCAACGGCGACTACATCGTCACGCTGAACCTCAACGATTCCTCCGCGCAGGGCAGCCCCGAGTACAAGGCGGGCGGCAAATACATGGGCACCCCGGGCGGCTATCGCGGCTGGGCGGTGCGCGTCCCGGCCAAGGGCGGCTTCATCCCGTGGGCCGACGGCCTGCGCAGCCCGGCCAGCATCGGTTTGGCGCCGGACGGGCGCCTGTGGTACGCCGACAACCAGGGCGAATACGTCGGCACCTCGAAGCTGTTCCTCCTCCAGCAGGGCAAGTTTTACGGCCATCCTTCCGGCCTCGTCGACCGCCCGGGCATGACGCCCGCGTCGCCCGAGATCGCGTGGGAGAAGGTCTGGCCGACGAAGGAGAAGGCCGTCGTGCTCTTCCCGCAGAGCCGCCTCGCCAATTCGCCGGGCAACCCGGCGTGGGACACCACCGGCGGCAAGTTCGGTCCGTTCGGCGGCCAGATGTTCCTCGGCGACCAGACGCAGTCCAACCTCATGCGCGTGGCGACCGAGGTCGTCGCGGGCCAGGAGCAGGGCGCCGCGATCAACTTCGCCACCAACCTCGAATCCGGCGTGATGCGTCCGCTGTTCCTGCCGGATGGCAGCATGCTGCTCGGCCAGACCGGCCGCGGCTGGCAGGCCAAGGGCGGCCACGTGGCCAGCCTCCAGCACGTGCATTGGGACGGGAAGACCATCCCGCCGAGCCTGCACCACGTCTCCGCGGTCGCGGGCGGTTTCGATCTCGTCTTCACCGTGCCGGTGCCGGCTATGCTGGCCGATGTCGATGTCGCCGCCGCACTCGCGATCCGCTCGTGGGTTTATCGCGATGCACCGGACTACGGTTCGCCGGAGCTCGACGAACACGACGAGGCTGTCACCGCCGTGACGCTCAGTGCCGATCGCACGACGCTGCATGTCACGCTCGCCAAGACCGAGCAGCCCGTCGTCCACCCGCAGCAGACTGCGCGCGTTTATCGCATCACGGTCGACGGCCCGAAGGTCTGGAACACCAAGGCCCCCGGCCTCGAGGCGTTCTACACGCTGTACGCATTCCCGGCGAAATGAGGCGCAAACACACCCCGCCCGTTGGGCACCCCTCTTGATAGAGGGGACTTGCGGTGCGTGGGCTTGAATCCCCTCTATCAAGAGGGGTGGCGCGCAGCGCCGGGGTGTGTTGATCGACGTTTGCGATTTCCGGCTAAAACGAAAAAGCCACTTACTCGCGTAAGTGGCTTTCTGTTAAATAGCCGCGCCATCCGTAGTCCAAAGGGCGAAGAAGGGCCCTGCCAGCCGTAGGCTCGGCGAAGGATGGTCGGGGCGACACAACTTAAGCACGAAGTGCAATGGTGCTAATAGTCCAAAAAGCCTGTTTTCAGAGGCGAAAACGAAGCAAGAAAGCGCACCACGTTGTTTAATTGACGATGCCAGCGACGAGGTAGGCCAAGAAAGGGAGCTCTGCTTTGAAATGATTAGGGTCAATTGGCATCAATTAGCACCACGCCCGTTTTATGCAGGTGGGCTTTGGTAGCTAGTTTTCATTGCTGCCTTGTGAAGACGTCCACATCCGAACCAGTCCGGCTTTTTCGATATATTCAATGACCGCGGGCAATTCATCGGTTTCTTTGGCTTGGGCATGTTCCCGCAGGGAGCATGCGTAGTCTTCGAGCGAAGGTTCACTCAACAGGCAGCGATTCACCAGCGATCGGGGAATCATGCGTCCTATCCGCACCGCCTCGAGCTCAGCCGAGCTCACCCGAAACAGCGGCACGGGCTGATGGCCCAACTGATCTAAGATGCGGACCAGCGCTTTCAGCTGAATGCGGCACGGGTAATGGCTCCAATCCCAGCCGTCCCCGCAGACATGGTACCGATCGATGTCCCAGATTTCACTTACGTCTTCGATCGCGGCAATTTTTTCGACGAAAACTAGCGCGATCGGTTGTGTCCCTCCGCACCGGTAGTCGAGCTGCTTTACGGAAGTAAGCGCCCGAATTTGAAACTCCCCACGTTTGAACGGTAGCGTTCGCAACCGAGCAAAGAAGCTTTCTGAATGCTTGTAGCAATGCCACGTGCGATAGAGCAGGTTGGTCGTGCCTTCCAGCCACGTTCGCTGGACCCCAAAGCGCCGGGCAGTGCGGTCGAGCAGTTCGGGCGTCAGCGCCCCCAGCAAAGTTTCGTGGCTCTGTAGGGCCGCCAGTTTAAGCGCAGGTTCAAATCGCGGGATCTGCGCCGCTGCCACCCCGTGCGTTTCATAAAGCTCTAGGAAGCGAGCAGCGACTGATTCAATCGCTGGCTTCCGACTAGCTCGCCAGCGCCGCCAAGCCTCGTTGAGGTTCAGTTTGATCGGGCCCCAGCCAGGTTTGATTTCCAGAATGTCGGTGCTCATAAAATAAAAAATCCCGCCAGACTAAATCGTCTGGCGGGACGAAGCTTAGCGCTTGGAATTACCCAAGCAGTAAGCGCAATTGTCGTAGCCAGCGCTATGGGCGCTGCTCAACGAGGTATACGGGCGGTCATGACCGGCCCGGATAATCTCGTCGATCTGGCATGCGGGCTTCTCGTTATCGAGATCGTGAACCTCTTTCGTGTTCACATTGGCGAGATATTGCTCGCCACGCATATTGCCGCTCCAACGTCTCATGGATTCCTCCTTTTGTAGTTAAGGGTTAGTGTTGAGGGTGAAAGTCAGAAGAGACGGATGCTTCGCGGCGTGAGTGCATCCACCGCTAGGTGCAAGCAATAACTTAGCCCAGCAACCAGCAGCAGGCCTCGCGCGGCCAGCGGTAGCTGCCGCGTGTGCTTCGCACAGCAGGCCCACATCACGAGCGCTCCAAACACCACGCTATGGCAGAACTGCCGGTGATTTGGATTCCGAAGGGACGGTTCGAGGATGTCGGGTGCCAAGGCGACCACCCCACCGACGGCGCCGTAAACCAGGCATTCGCCGAAATCGAATTTCCGCTCGGGATCCAGTTTCTGCTGGAGGAGCTGATTGGCGGCGCTCAGGGCGATCCCGGTGGCCGCCCCGACCAGAAAATGTCCGCGGGCTCTCATGGTCAGGGGACCAAATTATCGCCCGACCGGCGCAGCACCGCGCCTTCCGGCGGGTGAGGGGAATACCAGGCGCCATCGATCCGGATCGACCAACGTCCGTTGCTGTCCTTGGCCCAGATGGAGGGCTCGTCGCCCTGCGCATTGTTGAGAACAAAATTATTGCTCTCGGCGAACGCATGATAGTGTGCCCCAACCGAGTCCTCGTAGTTCATGACGCCGCGGTCGCTCTCCCGGCCCGTATGCACCCGCAGTACCTGTCCAGGCTGCAGCACGATCGCCGCCGAGCCCTGCCAATAAATGGTCGAATTCGGCTCCAACCGCCCTTGCGCGTCGTAGGTGCGGTGGGTGAGCCCTGCGCCGCCCAAATTGATGGCAGTACTAGCAGTATTGGTGAGATCGACCCATTCGCCCAACAGCTGCGAAACGATGGGGCGGCCGTTGGCGCGATCGCGACCGGCCGGGTTCGGCTTCGCGCGGGTAACGGTGAGATTTGGCATGTTTGCTTGGGTCGCCAAGTGCCTGGCGAACTAATTACGGACATTGAGCCCAGTAGGGCCGTGACCACGCTCATCGGCTTCCGGCAACTGGGAGCTAACGAACGGGTATAGTGTCGAAAAGAACTGGTGCCGGCTGGGTTCAAGTTGACAGGGCGGGCACATTTCTTGGAGATATTGGCACAGAATCACTAGTCAATCGTATTTAACTACACACATGGGAAACACTACCAATCCAACGCGTTGGGACGTTCGCCGTCGCTTGGAATACATTGAACTCGCAGCCTTTTGGCGGGGATGGATCCAAAGATCCGACCTGGCCAATGAGTTCGGCCAGTCCCTCCCGCAGGCCTCTTCTGATCTTCAGGCCTACATGGAAATTAATCCAGATGGGCTCCGCTATGACCTGAACGCGAAGCGATATTTCGGAGCACAGAATATGGAACTCAAACTCGTGTCTCCTAATCTAGCCGATGCCGTATCGAGATTCCTCGGCAGCGATGGGAAGGGCACGATAACCGGAGACAAAGTAGCATCTATCGATCTGCCATTTCGCTCAGTTATTCCAACCGTTGCTCGCGACATTTTTCGAGCAATTGCGCAATCCCTCGCACTCGAGATCTATTATCTCTCAATTCATGGTAATTCCGAAAGCTGGCGCTGGATCACGCCACACGCCTTCGCACACGATGGCTACCGCTGGCACGTGCGCGCTTATTGCCACCGTGATCACACTTACAAGGACTTCGTGATCGGTCGCGTAAGCAAAACCCGTGCTCCAGTCGAAAAAGATAAACCTCAGACAGACGATAAGGACTGGAATACATGGGAAACTATTCGCCTGAAATCTCATTCAAAATTATCTGAGATTCAACGCCGCGCGATCGAACAGGATTTTGAAATGAAGAAAGGCGAGGTAACCCTTAAGGTCAGAAGATCGATGAAGAATTATACCTTGGCGTACTTGCGATTGATAAAATCCGAAGGATTCCCAGAACTTTTGGAACTGGAACGGGACAGCTCCTAAGTTGCTTTGCGGGGTACGATTTCTAGGCATTCTCTTCCCACCCTCTCGATCATCCGAATTTATACGGGGATTTCTGCGCCGCAATTCGCCGTGATGTGCTGTTGGTGGAGTGGGTCAAAAAAAAGAGACCCAAGGTGATGGGTCTCTTGAACTCGAATTGATCGAGCGGGTTTTAAGTTTGATCGTAGATTTGGGATCCAGCGGAACTGGCCACGAGGTTGATGGCTTTCAGGCAGTTTTGCTTAGTGGTGTAAGCTTCGCCCTGAGCGATAATCTCGTTGTTGTTGGCCTTGAGGCGCCAACGGTAGTAACCGCCGGAGAGGTAAATTTCGAAATGCATCGAAACGGTCTCCAGGTTTGTTGGGTTGACCAAGGCTTTCGACCTGCGGCATGATCAGGTGTCGATTCCGACGTCCGCCGCAACCTTGGTATGTTTGCCCGAGTTGTGAGCTCGGAAGTCATTTACGCCCCATCGCCGAAACGTGATGGGGCGTTTTCATTTTAAAGAACTCGGAGAGAATCTCCGATTCTCATGGGGTAGGTCGTTGTCGGCGTTCTGCAAGTGGAATCTGACATTTACACTGTAAAATCATATAACTATGTTGACATGTCAGTTTCTATTCGTTGGCTAATGACCATGCCGGACGGTGATATTTTCGAGCGACGCCTTGGGAAGGGCTGGAGAAAAGCCTTCAACGAGATCCGCGGAACGTCTTCTCATTGGGATGAACGAAAGGTCTCAAAGTATATTATGGAAGCGTTGCGCAGCAGCGCGAAAGAGCTGGGCAGCCCGTGCCTGCCTTCCGTGCTGCGGGAACTCACGGCCACGCTTCAGGCAAGTAACGACATGATGTTGCCATTTGATAACGGCGGATCGCTTCGCGATCGGCTAAACAAAATTATTGCTCGAGATAGCGGGTTCACGAAGGGTGCCCAATTGGCGAGACTGGCGGCACTCAAAGTGGCCGAGATGGCCACGCCGCCCACGGATGCGGCAGGTGTGAAACATGCGTTTGCTCAGTCTTTCTTCAAAGAGATCCTCGATCACAAGTTTCTGGATCGGGTCGAGGATGGGTTCGTGCAATCGATGAATTTGAATGCACGGCAATGGGCGGAATTGAAGGCAGAGATTTATACTCAAAACGTCGATAAGATGGAGCCACTAGTAGTCGGCATGATCGACAAGCCGGGTTCCGCGCCACGAGTGGCCAAACCGGTCAAACATCCTCACGCAAACGAACTCGTGCATCTACACGAAGCTTTGGAAGTGATCCATGGCAGCGGCCGGTAAATCGCATCGTACTGCGCCCCGGTGTTTCGAGTACCGGGCGGACGCAATGCGCCTAGAATCTGCGGTGTCCACGATTGGCTCGATTGGGCGGATCAATCTGAACGATCAGCCGGTATACGAACGATTTTTTCAGGCCATTCCCTCACTGTATGCCGACCTGGTCGACTTGGCGGTATATGTTTATTTGGCGGACAAGTTTTCTCTGCGACGTGATCCCAAGGATAGAGAGGGGATGACGTGGGGCAGAAAAATTGTCCTTAACGTACCGATGCGCCGGCCAGATGTCTGGGCAAGTCAGACCGTGCTTGAAGCATTGCAGGATACTCTGATGGAATTCACTGAGGATCAGTGGGAGTTTGTTTTCGAAACCAAGTCAGGTGATCGGCGAGTGTCAGAAACTCAGCTGCTGATGACCGATCTGTTCGGTACCGAGCCAGCACGAGTATCCCTGTTTAGTGGTGGTTTGGATTCTTTCGCGGGTACGGTCCAAACCATTGCCAACAACCCGTCCGAACGGTTCGTGCTGGTATCTGGTGCAACGCACGGGCGACAAATTACTGAACAGCGAGCGCAGGTTGGAATGCTACAGGGCCGGACCAAAGCTTCGATCCAGCACTTATCCATCACTTATGGTATCCACCGGATTCGTGGGAAACGGCCTGTCGAAGAGAAAAGCCAACGTTCACGCGGATTTCTCTACCTTACCTTGGGTGCACTTACGGCCCTGATGGCCAAAACCTCGAGTTTGGACGTCTTCGAAAATGGGGTAGGAGCACTCAATCTCCCGTACAACAGCTCTCAACTTGGAACGGCGTGCACTCGAGCCATGAGCCCGATTGCTTTGGTGAAGATGGAGCGCTTCATTAGGGTGCTCTCGGGGCAGCAATTTTCTATTCGAAACCCGTTTTTGTTTTCTACCAAAGGACAAATGTGCGCGAGTCCGGCGTTTAAGCCATTTGCTGACGCGGTCGTAAGAACTTTTTCCTGTGATGGGTTCCCTCACCGCATTGCGAACGTACCTCAATGCGGCGTGTGTACTTCATGCTTGCTGCGTCGACTCTCTCTTCAAGTAGCGGGATTGAGTGGGTCTGATCCAGGCGAGTTTTATAACTACGATCTAGGTATTCCGGGGAAAGATCTACCAGCAGAACGACTATTTGGTCTGCGCCGGATGAATCTTCAGGTGAACAAATTTGCGGAGCTCTTGGCCACGCCGGCACCGGGCGCAGCATTTTTCGCAGAATATCCTGAACTTCGCGATGTGGTGGCGGTCCTTAGCGCGAAGGCGAACGAGAATTCGAGTGTGGTCATGCAACGACTCCTCTCCCTTTATCAAACTTACGTGAACGAGTGGCATTCCTTCAGCTTTCCCAAGAATTATAACTCTGTGGCCAAACCAATGGCTGCGTCCAACTCCCTTACGGTGTCGTCATGAACAAGGACATCCTGTCCTCCCTGGATCCTGAGATCTTGGGCAAGCGACTGCAGGAGGCCCGCAAGTCCCGCGGGCTGACGCAGGAAGCAGTCGCGACGTCCATGGATGTTGCGCGCACGACTATAGTGGCGATCGAAAAGGGCGAACGTCGCCTTAACGCAGACGAGTTGATCCGGCTTGCTTCGCTATATGGACGAAACGTATCTGAAATGGTCGGGCGAGCGCAACTAGTAGAGTCGTTTGTGCCCGAATTTCGCGCAGTGCTGACCCCAAATAAAGCAGCGCCCGATGACCATTCTGAATGTGTAGTTCAGTTACAGCGCTTGGCGGAGGATTACTTTGATCTTGAGCAGCGATGCGGAAAGCCGATGCCGAGAAACAATCAGGACGTTTACGAAATCAAGGGAACCCCTGTTGAGCAGGCTGCGGAGGATATTGCAGCTACTGAGCGCAATCGCCTTGGATTGGGTGACGGACCTGTGAGCGATTTGGCGACACTGCTCGAGTCAGATCGCGGTTTGAGAATATTTTTCTACACGATGCCTTCGCAGATCGCGGGAATTTTTGCGTACACCGATGTGTTGGGCGGATGTATTGGGATTAATGCGAGTCATCCGAAGGATCGGCGAAACTGGTCTATTGCTCATGAATACGGGCATTATCTTACGGCGCGTTTCGAAGTGGAGATGACTTATCTGCACGAGAAACGTGCGAATACGGCGCGAGAACGCTTCGCCGAGGAATTTGCTAAGTGCTTCTTGATGCCAGCCAATGGTCTGACTCGAAGATTTGCGGATATCTATCGCGCCAATGGTCAGAAAATCTCTTTGGCAGATATTCTACACTTAGCTGATTTATATCAGGTTTCTGTGCAGGCGCTCGTACTTAGGTTGGAAGATCTGAAACGACTTCCGAGTGGCACTTGGGATGCGAAGCGAGAAGAAGGATTCAAACCTCGAGTGGCTCAGAAAGTTTTGGGGCTCCAGGCTCCGGCGCCGGCTGAAGAGCAGTTTCCAGCGCGCTACCTCTATTTGGTTCTCTTAGCCTATGAGCAGAGCCTAGTTACTGAGGGGCAAGTGGCTAACTATCTTAGAACTGATCGTGTTTCAGCACGTGAACGACTAGAGGAAATACGGAGTCGCTTTAATCTACAAAGGTCCAGTGGCTTTGTACCCATGCAGTTAAACTTTGCGGAGACGTTGAACTAAAATAATCCTCGGCGGCAAAAACGTCCATGCCGCCATGATACTTTTAGATTCGTGCGCCTTAATTAATTTGCTGGCGACAGGACGGTTTGAAGAGATCGCGCGTCAATTTCCTTCACAGGCAGCACTGTGTCCGATCGTTCGAAGCGAAGCGATTTATCTGCGAAATCCGCCAGGTACTGATCCCATTAAGGTGCGGATCGATTTAAGTCCGCTAATTGGAAATGGAACGTTGGTGGAGGCTTCACTACAGTCTGTCGAAGAGAAAAATCTCTATGTGAGTTTAGCTACTCGGATGGACGATGGAGAGGCGATGGCGATGGCGATTGCCATTCAGCGGGGCGATTATTTGGCAACTGACGATACGACGGCGAAAAAAGTATATATCGAGGCGGGGGGAGACCCCGCCAAATTGCGTTCTACGTTAGATCTCATCAAAGCGTGGGCTGACACCGGTTGCTCACCCGAAGAGGTAAAGGTTGCCTTACAGTTAATTCAGGTCCGAGCGAAATACCAACCTGCCGCCTCACACGTTCTGTACAATTGGTGGTGCGCGCATTTGCCGCCGGCTTGATCGTTTCCACGGATTTTCAAAAACCATTACCGAACACCAACCGTCAAAGACGATGAATCTGCACCGTTTGGGATTGCGGCGAATTCTCTGTCAGTAGGAAAGGGTCGCTTTGCGCTTCTTCCACCATGTGATATAGTCAGCCAAGCTTACCACTTCAGGAGAGTTCTTGAAGGCAAGTGCTGTGATTACGGTTTGCATGGAGAGCGTGGCATGGCCTCGGCCTGGTGTTGTCGGTTTGGGTAAGGTAGAGATTCGCTCGAAGAAAAGCTTCATGGTGAGAGCCTGATGCTTGGAATAGAGATGAGCATAGCGCGCTACAATGAATGCGATGACGTGATCCAGATATTCCAAGGTCTCGCCCTCGGTTGGAATATAGCCTTTATGTACGATTGAATTTCTCAGTTCGACCATCGTTTGTTCGATGTGGGTGGGAAAGTTTCCGGCTGCAGCCTCAACAGTGAGGAATGCTCCGAGGCGCCGCTCGGCTTGACGCGAAGTAAGTTTGAGCACCGCGGCGGCCGTGTCCGCTGTCGTTTCGCGAGAGCGCAGCATAACCTCGATGTGGAAATCCATGTAGGCATCCAGAGCAGACGCGCAGGTCAGAACAGCTTCCCGATAATAGCGGTCGCAGAACGCTTCGATCGCAAGATCAGCCAATATCTGAAATTTTTCATTGGCTACGATTGTGGTGGTAGTGTGGCCCTCTTTCCAAGTGACCGTGTAAATTCCGTCGTCTCGAATATCTTCCAATCGCATTACTGGCGGTTGTCCAGGTATTGCCGGCGGGTGGTCAAAGAGCGGGATTTTCGAGCGCATAAAACGGCTCTTGGAATTGCGCGCTCGCGAATCAGATTCGTTTCCAACGAAGGCGCGCAGTGGCTTTGATGTCATCTTCGAAGCGTCGCTTGATCACGGCAGCAAGTGCCTTTAGCTCGGCAGCATTTTTCCGTGCCTGCGCACACTGTTCCCGAAGCGTTTTGCGGACGTTCAGCGCGAGGGCATAGGGATTGACTTCAAGGCTGCTACCGAAGGGCACCGCTGCGTCATCATAATTGATTGAAAACTTTCCGCCATTTTTCACCCGTGCATCATGTACCAACCCGTTTCTGAAGTCGTCGCAAAAAAGCTCGGCGAAGTTCTTTCTATCCAGCCCCGGAATCGTCCGAAAAAATCCGACCATTCGGCTTCTGGTGCCGCTCGCTCCGGTGAAGATTCCACCCAGCGCGTCGGCTGCGCAAACCGCAAGCAGCCCCGCTGCGAAATCGAATCGATTCTTGGCCAATGATAGTGCTGGGTCGATATAGAATCCTTCAATCCGCGCTTCGAATTGATCAGCTAGCTTGCCGCTGCGAAAATCGAGGGCATGAAAGGGGATTCCAGGAGCAAATTGCAGGTCGCCATCGATATCAGACATAGTGAGGGAATTCTGTTGCTCGCATGCGTTATCGGGTCGGGTAAAAGCAAGAAAGTTTGATTGAAGCATAGTCCATGCTTCGCATTCGCTGGAATGCTACAGAGGAACAAGCGATGTTTGGGGAGGAAAGAGTGTTTCTCGCTAGATGCGAAAGCGACCGTTCTCGTAGCAATACATCGAAAGTATTTTTTCTAGGCAGGTGAACGCATTTTCTGAGCAAATCCTTTGCGCCGCATCGTCTTTTTGGATGTCCGCATGGTCGGAAATGCCGCGAACGATAAAGAAGCCCTCAGGGTGTTCGTTGGTTCGGCGCTGACTTTCTTGGTAGGCAGACAGGAAGCCCGCAGCTTCCATTTCAAGAACGAGTGTATTTGCAGCGGTTCTCCTCAGGTATTCACGAATTTCAGCCTCCTTGCTTTTCACGACCCAATTCCCGGTCGCAATTGGCCCGAGTCGGACCGTAAACTCGCCGGTATTTCCCTGCAATTTAGCCGGGTCGGTATATTCGTTCTCGAATCGTTCGATGAGTGGGTGTTGCCATCCTTCGAGGTCTGGCCATGGCTCCGGTCGTCGGAGTAATTCTGCTCCTACGATTTCGCCAAAGTCGTATCGTAAAAATTCGGTTCCAATGGCGACGTCTCCAAGGTTTTGCTTGGGTTTCACGGCGCCGCTGATTCCCAGCAGGACGATTGTTCGGGGATGAAAAGCCTGATCGATAGCATGAAATGCTGCGGAAGCCGATTCCTGCCCCTTGCGCCAGCTTCTTCCCACAACCACGCGATGCGATCCGGTCAGAGCCGGTAGGGTCCCGAGGTAGTAGTCACGGTTGGCGGGCTCAACCAGTTTGCGTTCCGCACTACCGTGCCGCCTTAACCCGGCAAGGACGGCCTGGAGTTCTGTGGGCACAATAGTAAGGATAGCGACATCAACCCTTGGCGCCTTGGTGATTTCGACTGCAGTAGCGGGCTGATGCTGTATTGTTCCAACTCCGAAACGACGAGGGAGAGGAAGCATCGGGTGGTCGAGAGGATTGACTTCGCTGCTTGTCTGCAACGCGAGGCCGAGCGATTCCGCGAACTTTGGATCGGCGCGGTTCGCAAAGTCGACTAGAGCGAAAGTTCCCGGTGATGGGGGCAGTCGGACTGGAAAGCGGGGTGAATTGAACAATCGCAGATAGTCGGCAAACGCGCTCGCCCCGAATTCGGAGCTGAACTTGCGCTTGAATGGTGCGATCTCGTCGGGGAGCGAGGTGAACAGCAATATTTGGCTCTCCTCGACCAGTTTCGTTCTTTTGGCCGCCAGCTGAATAAAGGCGGCCAAGTGAACGGGGGACGAAGTGCAACCAACGGCCAGCCCGATGCCATAGGAGTCATCGAAGTCGGGCAATATTACGGGGCGATCATCGAGCGAAACATTCCCCATCGTGAGATCTACCTGATATTCACGCCAAAGACGTTCGGCCAACGATCTCCATGCGGCCAGCTTGCCGCGATTTGCGCACCTAAACATCAGAATGTGGGGCATGGAGAACAGCGGCTCGTCATGCCCCAGGTTTGTGCATTCGATCCGCACGCGTTTGAGCACATCTTCAGCCGGTCCCTCGAGCATATCCTGAAGCCGGTTTTTTATTTTTGTCCTTAGATCATCCAGTTGGACCCCCGGCTTTTTAAGCAGATCAAGCCAATGCTGCAGGTGTTGGTTCAACCTGTGCGACTCCTCGCCATTGATTTTCGCGTAGGCTACGCCGAATCCATGAGCTTCCAAAACACAACGAATTAGGCGTTGTTCATGTACGGCAATACTCGGGGAGGGTGGTTCGTCGTTTCCTTCCCAGCCGAATGGCAGTTGCCTCTGTTCAGATTCGTCTGGTTTCAATTCTGCGAGCGTGCGCACTGCTCGCCCCGGTTCGGATGCCTCGAGCGCCGCGTAACGGTGCAACAATTCGAGCATGGTCCATTGAGTGGCAAATCGCAGTAGCCATCGTGCGGTTACATCCAATACGCCAGGCAGGCGGAGCGACAAAGCGTCAGCTTCCTGAGCATGAGTCTCTGGCCAATAGGTTTCCCAGGTATCTCGTTCCAGGTCTTCGGCGAAGATTTTTGCCATGCGGTCGTAGATTTCATCTGGGCGTCGATTGCGCAGATGGCGCCATTTCCAAATGCCGCTATGAAGGGGGGTGACGATGCCGAGTGCTTTTGAGCGCAATTGGTCCGCGGCATTCGACAGTTTCTCAGCATTGAGTTCCATGCCGTGCAGCGGCGTTGTAGTTGCGATGCGATAAAGTTCGGATCGCGCCTCTTCCGCGGTACGATGGCGCACGACTTCGATTTCGGCCGCCATAGCCATCGCGGTATCCTGTGGCGTGTAACAGGTGGCTGCCAAGGCGAGCTCCCAGTTGGTAAACGCAAGGCTCCCCTTAGTCTTGGTTGCAGTGGTCACTTTCTGAAGCAATCGCCCGAAAATCGCCGACCTCTTTTCCTGCACTTTGCGCAGACCGCCATTCAGCCGTTGTCGGAATTTAAACACGTCACCCTCGGTTCGCAGGTATCCTTCGCTGACGAGTACGTTCAAGAGTGACTTTCCCGGCGTCGCGGCAATCTCGTCATCGGCGTTGACGGTAGGAACGACTCCATGTTCCCAGAAACGCAAAGCCAAGGTCTGATCGCAATCCCGAGCAAAAGGAGGCCGATCCTCTTCGAGAATCCCCACATTCAGCCCAGCTCGAAGGAAGAGAGCAAGCGACTTGGTCAACCTGATGGATGCCATGCCATCCAGGTTTCTGCCTTTCAGCAGATGTTCGAGCATCTGAGACAATGCCGCCTTCGTCGATTGATTGAATAGGATGTCCTCGCCATGGCGGTAAGCCCGGTAGACGAGTTCCTGGCCGCCTTTCACTCTGCCGCAGTAGGTGATGGGGACGATGTAGCCGCGATCAACAACTTCATCCAAGAAGCGAGAGGCAATATCATGGGCGCTGCCAATTCGGGGAGCCACCGGATCGAGCCATGAGACCACTTCGGCAAAGCTAAACCCCTCATTCAATCGATTAGAGGCCTTCTGGTATTCCCGCAATTCCGACAACAATCCGGTGAATTCTTTTTGACCGGAAGTTTCCTTTGCCGGTGGGTCCAGTATCTCGGCTCCCCTTTTCAGTACTAGTTCCCGGGTCGGCAGCTCTTTCTTATGGTAAAGGTTCAGAAATGGCTGCATCAGGTGCCCAAAAAGGGAATGAGCATCGAGGGATTTTCGAACATCCCCATAAATCCACGGTGCGCTATTGTCGTGCTCTCGCCCGTGATGAGGCTCCGCCGGGATTCCGGGATTTCGCCAAAAAGCCCCGATTGAGTCGGCGATATGCTGAGTAGCTGCGACCGCGTGGGGTGGAACTAGGTAGGCCAGATTCTGCCGGCTCGCGATCTGGGGGAAGAGCGGTTTGCCCAGTAACGTGCTTACATCGCGTTCGAACGCGTTGGCTACGCGGGCTCCAATCCAGTACGTCACTAGCCGAAGCTTCGCCTTGGCGGCGGCCTGTCGAACAAATGTGCCTGCATCATGTGGTGGAAGCGCAGTTTCGATGATCGCTCGTTCTTGAGGAAACCGTTCCAAACATTCGCGCAGCAGCGCATCAACTTCTTCCACCGTTAACGGCGGAAGGCTCACAATGGGCAAAACGGAGAGGACAAAGCCTTCCTGGGACTGGACTCCGGTGATACGAAGCTTCGCCAGCGCACCGGGCGGCAGGGTCCAGCCGATGTCCGCCTCGAGTCGTTTCATGGCAGACGGCTGCATCCGCACGGAGAAAGATCGCGCCTGATGATCAGACTGATGTCGCGAGGTCGTTTCGACGTACCGGTAGTCAGGCATCGCACACATCGATCGGAATTCAGCGAAGGAGACAGTGATGCCGTTGAACAACGGGAAGTCAGACGCATAGGGCATGGGGAGCGAGGCAATTGCGTCCACGACGTCGGCACATAGCCCAGACAGCGGTTCGCTTTTCAAGCGAAGGTAGGGTCTCTCGATTTTGAAAAGGTCCTTGCGAAACCATTCCTTATCTACAGCCAAGGCATGGATTGATACCTTGCAATCCAGCTGTACGAGTTGCCGTTTGATTCGATACAGCGTTGAACCGCTGATCACGCAGTCGTCGATGACGGCGATGCGTTTTCCACGAAGCCATCGCGTGTCCCAATCCAACACTCGGTCAGAGACCACTATTCCTTGGAATGCGGACAAGCCGACGGTCCTCAAGCACTCGACGAAGCAGGCAGCCTTCCGCGCCATGATGATAGTTACGTCATGTTTTTGGGTGATTTCGGCTATTCGCTTGGCGAACTCGGCTACCGCCGGACGGAAGAGCCGGGCTTCGAAACAGGAGAGCAATTCTTCGCGTCGCTGATCCGTCGACCTGGGTGGCAAGGATTTCATGGGGCCAAAAAAAAGGACCGCGGGTCGCGTGTATCGCGACCGTTGGCCCGTAGAAAAAGTGGCAAAACACGCGGATGATAACGAGACAAAATTCCTCCTTAACTAACGGTATTGAAGTTCAAATTTATCCGCCGAACTCTTCGGGTTTCGATATTGCAACAATTCGTCGCTTAGATGGGACGTATTCCTGATGACTGTGGGTTATCGATGGCAGCGATGAACCCTGTCGGCCTGCCCCTTTGGTTTATTGGACAGTTTTCGCACCCATGTACGCATGGCCTACACCATCACGGAAATGCAGAAGGAAATTCCGAAGTACTTGATTTAAGCGGGCACTTGCGCGCGCTAGCTGAAAAGGATCACCCTTCACTTGGGATTTTTGCCGAGCAACTTGATCATTGCCTCGGTCATAGGAGGCAGGTGGGTAATGTCCTCGCTTTGTTGATCGGTGACATGTTCGAGCAGCGCGATAATTTCCTCTTCATTGCGAGTCGTGACGTAAGCCAAAACCCGCGCACGCGCGATCTGGCCGGAAACGATGATCCGTTGGCTCGCCTTGGTCAGTTCTTGAGAGAAAGCCGCGAAGCGCTCTGCTCGCTGCCGATCCAAGGTCCAGGAAAAGCCCGGTTGATTGTGTTCACAACAGCCGCGATAGATAACCAATGGATCTGCCAACTGGTCCAACTTAAGTTGATCGGCTGGGGATGTGAATGAGCCTAGGGCTCGCCGGGTCCCGTGAAAAATATCCAACCACGCTGCTCGATTGTCCCAAATCCGATCAGCCCAAGTATAAGTCTTTCGGACCAAGGCCCTATATTCTGAATCCGATACATCCAAGGGTACCTCATTTAATGCAGAAATTCCGCGGTCTTGGTCTAGGTTTCGCCGGGTTTCCAAAAATAAGAGCCAGTCCCTCTTAGCGCGGTATTCCTCTGCGAGGTTGCGAAATATGTCATCCATGCTGGGGGGACAGGATCTCCGCTGGTTTCGGCTTTCGCTGGCGTCGTGCCAGAGACCGGCGACGCTTGGAGGGTCTCGCCGAAGATACTACCTCCATGTGTTTCAGGGCCAGTTCCGGTGAAACACCGGCTTGTTTCAGTAATTCCACGACAGCCATGGCACTCGCGTTCGCGTTCTGTTTCGCAGAATTATGCTCGTCGATTATTGGCAGCAGGAATTCGTACAACCCTGCGGTTGCAATGCCTGCAGCAACAGCCGTATCCCCTGCGCGATCAAATAACCAGCGGCGCGATGTAGGATGGAGCAATGCCGCGATCAGCCCGACCGCGCCGAGCAGCATTATCGGTTTGGGAAGGCTCGCAATCGCTTTACCGGCTGCTCTTGTGCCCTCAAAGGCCAGTTTGGCAGCAACCCCGGTCGCCAACATTGCGCCGATACCCGCAATCTTGATTTGGTATTCCACAGCTCGTTGTCGGGAGTAGGTGCGCATTGGAGCAAAGAGGTGCACGTTTATTACGTCGGCTCCCATCGCCGCCAAGTGCTGGTCGTGAGTCACGATGGGAATGGCGAGTTTCTGATGCAGCCGGACATAGGGAACATCCTTCGGGTCGGAAACATTAGGGAAGTCCGGATCTGGGCCCCCCATGTCTTCAAAAATGATGTGAGCCTCAAATCGCTTCCATTGGGTGAGCACGTCTTCCGGATGGATAGCAAATTCACGTTCTAATTCTTTCAGGTGTTGTTCGATCTCAACCGCAAGGTAGGTCGGGGCATAGGCTTTTACCGTGGCACACTCCAACAATTCCAAAAGGTTAGAGCGTGCGTGTGCCGTTCTTCTTTTTCGACAAAGCCAGATCAGGTCGCCAATGATCACGTTCGCATCGAGAATCACCGTTACACACACAACTGGCGACTGGTCGCGAAACTGGCGAACGCGATACAGCAAACCGGCAAGATTTGCCAATTGGTCGGACTGCACATGGCCGGAAAACCGGATGAGCGGGGATGTTTCTGACGTTGTAGAGGTTTGGTCGATTTTGGAATTTTGCCCGAAGCGAATCTCCGGACGAGCGTACTTCAATTGATTGCGTGGTCCACGACAGTTTCTTTCACATTCAATTCTGGAAATCTGGTGATCTGTTCCTCTGTTGGCAATTCCGCGAGTGCTTTCATTTTGTTTAGGCTGAAACAACGCAGTTCAGTCGGATCGTTGGGATTGGCCATGTATAGCTGAATCTTTGGATGCAGGTGCATCAGTTTGAGATGATGAGTAATAGTGCCTGGCGTCACCTTCTCTAGCTTGGCTAGCTTCACCCGCGAGAGATTTGGATCAGTGGCCAACATTCGGTGCCAATTCAGCGCGCGAAGCATAGGATTCTGGCGCGGCGTTTTTTGGGACACAGGCGAGGGAGGACGCTGCTCACTACGATGAATTTCGTGCCGTGCCGGTGTCAGTATGACGATCGGTCGCGAAGTACCAGCACTGGGAAGGATAAAACTAATCTTCATCACCATCGCTCGACCCTTACGTGGATGACTTCGTGTTGTGGAGAGCGGGACAACCAACCTGCTCGCCATGCCCTCCACGATGCGAACGAGGCGCATATGAATTCTCAGTTCGAATTCCCGCCCACAGGATTTGGAGCGCCGTTTTGGAGATTGGGTAGGATGCACTTCGACTCTTTCTGCAACCAACTCGACAAGGTCGCGCTGCTCGTCCGGTGGAAGTGTCGGCAGGATTTCGCGTATATGGTCTAACGCATTGCGGACAAGTTTGGTATCAACAATACGTGTATCGTAACGCACTAGTTCTTGCCGCAGCTTCTCGTGCTCAACGAGCAAGGGTGACTTGGCATGTTTGAGGCCGGTGATTTTTTCGCGAAGCTCATCATCCACCACATTCGTCCTGCCTGTTTGGATGAACTGCACGCATCGCTCAATTTGCTCATTGATGACGTTGATTGCGTTTCGTGTCTTCTCAAATGCGCGTTCGGTAGATTCTCGACGGATGTCAGAGTACTGGGTGCATTTGTTAACCGCTTCATCCAGGATATCGGGATGCCGTGCGCACATGCTGATGAACTGAATCATCACGGCCTCAAGAGCGTCTGCAGATACGTGGCGAACCACACAGGGATTCTGGTTCCGGTAATGGCCGTACCCGCAGGTATAATAACGGTAAGGGTTCCCGGTGGCGGCGCGTTTTCCGGAACCGTTGGGCACCATTGGGCGGTCGCAACAACCGCAATAAACGAGCCCCTTGAGTAGATGAAAATGTTTGGCCCTTGTGCGCTTTCTTCTGATTGCACGAGGCGATTGTTCAATCGCAGCAGACGCCCGGTCCCACAGATCAGCATCAACAATCGGCATGTGTTGGCCTGGAAATTCCTGTTTGTTGAAGCGGACGCGTCCCGCGTAGATAGGATTCCGGACAAGATTACGGAGTCGTTCCGCTGTGAAAAAGTTGCCGCCAACTTCCCGGTATTCGCCTGCTCGATTGCGCACTGTGCGCGTTCGTGTCTTAACGCCGCCGTTGTTTAAGTGAGCTACGATGTCTGCCGCCGGGACCAATTGGGCCGCCTCGATGTAGATCTGCTTAACGATCGGCGATTCGATGACGCACGGATTAAGTATCTTGGCCTCCTTGTCGTAAGTGTACCCGAATGGGACCATGCCGCAGTTCCAGAAGCCGCGCTTAGCCTGTTCCAATAGCTTTTTCCGCACTTTGTCTGCGGTGTTGAGCCGCTCATACTCAGCCACGCTCATCAGTAGATGATCTTTCAATCGTTCGGAGGGAGTGTCTCCGCACGGTCCTTCCGATGTGGTCACTAGAACGCAGCCGTGTTGCTTCAGAAACGCGCGAAATGGAGACCACTCATCAGTGCATCGCATCAAGCGCTCGAGCTTGTAGATTAGAACAATCTTAACGCTGCCAGAGGCGATTTGGCTTTTGAGCGCCTGAATTCCAGGGCGATCCATCGTCCCACCCGAGAACGCAGGATCAGTATAGCAGGCCACCTCAAACCAACCGTCGCTGACACGCCGGCGGATGTAGTCTCGGCAGATAGCTGCCTGACTTTCGCAGGAATCAAATCTTCCGCCAACTTGGCGGTGTGTAGAGACCCGTGTGTAGATGGCCACGGGCACAGTGCATAGTGAGGGTATAGGGCTATGGATCTCCTGCATAAAAATTCTCCGAGTTTCTTCGGAGAGCGATCCATAGCGGCCTCGGCTCTGCCTGAAATTGAGTCGGCTCGAAAATATACCTGCGGCACCGGCCGATTCAAGTGAGCGGCATTTTAATGGTTCGAACCTGGCCGGGTATGAGGCGAAAAAAGTGAAGATTCTTGTTTTCGCCGCGGCTAAACCAGAAAGCTGCGATTTATCATTAAAATCGGGCTACTCCGCTTACCTCGTGCAATCAACGCGTTGCAGAGGATTTTAATGACCAGCCCCCGTTTTCTTATCTATGGGGGGATGGTCGGGACGGAGAGATTCGAACTCTCGACCTCTTGCTCCCGAAGCAAGCGCTCTACCAGGCTAAGCTACGTCCCGTCTTTTCATCCGCCGGAGGGACCGGAGGAGCGGTGAATGGATGGGAAAGGGTGGGGTCGTGCAAACAAAATATGCGCGGAATTTTGGAGGCAAAACAGGGTAGGGGCGCAGGCTTGCTGCGCCCATTCGGCGCACCGCGCCGAATCCCAAAGACGTACGATGTCGGCCGGAATCCCGCCGGGCCGGGATTGGGCGCAGCAAGTCTGCGCCCCTGCCCCGCGCCCTCCGTGTCACCGCGCCCGGATTTGCGCCCGCGCTGGCCCGGATTACGCTTATGACGTGATTGTCCGGAGCCGGCCGAATCTGTGCTCCGCTCTGCCAAGCGCACCTGTGCAACTCCTCTACTGCCGCCGATAAAAAACACTATTGCCAGAGCGGGTATCGGTGCCCGTTTATTAACCTCCGACCAATCCAAACTAGTGAGCAATCTACGGCCATCTCCGCTCTATAATCCCGAGTTCGAACACGACGCTTGCGGCGTCGGTTTCATTGCCCGCATCACCGGCGAACGCAGCCACGACGTTCTCGCCCGCGCGCTTGCCGCGCTCAAAGCCCTGGCCCACCGTGGCGCCATCGACGCCGACGCCATCACCGGCGACGGCGCCGGCGTGCTCACGCAGCTGCCGTACGAGATTTTCCGCGCCTACTTCGAAAAGGAAAAGAAGACCGCCCCGGCCGACAAGGACCTC